>NZ_QOAZ01000002.1 GCF_003574675.1 Azohydromonas sediminis
CGTCAAGGGTTCGCTGCGCCGAGCTTCGCCCGCCCTTGACCCCGGTCCTTGGCCTGAACTCCCCTTGGCTCACCCACTCGGAATTCAACAGAGGCTTATTGTTCTACCGGCCACCACGAACCCGCTTTCGTGGCCCTCGTCGACCCTCTACAATCCTCTCAAGCTGCGTTCCGAAGTGGATGTAAGTGCTTGGTGGGGCTTGCAAATCCGTTCAGCCCGGTTCGACTCCGGGCCGCGCCTCCACGATGACTCCGCGGTGAACGACGGCCCCCTCGGGGGCCGTTTCGTTTTCGTTCTGCGGGCCGACCTCGTGGTGCGCGTGCCCGACCCCTCGAGCGTCCGCGCGCGTCAAGGCTCGATCAGGCCCCAGCGCAAGGCCATCAGCGTCAGCTCGGACTGATTGGTCGCGCCGAGCTTCTGCTTCACGTGGTACAGGTGCGTGCCCACCGTGCTCGTCGACACGTTGAGCGCGGCGGCGATCTGCGCGACGCTGAGCCCCCTCGCCAGGTGCAGGAAGACGGAGAACTCGCGTTCGCTAAGCACCGCAGCCGGGCTTTCCTCGCCGCTAATCTGCGCCATCGCGAGCGCCTGCGCCGTCGCGGCGTCCAGGTAGCGCTCGCCTTGCGCGACGGCGTTGACGGCGGCAATCAGCGCGTCGGGCGCGCTGCGCTTGGCGAGGTAACCCAGCGCGCCGGCACGCAGCACGCGCTGCGGGTGCGCCGTGTCCTCGTGCGCCGACAGCGCCAGGATGCGCGCCTTCGCATCCTGCGCGAGTAGGCGGCGGATCGCCTCGAGCCCGCCCATGCCCGGCATCGACAGGTCCATCACGACGACGTCCGGGCGCACGTGGGGATAGCCGGCCAGCACGTCCTCGCCGCTGCCGTATTCGGCGGCGACTTCGATGCCCGCGTCGGCGAGCAGCATGCGAAAGCCCATGCGCACGAGCACGTGGTCGTCGACGAGGATCACGCGGGTCATCGGTCCGGTATTCACGCGGGTTGGGGCAGGCTCACCTGCAGGTGAGCGCCGCGCGGGGCGGCGGACTCGAGCCGCATCTGCCCGCCCAGGGCCTCGACGCGCTCGGCGATCCAGCGCAGGCCGTAGTGGCCCGGCGTCGCGGTGCCGGTGGTCGGCAGGCCTTGACCGTCGTCGCGCACGTCGAGCACGAGCCGCCCGTCGCGCGCACCGACGTGCACCTGCAGGTGGCGCGCCTGCCCGTGGCGCAGCGCGTTCGTGATGCCCTCCTGCGCGGCGCGGTACAGCGCGAGCGCGGCGTCGACGCCGAGCGCGACGTCGGCCAGGTCGATGTGCAGCTCGACCGTCACCTGCGGGTGCGCGCGCCGGGTGCGTTCGACGAGGTCGGTCAGCGCCGCCTCGAGCCCGAGCGTGTCGAGCACCATCGGCGCCAGCCGCGGGATCAGCCCGTGCATCGCGTCGTACAGCTTCGACGACTCGTCGGCGATCAGCCGCGCCGCCTGCTCGACGGTCGCGTCGACGCCGTGCACGCGCTGCGCGATCGACAGCGCCATGCTGCGCATCGCCGTCACCGACTGGCCGAGCTCGTCGTGCAGCTCGCGCGCGATCAGCCGCCGCTCCTGCTCGATGTGGTGGTCGATCCAGCGCGCGAGCTCGCGGCTGTCCGACAGCTCGCGCTCGGCGCGCATCGCGCGGCGCTCGGTCTCGAGGTTCTCGCGCAGCACGCCGACCATGCGGTTGAACGCGGCGCCGATCGCCGCCGCCTCGCGTCCGGGCAGTGGCGGCAGTTCGACGTCGAAGCGTCCGCGCTGCAGCTCGTCGAGCGCCTCGATGATGCGGCCGAACGGGCGCACCGCGCGCCCCACACCCCACAGCACGAGCGCGTTGACGGCCACCAGCAGCGCCAGCGCCGCGCCGGCGAGGACGACGAAATCGTCCCACGCGTCGAGCACTGCGCGCGACGCGTTCGAGCGCACGACGAGCTTGCCGTCGGGGAACTCGATCGACTGCACGGTGGGCGGCGGCGCGATGAGGCGGTCGAACCACGCCGGCGCATCGCGACCGGCCTTGTACGGCGACGGCGGCGAGCGGTACAGCTCGGTGCCGTCGGCGCCGTACAGCGTGATGTCGTTCGAGCGCACCCGGCCCACCCCTTCGAGGTAGGCCTGCATCGCCGCGGTGCCCTGCGCGGCGTAGCCCCAGGCGCTGCGGTTGAGCAGCTGCGAGGCCACCCGGTTGGCCGCGACCGTTTCCTCGGCCACCGCGGCGCGCATGCCGCGGAACTGCAGCCCGAGCAGCGCGGCGACGAACAGCGCCGTCAGCGTGCCGACGATCAGGTTGATCTTCAGCCGCAGGCTCATCGCGCCGCCCCGCACTGTGCCGCACTGGTCAGACCTGCCAGCGCCTTTGCCATCGCGGCCGCCATCGCCGGGTGCGTCGGGTCGTGGCCGGCGCCCTCGACGATCTCGAGCATGCTGCCGGCGATCCGCCCGTGCGCCAGGCGCGCGCCTTCCGGCGGGCAGACGCGGTCGCGGGCGCCGTGCAGCAGGTGGGTCGGCACGGGGGGCAGGGCGTGCAGCCGCTCGACCAGCGGCGGTGCCGCCAGCCAGCAGTCGTGCCGCAGGTAGTGCGCCTGCACGCGGTAGCGCTGCCGCAGCGCCTCGCAGGCGGGCAGCGTCGTGGCGGCGGCGGCTCCCTGCAGCGACTGTTCCCAGCGCCACCAGGCGGTCACGATGGAGCGCTGCTCGGCCTCGTCGCCGTGGTCGAGCCTGGCCGCCAGGTGTTCGACGAGGCGCACGCTGGCGGCGTCGGCCGCCGTCTGCCAGCGCCGCCATGTCGGCTCGCCGTCGCGCACCGCGGCGGCGAAGAACGCATCGATGTTGTCGCGGCGCGCGAGGAACAGGCCGCGCAGCACGAGCGCGGCGACCGCGTCGGGCTCGTCGAGCGCGTGCGCCAGCGCGAGCGTCGCACCCCACGAGCCACCGACGACGACCCAGCGCGCGACGCCCAGCGCCCGCCGCAGCGCGCGCAGGTCGGCAAGCAGGTGCACCGTCGTGTTGTGCGCCGTCGCGCCGGCCGGCGAGCTGAGCCCGGCGCCACGCTGGTCGACGCCGATCACGCGCCAGGCCCTCAGGTCGAACGCGCGCACCAGCGTCGGCGAGCAGCCCGATCCCGGCCCGCCGTGCAGCACCAGCGCCGGGCGGGCGGTCGGCTCCCCCCACTCGTAGACCTGCAGCTCGTGGCCGTCGCCCACCGGCAGGCGCCAGCGGCGCGGCGCGATAGCGAGCGGTGCTGACGGGTCGGATGCAGCGGTGACGGTCGACACCGTTCAATGGTAGCCAGCGCGGCGACGGCGCCCCGGCGCGCGAATCATGAAAATCATGAGCCGAGAATCATGGCTGCGGGGCTTTGCGGTCGCGGCGCGCGGCGACACCATGTGGCACGGGATCGAAATCCCCGCCGTGCCGTGTGGTGCGGTGCCACGACCTGTTGGAGACTCACGATGCAGTGGCAAACCCCCCAAGCCTGCGACTTCCGCTTCGGCTTCGAAATCACGATGTACGTTGCGGCTCGCTGAGCCGGGCCGATGAGGCCGACGCCCCGGGTGCGCCCGGGGCGTTTCGTTTGAACGCGCTGCCACACCGCTTCGTATGCGCATCACGGTGCTCGGTGCCGCCGCCGGCGGCGGTTTCCCGCAGTGGAACTGCAACTGCCGCAACTGCCGCGGCGTGCGCGACGGCAGCGTGCGCGCGAAGCCGCGCACGCAGTCGTCGATCTTCGTGCGCCCCGACGACGGTGCCGACGGCGTGCTGTTCAACGCCTCGCCAGACATCCTGCAGCAGATCCGCGCGAACCCGGCGCTGCAGCCGGCACGGCGCGTGCGCGACACCGCGATCGCCGGCGTCGTGCTGATGGACGGCCAGGTCGACCACACGACCGGGCTGTACATGCTGCGCGAGCGTGGCAGCCCGCTGCCGCTGTGGTGCACCGACCCGGTGGCCGAGGACCTGACGCAGGGCAACCCGATCCTGAGCGTGCTCGACCACTTCTGCGGCGTCGAGCGGCACCGCATCGCGCTCGACGGCACCGCGTTCGAAGTGCCGGGTGTGCCGGGGCTGAGCTTTCGTGCGCTGCCGCTGCAGTCGAAGGCCGCGCCGTACTCGCCGCACCGCGACGCGCCGGTGGCGGGCGACAACATCGGCATCACGGTGACGGACCGCGCGCGCGGCACGACGCTGTTCTATGCGCCCGGGCTCGGCGCGATCGAGCCGGCCGTGTTCGACGCGATGCACCGCGCCGACGCGGTGATGGTCGACGGCACGTTCTGGACCGACGACGAGATGATCGCGCTCGGCCTGTCGCGCAAGACGGCGCGCGACATCGGCCACCTGCCGCAGTCGGGCGCGGGCGGCATGATCGAGTGGATGGCCCGGCTGCCGGCGCGCACGCGGCGGCTGCTGATCCACATCAACAACACCAACCCGATCCTCGACGAGGACTCGGCCGAGCGGGCCGCGCTCGCCGCCGAGCGCATCGAGGTCTGCGAAGACGGCATGGAGATCACGCTGTGACGATGCGCGCCGACCTGATCCAGGAAGCCCGCCACCCCGCCGACGGCGGCGAGCCGTGGCCGCGCGACGAATTCGAGGCCAGGCTGCGCGAGCGCGGGCGGGCCTACCACATCCACCACCCGTTCAACGTGATGTTGAACACCGGCAGGGCCAGCCCCGAGCAGATCCGCGGCTGGGTCGCCAACCGCTTCTACTACCAGATCGCGATCCCGGTGAAGGACGCCGCGGTGCTCGCCAACTGCCCCGACCGCGAGGTGCGCCGCGGTTGGGTGCAGCGCATCCTCGACCACGACGGCTTCGAGATCGAGACGCCGCAGGGCACGGTGCGCGACGCCGGCGGCATCGAGGCCTGGCTGCGCCTGGCGCAGGCGGTGGGGCTCAGCCGCGACGAGGTGCTCGACCTGCGCCACGTCGTGCCCGGCGTGCGCTTCGCCGTCGACGCCTACGTCAACTTCGCGCGCCGCGCGCCGTGGCAGGAGGCGGTGTGCTCGTCGCTGACCGAACTGTTCGCGCCCGAGATCCACAAGCAGCGCCTCGCGACCTGGCCCGAGCACTATCCGTGGATCGAGAGCGAGGGGCTGCAGTACTTCCGCAACCGCGTCAGCCAGGCGCGGCGCGACGTCGAGCAGGGGCTGGCGATCACGCTCGATCACTTCCGCACGCGCGCGCAGCAGGAACGCGCGCTCGAAGTGCTGCAGTTCAAGCTCGACATCCTGTGGGCGATGAACGACGCGATGGCGCTGAAGTACGGGGTCGCGTCGTGAGCAGCGAGCTCGCCGCCGACAGCCGCCCGCGCATCGGTGCGGGCTTTCGCCTGCAGTGGGAGCCGGCGCAGCAGTGCCACGTGCTGCTGTACCCCGAGGGCATGGTCAAGCTCAACCAGAGCGCCGGCGAGATCCTCAGGCGCTGCGACGGCGAGCGCACGCTGGCGGCGATCGTCGCCGACCTCGAGCAGGCCTTTTCGGCCACCGGCCTCGAAGGCGACGTGCGCGCGTTCCTCGACATCGCCGCGCGCCAGCGCTGGGTGACCTGGGCATGACCCCGGCCATGACGGCGACGCCTGCCGCGCGCCCCGGCCCGCCGCTGTGGCTGCTGGCCGAGCTGACGTACCGCTGCCCGCTGCACTGCGTGTTCTGCTACAACCCGGTCGATTTCGCGAGCCACGAGCAGGAGCTTTCGACCGACGACTGGCTGCGCGTGCTGCGCGAGGGGCGCGAGATGGGCGCGGTGCAGCTGGGCCTGTCAGGCGGCGAACCGCTGCTGCGCGACGACCTCGAGACGATCGTCGCCGAGGCGCGGCGGCTGGGCTACTACAGCAACCTGCTGACCTCGGGCGTCGGCCTGACTGCCGAGCGCGCCGCGGCACTGAAGGCCGCCGGGCTCGACCACGTGCAGCTGTCGTTCCAGGACTCGACGCGCGAGATGAACGACTTCCTCTCGCACACCAAGACCTTCGAGCTGAAGAACCGCGTCGCGAAGATCATCAAGGACCAGGGCTGGCCGATGGTGATGAACGTCGTCATCCACCGGCTGAACATCGACCACATCGGCCGCATCATCGAGATGGCGCACGAGATGGGCGCCGAGTACATCGAGCTCGCCAACACGCAGTACTACTCGTGGGCCTTCGTCAACCGCGCGCAGCTGCTGCCCACGCGCGAGCAACTGCGCCGCGCCGAGGCGGTGACCGACGAGTGGCGACGGCGCGTCGGCGACGCGATGCGCATCTTCTTCGTCGCCCCCGACTACCACGAGGGCAAGGCCAAGAAGTGCGTCAACGGCTGGGGCAGCATGTTCCTCACCGTCACGCCCGACGGCACCGCACTGCCTTGCCACACCGCGCGCATGCTGCCCGGGCTCGAGTTCCCGAACGTGCGCGACGCCAGCCTGCGCGAGATCTGGTTCGACAGCGCGGGCCTCAACCGCTTCCGCGGCACCGGCTGGATGAAGGAGCCGTGCGCGAGCTGCGCGCACAAGGAAGAGGACCTCGGCGGCTGCCGCTGCCAGGCCTACCTGATCGCGCACGACGCCGAGGCGGCCGACCCGGTGTGCCGCTTCAGCCCGCACCACGACAAGGTGCAGGCGGCCGTGGCGGCCGCCGAGCGCGGCGTCGTCGAGCAGCCGCTGGTGTTCCGCGACCCGGCGAATTCGCGGCGGCTGAGCACCCCGGCGGCCGGCGGCTGACGCGGCGCTACTGCTCGAGGCGCAGGATCTCGAGCTGCTCGGGCACCGTCTCGAACGTGCCGGTGCCGCCGGGCATCTGCATCAGCGGCTTGCCGTCGGCACCGAGCAGCCACACCGTCGGGTACATCAGCCGCCGCTCGCGCGCGTCGCCGATCGCGCGCTGGAACTCGGTGTAGTTCAGGCTGCGCTCGCCGACGCGCAGGTGCACGCGGTCGGCCCCCGCGGCCAGTTCGCTGCGCAGGTCGACGACGAGGTAGTCGGCGGCGAAGTGCGGCACCAGTTCGGCGGCGTTCGCGGCGAGGAAGGCCTCGTACTTGCGGCAGAACGCGCAGTCGCGCGCACCGAGGTAGACGTACAGCCGCTTGCCTTCGCGCTTCGCGCGCTCGAGCGCGGGCGTGAGGTCGAACTCGAGCCGCGCCGGGCGGCCCTGCGCCTCGACGACGATCGGCGCGTAAGCCGCGGGCAGCCCCGCGCGCGCATCGGCCGCGGCGACGGCCACGGCGGCGGCGAGCATCAGCGGGCGCCACACGGTGCGGTTCGAGGTCAGTCGACGAGCAGTCGGCCGCTGTAATGCAGGCCCTTCGTGTCGTCGACTTCGGCGCGCAGTTCGCCCGGGCCGCGCGGCACGAAGTGGAAGCGGAACATCGGGTTCTCGGCGATCGCGAACGTCAGCTCGGCGTCGAACAGCCGGCGCCCGTTCCACGTCACGTGCAGCTCTCGGACGTAGTGCGGCGGGATGAACATCACGGTGACGTGGTTCAGCTCGAAGCCGGTGTCGTTGGGGTGGATCACCTGCACCTCGGCCGGCGTCGGCGCGCCCGTCCTGACGCCTTCGGGCAGGCGCAGGATCGTCTTGCCGATCAGGTCGGGGCGCTCGCGGTTCGGCGGCGCCGAGCAGCCGCCCGAGACCTTGACGTAGCGCGAGTCCATGTGCAGCTGCCCGTCGGAGAGTTCGGCGATCGCACGCACGTGGCTGTATTCGTCGACGCGCAGCCGCGTCTCGAAGTCGGCCTGGCCGAGCTCGGGCGTGAGGTCGAGCACCGCGACGACCGGCGCCGGGTTCTTGTCGACGACGAGGTACAGGCGCCTGACGTACAGCGCCGGCGTCTGCGGCAGCTTCGAGACGACCTTGACCGGCACCGACGCGCCGAACGCGGCGCGCAGCGGCACGACGAGCTCGACGCGGCTCGGCTTGGCCGTGATCGGCCGGCTGCCGAACAGGTGCTGGCGCACGCGCTCGAACTCGGGCGAAGAATCGGTGTGCGCCGCCGGCGCCGGCAGGCCGCCGGGTGCGGCGAACGCCGCCGGGACCGTGATCGCGCCGAGCAGCGACAGCAGGCGGCGGCGGGGCAGGGCAGGGTCAGGCATCGGCAGGGTCTCCGTGGGCGTCACTTCGTCAGTTGCTCGCGTTCGAGGCGCAGGAACACGATCGACGCGTTGCGGCGGTGGACGACGTCGGCCTGGTCCCACGTCTCGAACTCGGGCAGCACGGCCAGCTCGGGCACCTCGGCGAGCGCGGCGCCGCTTTCGAACAGGTCGCGCACGCGCGCCTGCAGCTGGCGCAGGTAGCGCTCGACGGCGTCGATCAGCGCCGGGCCGGCGACGGGGCCGTGACCGGGCACGATCGCGGTGATCGGCAACCTTCGCAGCGCGTCGAGCGCGCGCAGCCACCCGTCGAGGTCGGCGTCCTGCACGTCGGGGATGCGCCGGTGGTCGAGCAGGCCGCCGGCGAACAGCACGCCGCTGCGCTCGTCGAACACCGCGACCGCGCCGGGGCCGCTCGCGAGCCCGAAGTCGAGCACGCGCAGCCGCCGGCCACCGGCTTCGGCGTCGACGGCCACGTCGATGCTGCCGGTGAACGTCAGGTCGGGCGTGGGCAGCGCGGTGCCCTGCATCTCGTCGTCGCCGAGCGTGCGCCGCAGCGTCGCGAGGCAGCGGTCGCAGCGTGCGGCCATCAGGCGCGCGGCGTCGCGGTGCATCAGCACCGGCACGCCGCGCTCGCGGAACGCCCCGGCGCCGAAGATGAACTCCTGCCGCGCCTGCGTCAGCACGAGCCGGCGCAGCGGCAGCGGCGACGCCTGCCCGATCGCCGCAAGCAGCGCCTGGCCCTGGCGGTACGAGGTGCCGCTGTCGATCGCGACGACGCCGCTCGTGCCGACGACGAAGCCGGCGTTGCCGGTGCGCCCGCGGTTGTCCGGTGCGACCTCGCCGGCGGCGCCGCGCACGACGTAGACGCCGGCGGCGATCTCGGTCGCGACGCCGGGCGGCGGGTCGGCCGCCGGCGCGGCGACCGCGGGCGTCGCCAGCACGGCCCACGCGAGCAGCGCCCCGACGCGCCGGATGCACCGGGCGCCGGCGGCCGCGCGTTCAGGCCAGGACATCGGCGCGTTCGCCGGCGATGCGCCGCAGCGTCTGGCCGCCGCCGTAGCTCGCCGGCACCGGCGCCGGGCCGCCCGGCGTCACCCGCACCGCGCAGTACTTGAACTCGGGGATCTTCGCGAACGGGTCGAGCGCCGGGTTCGTCAGCACGTTGACCGCCGCCTCGACGTAGCAGAACGGCACGAACACGGCGCCGCGCGGCGTGCCGTCGTCGGCGCGCGCGTACAGCGACACCGCGCCGCGCCGCGTCGCGAGCGTGACGACGTCGCCGGGCCTGACGCCCAGCGCGTCGAGGTCGAGCGGGTGCAGCAGCGCGGTGGGGTCGGGCTCGATCGCGTCGAGCACCGCGGCGCGCCGCGTCATGCTGCCGGTGTGCCAGTGCTCGAGCTGGCGGCCGGTGATCAGCACCATCGGGTACTCGGCGTCGGGCCGCTCGGCGGCGGGCACGATGTCCACCGGCACGAAGCGCGCCTTGCCGCCTTCGCGCGGGAAGTCGTGCGTGAACACGACGCGCTCGCCCGGGTCGCCCTCGTGCAGGCAGGGGTAGGTCACCGCGTGCTCGCGCTCGAGCCGCTCCCACGTGATGCCGCCGATGCTCGGCATCGTGCGGCGCATCTCGTCGAACACGTCGCGCACGTGGGCGTAGCGCCAGTCCAGGCCGAGGCGCTGCGCGATCTGCTGGATGATCCACAGGTCCTGCCGCGCGTCGCCCGGCGGGTCGATCGCCTGCCGGCCGAGCTGCACGAGGCGGTCGGTGTTGGTGAAGGTGCCGGTCTTCTCGGGGAAGGCGCTCGCCGGCAGCACGACGTCGGCGAGGTACGCCGTCTCGGTGAGGAAGATGTCCTGCACGACGAGGTGGTCGAGCGCGGCGAGCGCCTCGCGCGCGTGCTGCGCGTCGGGGTCCGACATCGCCGGGTTCTCGCCCATGATGTACATGCCGCGCACCTCGCCGCGCAGCGCGGCGTGCATGACCTCGACGACGGTGAGCCCCGGGCGGTCGTCGAGGCTTTCTGGCGCCACGCCCCAGACGCGGGCGATGCGCTCGCGCGCCGCGGCGTTGTCGACGCGCTGGTAGTCGGGGTACATCATCGGGATCAGGCCGGCATCCGACGCCCCCTGCACGTTGTTCTGCCCGCGCAGCGGGTGCAGCCCGGTGCCGGGGCGGCCGATCTGGCCCGTCAGCAGCGCCAGCGCGATCAGGCAGCGCGCGTTGTCGGTGCCGTGCACGTGCTGGCTGATACCCATGCCCCACAGGATCATCGACGCCTTCGACGTCGCGTACAGCCGCGCGACCTCGCGGATCGTCGCCGCGTCGATGCCGCAGATCGGCGCCATCGCCTCGGGGCTGTAGCCCTCGACGTTGCGCCGCAGCTCGTCGGCGCCGATCGTGCGGCTGGCGACGAAGTCTTCGTCGACCAGCCTCTCGGTGACGATCACGTGCAGCATCGCGTTGAGCAGCGCGACGTCGGTGTCGGGGTTGAACTGCAGGAAGCGGTACGCGTGGCGCGCCAGTTCGCTGCGCCGCGGGTCGCAGACGATCAGCTTCGTGCCCGCCTTCGCGGCGTTCTTCATCCACGTGGCCGCCACCGGGTGGTTCACGGTCGGGTTGGCGCCGATCAGGATCACGACCTCGGCGTGCATCACGTCCATCACCGGGTTGCTGACCGCGCCCGAGCCGATGCCCTCGAGCAGCGCGACGACCGACGACGCGTGGCACAGCCGCGTGCAGTGGTCGACGTTGTTGCTGCCGAAGCCGGTGCGCACGAGCTTCTGGAACAGGTACGCCTCCTCGTTGCTGCCCTTGGCCGAGCCGAAGCCGGCGAGCGCCTTGGGCCCGTGGCGGTCGCGGATCGCGCGCAGGCCGTCGCCGGCGAGCGCGAGCGCCTCGTCCCACGTCGCCTCGCGGAAGACCTCGTGCCAGCGCTCGGGATCCATCGCGAACTCGCCGCGCGCGATCGCCGCCTTCGGCGGCGCGTCGGCGCGGCGCACGAGCGGCTTGGCGAGCCGCTGCGGGTGGTGCACGTAGTCGAAGCCGTAGCGGCCCTTGACGCACAGGCGGCCGTGGTTGGCCGGGCCGTCGCGGCCTTCGACGTAGGCGATGCGCCCGTCGCGCACGTGGTAAGTCAGCTGGCAGCCGACGCCGCAGTACGGGCACACCGACTCGACGCTCCTGTCCGGGGCGGGCAGCGCGGCGCCGCGCGCGGGCATCAGCGCACCGGTCGGGCAGGCCTGCACGCACTCGCCGCAGGCCACGCAGGTCGACGCGCCCATCGGGTCGTCCATGTCGAACACGATCTTCGCGTGCTCGCCGCGCCACGCCAGGCCGATGACGTCGTTGACCTGCTCGTCGCGGCACGCGCGCAGGCAGCGTGTGCACTGGATGCACGCGTCCAGGTTGACCGCGATCGCCGCGTGCGAGAGGTCCGCCGCCGGCTGCGAGCGCGCCGGCAGCCGCCCGCGGCCGACGCCGAGCGCCTGCGCCCAGCGGCCGACCTCGTCGTGGCGCGTGTACGGCGCCTCGGGCAGGTCGGCGAGCAGCAGCTCGAGCACCATCGCCTGCGACTTGCGCGCACGCTCGCTCGCGGTGTGCACCGTCATGCCTTCGGTCGGCGTGCGGCAGCACGACGGCGCGAGCGTGCGTTCGCCGTCGATCTCGACGACGCAGGCGCGGCAGTTGCCGGCCGGCTCGAGGCCGTCCTTGTGGCACAGGTGCGGCACCGCGATGCCCTCGCGGCGGGCGACCTGCAGCAGCGTCTCGCCGGGGCGGGCGGTGACGGCGCGGCCGTCGAGCGTGAAGCGCACCGCGGGTGCGGCGGCCTCGAGGTGTTCGGGGCGGGTCGGGGCGTTCATCGCGTCAGCGCTTCGGGGCGAGTTCGTGGGGGAAGTAGCGGACCACGCAGTCGATCGGGTTCGGTGCCGCCTGGCCGAGGCCGCAGATCGACGCGTCGCGCATCACGGCCGAGAGGTCGGCGAGCAGCGACAGGTCCCAGTCGTCGCGCGCGATCAGCTCGCTCGCCTTCGCGGTGCCGTTGCGGCACGGCGTGCACTGGCCGCAGCTCTCGTCGCGGAAGAAGCGCATCAGGTTGCGCGCGGCGTCGACGGCGCGGTCGCGGTCCGACAGCACGATCACCGCCGCCGAGCCGATGAAGCAGCCGTGCGGCTGCAGCGTGTCGAAGTCCAGCGGCACGTCGCCGAGCGACGCCGGCAGGATGCCGCCCGAGGCACCTCCGGGCAGGTAGGCGTAGAAGCGGTGGCCGTCGAGCATGCCGCCGCAGTGCTCGTCGATCAGCTCGCGCACCGTGATGCCGGCCGGCGCGAGCTTGACGCCGGGCGACTTCACGCGCCCGGACACCGAGAACGAGCGCAGCCCCTTGCGGCCGTGGCGGCCCTGCGCGGCGAACCACGCGCCGCCCTTCTCGACGATCTCACGCACCCAGTACAGCGTCTCGAAGTTGTGCTCGAGCGTCGGCCGCCCGAACAGCCCCACCTGCGCGACGTACGGCGGGCGCAGGCGCGGCATGCCGCGCTTGCCCTCGATCGATTCGATCATCGCCGACTCCTCGCCGCAGATGTAGGCGCCGGCGCCGCGGCGCAGTTCGATCGGCGGCAGGTCGCGCCCGAGGTCGCTCGCGCGCAGCGCAGCGAGCTCGCGCTCGAGCATGCGGCGCAGGCCGTGGTACTCGTCGCGCAGGTAGACGTAGACGGCGTCGATGCCCACCGCCCACGCGGCGATCAGCAGGCCTTCGACGAAGCGGTGCGGGTCGCGCTCGAGGTACCAGCGGTCCTTGAACGTGCCGGGCTCGCCTTCGTCGATGTTGACCGCCATCAGCCGCGGCGCGGGCTGCGCGCGCACGATGCGCCACTTGCGCCCGGCCGGGAAGCCCGCGCCGCCGAGGCCGCGCAGCGCCGAGTCGTCGAGCGTCTGCAGCACCGACTCGACGTCGCGCCCGCCGCGCAGGCACTGCTGCCACAGTCGGTAGCCGCCGCCGGCGCGGTACGCGGCGAGGTCGAGGTGGCTGTGGTGGTCGTGCGTCGTCTCGCCGCGCCCGATCGCCGCCGTCACGTCGTCGGCGCTCGCGTGCAGCACCGGGCGCTGGCCGACGACGGCCACCGGCGCGCTCTCGCAGCGGCCGACGCAGGGCGCCGCGATCACGCGCACGTCCACGCCGTGGCGCTGGGCGAGCTCGGCGAGCAGCTTGCGCGCGCCAGCGAGCTCGCAGCTCAGGCCGTCGCACACGCGCACCGTCAGCGCCGGCGGCGGCGCCTCGCCTTCCTTGACGACGTCGAAGTGGTGATAGAACGTCGCGACCTCGAACACCTCGGTCTGCGAAAGGCGCATCTCCTGTGCCAGCGCGGCCAGGTGCCGCGCCGCGAGGTGGCCGTAGCGGTCCTGCAGCTTGTGCAGGTGCTCGATCAGCAGGTCGCGCGCGCGCGGCGCATCGCCGAGCAGCGCGCGCACTTCGGCGAGCGCCTGCGGCTCGACGCGCCGGCCTTTGGGCGCCTCGCGCCGGCGCTGGCGGGCCGCGTCGGCGACGGCGATCGGGATCACGGGATGGTTCAACGCGGTCTCCGCAGCGCCGCTCGACAATCGGAACAGAAGAACATATTATGTCGGCGCTTCACCGCGCACCATACCGCAGCGCAGAGGCGGTGGCCAGCGGACCTTCCACTTAATTCGGCAAGCAATTTCATAATGTTCCAGGTCCGCATCGAGCCGCGCTGGGAAGTCGAGCGCGACGGCGCGCCGCCACTGGACACGCAGGCGCTGCTCGCGCTGTTGCAGCGCGTGCAGCAGCACGAGTCGATCGCGCAGGCCGCGCGCGCGCTCGGGCTGTCGTACCGCCACGCGTGGGGCCTCGTGCGCGCCGGCGAGGCCTACCTCGGCGGCCGGCTGCTGCAGACGCATCGCGGCCGCGGCGCGACGCCGACGCGCCTCGCGCAGGCGCTGCTGTGGGCCGACCAGCGCGTCGCGGCGCGCCTGGCGCCGACGCTGCAGACGCTCGCCTCCGAGCTCGCCGGCGAGCTCACGCGCCTGGTCGAGCAGGACGCGGCGCACGCGCCGCCAGCGGTGCGCATCCAGGCCAGCCACGGCTTCGCGGTGGCGGCGCTGCTCGAGCAGATGGCCGCCGAGGGCCGGCCGGTCGAGCTCGGCTACCGCAACAGCAGCGACGCGCTGGCGTCGCTCGCGCGCGGCGACTGCGACATGGCGGGCTTCCACGTCCCGCTCGGGCGCTTCGAGGCGGCGGTGGTCGCACGCTGCGCGCGCTGGCTCGACCCCGCGCGCCACGTGCTGATCCACCTCGCGGTGCGCAACGAGGGGCTGTTCGTCGCCGCCGGCAACCCGAAGCGCATCGTGCGCCTGGCGGACCTCGCGCGCGACGGCGTGCGCTTCGTCAACCGGCAGGAGGGCTCGGGCACGCGCATGCTCGTCGACCTGATGCTCGCCGACGCCGGCATCGCGCCGGCGCGCGTGCACGGCTACGAGACGAGCGAGTTCACGCACGCGGCGGTGGCCGCGCACGTGGCCAGCGGCATGGCCGACGTCGGCATCGGCGTCGAAACGGCTGCGCGGCGCTTCGGGCTCGACTTCGTGCCGCTGGTGCGCGAGCGCTACTTCTTCGCCGCCGAGGCCGACGCGCTCGCGCGCTCGCCGCTGCGCGAGGTGCTCGCGATCTTGCGCAGCGACGCGTTTCGCGCCCGCGTCGACGCGCTGGCCGGCTACGATGCCGCCGACACCGGGCGCGTTCAGACGCCGGCCGAGGCGTTCGCGCGCTCGTGGCCGAAGCGGCGCGCGGCGGCTTGACGCACACGCGGAGGGAGATGGACGCAGACGAAGCCTTGCTCGCCGACTGGCGCGACCGCGCACTCGCGGTCGAGGCCGAGGTCGCGCGCGCCGTCGTCGGGCAGGCCGGCGTGCTGCGGCTCGTGACGACGGCAGTGTTCGCGCGCGGCCACGTGCTGCTGCAGGGCGACGTCGGTGTCGGCAAGACGACGCTGCTGCGCGCGTTCGCGCGCGTGCTCGGCGGCGCGTTCGAGCGCACCGAGGGCACGATCGACCTGATGCCCAACGACCTGATCTACTACACCTACATCGGCGCCGACGGCCGCCCCGCCGTCGACCCCGGGCCGCTGGTGCGCCACGGCGAGGACCTGGCGATCTTCTTCTTCAACGAGATCAACCGCGCCCGCCCGCAGGTGCACGCGCTGCTGCTGCGCGTGATGGCCGAGCGCAGTGTGGCCGCATTCAATCGGGAGGTGCGCTTCCCGCACCTGCTCGTGTTCGCCGACCGCAACCGGCTCGAGCGCGAGGAGACGTTCGAGATCTCGACCGCCGCGCGCGACCGCTTCATGATGGAAATCGCCGTCGAGCCGCCGGCGGGCGAGGCCGAGCGCGCGAGCCTCGTGTTCGATGCGCGCTTCCACGACACCGACCGCCTCGTCGGCGCGCTGCGCGCCGGCGTCGTCGACCACCGCGCACTCGAGGAGGTCGGCGCCGCGGTGCAGCGCCACGTGCAGGCCTCCGACGCGCTGCGCCGCTACGCGCTCGACCTCTGGCGCGCGACGGCCACGCCGTCGGCGTTCGGCGTGCGGCTCGGCGACCTCGACGACGCGCAGCTGCTGCTGGCCGGCGCGAGCCCGCGCGGCATGAGCATGCTGCTGCGCGCCGCGCGCGTGACGGCGTGGCTCGCCGGGCGCAGCTACCTCGTGCCCGAGGACGTGCGCGCCGTCTTCGCGCCCGTCGTCGCGCACCGTCTCGCGCTGCAGCCGGTGCACGAGCTGCGGCGCCCCGAGCTCGTGCCGGCGCTCGTCGACGGCATCCTCGCGCAGGTGGCGGCGCCGTGAAGACGCCCGTGCCCGCGGCGATGCCGCGCGAGTTCCATTACCGCGTCGGCGCACCGGTGCGCGGCGAGGTGCCCGGCGCGCACCGAAGCCTGCGTGGCGGCGGCGGTCAGGAGTTCCGCGCCCACGCGCCGCTCGTCGACGCGCCCGACCCGCGGCGGCTGGACCTGCACGCGAGCCTGCGCGACCCGTTCGGCCGCTGGCTCGTGCGCCTGAACCGCGAACGCCGCGCCGTGCCCGTCGTGCTGGCGCTGGACCTGTCGGCGTCGATGGGCTTCACCGGCGAGCGGCGGCGGCTCGACGTCGTCGCCGACTTCGCGGCGAGCCTCGCGTGGTCCGCGTCGCGCAACGGCGACAGCTTCGCCGCGGTCGGCGCCGACGAGGCGGTGCGCCCCGAATGGCTGCTGCCGGCCACGCGCGCGCGCGCCGCCGGCGTGCCGCTGGCGCAGGCGCTGCGCGGCTTCGTGCCGACCGGCCGCGACGCGAGCGGGCTGCGCCTGGCGCCGCAGCACCTCGGCACGCGCCGCGCGCTGGTGTTCCTCGTCTCCGACTTCCATTGGAGCGACGCGCTGCTCGCCGAGGTGCTCGACGCCTTCGCGCTGCACGACGTGGTGCCGGTCGTCGTCTGGGACCGGCTCGAATACACGCTCGGCGACGGTGCGGGGCTGGCCACGCTCGCCGACCCCGAGCGCGGCACGCGCCGCACCGTGTGGTGGCGCGCCGCGCTGCGCGAGCGCTGGGCCGGCGCCGCACGCGAGCGGCGCGAGGCGCTGCGGCGCGTCTTCGCCGCGCGCCGGCTGCGGCCGCTGCACATCGACGGCGCGTTCGACGCCGACGCGGTGACATGGCATTTCCTGCAATGACCTCTCGGGCTGGCGTGCGCGCCTGGGCCGCCGCGGCCGTCGTGGCGGCCGTACCGGCCGTCGCGGGGGCACAGGCCGGCGCCACGCTCGCGATCGACGAGCCGCGCGCCTACGGCTACCAGGTCGGCGACGTGTTCGAGCGCCGCCTCGTCGTCGATGCCGCGCGCACGCAGCGCATCGACGAGGCGTCGCTGCCGGCCGTGGGCCGCCGCGGCCAGGCGATCGAGCTGCGCGCGCTGCGGCACGAGCGCATCGACGCGGGCGAACGCACGCGCCACCTCGTCGTGCTGCGCTACCAGATCTTCCACGCGCCGGTCGAGGTCACGACGCTCGAGGTGCCGCCGTTCTCGCTGCGCCTGTACGGCGCGCCGCGCGACGAGACGCTGCGCGTCGAGGCGCTGCCGGTGACGGTGGCGCCGCTCGTGCCGGTGGCCGTCTCGCCGCGCGAGGGTCTCGGCGAGTGGCGTCCCGACGCGCCGGTGCCGGCGGTCGACGCCACGGCGAGCCGCCAGCGGCTGGTGGCCTACGCGGTGCTCGCGCTGCCGCTGCTGGGGTACCTCGCGCACGTCTACGTCGGGCTGCCGTGGCTGGCCGCGCGGCGGCGGCCGTTCGGCCGCGCTTGGCGGGCGGTGCGCGCGGCCGGCGACCCGCTGGCGGCGCTGCGCGCGGTGCACGAAGCGATCAACGCCACTGCCGGGCGCGTCGTGCTCGAAGGCGACCTGCCGCGCTTCGTCGCCGAGCACCCGCGCTTCGCGGCGCTGCGCGACGACTTCGCGCGCTTCTTCGCGCAGTCGCGGCAGGCGCTGTTCGCCGGCGGCGCGGCGGCGGTCGACGCCGCGTTCGTCGCCGACCTGTGCCGGCGCTGCCGTGACGTCGAGCGGGGGTCGGCATGACGCGGTGGGTGCACCGGCGATGAGCTTCGACGCGCCGCTGTGGCTCGTGCTGCTGCCGCTGGCGGCGCTGCCGTTCGTCGCGCCGGCCGGGCGCGCGCTCGACGGCGGCGCGCTCGCGCGGCTGCCGCGCGATGCCGCGTCGCGTGTGCTCGACATCGGCCTGCGTGCGGCGGCGGCGCTCGCGCTCGCCGCGATCGTCGTCGCGCTCGCGGGGCCGTACCGGCCCGAGGCCGCCGTCGAGCGCATCGGGCAGGGCGCCGAGATCGTGATCGTGCTCGACCGCAGCCGCAGCATGGACCAGGGCTTTGCCGGCACCGCGACGCGCCCGCCGCCGGGCACCGGGCCCGAGGCGCTCGCGCACTACGTGCACCAGCAGCACGTGCGCCAGCGCGAGCCGAAGCGGCGCGTCGCGGTGCAGATGCTCGCCGAGTTCGCTGCGCGCCGGCCGCGCGACCGCTTCGGCATGGTCGTGTTCAGCAACCGGCCGCTGCGCGTGCTCGACTTCACGAGCAAGCCGCAGATCGTGCAGGCGGCGATCGCCGCCGGCGACGCCGGGCGCGGCCTCGCCGACACCGACATCGGGCTGGCGATGCAAGCCGCGCTCGAGATGTTCGACGGCCGGCCCTACGCCGGCTCGCGCGTCGTGCTGCTCGTCTCCGACGGCGGCGACCACGTCTCGCCCGAGATGCGCGAGCGCATCGCCGACCTCGCGCGCCGCCATCGCGTGGGCATCGACTGGATCTACATCCGCAGCGCGCTGAGCCCCGGGCTCGCCGACGAGGCGGCTGCGGGCGCGGCCTCCGACACCGTGCCCGAATTCTTCCTGCACCGCTTCTTCCGCGGCATCGGCGTGCCGTACCGCGCCTACGAGGCCGAGGACCCGCAGGCGCTGCAGGCGGCGATCGACGACATCGATCGCCTCGAGAACCTGCCGCTGACGTACACCGACACGCTGCCGCGGCGCGACTTCGCCGCGTGGGGTTACGCCGCAGCGCTCGCCGCGGCGCTCGCGCTGCTCGCGGCGAGCCTGCTGGAGCGACGCCGATGGGCCTGAAGGGCGGCTTCGCGACCCGGCGCCGCACGCGCCTGGTGATCGGCGCCCTCGTCGTGCTCGCACTCGCCGCGCTCGTCGACGGCTGGCTGCTGCAGCGCGCTGCGCGCTGGAATGCGCTCGCCGCGGCGGTCGGCACCACGCCGCCGCCGGCCGATGCGCCGCCCGCGGTGTGGTTTGCGCACGCGCGCGCGCTCGACGCCGCGGGCGACCAAGACGGCGCGCTGCAGCAGTACCGCCGTCTGCAGGCCGACGCGCAGGTCGGTCTGGCGGCGCGCTACAACGGCGCCAACGTGCTGATCCGGCAGGCGCTCGTCGTGCGCGCGAGCGAGCGGCCGGCGCTCGCGATCCCGCTGATCGAGCTCGCCAAGGAGACCTACCGCGACGTGCTGCGCGCCGACCCCGAGCACTGGGAGGCGCGCTACAACCTCGAGCGCGCGCAGCGCCTGCTGCCCGACCCGCAGCACGCCGACGACGAGGCCGGCCCGCCGCCGCGCAACGCCGAGCGCGCGGCGACGACGGCGCGCGGTGTCGCGCAGGGGATGCCGTGAACGCGCGTGCCGTCGGGGCCGCGCTCGTGGCCCGGGTCCGGCGCCACGCGCCGTCGATCGCGCCCGCGCTGGCGGTGCTCGCGCTGGCGGCCACGCTCGCCGAGCCGACGTGGACGCTGCCGCGACCGCGTGTCGAGCACGTCGTCGCGATCGACGTCACGCAGAGCATGGACGTCGTCGACGTGCGCCACGAAGGCCGGCCGGTGAGCCGGCTCGAGCTCGCGAAGCGGGCGCTGCGCGACGCGCTGCCGGCGCTGCCGTGCGGCTCGAAGATCGGCCTGGCGGTGTTCACCGAGTACCGTGCGTTCCTGCTGCTCGCGCCGGCCGAGGTCTGCGCGCACCTCGACGAGCTGCGCCGCGCGATCGCGCACATCGACGGGCGCATGGCGTGGATGGGCAACAGCGAGATCGCGAAGGCCGTCAAGGGTGCGCAGGCGATGGTCGCGGCACTGCCGGGCAAGCCGTCGCTCGTGTTCGTCACCGACGGCCACGAGGCACCGCCGCTGGCCGCGGGCCTGGCGAGCGCGGCCGAGCAGACGGCGCCGGCACCGGGGCTGATCGTCGGCGTCGGCGGGATGCAACCGTCGCCGATCCCGCGCACCGACCCGCTCGGCCGCCCGATCGGCTACTGGGGCGCGGGCGACGTGCTGCAGACCGACGCGCGCAGCCTGGGCCTCGGCAACGCGGCGCCGGCCGAGCCCGCCGGCGCTGCCGCCGGTGCGCTGCCCACCGGGGCGACGCCGGGCAGCGAGCACCTGTCGTCGCTGCGCGAGGGTTACCTGCGCGTGCTCGCCGCCGACCGTGGGCTGCAGTACGTGCGGCTCGACGACGCGGCGACGCTCGCGCGCGCGCTCACCGCCCCGGCGCTCGCCCGTCCGGTGCCCACCGCGGTGGACCTGCGCCCGGCGCTCGGCGTGCTGGCGGCGCTGCTGCTGCTCGCGCGCCACGCGCCGGCGCTGCGCACCCTCGTCGCGCAGCGGTGGCCAGCCGCCGCCCGGCGCCGCTAGCGCCGGCGGATCAAGGCGCCGCGCGCACCGGCAGCGTCGAGACGAAGGTCTTGCCCTCGGTGTCGACGACGACGGCGCGCAGCTCGCCGTCGTTGCCGCGCGGCAGGAAGTCGAAGCGGAAGTGCGGGTTCTCGCTGATCGTGAAGTCGACGTCGGCGGCGAACACCAGCCGCCCGGCGTAGGTGACGTCGATGCGCCGCACGAAGTGCGCCGGCGTGAACAGCCGCGTGAGCTGGTCCATCGCCATCCCGGAGTGGTTCGGGTGGCTGATCATCAGCTGCGCCATCGCGGGCTGGCCGTCGGCGAGCGCGCCGACGACCTGCATCTTCATCCGCCCGAGGGTGGCGAGTGCGGCCTGCGGGTCCTTGCCCGGCGGCGCCGAACAGCCGCCCGAGGCCTTGACGTGGCGCACCGCCATGTGCAGCGAGCCGTCGTTCATCTCGGCGATCGCGCGCACGTGCGTGTAGTCGTCGATGCGCACGCGCGTCTCGACCTCGGCGCGGCCACTGTCGGGCGTGAAGTAAAACACCGCGCCGGCCGGCGACGGGTTCTGGTCGATCACGAGCACGATGCGCTTGACATAGCGCTCGGGGCTCTGCGGCTGCTGCACGCGGATCGCGATCGGCACGACGGCGCCGTCGTCGGCGCGCGTCGGCGCCTCGAGGCGGATCAGGTCGTCGGCGGGGCTGCGCACGCTGCGGCCGCCGAACATGTCGCGGCGGAGCGCCTGCCAGCGCGGGTTGTCGTCGGGGCGGTCGACCGGCACGCGCGAGACCTGGGCCAGCGCCGGCAGCGCGGCACCGGCGAGCAGCGTGCCGAGCACGGCACGGCGGCGCGGTAACGGACAGGGCTTGGTGATCATGGGGCGTCTCCTCGCGCCCGGCGGCTTCGCGGGCGACTGGTCAATCTTCCCACTCCAGCTCGGCGTATGCCGCCGTGACGTTGCGGCGGTGGAAGAGCTCGGCGAGCGCCCACGGTTTGGCGATGTCGCGCCCGACCTCGTCGACCGCGCGCTGGATCGGCACGCCGGCCTTGACCGCGGCGCGCGTCTCGCGCAACAGCGCTTCGAGGTACGTGGCCTGCGGCGCGATCATCGCAGCCAAGTCGGCGCCCGGCGCGCCGTGGCCGGGCACGACGCGCGCGACGTCGAGCCGGCGCAACTCGTCGAGCGCCGCGACCCAGCCGCGCAGGTTGCCGTCGACGACGGGCATGTGGCGCACGAACAGCAGGTCGCCGGTGAACAGGGTGCGCGTCGTGCGGTCGTAGACGCTGAGGTCGTTGTTGGTGTGCGCCGTCGGCCAGGGCCGCAACAGCAGCACGCGGTTGCCGAGGTCGAGCTCGGTGGGTGCGTCGATGGTGCGCGTCGGGTAGACGATCGTGCCGGGCCCGGCGGCGACGCCGAAGTCGCGCTGCAGCGCGTTGAGGTAATGCCGCTCGCGTTCGGCCAGCGCCTTCGGCAGCGCCGCGTGGGCGACGATCGCCGGCGAGCTGCCGCCCGGCGCGTCGACGAAGGCGGCGTTGCCGAGCACGTGGTCCGGGTGCGCGTGCGTGTTGACGACCGCGCAGATCGGCAGCGGCGTCGTGCGCTCGACGGCGGCGCGCAGGCGCCGCCCGACGTCGATGCCACCACCGCTGTCGATCACGGCGACGCAGCGATCGCCGACGATGAAGCCCACGTTGGCCACGTCGCCGTCGCTGCCGGGACCCCAGGCGGCGACGGCGCCCGTGTGCACGTAGACGCCCGGTGCGATCTGCTCGACCGCAAGCGGCGGCAGCGCGTCGGCCCGCGCCGCGGCGGCCGCGCCGACGGCGACGACGGCAGCCGCCCACGCGAGCCAGCGCGGCACGAGCCCCGTCGAATCGCGGCGGCGGGATGGCCGCGTGCCGGGCGCAGCCGCCGCGCCGCGGCCCGGCCGACCTATTGCGGCGCGATGAAGCACGCCTTCTTGACCCGCGCCTGCAGGTCGCGGTACGCGCGCACCTCGGCCTGCATCGCCTTCGCGTCGCGGATGTACGAGCCACGCTCGCCGCCGATCGTGTTGGCGTCGAACGCGGTGGCCATCGTCTCGAACTTGTCGTGCGGCACTTCCTTGGCGATCGCGTCGATCGCGCACGAGCACTTGGCCATCATCTCGTACGCCGGCGGACCGGGGTTGTCGCGCATGCAGGTGAACACGTAGCGCACGCGGTCGAGGGTGGGGTAGTCGTGCGCGGCGCGGGCGTCGACGGCATCGGCCGTCGCGCAGCCGCCGAGGACCGCGACGGCGGCCGCCGCGAGGACTTTGCGCAGTTCGAGAAAGGGCGTCATGAACGGGGGGTCTCCTGGGTGGGCGGCTCGGCAGGGGCGCTGCCGCCTTCGATGAACATCTGTTCGACGATCAACGGCGGCTCGCCGGCGGTGGCGCCGCGCATCACGCTGCGCATGCCGTAAATGCCGCCGGGAACGGCGTCGCTGACGTAGAACTGGTAGGCCTTGTCGGCGTAGCGCGCGTAGCGCTGGCGCGTCGGGTCGTTGCGGTACGGCTCGATCTCGATCAGACGACCGGCGATCGTGCGGCCCTGGTACGTCAAGGCCACGTCGCGCACCGTCGCGTCGTCGGCGATCGCGAGCCGGATGCGCTTGCGGAAGTACGCGGCCGAGCCCTTGGTCAGCCGATTCATGTCACGCACGTCGTGCTCGAGGAAGTACAGCAGCATGGGGTTGGACTTCGCCTGCTCGATGTCGGGCAGCATCACCGCGCGCTCGCCGCTGAGAAAACGGCCGACGACGGCGCAGCACGAGCCGTCGGCGGCCGCGCGCAGGTCGATCGCGACGCGGTCCTCGAAGCCGGGCTCCAGCGCGCCTGACTTCTGGAAGCGGTAGCTCAGCGTCAGCGGCGGCTTCAGCGTCGGCAGCGGCTCGCTCATGAAGAGCAGGCGCTCGGCCGGCGAGTACGTCGACGTCGGTGCGGCCGACTGCGCCGCCGCGGTACCGACCGCGACGGCGAGCGCGGCAGCGAGCAGGGCCCGCGCGCGACCGCGCGCGCACAGCGTCAGGCGCTTGGGAGGGAAGACAAACGGAGGTCGGTGCATGAGGGCCTGGACGGACGCGGAGGGTGGGGTGGACGAAAGGTGCAGCGTCAGAGCGCGCCGAGGCGCGCGGCGAGCTGTCGCGCCAGCTCGTCGCTGAGCGGCTGCAGTGTCGCGAGGGCTTGCCGCGCCTTGTGGACGAAGCCCAGGCGCGCGCTGAGCAGACCGAGCCGCAGCCAGCCCTGCGCGTGGCGTGGGTCGACGGCGACGGCGCGCTCGTACGACGCGAGGGCTTCCGGCTGGCGATCGAGTGCTTCGGCAGCGAGGCCGAGCGCGTACCACGACGTCGGGTCGAGCGCGGCGTCGCGCGTCCAGCGCGACGCGAGTTCGAACAGCTCGTGCCAGCGCCCGCCCTGCGCGAGGTGCGCCGCGCGCAGGAACGCGGGCTGGGATTCCGGCGGATGCTGCCAGAACGGGACGCGTTCGCGTGGCAGCGGCGCGACCGGCTCGAAGCGCGCCGCACTCGAGAGCATCGGCGCCAGCCACTGGACCGGTGCCGAGAAGTAGTGCGCCTCGCCGCCACGCATGCGAAACGTCAGCACACCGACCAGCCGGCCCTGCTCGTCGAACAGGCCGCCGCCGCTCGCGCCCGAGTTGAACAGGTTGCTGCTCTGGATGACGGGCGCGTCATGCAGGGGATGCAGCGCGACGACCTGCCCCAGGCTGCGCCGCAGTCCGAAGCCACCGGTGAACCCCAGCGCGATGACGGCGTCGCCGATGCGCAGCGAGCGCGCATCGCCGAGCACCGCCGGCGGGTTCGGCAGGCCGGGCACGTCGAGCACGCACAGGTCGTGCTCGACGTCGGCGGCCTGTGCGTGCACTGGCATGCGGTCGCCACCGCGCGCGACCTGAATCGACACGGCATCGTGCGTGACGTGGCAGTTCGTCACGACGCGTCCGGGTGCGACGACGACACCGGAGCCCAGTGCGATGCCGCCTTCCGAGCGCAGCGCCTCGACCTGCGTGACCGCAGCGCTGACGCGCACGAACGAAGCCGGGTCGAGCGCATGCGCCGGCGCGGCGAGGGCCGTGGCGGCGAGCAGCCACGCCGTGCCGCGAACGCGGCCCGCGGTCAACGCGCCAGCGGATTGCCCTGTGCGTCGACGAGCGGCACGCCGTAGTCGCGCAGGATCGCCTCGATCTCCGGCTGCTTGCGCTCGATCAGCGACTCGATCTGCTGCTTCCACTGCGGCTCTCCCCGACGCACGCCCATCGCCATAGCGTAGTCGAACTTCACGCCGGGTTCCGACTTCAGAAGAATGACCTTCAGCGGCCTGGCCGTCGCACGCTTGGCGTAGAAGCCGGCGATCGGGCCCCACACGATGGCGGCGTCGATCTTGCCCGCGGCCAGTTCGCGTTCGATCAGCTCGCCCGGGTACTGGTCCGGGTCGGGGCTGAGCATCAGGTACGGCACGCCCTGGTCGACGAGTCCGTGGCGGTCGAGCCAGGCCGACGCCGGGCTGCGGTCGAACACGCCGATCTTCAGCGACTTCAGCACCGCCGGGTCGAGGCGAAGGAAGTCCTCGATGCTGTCGACCTTGTCGAGCCCCTTCGAGTTGCTGAGGACGAGGGCGTAGGTCGAGCGGTAGTACGGCTTGGTCACGTCCGCCTGCTCGAAGCCGACCGGCACGCCCATGATGATGTCGCACGGGTAGTCCTGACCGGGCAGCTTGTAGCGCAGCGTGTTGCGCACGAAGCCCATGCGCTGCGGGAACGAGTAGTACGTGACGGGCAGCCCGAGTTCCTTGCCGAACAGTTCGGCGATGCGGTTCTCGATGCCTTCGCCCTTCGTGTTCGAGAACGGCAGGTTGTTCGGGTCCTGGCAGACGCGCAAGGCCTTGCGGGGCCCGTCGTCGGCCGTTGCGGCGTGGCACGCCAGTGCGGCGGCGAGCACAGCGACGATGCGTCGCGCGATGCGCGCGCGTCGGCCCGCGGACGTGCTGTCGCTGGGGAGCGTGCGCTTCATCGCCGTCTCACTCGATCGCGGTCACGCGGGCGGTCTTGATCGCGCCGTCCGAGCGCCCCTTGAGGTACGCGTAGATCGCGTCGAGGTTCTCGACGACGACGGGCGCCTGCTTGTGCGGCGGCATGCCGCGTTCGATGCGGCCCTCGAGGACGACCTGGTTGAACTGCTCGCGCGTCAGCACTTTCATCCGCTCGATCAGTGACGGACCGGCCAGGCCTTCCTGGTTCGCACCGTGGCAGGCGGCACAGTTGGCCTGTCGCCAGGCGCGGAATCCGGCCAGGGTCTTCGGGTCGACCTTGTTGCCGTCGACGACGGTGTACAGGTCGGTCTTGACCTCCTGCGCGGCAGCATGCACCGGGGTGCCGAGCGCGGCTATGGTGGCGGCGACGGCGGCGACGAGGGATACGCGGACGTTCATGGTCGGGGAAGATCGCAAAGAAAGCGGGAGGGGGACGGCTGCCATTCGGTACGCCGTCCCCCGATGGGAATCCCCGGGGCCGCTCGCGCGGCCGGGGATCCGTGTCGAGCTTCGACGCTCAGTTGGGCAGTGCGAACACCGTCAGCGAGCCGCCGAGGTCAGTGTACTGACTGAGTTCGCGGTAGCCACCGACCGCACCGAGGCCGTCGGTGTCCTTCTCGAGACCCGCCGCCATGCCGATGCCGGCCCAGCCGCCGATGCCCGAGAACACGCCGATGTACTGCTTGCCCTTGTGCTCGTAGGTGAACACGTTGCCGATGATGCCCGACGGGGTCTTGAACTTGTACAGCTCCTTGGTGATGTCCTTGGCGTCGACGCACTTGAAGAAGCCTTCGAGCGTGCCGTAGCAGGAGATCCCGCCCGCGGTGTTCAGCGAGCCGCTCCACACCGAGAACTTCTCCGGCTTGGACTGGACGATCTTGCCCGTGCCGGCGTCCCAGGTGATGAAGTTGCCCATGCCGCCGTGGCTGCCGGGCGCCGGGTACATCGACAGCGTCGCACCGACATACGGCTGGCCCGCCGTGTACTCGACCTGGAACGGCTCATAGTCCATGCACACGTGGTTCGTGGGCACGTAGAAGAGCTTGGTGTTCGGGTCGAACGACGCCGGCTGCTGGTCCTTCGTGCCGAGCGCTGCCGGGCAGATGCCCTTGACGTTGACGTCGGGACCGTGCTGCGGGTTCGTGAACTTCGACGTCGCGTACTTCGGGTCGACCTTCGGACGGCCCGTCTTCATGTCGACGTGCGTCGCCCAGTTGACCTTCGGGTCGTACTTCTCGGCCACCAGCAGTTCGCCGGTGATGCGGTCGAGCGTGTAGGCGAAGCCGTTGCGGTCGAAGTGCACCAGCGCCTTGCGTTCCTTGCCCTTGACCGGGATGTCGGCCAGGATCATCTCGTTGATGCCGTCGAAGTCCCACTCGTCGTGCGGCGTCATCTGGTAGACCCACTTCGCGACGCCGGTGTCGAGGTCGCGGGCCCAGATCGTCATCGACCACTTGTTGTCACCCGGGCGCTGCGAGGGGTTCCACGTCGACGGGTTGCCGGTGCCGTAGTAGACGAGGTTGGCCGCCTTGTCGTAGCTGTACCAGCCCCAGGTCGTGCCGCCACCGATCTTCCACTGGTCACCCTGCCAGGTCTTGAGCGACGAGTCCTTGCCCACCGGCGCCATCTTGCCGTCGGTCCAGGTCATCGTCTTGTCGGGGTCGATCAGCATCTCGTTGTCGGGGCCGGTGCTGTAGCCCTTCCAGACGAGGCGACCGGTGTTGATGTCGTAGGCCGCGAGGAAGCCGCGCACGCCCCACTCCCCGCCGGAGATGCCGGTGATGACCTTGTCCTTGAAAACGTGCGGCGCGTTCGTGTTGACGGCACCGAGCTTCGGGTCGCCGTTCTTGACCGACCAGATCACCTTGCCGTCGGCGGCGTTGAGTGCCACCAGCGTCGAGTCGGCCTGCTGCAGGAAGATCTTGCCTTCGGCGTAGGCCAGGCCGCGGTTGACGGTGTCGCAGCACATCTGCGGGATCACCGCCGGGTCCTGCTTCGGCTCGTACTTCCACTTGATCTTCTGCGTGTCGAGATCGATCGCGAAGACCTTGTTCGGGAACGGCGTGTGCAGGTACATCGTGCCGTCGACGACCAGCGGCGAGCCTTCGTGGCCGCGCAGCACGCCGGTCGACAACGTCCAGGTGACCTGCAGCTTGCCGACGTTGTTGCGGTTGATCTGGTTGAGCTTGCTGTAGCGCTGGTTGTAGAAGTCACCCGCCTGGGCCGCCCAGTTCTTCGGGTCCTGCATCTTCCTCTCGAGGTCGGCGTTCGCCATCGCGAGGGCGGGCAGCATCAGCGCCACTGCCGCCACCGGGGTCAGCCCGCGACGGGCCCTGTGCCATTTGAAGTCCATGTGTTGCTCCTGTCTCCTGTTTACACCGATGCCCTGCGCGGGCATCCACCGCTGAAGGGCCGGCCCGACCGGCCGGCCCACCTCGCTGCTCACTTCGCCTGGAAGGGGTGCGTCGCCGAACCCTTGCCAGCGACCACCTGGGCCGCGGTCGGCTCGCCGCGCACGGCGCGTGCGATCGCCTCCTTCGTCGCCCGGTAGTTGTAGTCCTGGATCTTCTTGTCGTCCTCGGCGAGCCAGTGGATGAACACGCCGACGCAGACGAACAGGTTGTCGGCCTCGTCGGCCGGGATCGTGCCGTCCTCGACCGAGTCGGCCACCGCCATCGCCACCGCCCGCTGCGCCGGGCCGAACATCTGCACCGCCTGCTTCGCGCCCTTGATCGTGACCTTGTTGAACATCACTGTGGCCGGCTTGGTCAGCAGGTTCGGCGCCACGACGGCGAGCAGCGACGTGAAGCCGTCCTTGTTGTTCGTCAGGCAGTTCGCGAAGGCCGTCTCCGCGGCCGAGCCGCGCGGCCCGATGATCAGGTCGATGTGCGCCACCTCGTTGCCGTCGCCGACCAGCGACTCTCCCACCATCATGCGATCGATTTTTGCCATCTGCTATCTCCGTGCGTTGTGAGCCTGCGGGGTTTGCATCACAGCGCCTCGCGCCGCCGATGCCACGCCGCTTCATTCATGTTCTGTGCCAATCGGACCCGGTGTTAACACCGATGCGGGCTGCACGGCACGGGGCCGGCCCGTGGTCTTCTACGGGTTGACCCGCAGTTTGTCGACGCCATCGACGATGGCGGCGGCCATCGCAGTGGCCACGCACAGGTCGGCGCACGTTCCGGGGTTCAGCGCGCGCCGTTTGAGGCTCTCGTCCCAGGCCGGGAAGGCCGGATCGGCGTCGACGCATTCGCCGGCGCGCGCGCGTTGGCGCCACGCGAGCGCTTCGCGCATGACACACTGCGCCGCCTCGGCGCCGTGCTTTCGCACAATGTGTGAATCGGGCTGCGCAGCGAGGAATTCGAGGTAGGTGCGCTGCAGCGCGGCCACCGGGTCCGCGGTGTGCGCCAGCGCGGCGCGAAACGTCGCCACGCCGGTCGCGAACACGTCGGCGAAGTCGGCGGCGTACTGCCGGGCGACGAGATCGCGCTCGGCCGCCAGCTCCATCGCGGCGCGCAGGTCGAGACTCGGCTCGGCGTGCACGTCCTGCTGCGCGACGCGCCCGAGGCCGGCCGGGTGTGCACGTGCGATCGCGCGGTAGGCGGCGCGCGCGTCGTCGACGTCGAGGCCGCGCAGGACGGCGGCGAGCGCAGTGCGCAGACCGGCTTCACCGCGGGCCGGCACCCAGCGCTCAGCCGCGGCCGCGAGCGGCGCACAAAGCAGTACGATGCCGAGGTTGGTGTTGCACTGCACCACGGCCCAGGTCGCCGCGACGGCCGCTTCGATGCGACGTCCCACCGGGGCACCGGGCTCGCACAGCGCAGCGGCGGCAGCGGGTGCGCTGGCCACGAAGTGCGCCGCGTCCATGCCGTGGCCCGGCGATGCGATGCTGACGTTGCCGGGCTTGCGTGCGGCGACGTCGAGTTCGCAGGCCCAGACGAAGGCCTCGCGCAGCCGCTGCGCGAGCGCCGGGTGCGGCGACGCCACCGGCTCCACGGCGGTGCCGACCCTCAGGCGCGCAGCCGCCGCCCGGCGGCTGCGCATTTGCGGCCGAGCAGGTCGTCGACGAGCCATCCGGCGATGTCGCCCGCGGTGACGCGCTGCAGCCCCTGCCACGCGGCGACGCCGTTGACCTCGATGACGAGCGGCCCGTCGTCGCCGGGCATCAGGTCGACACCGGCGTAGTCGAGGCCGAGCGCGTGCGTCGCGGCCTCGGCGAGTCGGGCGAGGCGGGGGCCGTCACCCCGGTCGAGCGGCTGCGGCTCGCAGCGCGCGCCCTGCGCGACGTTGTGGATCCAGTGGCGCCCGAAGCGGCGCATCGCTGCGCGCGCAACGCCACCGACGACGAGCACGCGCCAGTCGTGGCCCGGGCGCGTACGCGCCGGCACGAAGCGCTGCAGGTATGCGACGCCGCCGAAGCCGGCGTCGAGCGCCGGCAGCGGCACGTGCCGGCCCTGCGGATGCTCGTCGTCGACGACCCAGCCGACGCGCTGCAGCCCCTTGCCTTGCGAGCCGAACAGCGGCTTGAGCACGAGCGAGCGGCCGGCGGCGCTCTCGCGCATCACGAGGCGCTGCGCGAGCTGCGGCGACTCGAGCGCCCACGTCGGCGGCGTCGGCAGCCCCGCGGCGTGCAGCAGCAGCGTCGTCATCGACTTGTCGACGCTGCGCTCGATCGCGCGCGCGTCGTTGTAGACCGGCACGCCGAGTGCCTGCAGCGCGTGCAGCACCGCCAGCCGGCGCGTCACCTGCTCGAAGCTGCCGCCGGCGATGCCGCGCACGAACACCGCGTCGGGCAATTCGCGGCCGAAGCCGGGCAGCACGAGCCCGTGCCCCGCGTGCGTCGTGTCGAGCCGCGCCTGCGCGAGGTCGAACGTGCGCCCGTCGGCGCCGCGCGCGCGCAGCGCGGCCAGCAGCCGCCGCGTGTGCCAGCCGCTCTCGTCGCTCGCGATCGCGATGCGCATCAGGCGTCCTCGCGCCACAGCCGGTGCAGCAGGTCCAGGTTCGTGTGCCCGGCGTGCCACGTTCGTCCCGACTCGAGGTGGCTGACCCAGACCTCGGCCGGCGCGAACAGCGCGCCGTCGAGCTGGTAGAAGTCGTATCCCGCGGCGGCGAACAGGTCGGCGAAGGAGCGTCCGTAGTCGCGCGACGTCGACGAGGGCAGCCGGCGCGCGAGCTCGCGCGCGGCGTCGGCGTCGCCGCTGACGGTCAGGCGCACCTGCCCGCCGTACAGGATCGCGTCGTTCGTGCGCCCCATCGCCTGCACCCCGTCCGCGCAGGGGGCCGGCAGCGGCGCACATGCGCTGCCGTCGACGATGTGCTCGAGCGGGAATTTCAGCTCGTGCGCGCGGTGCAGCGCGACTTCGAGCACGCGCGCGACGACTTGCGTCGTGCCGGCGAGGCTCGTCGTCGGCGTCAGCACGATCGCGAGCGCCTCCGGGGCGAGCCGGCAGTCGCGCAGCAGCTTGTCGACGACGACCGGCGGCGGCGGCCGGTCGACCTCGAGGACGATGACGCCATGGTCGGCGTCGTCGCGGTAGCCCAGCTCGGCGAACAGCTCCTCTTTCGTCGCCAGCGCGCGCGCCGGCCCCGAGCCGAGGGCGAAGAACTTCTTGCCGCCGGTCTCCTCCTTGCTCGCCGAAAGGCTCCAGCCCGCGTACTGGCTCGCCAGGCAGGCCAGCACCGGCTGCGAGCTGCGCACGTGCAGCCAGTCGGGCCAGCCGTGGCGGCCGTCGGCCACGAGGCGCACCTCGCCGAGCCCGCCCATGCAGATCTCGGCGGCGAGCAGCCCGGCCTCGACGCCGCCGGTCGCGGCGATGCCGGCGTCGATCAGCGTGACGCCGCGTGCGTCGCGCGTGACGGCCACGCGCAGCCGCGCGGCGTCGTCGCGCAGGCGCGCGAGCAGCGGGGCGGCGAGGCGGTTCACGCTCGGCGCTGCGGCGAGCGGGGCGGGGGTCTCGACGGTCATGCGGGGAGCTCCTGCGGAAAGGTCAGCGACGCAACGACGGCCTGCCGCCGTCGCGCGAGCTCGTGCAGCACGCCGGCGACGTCGGTGCCTTCGGCGCCGACCGTGCACACCGGCATGCCGGCGTCGAACGCGGTGCCGGCCGCCGGCACGTCGTGGGTGTGGCGGTCGCTCGCCAGCCGTGCGGCGAGCGCCGCGTCGACGCGGCCGGCGCACGGCGCGTAGACGATTTCGTGGCCGCGCACGCTCGCGTCGTGCGGGGTGCATGGCGGCAGTCGGCCGCCCAGCGCGTCGACGTGCGCGCGCAGCAGGCCGGCGGGCCAGAGTGCGTCGTACAGCGCCATCGTGTCGGACGGCCGCGGGTTGATCTCGAGCAGCACCGGCTGCTCGCCGTCGGCGAGGAAGTCCAGGCTCGCGAGGCCGCGCAGCCCGAACGCCGGTACGAGCGCGTCGAGTGCCGCCGCGATCCGCGCGCGCAACGCCGGCGCGTCGATCGGGCCGATCGCGCCATGGTAGACGTACGGCCGTGCGCCGAGCGGGCGCACGAGCAGTCGGTTCAGGCCGACGATGGCGGCGCGCCGCCCGTCGGCAAGGAACAGCGCCGACATCGGCGTGCCGCGATGTACGCGCTGCCAATAGATGCCGGGGGAGACGCCGGGGGCCGGGCCGGCATCGGCGGCGGCGCGGATGTGCCGGCCGCCCGATCCGCCGGCATCCTTCGCGAGCCAGCCAGCCGGCGCGTGCGGTGGCGTCGTGCGCACCTCGGGGTGGGCGAGGCCGAGGCGGTCGAGGGTGGCGAAGAACGTCGCCGGGTGGCGCACCGCCGCCACGACGTCGGCCGCCATGCCGAGCCGCGGCAGCATGGCGCCCGCTGCCGCGAAGGCGGCGTCGTGCGGCGCGTCGAAGCCGCTGCCCGCGACCCAAGCGGCGACGTTCGGCTGCGACGCCGCGTCGGCGAGCGCCGCGGCCAGGCGGGCCGGGTCGATGCGCGCGTCGGCGGGGTCGCCGATCGGCTGCCAGCGGGCGCTCGCGCGGCGCGTGTCGACGTCGCCGAACAGGTCCAGCGCGATCACGCGCCAGCCGCCGCGCCGTGCCGACTCGGCCAGCGTGCGCGCCGACAGCGCCGCGACGACGAGCGTTTCGGCGACCATGGCCTGCGCGCCGCGAAGACGAACCTGCCTCAGGCGCTCTTTTCGGCGAGGTACTCGCGCGCCGCGGCGAAGGCCTCGGGAAAGCCGAGCGTCACCGGCTTGTCGGCATGGCGCATGCGCACGAGCAGCCGGTGCTGGACCTGGTACTTGACGTTGCCCACCGCCAGCGCGCCGATGCCCACCGCGCCGCTGCCCTCGATCGGCTTGCCGTCGTCCATCACGCCGACGCCGGCCAGACCGGCGGGGGGCACCGCATTGACGTCGGCGGCGACCTTCAGCCGCGTCGCGACGGCGCGGTCGTCGGCGCTCATGACCTGCACGCCGGCAGCCGCGACGCCGAGCACGACGTCGGCGCCCGCCAGCGCGGCGTGCAACTCGTCGCGGCCCGCGCCCGAGGCCGCGTGCAGCGCGACGCCGAAACGCCGCGCGGTCTCGTCGGCGGCGGCCTGCGCCATCGCGAGGCCCTTGTGGCTCGACAGGACCGCCGTGGCGCCTTGCTGCGCGCACAGCACCGCGGCGACGCGGCCGACCGGCCCGGTGCCGCCGAGCAGCAGCACCGTCTGCCCCGCCAGACCGTGGCCATGGTGGCGTTGCAGGGCCGCCTCGACGGTGGCGACCAGCGCGGCGGCGGTCGTGTACGCGCCGCTCGGATCGGCGAAGACCGAGACGACGAACGGCGGCACCATCGCCGCCTTCGCCCGTTCGAGCATGTCGGCGGCGAGCAGCGCGTCGCGTCCGCCGATGAACAGACCCGTGCGCGCGACGCCCTTGGGCCCGCGCGAAAAGATCGCGTCCTGCGTCAGCGCGGTGACCGCGTCGAGCCCGACGTGGCAGTAGGGCGTGACGATCTGGTAGCCGGCGTCGGCGGCCATGTTGACGTCGAACGGGCTCATCTGCGGCCCGGGGGTGAACATGTGCAGGATGTAGGGGCGTTCCATCGGCAATGCGCGTGGGGTGGATGCGTGGTGTCGGCGGGGTTGCGGGCGCGGGTCACAGCGGCGTCAGCGTCGCGCCGTGGTTGCGCGCCCCCACGACGTGCAGTTCGAGTGCCGGGTCGACGACGCCGGCGGCGCGCGCGGCGGTGAGCGCGTCGCGCGCGTCGTCGGCCGACGCGAAGATCGCGAAGCCGGTCGGCCCCCACGAACTCTGACCGATCGCGGCCTGTGCGTGGCCACCGAGCCACTCGATGAGGCGGCGCACCGCGCCACTGGCGAAGGCGCTGCCGCCCTGCGCCGGCGCGAAGTGCTCGCCGAGCACCTGCTGCATGCGGGTGATGCCCGCGGCGAAGGGCTCGAAGGCGCCGGCCGCCGCGCCGGGCAGCACGCGCATCAGCACCTGGTGGCACAGCTCGGCGGCGGCCGCGCGCGGCAGCGGCGGCAGCGCGGCGAGGGCGGACTTTTCCTGCTCGCCGCTCAGCCCCTGCCGGCCGGGCTCGAGCGCGAGGACGATGCGCCACGGCGCCGGCAGCGGCAGCCGTGACAGCAGCGGCGCCGGGCGGCCGTCGTCGCCCGGGCCGCCGTCGAGCAGCAGGCCGCCGAGGTCGTAGCCCGCGATGCCGACGCCCGAGCGCAGGCCGCGCCCGGTCAGCCGGGCCACGTCGCCGGTCGTCAGCGGCAGCCCGGCCAGCGCCGCGAAGGCATGCCCCACCGCGAGCGCGAGCTGCGTGCCCGAGCCGAGGCCGGCATGCGTGGGCAGCGTGCGCTGCAGGTGCACGTGCAGTGCGCCGCTGCGGCCGGTGGCGCGGCGCAGCGCGTGCAGGTGACGCGCGGCGCGCTCGATCGCGTCGCGGTCGACGCACGCGCCGGCAGTGACCTCGTCGGTGGCCGCGCGGCGCATTTCGACGACGGTCTCGAAGCCCTCGACGACGAGGCCGAGGCTGCCGAAGCGCCGCCCGAGCGAGCCGGCCGGGTCGAGGAAGCCGAGGTGCAGCCGGCCGGCCGCCTGCACGCGCACCGCCGCCAAGCCGGCGTGCGCAGCGCGGCCCTGCGCGGGCCACCACGGCGTGTCGTCGCGCATCGGGTCGACGGCCCTGGTGCCGCTCAGGACGAGCCCGGCACCATGCCGGTGCCGATCAGGTGCAGGATCGCCGCGCCGCGGCCGGCTTCGGGAGGCCCGGGGCGGCGGCGCTCGATGACGACGCCGACGGCCTGCACGTCGTCGAACTTGCGCGGCTTGGCCACCCGCACGCGCACCCAGCGCGCACCGAATTCGCCGAGCACGATGTGGGCAATCTGCTCCGCGAGGGACTCCAACAGTTGCACACGGTGTTCCGCGAGCAGCCGCTGCAGGCGCAGGCGCACCTCGCCGTAGTCGATCGTGTCGGCGATGCGGTCGGTGTCGCAGGCGAGCGGGCGCGGGATCCCGGCGCACACGTCGATCTCGAGCGGTTGCGGCTCGTGCAGCTCGTTGTGGTGGATCCCGATGACGGTGTGGCCGACGAAGCCCTCGATGAAGACGAGGTCGAGCGCTTCGTGGTCGGGTTGCGGCTGCACACCGAGGTGGCGGTGCGCCGCGAGGGGGCGGATCGTCGACATCGTGTCTCCTGCGACTCGGCCGGCAGGCCGGTCGTTGATTGTGACGCCGATGCCGGTGCAACTTCCGGGCCCGCTTGCGGTGCCATCGGCGAAAACCCCGAGCCGGCGCAGCGCGACGACGCTCGCCGGCGGCCGTGAGAGGGAGCGAGAATGTCCGGCGGTTTGGGGGCCCGTCCCCCGTGATCGAGAGGCGGGCTGACGGACCCGCCGCAGGAGACATACCAATGGCGTTGGCGTTGCAAGATCCCCAGCAGCACCTGCATCGCGTGCTCGATGTCGTGCGGCACGGCCCGCGCAACCTGATCAGCGCGGTCGTCGCCGATTCGTGGGCACGTTGCCTGAACGTGCACCACCTCGATCCGAGCCAGGTGCGCCGTCCGCCGGTGCTCGGGCGCGCGGCGCTCGACGAGCGCCGCGAGCGCCTGCTCGACGTGATCGAGTGCGCGCGCTACGAGATGTCGACGCTGTACCAGCAGCTCGGCGACCCGCAGGCCGCGATCGTGCTGACCGACACCGACGGCGTGATCCTGCACATGGCCAGTTCACCCGAGTTCGAGCGCGAGGTGCAGCCGCTCGGGCTCGAGGTCGGCGCCGTCTGGAGCGAGGCCGAGGCCGGCACCAACGGCATGGGCACCTGCGTGGCCGCTGCGCGCCCGGTGGCCGTGGTGCAGGACGATCATTTCTTCACGCACTACACGTCGCTGACGTGCTCGGCCGTGCCGGTGCACGACCCGGCCGGCGAGATCTGCGCCGTGCTCGACGTCAGCAGCCGCTCGCAGGTGCCGCAGCAGCACCTGCTGCTGCTGCTCGGCATGACGGCGCGCATGATCGAGAACCGCCTGATCGACCTGCGTTTCCGCGACGCGCACCCGATCCACTTCCACAGCCGGCCCGAGTTCGTCTACACGTTGCACGAAGGCAAGCTCGTCGTCGACCGCAGCGGCCTCGTCCTCGCGGCCAACCGCAGCGCGCTGACGCAGCTCGGCGTCGACAGCGTGCGCCAGATCCGCGGGCACCGGCTCGACCAGATCTTCCAGACCACGCTCGACGACATGCTGCAGCGCAGCCACCGCGCGGCGTTCCACCCGGTCGTCACGTACCGCGCGAACGCGGCGAACCGCTTCTTCGCCGTCGCCCGCCAGCCCACCCGTGCGGTCACGGCGGCGCGCGCTGCCGCCACGACGTCGGCGGCCTGCGAAGCGCTGGCGTCGGGCCGCGCGCAGCAGATGGCGCCGCGGTTCGCCGACCCGGTGCTGCAGGCGCGCTTCGCGACCGCGCAGCGCGTCGTCGCGCGCGGCACGCCGCTGCTGCTGCGCGGCGAGACCGGCGCCGGCAAGGAGGTCTTCGCGCGCGGCGTGCACGCGTCGAGCCCGCGCGCCGGCGGCCCGTTCGTCGCGATCAACTGCGCGAGCCTGCCGGAGAGCCTCATCGAGGCCGAGCTGTTCGGCTACCGCGCCGGCGCCTTCACCGGCGCCGAGCGGCGCGGCCGCCCGGGCAAGATCCTGCAGGCCGACGGCGGTACGCTGTTCCTCGACGAGATCGGCGACATGCCGCTGGCGCTGCAGGCGCGGCTGCTGCGCGTGCTCGACGAGCGCATGGTCACGCCGCTGGGCGCCGACGAGCCGCAGCGCGTCAACTTCCAGCTGATCAGCGCGAGCCACTGCAACCTCGGCGAGCTCGTTGCGCGCGGGCATTTCCGCCAGGACCTGTATTTCCGCCTCGCCGGCATCGAGCTCGAGGTGCCGGCGCTGCGCGAGCGCAGCGACCGTGCCGAGCTGATCCGCGACGTGCTCGCCGATGAAGGCGGCGCTGACATGCCGATCAGCCCGGCAGCTTGGGACCTGCTGATGCGCCACCCGTGGCCGGGCAACGTGCGCCAGCTGCGTCATGTGCTGCGCTGTGCCGTCGCGCTCGCCGACGGGCAGACGATCACGCCCGAGCACCTGCCGTCGCTGCGCGGCGAGCCCGGCTGCGCCGATCGTGAGCCCGGTGCCGAGGCCCCGCAGGCGCCGTCGCTCGATCCGGCGCAGGCGCAGGAACGGCAGGAGCTGCTCGACCTGCTCGAGGCGCAACGCTGGAACGTCAGCCACGTCGCCAAGCGGCTGGGCGTCAGCCGCAACACCCTGTACCGGCGGATGCACAGGCTGCACATTCCGCTTGCGCCCGACAACTGAAGTGGCCACGTTCCTGCGACGACGATGACCGATCCCGCGGCGCGCCGGCGCCTGGCGTGGGCCGTGACCGGCTCGGGCCATTTCCTCGAAGAATCGCTCGACGTCGCGGCGCGTCTGCCCGACGTCGACCTGTACCTGTCGGCCGCCGCCGAAGAGGTGCTGCCGATGTACGGGCGCCGCCTCGACGAGCTCAAGGGGCGCTTTCGCATCTTCCGCGACAAGACGGCGAGCGCGGTGCCGGTGGGCACGCTCTACGAAGACGTCTACCACACCGTCGTGATCGCGCCGGCGACGAGCAACACGGTGGCCAAGTGCGCGTTCGGCATCAGCGACACGCTGCCGACGAACATGTTCGCGCAGGCCGGCAAGCTCGGCATCCCGAGCATCGTCTTCGCGTGCGACACCGAGCCGGTGGTCGTCACCCGTGCCCCGCACGAGTGGGTCACGCTGCGGCCGCGGCGCGTCGAGTTCGACAACCTCGAGCGCCTGCGCGCGATCGACCACTGCCTCGTCGTCACCAGCCCGGCCGAGCTCGCGGCCGCGCTCGACGAGCGCTTCGCGGCCCTGGCGCGCGCATGGAACACATCGTCTTCCTGACCGGCCGCCTCGCGCAGCAGGCACTGACGCGCGTGCTCGAGACGATCGAGCCGCCGGGTGCCGAGACCGCCTTCACGTGGGAGGTGCGCGAGATCGGGCTGCAGGTGGCCGCGCTGATGACGGCCGACATGATCCGCCGCCGCGTGCCGCGGCCGGTGGCGGCCGACCGCATCGTCGTGCCCGGGCGCTGCCGCGGCGACCTCGACGCGCTCGGCGCGCACTTCGGCGTGCCGGTGCAGCGCGGGCCGGAAGAACTGAAGGACCTGCCGCAGTTCTTCCGCCGCCAGGCGCAGCCGGTCGCGCTCGACGCCTACCGGGTGCAGATCTTCGCCGAGATCGTCGACGCGCCGCGGCTGACGATCGCGCAGATCGTCGAGCGCGCGCAGTCGCTGCGCACCGACGGCGCCGACGTGATCGACCTCGGCGCGCTGCCCGAGACGCCGTTCGCGCACCTCGAGGAGGCGGTGCGCGAGCTCAAGGCGCAGGGCTTCGCGGTCAGCGTCGATTCGATGAACCCGCACGAGCTGCTGCGCGGCGGCCGCGCTGGCGCCGACTACCTGCTGAGCCTGAACGTCGAGACGCTGTGGATCGCCGACGAGGTCGAGGCCACCCCGGTGCTCGTGCCGCGCACACCGGCCGACGAGGCGTCGCTGTGGGCGGCGGTCGAGCGGCTGCGCTCGCGCAACCGGCCCTTCCTCGCCGATGCGATCCTCGACCCGCTGCCGTTCGGCTTCCTCGCGTCGCTGTGCCGCTACCAGCGGCTGCGCGAGCGCTTCCCCGATGCACCGATCCTGCTCGGCGTCGGTAACCTGACCGAGCTCACCGAAGCCGACACCAGCGGCATCAACGCGCTGCTGCTCGGCGTGGCCGAGGAGCTGGACGCCGCCGCGATCCTGACGACCCAGGTCAGCGGGCACTGCCGGCGCGCAGTGCGCGAGGCCGATTGGGCGCGGCGCATCATGCACGCCGCGGGCGCGCACCGCACGCTGCCGAAAGGCCTGTCGCCCGCGCTGATGACGGTGCACGACAAGCATCCGTTCCCCTACAGCGACGCCGAGATCGCCGCGACGGCGCGCGAGGTGCGCGACCCGAACTTCCGCATCCAGGTCAGCGCCGAGGGCCTGCACGTCTACAACCGCGACGGCCTGCGCCGCGGGCGCGACCCGTTCGAGCTGTGGCCCACGCTCGGGCTCGACGGCGACGCGTCGCACGCCTTCTACATGGGCGTCGAGCTGGCCCGGGCGCAGATCGCGTGGCAGCTCGGCAAGCGCTACGTGCAGGACCAGCCGCTCGACTGGGGCTGCGCCGTCGAGCGCGCCCCGGAGGACCTGCTGCAGTGGTGCGCTCCGGGCACGACGCTTGCTCCGAGATCGGCGCAGACGGTGGCGGGCGCGCCCGTGACCGGTGCGGCTTCGGCAGCGCCCGAGGCCGACGACGACGCGGCGCCTGCAAAGACGAGAAAGCATGCCTGAAGCGATCTACGAAACCATCGTCACAACCTGCGGCGCCGACGGCACGGTGCACGTCGCCCCGATGGGTGTGCGCTACCGCGGTGACGACGTGCTGCTGATGCCGTTCAAGCCGTCGACGACGCTGGCCAACGTGCTGGCCACCGGCCGCGCCGTCCTCAACGTCGTGACCGACGTGCGCGTGTTCGCCGGCTGCGTCAGCGGCCAGCGCCGCGACTGGCCCACCGAGCCGGTCGACGGCGGGGTGCGGCTGGCCTGCGCGATCGGCCACACGTCGCTCGTGCTGCGCGAGCATGTCGACGATGCGCAGCGTCCGCGCCTGCGGCTGGCGCGCGTCGCCGAGGCGCGGCACGGCGACTTCCGTGGCTTCAACCGCGCGCAGGCGGCGGTCATCGAGGCCGCGGTGCTCGTCAGTCGCCTGCACCTGCTGCCGGCCGAGAAGATCGACCAGGAACTGAGCTACCTCCAGATCGCGATCGACAAGACCGCCGGCGAGGCCGAGGCACAGGCCTGGTCGTGGCTGCAGCAGGCCGTCGCTCGGCATCGCGCCGCGGCGACGGCGGGGGCGCGCTGATGCGCGTGCTCGTCAGTGCGCGCAACGTCGCCGAGGCGCTCGACGCCGCCGCGGGCGGCGCCGACTTCGTCGACCTGAAGGATCCGGCCAGCGGCGCGCTCGGCGGCCTGCCGCCACCGGGGATCGCCGTCATCGCCGCCGCGGTGCGCGCGGCGCACCCGTCGCTGCGTCTGAGCGCGACGATCGGCGACTTCGCGCCGGATGCGGCCGGGGCGATCGTGCGACGTGTGCACGCCGTCGCCGCCGCGGGCGTCGACGACGTCAAGGTCGGGATCGTGCCCGGTGCCGGTGCGAAGCGGCTGGTCGACGCGCTGGCGCGCTGCGGCGCATCGGTGGTTCCGGTGCTGATCGCCGACGACGGCGTCGATGCGCCGCTGCTCGAGGCCGTGCTCGCCGCCGACGCGTTCGCGGCGGTGATGCTCGACACCGTCGACAAGCACGCCGGCAGTCTGCTGCAGCGCGTGCCGCCCGCGTGCCTGCGCGACGTCGTCGAGCGCGTGCAGCGCAGCGGCCGGCTCGCCGGCCTCGCCGGGGCCCTGCGTGCCGACGACGTGCCGGCACTGCGGCGGCTGGCGCCCGACTTCGCCGGCTTCCGCAGCGCCGTGTGCGCCCACGGGCGCGCGGGGCGCCTCGAGACGGCGCGCGTGCGCGCGCTGTGCACCGCGCTGCGCGCGGCGGCCGTCGCGGCCTGAGCCGCTGCGACTGCGGCCGCGATCCGGGCCGGGGCTGCGTTACCGCGGCGGCAGCCGTGGCGGCGCCGGCGCGCGCTCGGTGTGCCAGGCGCGCGACAGGTCCAGCGGGGGCAGGGCGGGAGGCGGCCATTCGCCGCGCACCAGCGCCAAACGCACCGCGTCGAGGGCGTCGACCTGCACCACGTCGACCGGGAACGCGGCGTCTTGCGCCCACTGCGGAAAGCGCCGGTCGACGACCCCCGCCGCGGCGAGGTCGGCCAGGCCGAGCGTCGGGTCGACGCGGCACGCCTTGACGACGAGGACGCGCTCGGCATTCAGGCGCCTTGCGAGCCACAGCGCCAGGCTGTCGGAGGTGACGTCCCACGTCGTCAGCGTGTCGGGGGCGTCGCGCAGCGCGGCGTAGGGCACCCACAGCGCGACGCGGCCCGTGTGAATGGCCTGCCGGATCTCGTCGTCCGCCGTGGCGAGGGCGAGGCGCGGCTCGAGCGCATGCAGCATCTGGGCGGTCTGCGCCATGCCGAGCACCGCCATGTTGTGCGCCGCGAGGTCGTCGAAACCCCATTGCTGCTGCGCGATGCGCACCTGGTCGGCGAACGCGCCGCCCCCGGGGACGACGGCGACGCGGCCGCCACCGAACTCGGCGAGCATGTGCAGCCAGCGCAGCAGCACCGCATCGTGCACGAGGCTGCCGCCGAGCTTGACGATCCACATCGTGCTCAGCCCTCCACCGGTGGCGCCAGCAGCGCCACCGCGACCGCGGGTGCGGCGACCTCGATCCAGCGCGCCAGCCCGCCGTCGCCCCCCACGCCCACGACCTCCGCGAGCCGCCGGTACGGCCGTCCCGTGCGCGCGGCCAGCGCGGCGGCAAGGAAGGCCCCGCAGCCGGCGCCGACGAGCGTGCAGCGCGCATCGACACCGGCGTGCGCGACCACCCGTTCGAGCTGGCCGCCGATCTCAGCGAGCTGGCGCGAGCGCCACACGTGCGCCAGTTCGAGCCACTGCGACGCCGGCGCGTCGGCCGCGTCGCGGCCGACCATGCGCGCGAGCCGCTGCCGCGTCGCGGCGGCGTCCTTGGTGCCGCGGTCGGCGGCGGGGTGCTGGTCGTGCGCGGCGTCGAGCTCGCCGGTCAGCCGGTAGACGTCGGCCGTCGTCGCGAACCACTCGTTCATCACGTTGACCTCGTCGCCGCCAAACGGCACGCGCGGACCGAGCGCGCACAGCGGCGTGCGCACGACGCCCTGGTAGACGAGCTCGCCGCTGGCCAGCCGTTCGGCGTCGTTGCGGCCGCGCGCGACGACGCGGCCGTCGCGCATCGGGATCAGGTCGGTCGTCGTGCTGCCGATGTCGACGAGCACCGCGTCGCCGCAGCGCGGCGCGAGCCACGACGCCGTCGCGCGCCAGTTCGCCGAGGCGATCGCGCGCCAGTGGGCGCCGGCCGCCGGCGGCGCGATCCAGCCGGCGTCGCCCGCGTACAGGCGCAGCGTCGGGCCGAGCCTCTCGGCCAGGTGGGCGGCGAGGCGGCGAACGCCCTGGTCGCGGTCGGGGAACAGGTCGACCATTTCGCCGGTCATCGTCGCGACGTGCGTGGTGCCGATCGCCCAGCCCTGCGGCCAGCGATCGCGCGCGCGGGCGAGCACCGCGTCGAGGCGGTCGAGCCCCTCCCACAGCGCGCAGGGCCACTGCACGACGTCGACCGGCACGCCATCCTCGACGCGGCACGCCTTGACGTGCGCGCCGCCGATGTCCCAGCCGATGCGGCTGCCGCCCCGCTCAGGCATGGTCGAACTCCGGCCGGTGCTGCGACGCGTGGCCGCGCAGCACGTCGGCAGCCACGTTGCGGCCCAGCCGCTGCGACAGGCCGACGTACGCGCACGTGGCGCGCGGGTTGACCTCGATCACCACCGGTCCGCGCACCGGGTGCCAGACGAGGTCGAAGCCGACGACGCCGCGCAGCCCGGGGATCGCCGCCGCGACGCGCGCGGCCAACGCGGCCAGCGGCGGCACGCGCGCATCGCCCTCGCGGCGCAGCGCGTCGACGTCGACACCGTCGTCGTGCAGCCGACCGTCGGCGTCGACGCCGATGCGCTGCCGGTTGAACGCGAGCGCCTCGACGCCCGCCGCATCGACGCGCATCGTGACCGACAGCGCTTCGCCGTCGACCCAGGGCTCGACCGTCACGACGTGGCCGGCGCGGCGGCGTGCGTCGGCGTCGGCGAGCGCCGCGGCGCGGCTCGGATGCCGCCGCGTGTCGACGGTGCCGGCGCCGTCGTCGGGCTTGACGAGCCAGCGGTCGCACTCGTCGGGGCGGTCCAGCGGCGTCGCGACGCCGGCGGCGGCGAGCGCCTGCAGCGTCGCGCGCTTGCTCGTCGCGGTGGCGATCGCCGCGGCGCTGCTGCCGATCCAACGCGCCGGCTCGACGGCAGCCTGCAGCGCGGCGAGCACGCCCGCGGTTTCCGGCGCCACGACCCACGTGAGGTCGTGCGCGGCGGCCTGCCGGCGCACGAAGGCGGGCGCCGCCTCGTCGCGCGCCGGCCGCACCACGTGCAGTGCCGGCGACGCGGCAAGCGTCGGCGCCTCGTCGTCGCTGGCCACGCTCACCGTGACGCCGGGCAGCTGCAGCAGGTCGCCGACAATCGCGTCGCGCATCGCGACGCCGGCGTCGCGCAGCGTCGCGTCGCCGCCGCCACCGGCGCTGAGGAACTCGTAGACGAACACGCGCGTCATGGTTGTACCTGCCGCCCTAGCGATCGTTCCCGTCGTCGACGTGATGGGCGGGCGCGTCGTGCATGCCGTGCGCGGCGAGCGCCGCGCGTACCGGCCGATCGAGTCGGCGCTCGTCGCCGGCGACGATCCGGTGGCGGTCGCGCGCGCGCTGCTGCGCGCCGTCGGCACGCCCGCGGGCGGCGGCGTGCTCTATCTGGCCGACCTCGACGCGATCCAGGGCGCGGCGGCGCAGCACGAGGTCGTCGCGGCGCTGCTCGACGCGCTGCCGGGCGTCGAGCTGTGGGTCGATGCCGGCTTCGCCGATGCCGACGCGGTGCGCGGATTCGCCGGCCGCCTGCCGCGCCGGCCGACGGGGTGGCGGCCGGTGTATGGCAGCGAGACGCTGTCGCGCAACCCCGGCGGTGCGCCACCCTGGGCCGACGACCCCCGCGCGATCCTGTCGCTCGACCACCGCGGCGGGCCGCTGGATCCGGCCGGCTGCTGGCAGCGGCCCGAGCAGTGGCCGGCGACGCTGATCGTGATGACGCTCGAGCGGGTCGGCAGTGGCGGCGGGCCGGACCTGGCGACGTTCGCCGCCCAGCGCGGCCGCGCCGGCGGGCGCCGCTGCTTCGGCGCGGGTGGCATCCGCGACGCGCGCGACCTCGACGCCGCGGCGGCGGCGGGCGCCGACGGCTGGCTGGTCGCCAGTGCACTGCACGACGGGCGACTGCGACCGGCTGCCGGCGGTTGAGCGCCGGCCGTGGAGGGCAGCAAAGAGTCGCGTCACGCGGCGTGTGTTTTCACGAACCGTGCCACCCCGGTGTTTGCGCACTGCGGCGCCGGCTTCTGGCCCGCCCGGCGCCTTCGGCGCGGTTTCGCGACGGCGCAGGCCCGGCACACAGTGTCACGCGCGCGGCACCGTGTCGGCGCGTTGCGCGCACAGTGTGGTTCGGCCGACCGCGCGTCGGCTCGGCGTCACCGCGGCCGGTGCGGATGGCACGTGACTTGCGGCATGCCGCTGCGTGTGGTGCGGCCGGCAACCCTGTTTCGGGGCCGGACATAGCGCCACCGAGCCCCTTGTCCAAACCTCCCGTGCCCGCGTCCTTGGCGATCGACCGCGCTTCGTCCCCACTGGCCGACTGGACCTGTCCGTTCTGTGCGCTGCTGTGCGAGGGCTGGACTGCGCCGGCACAGGCGGCAGCGGCGTGCCCGCGGGCGCGCCAGGCGCTCGATGCCCACGTCGCCGGCGGTGACTCGCCGCGGGCCCTGGTCGACGGGCAGGCGGCGGACCTCGACGGCGCGCTCGACGTCGCGGCCAGCCGGCTGGCGCGCTGGCGTCAGCCGCTGTTCGCCGGCCTGGGCACCGACATCGCCGGCGTGCGCGCGCTGTACCGTCTCGCGGTGCGGGTCGGCGCGATCTGCGACCACGCCGACGGTCGTGCGCTGATGCACGGGCTGCGGGCGCTGCAGGACCGCGGCCAGTACACCGCTACGCTCGCTGAGGTGCGCAGCCGCGCCGACCTCGTCGTCGTCGTCGGCACCGACGCCAGCGCGTACCCGCTTCTGTTTCGCCGGTTCGGCGTCGGCGAACCCGCCAGCCCGTGCCGGCGGGTCGTGTTCGTCGGTGCCAGACCGACGACGGAGTTCGCCGGCGTGGCGGTCGACGTCGTGCCCGGCAGCGGCGACCTGTTCGCCGACCTGCAGCAGCTGGCCGCGCTCGTCGCCGGGCGGACGGTGAGCGGCGCCGCAGCGTTTGCCGAACTGGTGGCCGCGCTGCACGCGTCGAGCTACGCCGTGCTCGTGTGGGAGGGGGCGCGCCTGCCGGACGAGGGGGCGCTGCTCGTCGAGGCGCTGAACCGCATCGTCGGCACGCTGAACCGCCGCACCCGCGCCGCGACCTTCGGCCTCGGTGGCAGCGACGGCGGCCACAGCGTGAACCAGACGCTGGCGTGGCTGTCGGGGCTGCCGTCGCGCACGCGCGTGTCGGTGCAGGGCCTGCAGCACGAGCCGCGGCTGTTCGATACCGCACGCCTGCTCGCCGACGGCGCCGTCGACGGTGTGCTGTGGATCTCGAGCTTCGACGCCGCGCGCCTGCCGCCGGCTGCGGCTGTGCCGCGCATCGTGCTCGGCCCGCCGGCGATGGCGGCGCGGCTGCGGGACGCCGGCGCGCTCGTCGACACCGTGTACGTCGCCGTCGCGACGCCGGGGCTGCACGCCGGCGGCCATCTGTTCCGCATCGACGGGCCGGTCGTGCTGCCGCTGCAGGCCGCCTCAAGCGACGCCGGCCTGCCGGGTGTCGCCGCGGTGCTTGATGCACTCGCCGGGCGGCTTGCGGCGGCCGGCGACGCCGGCGTCCGCGTTCCGGCCTCGACCGTGGCCGTCGAGAAGGGCGGGCGGTGACGGCCACGCTGCGCATTCGCGGCGGCCGGGTGTTCGACCCCGCCAACGGCGTCGATGGCGAAGTGCGCGACATCGGCGTGCGCGACGGGCGCATCGTCGCGCTCGACCCGCGCGAGCCGGTGACGCAGGAGATCGACGCCAGCGGCTGCCTCGTGATGGCCGGCGGCATCGACCTGCACAGCCACATCGGCGGCGGCAAGGTCAACCTCGCGCGCCTGCTGCTGCCCGAGGACCACCGCCGCGGGCTCGAGCGCGCGCCGCTGCCCGACAACGCGCTCGAGCTGCCGTCGTGCGGCACCTGCACGCCGGGCACGCTGGCCACCGGCTACCGCTACGCCGCGATGGGCTACACCGCGGCGTTCGAGCCGGCGATGGTCGCCGGCAACGCGCGCCACGCCCACCTGGAGATGGGCGACGTGCCGATCGTCGACCACGGCGCCTACGTGATGCTCGGCAACGACGAGGTCTTCCTGCGCCTGCTGCACGACGGCGCGCCGCCCGAGGCGATCCGCGACTACGTCGGCTGGGTCGTCGATGCGACGAAGGCGATGGGCGTCAAGGTCGTCAACCCGGGCGGCATCTCGGCATTCAAGTTCAACCAGCGCAAGCTCGACGTCGACGAGGCGCACGTGCACTGGCAGGTCACGCCGCGGCGCATCGTGCAGGCGCTCGCGCGCGCGATCCACGAGCTCGGCCTCGCGCACCCGCTGCACATCCACGCGAGCAACCTCGGCGTGGCGGGCAACATCGACTCGACGCTGGCGACGATCGACGCCCTCGACGGCCTGCGCGGCCACCTGACGCACGTGCAGTTCCACGCCTACGGCACCGAGGGACCGAGGAAGTTCTCGTCGGCGGCGCTGCGGCTGGCCGAAGCCGTCAACGCGCACCCGAACGTGTCGATCGACGTCGGCCAGATCCTGTTCGGCCAGACGGTGACGGCCTCGGGCGACACGATGCGCCAGCACGCCAACGCCGACCTCGGCAGCCCGCGCAAGTGGATCGGCGCCGACATCGAGTGCGACGCCGGCTGCGGCGTCGTGCCGTTCCGCTACCGCGAGCAGAGCTACGTCAACGCGCTGCAGTGGGCGATCGGGCTCGAGCTGTTCCTGCTCGTCGACGATCCGTGGCGCGTCGTGCTGACGACCGACCACCCCAACGGCGCGCCGTTCACGAGCTACCCGCACCTGATGCGGCTGCTGATGGACAAGCCGTTCCGCGACGCGCAGCTCGCGCGGCTGCACCCCGACGTGGCGGCGCACGCGGCGCTGAAGGAGATCAAGCGCGAGCTGACGCTGTCGGAGATCGCGATCCTCACGCGCGCGGCGCCGGCGCGGCTGCTGGGCCTCGCCGACCGCGGTCACCTCGGCGTCGGCGCCGCGGCCGACATCGCCGTCTACCGCGAGCGCGACGACGCCGAGGCGACGTTCTCGCAGGCCGCGTGGCTGTTCAAGGACGGCGTGGAGGTGGTGCGCGACGGCCGCGTCGTCGCGACCCCCGTGGGCGGCACGCACTTCGCGACGCCGGGGTTCGACCCGTTCATCGAGCGCAAGATCGACGAGGCCACCGAGCCGCACATGCGCGGCCAGCACCGCTACCGCCCGATCGGTCACGACGAACTGTGCGCCTGCTGCAACGGCGGGCGGCTGCTGCCGGCGGCGTGCACGCCGCCGGGCGGGTGAGTGCGATGCAGCCGCAGGGCGTCACGATCGACGACACGTTCGCCGAAGCCTTCCCGATGAAGGCCACGCGGCTCGTGATCACCGCGCACGACCCGACGTGGGCGATGCACGCGGCCGTCACCGCGACCGGGTTCGCGATCTCGGTGATCGCCTGCGGCTGCGAGGCTGGCGTCGAGCGCACGCTCGGTGCCGACGAGACGCCCGACGGCCGCCCGGGGGTGGCGATCCTGCTGTTCGCGATGTCGGCCAAGGAACTGGCCAAGCAGGTCGAGCGGCGCGTCGGCCAGTGTGTGCTGACGTGCCCGACGACCGCGGTCTATGCCGGGCTGCGCGAGGGCGAGCCGATCGCGCTCGGGCGCAATCTGCGCTTCTTCGGCGACGGCTGGCAGACGAGCAAGGTGATCGGCGGCGTGCGCTACTGGCGCATCCCGACGATGGACGGCGAGTTCGTCGCGCAGGAGACGACGCCGGTCGTCAAGGCGGTGGGCGGCGGCAACCTGCTGCTGCTGGGCACCGGCACCGCCGAAGTGCTCGCCGGCGCCGAAGCGGCGGTGGCGGCGATGCGCCGCGTGCCGAACGTGATCCTGCCGTTTCCGGGCGGGGTCGTGCGCTCGGGGTCGAAGGTGGGCAGCAAGTACCCGTCGCTGATGGCGTCGACCAACGACGCGTTCTGCCCGGCGCTCGTCGGGCTGGCGCCGAAGACCGAACTCGACGCGGGCATCCGCTGCGTGATGGAGATCGTGATCGACGGCCTCGCCGACACCGACGTCGCCGCGGCGATGCGCGCCGGCATCGACGCAGTCGTCGCGCGCGGCGCCGCCGCCGGCGTCGTGCGCATCTCGGCAGGCAACTACGGCGGCAAGCTCGGGCCGTACCACTTCCACCTGCGCCGCCTGGCCGGCGAGGGCGGGGGCATCGCGTGAGCGGCTGGCGGCTGACGCTTCGGCACGCCCCGGCGCTACGCGTCGATGCGCGCGCGCTGCAGCCGGCCACGCTCGCCGCGATGTCGCGCACCGACGTCGAGCGGCTTGCGCTGCCGCACGGGCGCGAGGTCGTCGCGCTGGCCGAGTGGTTCGCGGTGCAGCCGCTGCCCGACGGCGACGGCGCCGTGCTCGAACTCGACGGCGACCTGCGCCGCTTCGACCGCATCGGCTGGGCGCTGGCCGACGGCACGCTGCACGTGCGCGGCAGCGTCGGCGACCACGCCGGCAGCGGCATGGCGGGCGGGCGGCTGGCGATCGCCGGCGACGCCGGTGACCTCGCCGCGTGCGCGATGCGCGGCGGCTGGTGCGAGATCGGCGGCTCGGTCGGCGACCTCGCCGCCAGCGCGCTGCCGGGCGACATGGACGGCATGCGCGGCGGCACGCTCGTCGTGCGCGGCAACGCCGGGGTGCGCCTGGGCGACCGCATGCGCCGCGGCACCGTCGTCGTGTTCGGCGACGTCGGCGACTTCGCCGCCTCGCGCATGGTGGCGGGCACGATCGCGCTGGGCGGGCGCTGCGGCGCACACCCCGGCTGGGGGCTGCGCCGCGGCAGCGTCGTCTTCGCCGGCCCGGCACCGGCGCTGCCGCCCACCTACGTGCCGATACACTCCGACGCCCGCGTGTTCTGGCAGCTGCTGGCGCGCGATCTGGCGCGCTTCGGCGGCCCGTTCGCGCCGCTGCCCGCACGGCGCGTGCAGTGCCACGCCGGCGACCTCGCGGTGCAGGGGCACGGCGAACTGCTGCTGCCGCATCCATGACGCGCAATCCCCCGCGGCCGCCGCGCGCCGGCTGCCGCGTCCGGCGACTTCACGACGACCGACGACGATGACCCGAGACTACGTGTTCCACGCCGGCGAAGCCACGGTGCTCGCGCGCGAAGGCCAGTTCACCGACGCGATGCCCGAGATCCTGATCGGGCGCACCGACGGCCCGGTCGGCCACGCGTTCGCCAACATGATGGCGCAGAGCAAGGGCCACACGGCGATGTTCGCGATCCGCGCGTGCAACCAGATGGTGCGCCCGGCGACGATCATCGTGCCGAAGGTGACGCTCAAGGACATGGCCAACATCGACCTGTTCGGCGGGGTCGTGCAGTCGGCCACCGCGGATGCGGTGCTCGACTGCGTGATCGAGGGCGTGATCCCGAAGGACCGCGCCAACGACCTGTGCATCATCAGCCTGGTGTGGATCGACCCGCGCTGCGCGACCGACCCGAACCTCGACAAGAAGGACATGTACCGCACCAACTACGAGGCGACCAAGCTCGCGATCCGCCGCGCGCTCAACGGCGAGCCGACGATCGACGAGCTGATCGCCAACCGCCACACGATCAAGCACGACATGGACGACTGGAGCTGAGTCCGGCGTCATGCGCCTCGCGCTGTTCGACCTCGACCACACGCTGATCCCGTTCGACAGCGGCACGGTCTTCACGCGCCACCTGATCGCGTGCGGCGCGCTCGATGCGGGCTTCGAGCCGCGCTACCTCGAGTACTGCCGCCGCTACGCCGAGGGCCGCGTCGACATGGTCGAGATGCACCGCTTCACGGTGGGGGCGCTCGCGGTGCACCCGCCGGCGCGCCTCGAGCGCTGGCTGCGCGAGTTCGAGCCGGTGATCGCCTCGCTCGTGCCCGACGCGTCGCACGAGCTCGTGCGCGCGCACCGGCAGGCCGGCGACGCCTGCGTGCTCGTGACGGCGACGACGCGCTTCGTCGCGCAGGCGTTCGCACGCGTGCTCGGGCTCGACGAGGTGCTCGCCACCGAACCCGCGGTCGACGCGCGCGGCCACTACAGCGGCGAGGTCGTCGGTGAGCCGTGCTTTCGCGAACACAAGCGCACGCACGTCGAGGGCTGGCTCGCGCGCCGCGGCGCGACGTGGCGCGACGTCGAGCGCTGCTGGTTCTATTCCGACTCGATCAACGACTTGCCGCTGCTGTCGGCAGTCAGCGACCCGGTCGTCGTGAATCCCGATCCGCTGCTGGAGGCGCACGCGCGCGAGCGCGGCTGGCCCATCAGGAGAATTTCCCGTTCTGAAGGGGCGTCGGCACGATGCGACGCGCTGCCCTAGGTTCTTCCCGCACAGCCATTGACGGCAGGCGGGCCGGGCGACGAAAGTCCGCCCCCGCACGCCGAATCGCTCGCCCATGCTTCGCATCGACCGCCTCACCAAACGCTACGGCCAGCGCGTGGCGCTGCAGGCGCTGTCCGTCGCCGTGCCGGCGGGGCAGTTCGTCGCGCTGCTCGGCCCCAACGGGGCGGGCAAGTCGACGCTGTTCCAGGTGCTCACGGGCCTGTTCGCAGCCGACGAGGGCGACGTCGAAGTCGCCGGGCATTCGCTGCGGCGCGAACCGGTCGCGGCGCTGCGTCACATCGGCGTCGTGTTCCAGCAGATGTCGCTCGACCTCGACCTCAGCATCCGCCGCAACCTGCTGTTCCAGGCCGACTTGCACGGCCTGCCGCGCGCGGTGGCGAACGAGCGCATCGCGGCCGAGTGCGCACGGCTGGGCGTCGAGCCCGATCTCGACCGCAAGGTCCGCGAACTCTCCGGCGGCAACCGGCGCAAGGTCGAACTCGCGCGCGCGAACCTGCATCAACCGCAGGTGCTGCTGATGGACGAGGCCACCGTCGGGTTGGATCCGAAGTCGCGCCGCGACCTGCTCGCTGCGCTGCGCGCCGACGTGCGCGAGCGCGGCGTGAGTGTGCTGTGGGCGACGCACCTGGTCGAGGAGGCGGTCGGCGCCGACCGCGTGCTGGTGCTGCACCAGGGGCGCCTGCTGGCCGACGGGACGCCGCCGCAAGTGACGGCCACGCTCGGCGGTACGACGCTCGAAGCCGGGTTCATCGCCCGCACGCAGGTGGCTGCGCGCGAGGCTTCCGTCAACGACACATCGAAGGAGACCACGACATGACATCCACCGCCGCGACCCCCCGCGTGCTGTTACGACTCGCCGGCGCGCTGGCCGCCGCACTGCTGGCCACTGCCGCCCTCGCCCAGGGGACCGCGTACGTGTCGAGCGAGAAGGACAACGCGCTGACGATGATCGACATGGCGACGCTGACGGTGAAGGGCACGGTCCCCACCTGCAAGCGCGCACGGCACGTGCAGCGAAGCGCCGACGGCATGATCTGGGTCGCCTGCACCGACTCCAACGCCGCCGACGTGATCGACCCGGCGACGAACAAGTCGGTGCGCCGCATCCCGCTCGGCGACGAGCCCGAGGCGTTCGACCTCTCGCCCGACGGCAAGACGGTCTACGTCTCGAACGAGGACGCCGGCGAGGCCAGCTTCGTCGACGCGGCCAGCGGCAAGGTGCTCAAGAAGGTCAAGGTCGGCGACGAGCCCGAGGGCGTCAAGGTCAGCGCGGATGGCAAGCGCGTCTACGTGACCTCCGAGGTCGCGAGCCTGGTGCACGTGATCGACACCGCCACCGGCCAGGTGGTGAAGAACGTCAAGGTCGGCAAGCGTCCGCGCCGCATGGCGATCACCCCCGACGGCAAGGAGCTGTGGGTGACCAACGAGCTCGACGCGAGCGTGACGATCGTCTCGACGGACAGCCACGACGTGATCGGCACGATCAAGTTCGAGGTCAAGGGCGCGCGCGCGGCCGACATCACGCCGGTGGGCATCACGATGACGCGCGACGGCAAGCGCGCGTTCGTCGGCCTGGGCAAGGCCAACCACGTGGCGTTCGTCGACGTGCCGTCGCGCAAGGTGACGCACCAGGTGCTGGTCGGCAAGCGGGCGTGGAACGTCGCGCTCGACAAGGCCGAGCAGCGGCTGTGGGTCGTCAACGGGCTGAGCGACGACGTGACCGTCGTCGACGTCGCCGGCGCCAAGGCGATCAAGAGCATTCCCGTCGGCCGCGTGCCGTACGGCGTCGTGCTCGTCGAGTGAACGCCGTGCGGCCCCTTCTGCCGGTCGTCGTGCCGGCCCTGCTGCTGGCACTGGCGACGCTGTCGCAGGCGGCGACGCTGAAGGCCACGCTGATCGTGCCGCAGGACGACCCGCGCCTCGAGCGCTCGCGCGTCGAGCGCGCCTACCTGGGCCACCCCGGCGGCCCAGCGATCGACGCGCTGAAGGTGGCTCTCGACGAGGGCAAGTTCGAGCTCGACGCCGCGGGCGCTGCAGTCGACCTCGCCACCGTCGAGGTGGCCGGCGCCGACGCGGCGAAGGCCGCGGCCGCGGCGGCCGAGCGCGGCGGCGCTGCGGTGCTGCTGACCGACCTGCCGACCGCGTGGACGCTCGCCGTCGCCGACGCGGTCAAGCTGCCGGTGCTCAACCTAAGCGACGCGGCCGACCGGCTGCGCCAGCAGGACTGCCGCGCGCGCCTGTTCCACCTGATGCCCAGCGAGCGCATGCGCAGCGACGCGCTCGCGCAGTACCTCGTCGCACGCAAGTGGACCCGGGTGCTGCTGCTGGTGGGCAGCACGCCGCAGGACGAGCAGCGCGCGGCCACCGTGCAGGCGTCGATGAAGCGCTACGGGCTGCAGACGGTCGCGAGCCGGCCGTTCAAGCGCACCGCCGATCCGCGCGAGCGCGAACTCGCGAACCCGCTGCTGCTGACCGGCGGCGCGACCTACGACGCGGTGTGGGTCGTCGACAGCGACGGCGAGTTCGCGCGCACGCTGCCGTACCAGACGTCGCTGCCGCGGCCGGTGGTCGGTGATGCCGGCCTCGTCGCGCTGGCTTGGCACGCGCAGTTCGAGCGCTTCGGCGCGCCGCAGGTCTCGCGGCGCTTCGCGCGCGCGCACCGCCGGCCGATGACGGCGCACGACTGGACGGCGTGGATGGCGGGCAAGGCGCTCGTCGCGGCCGCGGTCGCGGCGCCGAAGGGGCCCGCAGCGGGGTTCGCGCAGCAGATCCCCAAGCTCGTGCTCGACGGGTCGAAGGGCACGAACCTGGATTTCCGCCCGTGGGACGGGCAGCTGCGCCAGACGATGCTGCTCACCGACGGCCAGGGCGTGATCGCGCAGGCGCCGGTCGACGGCGTCCTGCACCCGAGCAACGTGCTCGACACGCTGGGCGCCGACGCGCCGGAGAAGCTGTGCAAGGCCAGCCGCTGAGCGACGCCGCACCCCCCGTGGCGGCCGCGCTGCCGCTGCGCCGCGGCGTGCCGCACGCGCTGCAGGCGCTGCGCGCGATCGTGCTGCGTGAGCTGTTCAAGTTCTCGCAGCAGACGGGCCGCCTCGTGTCGGCCCTCGTGCGCCCGCTGCTGTGGCTCGCGGTGTTCGCGGCGGGATTCCGCAACGTGTTCGGCGTCGCGATCGTCGAGCCGTACGACACCTACATCCCGTACGACGTCTACATCGCCCCCGGGCTGATCGGTATGGTGCTGCTGTTCAACGGCATGCAGTCGAGCCTGGCGATGGTCTACGACCGCGAGATGGGCCTGATGCGGCTGCTGCTGACCGCGCCGCTGCCGCGTCCGTGGCTGCTGTTCTCGAAGCTGACCGCCACCGCGGTGCTGTCGGTGCTGCAGGCGCTGGCGTTCGTCGTCGTCGCCGCGCTGATCGGCACGACGCTGCCGCTCGCGTCGTGGCACGCGCTGCACGCGCTCGCGGCCGTCGTGGCCGGCGCACTGATGCTCGGCGCGCTCGGCCTGCTGCTGAGCGTGCACATCAAGCAGCTGGAGAACTTCGCCGGCACGATGAACTTCGTCATCTTCCCGATGTACTTCCTGTCGACGGCGCTGTACCCGCTGTGGAAGCTGCAGGAATCGGGCGCCGAGTGGGTCTATCAGGTCGCGCGCTTCAACCCCTTCACGCACGCGATCGAGTGGATCCGCTTCGCGATCTACGGCAAGGACCCGGGCTGGGCGCCGTGGATCGTGCTCGGCTGCCTCGTCGTGTTCTTCGCGCTGGCCTGCTGGGGCTACGACCCGCAGCGCGGCTTCGGTGGCCTGACCAAGCGCGGGGGCGCTGCATGAACGGTGACCCGGTGTCCACCTCACGCCGCGGCGCGCTGCGCGCCGGCGTCGCGGCGGCTATCGGCGCGAGCGGGCTGTTGCGGCCGCTTGGCGCGCTCGCGGCGCGCGACTTCCCGTCGCGGCCGATCACGCTGTGGGTGCCGTGGGCGGCCGGTGGCGCCACCGACCTGTCGATGCGCGTGCTCGCGGACCTGGCGTCGCGCACGCTCGGCCAGCGCGTCGTCGTCGAGAACCGCGGCGGCGCGGGCGGCACGCTGACGATGCCGATCCTGCAGACCGCCGAGCCCGACGGCTACACGATCTCGCAGCTGCCGCAGACGGTGTTCCGCGCCGTGCACGCGCAGCGCGTCACGTGGGACCCGATCCGCGACACGACGCCGATCATCCAGATCTCGGGTGTCACGTTCGGCGTGCTGGTCGCCGAGTCGAGCCGCTTTCGCAGCCTCAACGACCTGTTCGACTTCGCGCGCGAGCGCCCGGGCGAGCTGTCGATCGCGACCAACGGCGTCGGCACCTCGCCGCACGTCGTGCTCGAGGAGCTGTTCACCGCGCGCGGGCTGAAGTACATCCACGTGCCGTACAAGGGCGTGGCCGAGCAGGTCAACGCGGTGGCGTCCGGGCAGGTGATGGCCGGCGTCGGCTCGACCGGATTCGGGCCGATGGTCGACAGCGGGCGCCTGCGCCTGCTGGTGCTGCTGAGCGCGCAGCGATCGCAGCGCTGGCCGCGCGTGCCGACGCTGCGCGAGCTCGGCTTCGACATCGTCGCGCAGTCGCCGTACGGACTGGCTGGCCCCCGGGGTCTGCCGCCGGCGATCGTCGAGATCCTGCACGACGCGTTCAAGAAGGCGATGTTCGATCCGCAGTTCGTGCAGGAGCTCGCCAAGTACGACCAGGAGCCGGACTACCTCGGGCCGGCGGACTACGCGCGCCAGTGCCGCGAGATGTACGAGAAGGAGCGCGAGATCGTCGAGCGCCTCGGGCTAGCGCGCCGCAGCGGACCGTGAGGCGCTGCCGATAATCGCAGCGCAGCCCGCGGCCCGGGTGGCGGAATCGGCAGACGCAGCGGACTTAAAATCCGCGGCCCTCACGGGCATACGGGTTCGAGTCCCGTTCCGGGCACCACCCCTCGCCGTCGCGCGAGGTTCTTCGACGAGCCATCGGCTGCGGCCCGCCCGGCGTGCGGCGGGTTCGCCGCCGAACGAGGTCGCATGCCGCTCTTCTCCCAGGACGCGCTCAACGACGGCGTGCGCAAGCGCGAGGTGTTCGGGTGGGCGATGTACGACTTCGCCAACTCGGGCTACACGACGGTCGTCCTGACGGCGGTGTTCAGCGCCTATTTCGTCGGCGGCGTGGCCGGCGGCGCGTCGTGGGCGACCTTCGCGTGGACGAGCGCGCTCGCGGTGTCGAGCCTGATCGTGATGGCGACGATGCCGGCGATCGGCGCTTACGCCGACTTGCGCGCGGCGAAGAAGCGGCTGCTCGCGCTGTCGACGATCGGCTGCGTCGCGACGACGGCCGCGCTCGCCGGCGCCGGCCCCGGCGACGTCGCGTGGGCCGTGGTGGCCGTCGTGCTGTCGAACGTCTTCTACACCTACGGCGAGTCGCTGATCGCGGCCTTCCTGCCCGAACTGGCGCGCGAGGACAGCCTCGGCCGCGTTTCGGGCTGGGGCTGGAGCTTCGGCTACTTCGGCGGCATGCTCACGCTGGGGCTGAGCCTGGCGTACGTGATCTGGGCGCAGGGGCAGGGGCGGCCGGCCTCGCACTTCGTGCCGGTGACGATGCTGATCACGGCCGGCGTGTTCGCGCTGGCGTCGCTGGCCACGTTCGCGCTGCTGAAGGAGCGCGCGCTGCCGCAGGCGCAGCCGGCCAGCGAGACCGGCTTGCGTGCCTCGCTCGAGCGGCTGGCGCGCACGTGGCACGAGGCCCGGCGCTTCCGCGACTTCACGGCGCTGCTCGCCTGCGCGGTGGCGTATCAGGCCGGGATCTCGGTCGTCGTCGCGCTCGCGGCGGTATATGCCGAGCAGGTGCTGCGCTTCGAGCAGCAGCAGACGATGATGCTGATCTTCCTCGTCAACGTCGCCGCGGCGGCGGGCGCGTTCGCGTGGGGCTACGTGCAGGACCGCATCGGTCACCGCCCGGCACTGGCGGTGACGCTCGTCGGCTGGATCGCGATGACGCTGCTCGCCTGGGCGGCCACCGGCCCCGCGCTGTTCTGGGTGCCGGCGGTGATCGCGGGGCTGTGCATGGGCTCGAGCCAGTCGGCCGGGCGCGCGCTCGCCGGCGCGCTGTCGCCGGCGCTGCGGCGCGCCGAGTTCTTCGGTCTGTGGACCTTCGCGATCCGCCTGTCGGCGATCCTCGGGCCGATGACCTACGGGCTCGTGACGCTGCTGACCGACGGCAACCACCGGCTCGCGATCGTGTCCACCGGTCTGTTCTTCGTCGCCGGGCTGGTGCTGCTCGCGTTCGTCGACGTGCGCCGGGGCATCGCTGCCGCGCAGGGCTGAAGTGCGCAGTGCGGTCTGGACCGCGCCCGCCGGTGATGTCAAAATAGCACGATCGTTCGATTTTGGGGTGGCTCTGGACGCCGGCTCCTAGAATCGGCGGCCCCACGACAGCCATCCACGCAGGAGCATTGCCGCATGAAGATCCTCGTCCCCGTCAAGCGGGTGGTCGACTACAACGTGAAGGCGCGGGTGAAGTCCGACGGCAGCGGTGTGGACATCGCCAACGTCAAGATGAGCATGAACCCGTTCGACGAGATTGCCGTCGAGGAGGCGGTGCGGCTCAGGGAGAAGGGCGCGGCCAGCGAGGTGGTGGCGGTGTCGTGCGGGGTGGCGCAGTGCCAGGAGACGCTGCGCACGGCGATGGCCATCGGCGCCGACCGCGCGATCCTGGTGGAGACCGACGTCGAGCTGCAGCCGCTGGCGGTGGCCAAGCTGCTCAAGGCGCTGGTGGAGCGCGAGCAGCCGGCGCTGGTGATCCTGGGCAAGCAGGCCATCGACGACGACAGCAACCAGACCGGGCAGATGCTCGCGGCGCTGGCCGGCTGGCCGCAGGGCACGTTCGCGAGCAAGGTCGAGGTCGACGGGCAGGCGGTCAAGGTCACGCGCGAAGTCGACGGCGGGCTGGAGACGGTGCGGCTCGCGCTGCCGGCGGTGATCACGACCGACCTGCGGCTCAACGAGCCGCGCTACGTGACGCTGCCCAACATCATGAAGGCCAAGAAGAAGCCGCTGGACGTGGTCAAGCCGGCGGATCTGGGCGTGGACGTGACGCCGCGGCTGAAGACGCTCAAGGTGGCCGAGCCGCCCAAGCGCGGCGCGGGCATCAAGGTGCCCGACGTCGCGACGCTGGTCGACAAACTGAAGAACGAAGCCAAGGTGATCTGAAGGACGGGACCACCCCCGAAGCGGCTGGCGCCGCTCCCCCTCGAGGGGGCGACGCCAGCGCAGCGGCGAAGCCGCATCCGCGGCGTCCGCTGGAAAGCCTACGATCCATGCATGTCAGGTGCCCCAGGGGCGCCGGAGAAGACTGAAATGCCTGTACTCGTCATTGCCGAACACGACCACGCCTCGATCAAGGGCGCGACGCTGAACACCGTGACCGCCGCGCGCCAGTGCGGCGCCGAGGTGCACGTGCTGGTGGCCGGCCACCAGGCTGGCGCCGCCGCGCAGGCCGCCGCGCGCATCGGCGGCGTGGCCAAGGTGCTGCACGCCGACGGAGAGGCCCACGCCCACGGGCTGGCCGAGAACCTCGCCGCGCAGGTGCTGGCGGTGGCCGCGGGCTACAGCCACATCCTCTTCCCGGCCACCGCGGCGGGCAAGAACGTCGCGCCGCGCGTGGCCGCGCTGCTCGACGTCGCGCAGGTCAGCGATGTGAGCAAGGTCGTCAGCGCCGACACGTTCGAGCGGCCGATCTACGCGGGCAACGCGATCGCCACGGTACAGTCCACCGATGCGGTGAAGGTCCTCACGGTGCGCACGACCGGCTTCGACGCGGCGCCGGCGGAAGGCGGCAGCGCGGCGGTCGAGAGCATCCCCGCAGTGGCCGCGAGCGACAAGGCGCAGTGGCTGGGCAGCGAGATCGCCAAGCTCGACCGCCCGGAGCTGACGGCAGCCAAGATCATCGTCAGCGGGGGGCGCGCGCTGGGCAGCGCCGAGAAGTTCACCGAGGTGCTCACGCCGCTGGCGGACAAGCTCGGTGCGGCGCTGGGGGCGAGCCGTGCGGCGGTCGATGCGGGCTACGCGCCGAACGACTGGCAGGTCGGGCAGACGGGCAAGATCGTGGCGCCGCAGCTGTACATCGCGTGCGGCATCAGCGGGGCGATCCAGCACCTGGCGGGGATGAAGGACAGCAAGGTGATCGTGGCGATCAACAAGGACCCCGAGGCGCCGATCTTCGCGGTGGCCGACTACGGCCTCGAGGCCGACCTGTTCACCGCCGTGCCGGAGCTGGTCGAGAAGCTCTGACCCCCATCCACCCCGCGGCGGGGGCGCCGGTGGCGCCCCCGCCGTGCATCCGGAGTGCCCCATGACTTACCGCGCCCCCGTCAAGGACATGCTGTTCGCGATGACCGAACTGGCCGGACTCGCACAAGTCGCGCAGCTGCCCGGTTTCGAGGAGGCCACCGCCGAGACGGCGCAGGCCGTGCTCGAGGAGTGCGCCAAGCTCAACGAAGGCGTCATCGCGCCGCTGAACTGGGAGGGCGACCGCAACCCGTCGTCGTGGAAGGACGGCGTGGTGACGACCACACCCGGCTTCAAGGAGGCGTTCCGCCAGTTCGTCGAAGGCGGCTGGCAGGGCCTGCAGCACCCGGTCGAATTCGGCGGGCAGGGGCTGCCGAAGACGATCGGTGCGGCCTGCGGCGAGATGCTCAACAGCGCCAACCTCAGCTTCGCGCTGTGCCCGCTGCTGACCGACGGCGCGATCGAGGCGCTGCTGACCGCCGGCAGCGACGCCCAGAAGGCCACGTACATCCCGCCGATGATCGAAGGCCGCTGGACCGGCACGATGAACCTGACCGAGCCGCAGGCCGGCAGCGACCTCGCCGCGGTGCGCACGCGCGCCGAGCCGCAGCCCGACGGCACCTACCGGATCTTCGGCACGAAGATCTTCATCACGTATGGCGAGCACGACATGGCCGAGAACATCGTCCACCTCGTGCTCGCGCGCGTCACCGGCGCGCCCGAGGGCGTCAAAGGCATCAGCCTGTTCATCGTGCCCAAGTTCCTTGTCAACGCCGACGGCAGCCTCGGCGCGCGCAACGACGTGCACTGCGTCAGCATCGAGCACAAGCTGGGCATCAAGGCAAGCCCGACCGCGGTGCTGCAGTACGGCGACCATGGCGGCGCGGTGGGCTACCTCGTCGGCCAGGAGAACCGCGGCCTCGAGTACATGTTCATCATGATGAATGCCGCGCGCTACGCGGTCGGCGTGCAGGGCATTGCGCTGGCCGAGCGCGCGTACCAGAAGGCGGTGGCCTACGCGCGCGAGCGCGTGCAGGGCCGGCCGGTCGACGGCTCGCTGCCCAAGGCCGGGCCGATCCTGCATCACCCCGACGTGCGGCGCATGCTGATGACGATGCGCGCCTACACCGAGGGCTGCCGCGCGATGGCGGCCGTCGCGGCCGCCGCCTACGACGCCGCGCACGCGCACCCGGACGCCGCCGTGCGCGCGAGCAACCAAGCCTTCTATGAGTTCATGGTGCCGCTCGTGAAGGGCTACAGCACCGAGATGAGCCTCGAGGTCGCCTCGCTCGGCGTGCAGGTGCACGGCGGCATGGGCTTCATCGAGGAGACGGGCGCGGCGCAGTACCTGCGCGACGCCAAGATCTTGACGATCTACGAGGGCACGACGGCGATCCAGGCCAACGACCTCGTCGGCCGCAAGACGGCGCGCGATGGCGGCGCGACGGCCAAGGCGATCGCCGCGCAGATCGAAGCCACCGAGGGCGAGCTCGCGCGGCACGGCGGCGCGGCCGCGGCGGCAATGCGCAAGCGGCTGGCGGCAGCACGCGCGGCCTTCGTCGAGGTCGTCGACTACATCGTCGCGAACACGAAGACGAACCCCAACGCCGCGTTCGCCGGTTCGGTGCCGTACCTGATGCTCGCCGGCAACGTGATGGCCGGCTGGCAGATGGCGCGCGCGCTGCTCGCGGCCGAGCGCAAGCTCGCGGCCGGCGACGACACCGCGTTCATGCAGGCCAAGGTCACGACGGCGCGCTTCTACGCCGACCACATCCTGAGCAAGGTGCCGGGCCTGCGCGACAGCATCATCGAAGGCGCCGAGGGCGTCACGGCGATGGCGCTCGACGCCTTCTGAATCCACCCCGGGAGACCGCATTGACCCTGCCTGCCGTGTTCGCCAACCTGACGCTGCCGGTCATCGGCGCGCCGCTGTTCATCATCAGCAACCCGAAGCTCGTCATCGCGCAGTGCACCGCGGGCGTCGTCGGCTCGATGCCGGCGCTCAACGCGCGGCCCGCGTCGCAGCTCGACGAGTGGCTGGCCGAGATCACGGAAGGCCTGGCGGCGTGGAACCGCGACCACCCGGACCGCCCGGCCGCGCCGTTCGCGATCAACCAGATCGTGCACAAGAGCAACGACCGCCTCGAGCACGACATGCAGGTGTGCGCGAAGTACAAGGTGCCGATCGTGATCACGAGCCTCGGCGCGCGCACCGACGTCAACGACGCGGTGCACGCCTGGGGCGGCATCGTGCTGCACGACGTCATCAACAACACGTTCGCGCACAAGGCCGTCGACAAGGGCGCCGACGGGCTGATCGCCGTGGCCGCCGGTGCCGGCGGCCACGCCGGCACCAAGAGCCCGTTCGCGCTGGTGCAGGAGATCCGCGAGTGGTTCGACGGCCCGCTCGCGCTGTCGGGCGCGATCGCCACCGGCGGCGCGGTGCTGGCGGCGCAGGCGATGGGCGCCGACTTCGCCTACATCGGCTCGGCCTTCATCGCCACCGACGAGGCGCGCGCCTCCGACGCATACAAGCAGTGCATCGTCGACTGCACGAGCGACGACATCGTCTACTCGAGCCTGTTCACCGGCGTGCACGGCAACTACCTGAAGCCGTCGATCCGCGCCGCCGGCATGGACCCGGACCACCTGCCCGAGGGCGACGTCAGCACGATGAACTTCGCCAGCGGCGGTGCCGCGAAGGCGTGGAAGGACATCTGGGGCTGCGGCCAGGGCATCGGCGCGGTGCACGCCGTCGTGCCGGCGCGCGAGCTGGTCGCGCGCCTGAAGCGCGAATACGACGCCGCCCGCGCGCGGCTGGCGCTGCGCTGACGCGCGTTCAGCGCGACGGCTGCGGCACGAGGTCGCTGTCGCAGCCCGCGCCGGCGGCGATCCAGCGCGCGGCCAGCGCCCGCGCGGCCGGCGCGGCCCAGCGCGGCACGCGCAGCGTGGCGTCGGCGAGCCCGCCGCAGCGGTAGCGCGCCTGCGCGTCGTCCCAGCGCAGCGCGGCGCAGGCGCCGCGGCGTCTGCGCGTCAGCGCGATGCCCAGCGGGCACGGCTCGGCCGCGCAGCACACGCCGCAGCCGTTGCACGCGGCGCCGGGCGGCGGCTTCGGTGGCGCGAGCGGGTGCAGCAGGATCACGCGAGAAGTCACCACGGCGTGGATTGGACGCCACATGGCGCCGCGCGTGTCAGCGAATCGGAAGGGTTCGCCATGTCAAATCGCGGCACGGGTGGTGAAAACGAGAGTACAGTCGCGCCCGTGATGTGAGGTCCTTCCCGTCCCCTTGCTGGTCCAGGCGCTGGCCTGGTGCGAGACAAGCAGCAAGGCGGGTCGCAATCCGCCAACCGGTGCAGCCGGGTCGCGGAAGGTTTGACAACCCATCGGAGCCCTGGAAACCGGGGCGAAAGGTGAGCGAGCGATGATGGAACAATTCAGGGCGAACTCGTACCTGTTCGGCGGCAACGCCCCCTACGTCGAGGAGCTGTACGAGGCGTACCTCGACAACCCCGGCAGCGTGCCCGACAACTGGCGCGCCTATTTCGACAACCTGCAGCACGTGCCGGCGGTCGACGGCAGCGAGGCGCGCGACGTCGCCCACGCCCCCGTCATCGAGTCGTTCGCGCAGCGGGCCAAGGCCAATGCGTTCGCCGTCAAGACGTCGAGCGCCGACCTGGCGATCGCGCGCAAGCAGGTCCACGTCCAGAGCCTGATCGCCGCGTACCGCTTCCTCGGCAGCCGCTGGGCCGACCTCGACCCGCTCAAGCGCCAGGAGCGCCCGAAGATCCCCGAGCTGGAGCCCGCGTTCTACGACCTGACCGAGGCCGACATGGACCTCGCGTTCAGCGCGACGAACACGTACTTCACCAAGGCCGAGGAGATGACGCTGCGCGAGATCGTGCAGGCCCTGCGTGACACGTACTGCGGCACCGTCGGTGCCGAGTTCATGCACATCACCGACCCGGCCGAGAAGCGCTGGTGGCAGGAGCGCCTGGAGAGCACCCGCAGCAAGCCCACCTTCACCGCCGACAAGAAGAAGCACATCCTCGAGCGGCTGACGGCCGCCGAGGGCCTCGAGCGCTACCTGCACACCAAGTACGTCGGCCAGAAGCGCTTCTCGCTCGAGGGCGGCGAGAGCTTCATCGCCGCGATGGACGAGCTGGTGCAGCGTGCCGGCGAGCAGGGCGTGCAGGAGATCGTCATCGGCATGGCGCACCGCGGCCGGCTGAACGTGCTCGTCAACACGCTGGGCAAGATGCCCAAGGACCTGTTCGCCGAGTTCGAGCACACCGCGCCCGAGAACCTGCCTGCCGGCGACGTCAAGTACCACCAGGGCTTTTCGAGCGACGTCTCGACGCCCGGCGGGCCGGTGCACCTGAGCCTGGCGTTCAACCCGTCGCACCTCGAGATCGTCAACCCGGTCGTCGAGGGCTCGGTGCGTGCGCGCCAGGACCGCCGCGGCGACAAGGAAGGCAAGCTCGTGCTGCCGGTGCTGGTGCACGGCGACGCCGCGTTCGCCGGCCAGGGCGTCGTGATGGAGACGCTGGCGCTCGCGCAGACGCGCGGCTACTACACCGGCGGCACGGTGCACATCGTCATCAACAACCAGATCGGCTTCACGACGAGCGACCCGCGCGACAGCCGCTCGACGCTGTACTGTACCGACGTCGTCAAGATGATCGAAGCGCCGGTGCTGCACGTCAACGGCGACGACCCGGAGGCGGTGGTGTTCTGCACCCAGCTGGCGATGGACTACCGCCAGCAGTTCAAGAAGGACGTCGTCGTCGACATCGTGTGCTTCCGCAAGCTCGGCCACAACGAGCAGGACACGCCGAGCCTGACGCAGCCGCTGATGTACAAGAAGATCGCCAAGCATCCGGGCACGCGCAAGCTGTACGGCGACAAGCTCGTGCTGCAGGGCGTGCTGCCGCCCGACGGGCCCGACGAGATGGCCAAGGCCTACCGCGCCGCGATGGACGCCGGGCGCCACACCGTCGACCCGGTGCTAACCAACTTCAAGAGCAAGTACGCGGTCGACTGGACGCCGTTCCTCGGCAAGAAGTGGACCGACGCTGCCGACACCGCGCTGCCGCTCGCCGAGCTCAAGCGCCTGGCCGAACGCATCACGACGGTGCCGCCCAACTTCAAGCTGCACCCGCTGGTCGAGAAGGTGCTGGCCGACCGTGCCGCGATGGGCCGCGGCGAGATCAACGTCGACTGGGGCATGGGCGAGCACCTGGCGTTCGCGTCGCTGGTGGCCAGCGGCTACGCGGTGCGGCTGTCGGGCGAGGACTCCGGGCGCGGCACCTTCGTGCACCGTCACGCCGTGCTGCACGACCAGAACCGCGAGAAGTGGGACGAGGGCACCTACATCCCGCTGCAGAACGTCGCCGAGGGCCAGGCCCAGTTCACCGTCATCGACTCGATCCTGTCGGAAGAGGCGGTGCTCGGCTTCGAGTACGGCTATGCGTCGGCCGACCCGAACACGCTGACGATCTGGGAAGCACAGTTCGGCGACTTTGCCAATGGCGCGCAGGTCGTGATCGACCAGTTCATCGCCAGCGGAGAGGTCAAGTGGGGCCGCGCCAACGGACTAGTGCTGATGCTGCCGCACGGCTACGAAGGTCAAGGCCCCGAGCACAGCTCGGCGCGCCTCGAGCGCTTCATGCAGCTGGCCGCGGACAACAACATCCAGATCTGCCAGCCGACGACGGCGTCTCAGATCTTCCACCTGCTGCGCCGGCAGATGGTGCGCCAGTTCCGCAAGCCGCTGATCATCTTCACGCCCAAGTCGCTGCTGCGCGCGAAGGACGCGACCTCGCCGCTGTCGGAGTTCGCGAAGGGCGAGTTCCGCACCGTGATGCCCGAGGTCGACGCCGACATCGTGGCGGCCAAGGTCAAGCGCGTGATCGTCTGCTCGGGCAAGGTGTACTTCGACCTCGCGCGCAAGCGCGCCGAGAAGAGCGCCGACGACGTCGCGATCCTGCGCGTCGCGCAGCTGTACCCGTTCCCGCACAAGGCGTTCGCGACCGAGATGAAGAAGTATCCGAACGCCACCGAAGTCATCTGGTGCCAGGACGAGCCGCAGAACCAGGGCGCGTGGTTCTTCGTGCAGCACTACATCCACGAGAACATGCTCGACGGCCAGAAGCTCGGCTACGCCGGGCGGCCCGCGTCGGCGTCGCCGGCGGTGGGCTATGCACACCTGCACCAGGAGCAGCAGAAGGCACTGCTCGACCAGGCCTTCGGCAAGATCAAGGGCTTCGTGCTGACGAAGTAAGACCACCCCCGAAGCGCCTTCGGCGCTCCCCCGGGTCACGAAGGGGACCTTCGGGTCTTGGGGGGCGCCGCCGGCGGACCGGCCCGGCCGGATCGGCGGCGGCCGCTTGACGGGCGCGCGTCATACCCAGAAAGACCAACATGGCAATCGTTGAAGTGAAGGTTCCGCAGCTGTCGGAATCGGTGGCCGAGGCCACGCTGCTGCAGTGGAAGAAGAAGCCCGGCGAGGCCGTGGCGATGGACGAGATCCTCATCGAGATCGAGACCGACAAGGTCGTGCTCGAGGTGCCCGCGCCGGCTGCCGGCGTGCTGGCCGAGATCGTCGTCGGCGACGGCGGCACCGTCGTCAGCGACCAGGTGATCGCGCGCATCGACACCGAGGCCGTCGCCGGCGTCGCGGCGCCTGCGCCCGCGCCCGCGCCTGCCGAGGCGGTGGCGCCTTCGCCCGCCCCGTCGCCCGCGCCGGTCGCCGCGGCCGGCGCCAAGACCGGCGTCGCGATGCCCGCGGCCGCCAAGCTGATGGCCGACCACGGCCTTGCACCCGGCTCGGTGCCCGGCACCGGCAAGGACGGCCGCGTGACCAAGGGCGACGTCCTCGGCACGCTGGCCGTACCGGCCAAGCCGGCCGCGCCGGTGCCCGCCGCCGTGACGGTCCCGGCGGCCGCAGCAAAGCCGCTGCCGCCGGTGGCCGCGCCGGTCAGGCTGAACCTGGGCGACCGCCCCGAGCAGCGCGTGCCGATGACGCGCCTGCGCGCGCGCGTGGCCGAGCGCCTGCTGCAGTCGCAGGCCACGAACGCGATCCTGACCACCTTCAACGAGGTCAACATGGCCCCGGTGATGGAGATGCGCAAGCGCTTCCAGGAGAAGTTCGAGAAGGAGCACGGCGTCAAGCTCGGCTTCATGAGCTTCTTCGTCAAGGCCGCGGTGCACGCGCTGAAGAAGTACCCGATCCTCAACGCGTCGGTCGACGGCACCGACATCGTCTATCACGGCTACTTCGACATCGGCATCGCGGTGGGCAGCCCGCGCGGGCTGGTGGTGCCGATCCTGCGCAACGCCGACCAGATGACGTTCGCCGAGATCGAGAAGAAGATCGCCGAGTTCGGCGTCAAGGCCAAGGACGGCAAGCTCGGCATCGAGGAACTGACCGGCGGCACGTTCTCGATCAGCAACGGCGGCGTGTTCGGCAGCATGCTCAGCACGCCGATCATCAACCCGCCGCAAAGCGCGATCCTCGGCGTGCACGCGACGAAGGAGCGGCCGGTGGTCGAGAACGGGCAGATCGTGATCCGCCCGATCAACTACCTCGCGATGTCGTACGACCACCGCATCATCGACGGCCGCGAGGCCGTGCTCGGTCTGGTGGCGATGAAGGAGGCGCTGGAGGACCCGGCGCGCCTGCTGTTCGACATCTGATCGTCACGCCCCGCGTCCGACGCCCCGCATGAGCCTCGCCGACGAACTCGCCAAGCTCGAGCAGCTGCACGCCAGCGGCGCGCTCAGCGACGACGAGTTCGCGCGCGCGAAGGCGCGCCTGCTCGACGCGCCCCCGTCGCCGCCACCACCGCCGCCCGCAGTGCAGGCCTTCAATGCGCTGCGCCGCAACCGCACCGACAAGTGGCTCGGCGGCGTGTGCGGCGGGCTGGCGATCGCCACCGGCGTCGATTCGTGGATCTGGCGCCTGCTGTTCGCGCTGCTGGCGATGGCCGGCGGCGCCGGCGTCGTCCTCTACCTGCTGCTGTGGATCTTCGTGCCCCCCGAGGCCTGATCCACCCACTCCTGACCACCCATGTCCAAGACCTTCGACGTCATCGTGATCGGCGGCGGCCCCGGCGGCTACATCGCCGCGATCCGCGCCGCCCAGCTCGGCTTCAACACGGCCTGCATCGACGAGTGGAAGAACGCCACCGGCGGCCCGGCCCCCGGCGGCACCTGCACCAACGTCGGCTGCATCCCGAGCAAGGCGCTGCTGCAAAGCAGCGAGTACTTCGAGCACGCCGGCCACCATTTCGCCGCGCACGGCATCGGCCTGGACAACCTGCGCATCGACGTCGCGAAGATGCTCGCGCGCAAGGACACCGTCGTGAAGCAGAACAACGACGGCATCCTGTACCTGTTCAAGAAGAACAAGGTCAGCTTCTTCCACGGCCGCGGCTCGTTCGTGAAGGCCGTCGACGGCGGCTGGGAGATCCAGGTCCGCGGCGCGCAGGACGAGACGCTGGTGGGCAAGCAGGTGATCGTCGCCACCGGTTCGAACCCGCGGGCACTGCCGGGCGTCGCGTTCGACGAGGAGCGCATCCTCAGCAACGACGGCGCGCTGCGCATCCCGGCGGTGCCGAAGACGCTGGGCCTGATCGGCTCGGGCGTGATCGGGCTCGAGATGGGCTCGGTGTGGCGCCGCCTCGGCGCGCAGGTGACGGTGCTCGAAGCGCTGCCGACCTTCCTCGGTGCCGTCGACGAGCAGATCGCGAAGGAGGCGCACAAGGCGTTCACGAAGCAGGGCCTGAAGATCGAGCTCGGTGTCAAGGTCGGCGAGATCCAGGCGGGCAAGAAGGGCGTTACGGTCGCCTACACCGACGCCAAGGGCGCGGCGCAGACGCTCGAGGTCGAGCGGCTGATCGTCTCGATCGGCCGCGTGCCGAACACGACGGGCCTCAACGCCGAGGCGGTCGGGCTCCAGCTCGACGAGCGCGGCGCGATCGTCGTCGACGCCGAGTGCCGCACGAACCTGCCCGGCGTGTGGGCCGTGGGCGACGTCGTGCGCGGTCCGATGCTCGCGCACAAGGCCGAGGAGGAGGGCGCGGCGGTGGCCGAGCGCATCGCCGGCCAGCACCCCCACGTCGACTTCAACACGATTCCGTGGGTCATCTACACCAGCCCCGAGATCGCGTGGGTCGGCCAGACCGAGCAGCAGCTCAAGGCGGCCGGCCGCGCCTACAAGGCCGGCACGTTCCCGTTCGCGGCCAACGGGCGCGCACGCGCGCTCGGCGACACGACCGGGATGGTCAAGGTCCTCGCCGACGCCGCCACCGATGAGATCCTCGGCGTGCACATCGTCGGCCCGATGGCCAGCGAGCTGATCGCCGAGGCGGTCGTCGCGATGGAGTTCCGCGCCAGCAGCGAAGACATCGCGCGCATCTGCCATGCGCATCCGTCGCTGTCGGAGGCGACGAAGGAAGCCGCGCTCGCGGTCGACAAGCGCGCGCTGAATTTCTGAGCGGCCGCGCGCGGTGGGCGTCCGGCAGGTCTACCTGAACGCGCTGCGCGAGCGCGGGTTCCTGCCCGACCCGGCGCAGCTGCGCGCCGTCGACGCGCTCGAGCGCTGCGAGAACGAGTGGCTCGCGTACCTGGCGCGCCGGCGCACGGCGCTGCAGCGCATGTTCGTCAAGCCGCCGATCCCGCGCGGTGTGTACATGCACGGCGGCGTCGGGCGCGGCAAGAGCTTCCTGATGGACTGCTTCTTCCAGTCCGTGCCGCTCAAGCGCAAGACGCGGCTGCACTTCCACGAGTTCATGCGCGAGGTGCACCGCGAGCTGCAGGAGCTCAAGGGCACCGCCAACCCGCTCGACGAGCTCGGCCGGCGCATCGCGCGCCGCTTCCGGCTGATCTGTTTCGACGAGTTCCACGTCGCCGACGTCACCGACGCGATGATCCTGCACCGCCTGCTCAAGGCGCTGTTCGACCAGCGCGTGAGCATCGTGACGACGTCGAACTTCCACCCCGACGCGCTGTACCCCCACGGGCTGCACCGCGACCGCATCCTGCCGGCGATCGAGCTGCTGAAGGACAAGCTCGAGGTCGTCGACGTCGACGGCGGCACCGACTACCGCCGCCGCACGCTCGAACGTCTGCAGACCTACCACACGCCGCTGGGCCCCGAGGCCGACGCGGCGCTCGAGGCCGCGTTCGAGCAGCTCGCCGAGGCGCGCGACGAAGACCCCGAGCTTCACATCGAGCACCGTGTGCTGCGCGCGCGCCGGCGTGCCGGCGGCGTCGTGTGGTTCGACTTCGCGGCGCTGTGCGGCGGTCCGCGTTCACAGAACGACTACCTCGAGATCGCCTCGCGCTTCCACACCGTGCTGCTGTCGGGCGTGCCGCAGATGCCGCCGCGGCTGGCCAGCGAGGCACGGCGCTTCACGTGGCTCGTCGACGTGCTGTACGACCGCCGCGTGCGCCTGATCGTCTCGGCGCAGGTGCCGCCCGAGCAGCTCTACCTCGAGGGACCGCTGGCGCATGAGTTCCCGCGCACCGTCTCGCGGCTGCACGAGATGCAGTCGGCCGAGTATCTGGCCCAGGGTCGACGCGAGGTCGACACGCGGCTGACCTGAGCGCCGCCGGCGCGCGCTCAGCGCGCCGGCGCGGGCTTGGGCCGGTCCAGGGCCTCGACCTTGATCATCGCCAGCGACAGGTTGTCGCCGGCGCCGCGCGCGCGCTGGCGCGCCTTCTCGACCAGCAGCTCGCTCGCCTCGCGCGGCGGCAGCGAGTGCACGACGTCGCCGAACTCGGCGGGCGTGAAGTAATGCCACAGGCCGTCGCTGCAGGCCAACAGCGTGTCGCCGATCGCCAGCTGGTCGATGCGCGCCAGCGTGATCGGCGGCTCCTGCTGCGTGCCCAGGCAGCCGGTCAGCAGGTTCGACTGCGGGTGCGTGTTGGCTTCCTCCTCGCTGAGCGTGCCCTCGTCGAGCAGGCGCTGCACGTAGGAGTGGTCGCTGGTGCGGCCGATCATCGCCGCGCCGCGGAAGTGGTACACGCGCGAGTCGCCGGCGTGGACGACGTCGCAGCGCAGCCCCGGCGTGATCAGGAACGCGGCGACGGTGCTGTGCGGCTCCTCCTCGGCGGTGATCGCGGTGAGCTTGATCATCAGGTGCGCCTCGAGCACGAGCTGGCGCAGCAGCTCGGCCGGGTCGTCGTCCTTGGGCGTGAAGCGCTCGAACAGCTGGCGTGCCGTCAGGATGACCTGGTCGGCCGCCTTGCGTCCGCCGCTCTTGCCGCCCATGCCGTCGGCCACGATGGCCAGCGTGCAACCGGGGACCTTGTCGTGCACGAGGATCTGCACCTGGTCCTGCTGGTACAGGCGGTCTCCGCGGTGCAGCGCGGTGGCCGCCGAGAGGCGGTAAGCAGAGGGCGCTTTCGACATGGCGCGCCGACTATACGGCAGCGCCTGCGTGCGAAAGCTACACTGCGCGGCGCTTCGTGATGAACGACGAGAACCTGCATTCGCCCCAGCGCCGGCTGATCGAGCTGCGCATCGAGCATGCCGACCTCGACGACCTGATCGACCGCGCGGCGCTGGACCGGCCGGGCGACGACCTGGCGTTGCGGCGGCTGAAGAAGCGGCGTCTGCTGCTGCGCGACCAGATCGCGCGGCTCGAGGCGCAGCTCGAGCCGCCCGAGCCGGCGTGAACGGGCTCCCCCCCGCAGCGGCTGCAGCCTGCCGGCTGGCATGCCGGCAGGCTTTCGCACGTCGCCGCTCGGCCCCCGGGCGGGGCGCCGCCAGCGAACCGGCCGAGCCGCATCCGCGGCGGCCGCTCGACGCGATCGCGTGGCGCTCGGGTTCTCGACTGCGCCGGGGTCGTGCGGCCTGATGTCGGTGCACGGGGACACGGTCACCGACGAACTGGAGCCAGCGGTCGAAGCGGCGTTCGCTGCCGGCGGGCCGCTGGCGCGCGCCGACGCCGGCTACGTCGAGCGCGAGGTGCAGCAGGTCTTCGCGCGCGCCGTCGCACGCGCGATCGAGACGCGCTCGGCGCTCGTCGTCGAGGCCGGCACCGGCGTCGGCAAGACGTTCGCGTACCTCGTGCCGCTGCTGCTGTCGGGGCGGCGCGCGCTCGTCAGCACGGCCACCAAGAGTCTGCAGGACCAGCTGTACCTGCGCGACTTGCCGCGGCTCGCGCAGGCGCTGCACGTGCCGGTGCGGCTGGCGCTGCTCAAGGGCCGCGCGAGCTACCTGTGCCTGCACCGGCTGCAGCAGGCGCGGCAGTCGGCGCAGCTGCCCGACCGCCTCGCGGTGCGCGCGCTGGCGCGCGTCGAGCAGTGGGCGACGACGACGCGCAGCGGCGACCTGGCCGAACTCACCGGGCTCGACGAGCGCTCGCCGGTCATTCCGCTCGTCACGTCGACACGCGACAACTGCCTGGGCAGCGACTGCCCGCAGTGGCGCGACTGCCACGTGATGGCCGCGCGCCGCGACGCGATGGCCGCCGACATCGTCGTCGTCAACCACCACCTGTTTTTCGCCGACCTCGCGCTGCGCGACAGCGGCGTCGCCGAGCTGCTGCCCACCGTCGACGCCGCCGTCTTCGACGAGGCGCACCAGCTCGTCGAGGCCGGCGTGCAGTTCCTCGGCACGACGCTGGCCAGCGCCGCGGTGGTCGACTTCGCGCGCGACCTGCTCGCCGCCGGGCTGCAGTGGGCGCGCGGGCTGCAGCCGTGGTCCGACCTCGCGGCCGCCTGCGACCGTGCCGCGCGCGAGCTGCGGCTGTCGGCCGGCGGGGCCGTGCGCGGATCTGCGAGGCGGCCTTGGAGCGACGTCGTCGCCCGGCAGGGTTTCGCAGAGGCGCTGGCCGCGCTCGCGGCGGCCGCCGACGGCGCTGCCGCGGCGCTGGACACGGTGAGCGAACTGGCCCCCGACTTCCCGCGCCTGCAGCAGCGCGCGCTCGGCCTGGCGCGGCTGGCGCGCCAGTTCGCCGGCGCCGCCCCCGATGACCGCGTGCGCTGGGTCGACCTGACCTCGCTGCACGTGCGCCTGGTCGAGTCGGCGCTCGACATCCGCGCGACGATGGCCGCGCAGCGCGCGGCCGCGCCGAAGGCCTGGGTCTTCACGTCGGCCACGCTCGGCGACGACGAGCGCCTGTCGTGGTTCACCGGTCCCGCGGGCCTCGACGACGCGACGACGCTCAAGCTCGGCAGCCCGTTCGACTACGCGGCGCACGCGCGGCTGTGGGTGCCGCCGCGGCTGCCCCGGCCCGGCGACGCCGCACACGCGCCGGCGGTCGCCGAGATCGCGCGCCGCTGTGCGCAGGTGCTCGGCGGGCGCACCTTCGTGCTGACGACGACGCTGCGCGCGCTCGACGTGGTGGCGCAGGCGCTGCGCGAACACCTCGCCGACAGCGGGCTCGACGTGCTCGTGCAGGGCGACGAGCCCAAGCGCGCGCTGCTGCAGCGCTTCGTCGCGCGGCCGCAGGCCGTGCTCGCCGGCTCGCAGAGCTTCTGGGAAGGCATCGACGTGCCGGGCGACGCGCTGCAGTGCGTCGTGATCGACAAACTGCCGTTCCCGCCGCCGAACGACCCGCTCGTCGAGGCACGTGTGCGGCAGATCGAGCGTGCCGGGCGCTCGGCGTTCAACGAGTACTTCGTCGCCGAGGCCGCGGTGTCGCTGAAGCAGGGCGCCGGGCGGCTGATCCGCACCGAGACCGACCGCGGCCTGCTCGTCGTGTGCGACCCGCGGCTGACGCAGATGGGCTATGGCGCGCGGCTGCGCGCTGCGCTGCCGCCGATGCCGCTGCTGCGCGACGAGGCGCAGGCGATGGACTGGCTGAGGCAGCTGGCGGCCGAACGAGACGGCGGCTGACGCGCGGGCTCAGCTCACCACAGCCGCCACCAGGGGCGCTCGCGTTCGACGAGCTCGCCGCCGCGCAGGAATCGGCTGTCGGGGAAGTTGAGCTTGAGCACGCGCTCGACGTCGTCGCGCAGCGTCGCGAGGCCGAGCCGGTCGTAGCTGCGCGCGAGCAGGTACAGCGCCTCTTCGGCGGCCGGCGCCTGGCGGTACTCCTGCAGCGCGTACTGCGCGCGGTTGGCCGCCGCCACGTAGGCGCCGCGCCGGTAGTAGTAGCGCGCGACGTGGACCTCGTACTCGGCCAGCGCGTTGACGATGTAGTCCATGCGCACGCGCGCGTCGTCGGCGTACTTCGACTGCGGGTACATGTCGACGAGCTGCTTGAACGACTGGTAGGCCTCGCGCGAGGCCTGCTGGTCGCGCTCCGACAGCTCCTGCCCCGACAGGTTGCCGAAGAAGCCCAGGTTGTCGACGAAGTTCACGAGCCCGCGCAGGTACATCGCGTAGTCGATCGCCGGGCTCGACGGGTTCAGCCGGATGAAGCGGTCCAGACCGGCCAGCGCCTGTTCGCGCTCGCCGCTCTTCCAGCGCGCGTAGGCCAGTTCGAGCTGTGCCTGCTGCGCGAGCAGCGTGCCGGCGGCGCGGCCCTCGACGCGCTCGAGCGTCGCGATCGCGCGCTCGTAGTTGCCCGACGCGAGGTCGTCGCGGGCCTCTGCATACAATGCCTCGGCCGTCCGGTTGTCGTCGACCTTGGGCGTGCCGCCGCAGGCGGCCAGCAGCGCCGCCAGACCCAGCGCGGCGATCGTCTTCGAGGCGGCCCAAGGGCCGCGGCTTCGGATCATGTTCATCGTGGGCGCCGGCACGTCCGACGCGCGCTCCGTTCCAACCAGCGCGCAGTGTAATGGCCCGACCCGTCGACACCCCCCGTCAGCCCCCCGGCGAGCCCGACTGGGACGACGACGAGGCGGGTGACGCCGCCGGTGGCGGCGAAGGCGCCGTTGAGCTGCGTGAGCGCGTGGTCGACGCCGCGCTGCACGGCCTGCGGCTGGACAAGGCGCTCGTCGCGCTGGCCCCCGAGTTCTCGCGCAGCCATCTGCAAGGCTTGATCGAGCGCGGCCACGTGCGCGTCGACGGCGAGGTGGCGACCATGGCCTCGCGCGCGGTGCGCGCCGGCCAGCGCCTTGCGGTCGAGCTGGTGCCCACCGCGCAGGCGCGCGCGTTCCGGCCGCAGCCGATGGCGCTCGTCGTCGTGCACGAGGACAACGACGTGCTCGTGATCGACAAGCCCGCCGGGCTGGTCGTGCACCCCGCGCCCGGGAACTGGTCGGGTACACTGGTCAACGGCCTGCTGGCGCGCGACGCCGGCGCGGCCGCGCTGCCGCGCGCCGGCATCGTGCACCGGCTCGACAAGGACACCTCGGGGCTGATGGTCGTCGCGCGGACGCTGCCCGCGATGACCGCGCTGGTGCGCGCGATCGCCGCGCGCGAGGTGCGGCGCGAGTACCAGGCGCTGGCGCACGGCGACGTCGGCGCGGCGCCGTTCACGGTCGAGGCACCGATCGGCCGCGACCCTCGCGTGCGTGTGCGCATGGCCGTCGTCGCGCACGGCAAGCCGGCGCGCACCGAAGTCACGCCGGTGGCGCATGCGCGGGGCGTCAGCGCGGTGTGGTGCCGTCTGCACACCGGGCGCACCCACCAGATCCGCGTGCACCTGGCGCACCGCGGCCATCCGCTGGTGGCCGACGCACTGTACGGCGGGGCGCCGGCGCTGGGCGTCGAGCGGCAGGCACTGCACGCGGCGCGCCTGGGTTTTGCACACCCGGTGTCGGGCGCGTGGTTGCAGTTCGAGCGGCCGCTGCCGGCCGACCTCGCGCGGGCGTGGCAGCAGGTGGTCGGCGCTGCGCCAGCGGCTACAATGCGTTCCGGTTCCGAATGACCCGGGACACGAGGCGCGGCAGGCGCGCGTGTCCGACGTGGCCGGCACGGCGGGCGATCCCCGCTGCCGGCGTGCCGCCGGCAGCGGCCAACGAGCGGTCGATCGCGCTGCGCGCCGCACCGACGGTGGCGATTACACCGCGCGACCGGCTTCGAGCAGGAAGACCCCGACCGGTGCCTTGCCGGACTGCGTGGTTCGCACGCAGACCGCAAACCCGCGACAACCCGAACGTACGCACTGCGCCCGGCCGCCCAGCGGCCCGCCGACCGATCCCGATGAACACCGACGACGCCAAGCGCGTGCTCGAGACTGCGCTGTTGTGCGCAGCGCAGCCGCTGTCGCTGCGCGAACTGCGCCAGCTGTTCGACGACCAGGTCGGCGCCGACACGCTGCGCAGCCTGCTCGACGAGCTGGCCAGCGACTGGGCCGGCCGCGGGGTCGAGCTCGTCACGCTCGCCTCGGGATGGCGCTTCCAGAGCCGTCCCGAGATGCGCGAGTTCCTCGACCGCCTGCATCCCGAGAAGCCGCCGCGCTATTCGCGCGCGGTGCTCGAGACGCTGGCCATCATCGCGTACCGCCAGCCCGTGACGCGCGGCGACATCGAGGACATCCGCGGCGTCACGGTGGGCAGCCAGATCGTCAAGCAGCTCGAGGACCGCGGCTGGATCGAAGTCATTGGCCACCGCGACGCGCCGGGCCGCCCGGCGCTGTACGGCACGACGCGGCAGTTCCTCGACGATCTTGGCCTGGCGAGCCTGGCCGATCTGCCGGCCATCGACGGCGCGAGCCCCGCGGCGTTGGCCGAAGCGCCACCGTTGCAGCCGTCGCTGCTCGACGTCGCCGAGCACGTCGACAGTGGCACCGGCGGCGAGTCCGCCGTGGCGGCCAACGCGCCCACCGCGGTTGCGGTCAGCGAGGCCGCCGCCGACGCCATCGCCGACACCGAGGCTGCGAACGGCGCGCCCGCCGCGCCGGCCGCCGACGCGGCGCCGGGCGCAGCGGCGGCGGCCACCGACGACGCGTCGTCGCCGCGCCCGACGTCCCACGATCCCCTGTCCGAATCCTCGTCACCGCCACAGCCATGAACGCGACCGACCCCGACTTCACGCCGCCGCCCGCGCCCGCCGACGATGCGCGCGCCGAGCCCGCGGCCGCGGCACCGGCCAAGCCGTCGTCGCGGCGGGCCCGCGGCGCGAGCGCCGGACCGGCCGAGGCGGCGCCTGGCGAGGGTGGGGCCTTCGCCACCGGCGCTGACGCCGCGGCCCCCGCCGACGCCGCTGAGGCTGCGGCGGGCGCTGCGGGCGAAGGCGACGCCGCGCAGGCGCGTCCGGCCCGCAGCGGGCGCAACCGCCGTCGCGGCCGGCGCGGGCGCGGGCGGCGCGACGGCACTGCCGCCGCGGCGGCACCGGGCGGCGGCGAAGTGTCCGGAGAGGTCGTCGCCGAAGCGCCACCCGTCGAGGCCGTCCTCGCCGAGCGGGCCGACCCCGATGCGGTGTTCGGCGCCGTCGTGTCCGGCGCGTTCGATGCCGAGCCGCCCGCCGACACCGAGACCGTCGAGCCCGCGCCGATCAAGCGCGTGCTGGCCCCCGAGCCCGACGCGCCCAAGCTGCACAAGGTGCTCGCGCAGGCGGGCATCGGCTCGCGGCGCGACATGGAGCAGCTGATCCTCGAGGGGCGCATCACCGTCAACGGCGAGCCGGCGCACACGGGCCAGCGCATCAGCTGGGGCGACCAGGTCAAGGTCAACGGCAAGCCGATCAAGCTGCGCATCGCGCCGCCGCCGCCGCGCGTGCTCGCCTACCACAAGCCCGCCGGCGAGATCGTCACCCACGACGACCCGCAGCAGCGCCCGACGGTGTTCCGCCGGCTGCCGAAACTGCACCAGGGCAAGTGGCAGTCGGTCGGGCGGCTGGACATCAACACCGAGGGCCTGCTTCTGTTCACGAACTCGGGCGAGCTGGCCAACCAGCTGATGCACCCGCGCTTCGGTGTCGAGCGCGAGTACGCAGTGCGCGTGCTCGGCCTGCTCGACGACGAGGCGCGCCGGCGGCTGCTCGAGGGCGTCGAGATCGACGGCCAGCCGGCCAAGTTCGAATCGATCGTCGACGGTGGCGGCGAAGGGGCCAACCACTGGTACCGCGTCGTGATCACCGAAGGGCGCCACCGCGAGGTGCGGCGCCTGTTCGACGCCGTCGGGCTGACCGTCAGCCGGCTGATCCGCATCCGCTACGGCACCGTCGTGCTGCCGCGCGGGCTCAAGCGCGGCGCGTGGGTCGAGCTCGGCGAAGCCGACGTCAAGGCGATCCGCCGCGCCGCGCAGCCAGCGGCGGCGCGCGCGGCCGACGGCGAAGGCGGCGGGCGCACGTCGCGTCGACGCCGCCGGGGTCGCGGCGGGCGTGGCGCCGAGGGCAGCGAAGCCGCCGACCGCTTCGAAGGCGGGCCGATCCCCAGTCCGCTGCAGCAGACCTACGACAAGCGCGCGCTGCAGCGCGAGCGCACGCCGCGGCGCGAGATCGACGACGACGGCCCGATCCCGAACCCGCTGCAGCAGACCTACGACAAGCGGGCGCTGCAGCGCGAGCGCGCCCCGCGGCGCGAACTCGACGAGGACGGCCCGATCCCGAACCCGCTGCAGCAGACCTACGACAAGCGCTTCGTCCAGAAGGAGCGGCCGCTGCTCGGTACCCGCCGCGGTGGGGGGAAGGCAGGCGGCAAGGGCGCCGCGAAGGGCAAAGGCGGCGGGACGACGCCGCGCCAGCCCGACCCGATGCAGACCTCGGTCGGCTACATCGGCGCCGATGCGCTGCAGCGCAAGACCCGCTCGGGGCGCGGCGGCGGCCGCCGCGGCGGGCGCTGAGGCGCGGCGCGCCCGACCGCCCGGCGGGCGCTGGCGACTACAATACAAAACTTTGCCAAGTTCTTGATTCAGGAGAATAAAGTCATGGCCATCGAGCGCACCCTGTCGATCATCAAGCCAGACGCCGTCGCGAAGAACGTGATCGGCCAGATCTACGCGCGTTTCGAAGCCGCCGGCTTGAAGATCGTCGCCGCGAAGATGCTGCACCTGTCGCGCGCCGAGGCCGAGGCGTTCTATGCGGTGCACAAGTCGCGCCCGTTCTTCAACGATCTCGTCAGCTTCATGACCTCGGGCCCGGTGATGGTGCAGGTGCTCGAGGGCGAGAACGCGATTGCGAAGAACCGCGAGCTGATGGGCGCCACCGACCCGAAGAAGGCCGCCGAGGGCACGATCCGCGCCGACTTCGCCGACAGCATCGACGCCAACGCGGTGCACGGCTCCGACGCGCCGGAGACCGCCGCCGTCGAGGTGGCGTTCTTCTTCCCGGCGATGAACATCTACAGCCGCTGAGGCATGACGCGCCCGTGCCCGCTTCGCTCGCGGCCCGCGGCCGGGCGCGCGGCCTGCCGCAGCGCCAGCGGCGCGCGCTGACATGACGGTCAACCTGCTCGACTTCGACCTCGACGCGCTGGCGGCGTACTGCGAGGGCCTGGGCGAGAAGCGCTTCCGCGCGGTCCAGCTGTTTCGCTGGATCCACCAGAAAGGCGAGTCCGACTTCGATCGCATGTCGGACCTCGCGAAGTCGCTGCGCGGCAAGCTCGCCGGGGTCGCCGAAGTGCGCGGGCTGCCGCTGATCAGCGAGCACCGCAGCGCCGACGGCACCGTCAAGTGGCTGTTCGACGTCGGCGGCGGCAACGCCGTCGAGACCGTCTACATCCCCGAGGACGACCGCGGCACGCTGTGCGTGTCGTCGCAGGCCGGCTGCGCGGTCGGCTGCCGCTTCTGCAGCACCGGTCACCAGGGCTTCAGCCGCAACCTGTCCACCGGCGAGATCGTCGCGCAGCTGTGGTTCGCCGAGCACCGGCTGCGCCAGCCCGGCGGCGAGCGCGTGATCGACAACGTCGTGATGATGGGCATGGGCGAGCCGCTGCAGAACTACGCGGCGCTGGTGCCGGCGCTGAAGGTCATGCTCGACGACCACGGCTACGGCCTGTCGCGCCGGCGCGTGACGGTCTCGACCTCGGGCATGGTCGCGATGATCGACCGCCTGCGCGAGGACTGCCCGGTGGCGCTGGCGGTGTCGCTGCACGCGCCCAACGACGCGCTGCGCAGCGCGCTGGTGCCGCTCAACCGCAAGGACGGCATCGACGCGCTGCTCGATGCCTGCGTGCGCTACCTCGAGCGCGCGCCGCGCGACTTCGTGACCTTCGAGTACTGCATGCTTGACGGCGTCAACGACAGCGACGCGCACGCGCGCGAGCTGGTGCGCCTCGTCAAGGTCCGCGTGCCGTGCAAGTTCAACCTGATCCCGTTCAACCCCTTCCCGGCGTCGGGGTTGAAGCGCTCGCCGCGCGAGCGCGTCGCCGCGTTCGCCCGCGTGCTGCAGGACGCCGGCATCGTGACGACTGTGCGCAAGACGCGCGGCGACGACATCGACGCGGCCTGCGGCCAGCTCGCCGGCGAGGTGCAGGACCGCACCCGGGTGCACCTGCGGTTGGTGCGCGCGCCGCTGCGCGCCCCGGCTGCGGCAGCCAACCCCTGATGCCCTGATGCGCACGCGCGCGAAGGTCCCCCGCGGCACGAGCCCGACGCCCCGCCTGCCAGGAGCCCGCAGCCCCATGCCCGCCATCGCCTGCCCGCAGCCGACCCGCCGCGCCCGCGCTGCCGCGGCGTGGGCCGCCCTGACGATCGCCGCGCTGGCCGCCGGGCTCGGCGCCGGCTGCGCGACGACCGACGGTGCGGGTGGTGCCTCCGAGGTGCGCACCGCCTCCGACCTCACCGACGCCGAGCGCCGCGCGCGCGTGCGCGTCGAGCTGGCCAGTAACTACTTCGCCCGCGGCCAGACCGAGACGGCGCTCGACGAGATCAAGCAGGCGCTGGCGGCCAAGCCCGACTTCGCCGACGCCTTCAACCTGCGCGGCCTCGTCTACGCCAGCCTCGGCGACATGAGGCTCGCCGAGGAGAGCTTTCGCCGCGCGCTCGAGCTCGCGCCGCGCGACGGCGAGACGATGCACAACTGGGCGTGGGTGATGTGCCAGCAGCGCCGCTACGCCGAAGCCGACGCGATGTTCGCGCGCGCGCTCGAGCTGCCGAACTACCGCGGCGTCACGCGCACGCTGCTCGCGCGCGGCGTGTGCCAGGCGCGCGAGGGGCGCTACGAGCTCGCCGAGCGCACGCTGGCGCGCTCGTACGAGCTCGACCCGTCCAACCCCGCCACCGGCTTCAACCTCGCCGAGGTGCTGCTGCGCCTGGGGCAGTACGAACGCGCGCGCTTCTACATCGGGCGCGTCAACGCGGTGCCCGAGCAGGTCAACGCGCAGACGCTGTGGCTGGCCGCGCGCATCGAACACAAGTTGGGCAATGCCACCGGCGTGGCCGACTACGGGCGGCAGCTGCGCGGCCGCTTCCCGCAGTCGCCAGAAGCGGCGGCGCTCGAGAGCCGGCGCTTCGATGACTGAGGCCGCCGCCGAGCCGACGCCGCCCGCGGCCTCGACGGCCGGAGCGCTGCTGCGCGCGGCGCGGGAGCGGCAGGGGCTGCACATCGCGGTGCTCGCGACGACGATCAAGGTCGCGCCGCGCAAGCTCGAGGCGCTCGAGGCGGACCGCTACGACGAGCTGCCCGACCCGGCGTTTGCGCGCGCGCTCGCGCAGACGGTGTGCCGCGCGCTGAAGATCGACGCCGCGCCGGTGCTCGCGCTGCTGCCGCGACCGAACGGCGCCGCGCGGCTCGAACAGGTCGCCAGCGGGCTGAATGCGCCGTTTCGCGACCGGCCCGGCCGCGACGACGGCGGCGAGCTGACGCTCATCAACCGGCCGATCTTCTGGGCGCCGGCGATCGTGCTGCTCGCCGCGGCCGTCGTCTACCTGCTGCCACAGAACCTGTTCGGGCCGACGGTGAGCGAGGCCCCCGAGACCGTGCGCGTCGAGCCGCCGCCCGCCGTCGAGCCGGTGGCGCAGCCGGCGCTACCCGCCGAGCCGGCCGCGTCCGAGGCGCCCGCGCCGGCGCCTGCCGAGCCCGTGTCTCCCGCGCCGCTGCCCCAGGCCGCACCCGCCCCGTCCACGACTGCCGCGACACCGCCCGCGGCAGCGGCGCCCGACACGCTGCTGCTGCGCGCCAGCGAGGCGTCGTGGGTCGAGGTGCGTGACCGCGACGGCAACGTGCTGCTGTCGCGCACGCTGCAGGCGGGCGAAGCCGTCGGCGTGAACGGGGCCTTGCCGCTGCGCGCGACAATCGGCAACGTGACGGGCACGACGGTGACGTTTCGCGGCCAGGCGGTCGACCTCGCGACGCGCACGCGCGACAACGTGGCGCGGATCAGCCTCGAGTGAATCCGCGCGCCCCGACGCGCGCCTGACCCGAGTGACGCCATGACCCGACCGCACAGCGAACCCGTCCCCGATGACGGCCCGATCGAGGCCGCGCAGCCGGCGCCACGCCGCTCGCGCCAGGCGCGCGTCGTGTGGGGCGACCGCGTCGTGACGATCGGCGGCGACGCGCCGGTGCGCGTGCAGTCGATGACCAACACCGACACCGTCGACGTCATCGAGACGGCGATCCAGGTCAAGGAGCTCGCGCTGGCCGGCTCCGAGCTGGTGCGCATCACGGTCAACACGCCCGAGGCGGCGGCGGCGGTGCCGCACATCCGCGACCAGCTCGACCGCATGGGCATCGACGTGCCGCTGGTCGGCGACTTCCACTACAACGGCCACCGCCTGCTCACCGACTTTCCGGCGATGGCGCAGGCGCTGAGCAAGTACCGCATCAACCCCGGCAACGTCGGCAAGGGCGACAAGCGCGACCGCCAGTTCGCGATGATGGTCGAGGCGGCGATGAAGTACGACAAGGTCGTGCGCATCGGCGTCAACTGGGGCAGCCTCGACCAGGAGCTGCTCGCGCAGCTGATGGACGACAACGCGAAGCGCCCCGAGCCGTGGGAGGCGCAGCAGGTGATGTACCAGGCGCTCGTGCAGTCGGCGCTGTCGTCGGCGGCGTACGCGCGCGAGCTTGGACTGAATCCCGACCACATCGTCATCAGCTGCAAGGTCAGCGGCGTGCAGGACCTCATCAGCGTCTACCGTGCGCTCGCGCGCCGGTGCGATTACGCGCTGCACCTCGGGCTGACCGAGGCCGGGATGGGCACCAAGGGCACCGTGGCGTCGGCGTCGGCGCTGGCGGTGCTGCTGCAGGAGGGCATCGGCGACACGATCCGCGTGAGCCTGACGCCGCAGCCGGGCGAGGCGCGCACGCAGGAAGTCGTCGTCGCGCTCGAGATCCTGCAGGCCCTCGGCCTGCGCACGTTCAACCCGAGTGTCACCGCCTGCCCGGGCTGCGGGCGCACGACGAGCACGACGTTCCAGGAGCTGGCCAAGCAGATCGACGACTACCTGCGCGCGCAGATGCCGGTGTGGAAGTCGAAGTACCCCGGCGTCGAGACGATGAAAGTCGCCGTGATGGGCTGCATCGTCAACGGCCCGGGCGAGAGCAAGCACGCCGACATCGGCATCAGCCTGCCCGGCACCGGCGAGGCGCCGGCCGCGCCGGTGTTCATCGACGGCCACAAGGCGATGACGCTGCGCGGCGAGGGCATCGCCACCGAGTTCCAGAAGATCGTCGAGGACTACATCGAGCGCCGCTTCGGCGCGCCCCATTCCTCGGCGGCCTGAACGGCCGCTGCCCGGGCCTGGCGCCAGCGCGCGGGGCCGCGGCCCCGCGACGACCCCCCCACTTTTCGCACCCGAGACCATGGACAAGCTGCAAGCCGTCAAGGGCATGAACGACATCCTGCCGCCCGACTCGGCGCGCTGGGAGTGGCTCGAGCGCACGCTGTGCGGCCTGATGGCGCGCTACGGCTACCAGAACATCCGCACGCCGCTCGTGGAGCCGACCGCGCTGTTCGTGCGCGGGCTCGGCGAGGTGACCGACATCGTCGAGAAGGAGATGTACTCGTTCGTCGACGCGATGAACGGCGACCAGCTGTCGCTGCGGCCCGAGAACACCGCCGGCGTCGTGCGCGCGGCGATCGAGCACTCGCTGCTGCACGACGGCGGCAAGCGGCTGTACTACATGGGGCCGATGTTTCGCCACGAGCGCCCGCAGAAGGGCCGCTACCGCCAGTTCCACCAGATCGGCGCCGAGGCGCTCGGCTTCCCGGGGCCCGACGTCGACGCCGAGCTGATCCTGATGTGCCGCGCGCTGTGGCGCGAGCTCGGCCTCGTCGAGGGGCGCGACCTGCGGCTGGAGATCAACAGCCTGGGCCAGCCGCACGAGCGGCGCGCGCACCGCGCCGCGCTGGTCGCGCACTTCGAGGCGCACCACGACCTGCTCGACGACGACTCGCGCCGGCGGCTGCACACCAATCCGCTGCGCATCCTCGACAGCAAGAACCCGGCGATGCAGCCGCTGATCGAGGCGGCGCCGAAGCTCATCGAGTACCTCGGCGACGAGTCGCGCGCGCACTTCGATGGCCTGCGGCGCGTGCTCGATGCCGCGGGCCTCGAGTACCGCGTCAACCCGCGGCTCGTGCGCGGGATGGACTACTACAACCTGACCGTGTTCGAGTGGATCACCGAGCGCCTCGGCGCCCAGGGCACGGTGTGCGGTGGCGGGCGCTACGACCCGCTGATCGAGCAGCTCGGCGGCAAGCCGGCGCCCGCGGTGGGCTGGGCGCTGGGCGTCGAGCGGCTGCTGCTGCTGCTGGCCGAGGCCGGCGTCGCGCCGGCGCCCGTGCCGCCGCGCGCTTTCGCGGTGCTGCCGTCGCCGGCCGTGCTCGCGCAGGCCTTGCCGGTGCTCGAGGCGCTGCGCGCCGCTGGGGTGTCGGTGCTGATGCACGCCGGCGGCAAGGACGGCTTCGGCAGCATGAAGGCGCAGTTCCGGCGTGCCGACGCGAGCGGTGCGACGTGGGCGCTCGTGTTCGGCGACGAGGAACTCGCCCGCGGCGAGGTCGGGCTCAAGCCGCTGCGTGCCCGCCCCGGCGAGGCCACCGGCGCGCAGGTCACGCGCCCGCTGGCACGGGTAGCGCAGTGGGCGCACGAGCTCCTCGACGATAATCCGACGCTTTGACCCGGCTGCGTCCCTTTCCACCGACATGGCGACTCCCCTCGACCTGCAGGAGCAGGAACAGCTCGAAGCGCTGAAGGCGTTCTGGAAGCGGTACGGCAACCTGATCACCTGGACGCTGATCGTGGCGCTGGGTTCGTACGCCGGCTGGAACGGCTGGACCTGGTACCAGCGCGGTCAGTCGATGAAGGCCGCGGCGATGTTCGACGAGCTCGAGCGCGCGGCGCACGCCGGTGACGCGGCGCGCGTCGCGCGCGTGTTCGACGACCTCAAGCAGCGCTACCCGTCCACCGCGTATGCCGAAAAGGGCGGCCTGCTGGCCGCGCGCGTGCAGTTCGAACAGCAGCAGCGCGACGCCGGTCGTGCCGCGCTGCAGTGGGTGGCCGACCATGCCGCCGAGGACGAGTACCGCGCGATCGCACGGCTGCGGCTGGCCGGTGTGCTGCTCGACGACGGCAAGCCCGACGAGGCGCTGAAGCTGCTCGATACCGTCAAGGACGCCGCGTTCGCGGCGCTGGTGGCCGACCGCCGCGGCGACGCGCTGATGGCGCTCGGCCGCCGCGACGACGCCAAGGCCGCGTACCAGGCCGCCTGGCGCGCGATGGACGCCAGCGTCGAGTACCGCCAGCTCGTCGAGGCCAAGCTGACCGCGCTCGGCGCCGCGCCGGCGGCCGACGGAGCCGCGCGATGACGCGTCGCACCGCGGCCGTGGCGGCGCTGGCGGCGGCGCTGCTCGTCGCCGCCTGCTCGTCGACGTCGCGGCCGCCGCCGACGCGGCTCGAGCCGCTTACCGCCAAGATCACCGGCCGCCAGGTGTGGAGCCAGCGCGTCGGAGCGGTCGATTTCCCGCTCGCGCCGGCCGTCGTCGGCGACCGCTTCGTCGTCGCCTCGGGCGACGGCAGCGTGCTCGCGCTGGCCGCCGACGACGGCCGCGTGCTGTGGCGCACGGCGGTGGGCGCGCCGATCACCGCCGGCGTCGGCAGCGACGGCCGCTTCGCTGCCGTCGTCACGCGCGACAACGAGGTCGTCGTGCTCGACGGCGCGCGCGTCGCGTGGCGCCAGCGCGTGCCCGCGCGCGTGGCGACGCCGCCGCTGGTGGCCGGCGAGCGCGTCTTCGTGATAAGCGTCGACCGCACCGTGCACGCGTTCGACGCGCTCGACGGCCGCCGCCTGTGGCGGCTGCAGCGCCCGGGCGAGGCGCTGACGCTGGCGCAGGCGGGCGTCGTCGCCGCGTTCGGTGACACGCTGCTCGTCGGCCAGGGCGCGCGGCTGGCCGGCGTCGACCCGCTGCGCGGCACCGTGCGCTGGGAGGTGCCGCTGGCGGCACCGCGCGGCACCAACGAGGTCGAGCGGCTGGCCGACCTTGTCGGCCCGCCGCTGCGCGTGGGCCAGGTGTTTTGCGCGCGCGCATTCCAGCACGCGGTGGGCTGCATCGACGCCGAGCGCGTCACGCAGGTGTGGAGCCGCCCGGTGGGGGGCACGCAGGCCGTCGGCGGCGACGCGCAGCGTGTCTTCGCGGCCGACGGCAGCGACCGCATCACGGCGTGGAACACGGCCACCGGCGAGGTGCTGTGGTCGTCGCCGCGCTTCCTGTACCGCGGGCTCAGCGGGCCGATCGCGCTCGGCCCGACGGTGATGTTCGGCGACGCCGAGGGCTACCTGCACTGGCTGGCCGCCGCCACCGGCGAGCCGCTGCTGCGCCTGGCCACCGACGGCTCTGCCGTGGTGGGCACGCCGGTGGTGTCGGGCAGCACCGTCCTCGTCGTCACGCGCCGCGGCGGGCTGTTCGCGTTCCGGCCGTCGTGACGGGGTGCGGAGCAGGGCGATGAAGCCCGTCGTCGCGCTCGTCGGCCGCGCCAATGTCGGCAAGTCGACGCTGTTCAACCGGCTGACCGGCACGCGCGACGCGATCGTCGCCGACCTGCCGGGGCTCACGCGCGACCGCCACTACGGCGACGCCAAGTTCGGCGGCCGCGAGCTGATCGTCGTCGACACCGGCGGCTTCGAACCGCAGAAGCCCACCGGCATCGTCGCGGCGATGGCGCGGCAGACGATGCAGGCGGTCGCCGAGGCCGACGCCGTGATCTTCGTCGTCGACCTGCGCGCCGGGCTGTCGGCGCAGGATCACGACATCGCGCGCTACCTGCGCCAGGCCGGCAAGCGGGTGCTGCTGGCGGTCAACAAGGCCGAGGGGATGTCCGACTCGCCGCGCCTGGCCGAATTCCACGAGCTGGGCATCGGCGAGCCGCACCCGATCTCGGCGGCGCACGGGCAGGGCATCCGCAGCCTGATGGAGGCGGTGCTCGAGGTGCTGCCGCCGCCCGCGCACGAACCTGAAGAGGGCGACGAGGGCGAGCGGCCGATCCGCCTGGCGGTGGCGGGGCGCCCCAACGTCGGCAAGAGCACGCTGATCAACGCCTGGCTCGGCGAGGAGCGGCTGGTGGCGTTCGACCAGCCGGGCACGACGCGCGACGCGATCCGCGTGCCGCTCGAACGCGGCGGGCGCCGTTACGAGCTGATCGACACCGCCGGGCTGCGCCGCAAGGGGCGCGTGTTCGAGGCGGTCGAGAAGTTTTCCGTCGTCAAGACGCTGCAGGCGATCGCCGACGCGCACGTCGTCGTGCTGCTGCTCGACGCGACGCAGGGCGTGGGCGAGCAGGACGCGCACATCGCCGGTTACATCCTCGACGCCGGCCGGGCGGTCGTGATCGCCGTCAACAAGTGGGACGCCGCCGACCGCTACCAGCGCGAGCAGTTCGAGCGCTCGCTCGAGCAGCGGCTGGCGTTCCTGCGCTACGCGCCGCGCGTGCACATCTCGGCGCTCAAGCGCCAGGGGCTCGGGCCGCTGTGGAAGGCGATCGGCGAGGCCTACGCGTCGGCCACGCGCAAGCTGCCCACGCCGGTGCTCACGCGCCTGGTCCTCGACGCCGTCGCGCACCAGGCGCCCAAGCGCGCCGGCGCGTTTCGGCCCAAGCTGCGCTACGCGCACCAGGGCGGCATGAACCCGCCGATCGTCGTGATCCACGGCACCGCGCTGGAACACGTCACCGACGCCTACAAGCGGTACCTCGAGGGCCGCATCCGCGAGCATTTCCAGCTCGTCGGCACGCCGCTGCGCATCGAACTGCGCTCGGCGCGGAACCCTTTCGTCGAGCGCGACACTTAACCGACGCGGTGATCGCGCCGGCGCGTCTCGGCCGCGGCGGCGCTGTGTTAACGTGCCGCGATCCTCGGCATCCAACACGGAGAATATCGTGAGCAACAAAGGGCAGCTACTACAAGACCCGTTCCTGAACCTCCTGCGCAAGGAACACGTGCCGGTGTCGATCTACCTCGTCAACGGCATCAAGCTGCAGGGCCACATCGAGTCGTTCGACCAGTACGTGGTCCTGCTGCGCAACACCGTCACGCAGATGGTCTACAAGCACGCGATCTCCACCGTGGTGCCCGGCCGCGCCGTGAATTTCCACGCCCAGGACGCCGGCGAGGCGTCCTGACCGGCCTTTGCCGCCCGCTTTGCGCCGCACGCACACCTTGACCCCCGCAGAACTGTCGACCGCACCGGCGCCGGGTGCCGCCCGCGTGGTGCTGGTCGGCGTCGACCTCGGCCCCGGCTCGTCGTTCGACCCGACGCTCGACGAACTCGCCCAGCTCGCCGAATCGGCCGGCGACGAAGTCGTTGCGCGCGTGTTCGCGCGGCGCAAGGCGCCCGACGCGGCGCTGTTCGTCGGCAGCGGCAAGGCCGACGAGATCAAGGCGCTGGTGCAGCAGCACGGCGCGCAGGGCGTGATCTTCGACCAGGCGCTGTCGCCGGTGCAGCAGCGCAACCTCGAGCGGCACCTCGGCGTGCCGGTGTCGGACCGCACGGCGCTGATCCTCGAGATCTTCGCCGAGCGCGCGAAGAGTCACGAGGGCAAGCTGCAGGTCGAGCTCGCGCGGCTGCAGTACCTGTCGACGCGGCTCGTGCGCCGCTGGAGCCACCTGGAGCGCCAGCGCGGCGGCATCGGCACGCGCGGCGGCCCGGGCGAGACGCAGATCGAGCTCGACCGCCGCATGATCAGCGAGCGCATCCGCAGCGTGAAGACGCGGCTGGACCGCGTCAAGCGCCAGCGCCAGACGCAGCGCCGCGCGCGCGAGCGCAGCGGCACGTTCCGCATCGCGCTGGTGGGCTACACCAACGCGGGCAAGTCGACGCTGTTCAATGCGCTCGTGAAGGCGCGCACCTACGCCGCCGACCAGCTGTTCGCGACGCTCGACCCGACGGTGCGCTCGCTGTACCTGCCGCCGGACGACGACGAGCCGGGCCGCTCGGTGTCGCTGTCGGACACCGTGGGCTTCATCCGCGACCTGCCGCACAAGCTCGTCGAGGCGTTCCAGGCCACGCTGCAGGAGGCGGTCGACGCCGACTTGCTGCTGCACGTCGTCGATGCCGCCAGCCCGACGCGCGATGAGCAGATCGCCGAGGTCGAGCGCGTGCTGGCCGAGATCGGCGCGCACGACATCCCGCAGGTGCTGGTGTTCAACAAGGTCGACCGGCTCGAGCCGTCGCGCCGGCCGCGCGAGCTCGTCGACAGCGTCGAGCGCGCAGGCGGGCAGCGCACGCCGCGCGTGTTCGTCAGCGCCCTCGACGGCACCGGGCTGCCCGAGCTGCGCCGACTGATGGCGCGCCTCGCGGCCGCGTCGTCGTCCGCGCCTGTCGACGCGGTGCGCGCGGTCCCGGTTTCGCCTTCCCCGATGCAAGCATGACCATGCATTCCTCTGCCTTCGACCGCGAGCCGCTCGCCCTTCGCCTGCGCGCCGTCGCGGCCGCCGCGCGCGCGCTCGCCCGCGCGGTGCTGCGCGGCCGCCGCCAAGACACGCTGGTGCTCAACAGCGGGCGCAACGACGGCCCACCCGACCTCGACGAGCTGTGGAAAGACTTCAACGGCAAGCTGTCGAACCTGTTCGGCGGCAAGAAGGGGCCGCGCCGCGAGGGCTTCGGCGGCGGTGACGGCGGCGGGCAGGGCGGTGGCCCCGGCTTCCAGCCGCCCGACATGAAGAGCGCGGGCATCGGCGTCGGTCTGATCGTCGGCGTCGTCGCGCTGATCTGGCTCGGCAGCGGCGTCTACATCGTGCAGGAAGGCCAGCAGGCCGTCGTCACGACGTTCGGGCGTTACACCACGACCGTCGACGCCGGCATCCAGTGGCGGCTGCCGTACCCGTTCCAGGCGCACGAGACGGTGCCGTTCACGCAGCTGCGCTCGGTCGACATCGGCCGCAACACGGTGCTGCAGGCCACCGGGCTGCGCGATTCGTCGATGCTGACGCAGGACGAGAACATCGTCGACATCCGCTTCACGGTGCAGTACCGCCTGAGCGACTCGCGCGCGTACCTGTTCGAGAACCGCAACCCCGACGAGGCCGTCGTGCTCGCTGCCGAGTCGGCGGTGCGCGAGATCGTCGGGCGCAGCCAGGTCGACTCGGTGCTGTATGCCGCCCGCGACGCGATCGCTGCCGACCTCGTGCGCTCGATCCAGGGCCAGCTCGACCGCCTGAAGGCCGGCATCGTGATCACCAACGTCAACATCCAGAACGTGCAGGTGCCCGAGCAGGTGCAGGCGGCGTTCAACGACGCCGTGCGCGCCGGCGCCGACCGCGACCGCTTCCGCAACGAAGGCGAGGCCTACGCGAGCGATGTGATCCCGAAGGCGCAGGGTACCGCCGCACGCCTGCGCGAGGAGGCCGAGGCGTACAAGGCGCGCGTGATCGCCACCGCCGAGGGCGATGCGCAGCGCTTCCGCTCGGTGCTCGCCGAGTACCAGCGCGCGCCGGCCGTCACGCGCGACCGCCTGTACCTGGAGACGATGCAGTCGGTGTACTCCAACGTCACCAAGGTGCTGGTCGACAGCCGCACCGGCTCCAACCTGCTGTACCTGCCGCTCGACCAGCTGATGCGGCAGTCGGCGTCGGGCCCTGCGCCCGCCGCGGCACCGCGCACCGACGTGCCCACGGCGCCGGCCGCGGCCGCCGCCGTCACGCAGGACGCCCGCGCGCGCGACGGCCGCGGCCGCGAGCGCGACATCCGCTGACGACACGAGGACCCGCGACATGAACCGAATCGGAGCCATCGCCGCCGCACTGCTCGTGCTGCTGATGGTGCTGTCGTCGACGCTGTTCGTCGTCGACCAGCGCCAGATCGCCGCCGTCTATGCGCTGGGCGAGATCAAGACCGTCATCACCGAGCCCGGGCTGAACTGGAAGCTGCCGCCGCCGTTCCAGAACGTCGTCTTCCTCGACAAGCGCATCCAGACGCTGGACAACACCGACCCGCGGCCGATCTTCACCGCCGAGAAGAAGAGCGTGCTCGTCGACTGGATGGTCAAGTGGCGCATCAGCGACCCGCGCCAGTTCATCCGCAACAGCGGCACCGACATGCGCAACCTCGACGTGCGCCTGACGCCGGTGGTGCAGGCCGCCTTCAACGAGGAGATCACGCGCCAGACCGTCACCGGCGTGCTCGCGACCGACCGCGAGCGCGTGATGCAAGGCGTGCGCGACCGCCTCACCGAGGTGTCGCAGAACTTCGGCATCGAGATCGTCGACGTGCGCGTCAAGCGTGTCGACTTCGTCGCCGACATCACCGACGCCGTCTACCGCCGCATGGAGTCGGAGCGCAAGCGCGTGGCCAACGAGCTGCGCTCGACCGGTGCCGCCGAGGGCGAGAAGATCCGCGCCGACGCCGACCGCCAGCGCGAGGTGATCCTCGCCGAGGCGTTCCGCGACGCGCAGAAGATCAAGGGCGAGGGCGACGCGCGCGCGTCCGCGCTGTACGCCGAGGCGTTCGGACGCGACCCGCAGTTCGCGCAGTTCTACCGCAGCCTCGAAGCCTACCGCGCGAGCTTCCAGAGCAAGAACGACCTGATGGTCGTCGACCCGGGCAGCGACTTCTTCCGCGCGATGCGCGGTGCGGCGCCCGCCGGGCGCTGACGCGCGCCGTGGGCGATGTCCTGCTCGGCGCGTTCGCGCTGATGCTGGTGTTCGAGGGCCTGCTGCCGTTCATCAGCCCGGTGCTTTGGCGGCAGGTGTTCGAGCGCGCGGTGCGCATGACCGACGGCCAGATCCGCTTCCTCGGGCTGAGCAGCATGCTGCTCGGCGTCGTCCTCGCGCTGCTGTTCCTGCACTGACGGCGCCCGTGCGCGGCGGTGCGCGCACCGAGGTCGTGCAGTGCGGCCCGTACAATGCCGTTTTCACACGCCACCCCCGCGATGACGTCTGCCTGGTTGCTGCCCGAGCACATCGCCGATGTGCTGCCCGCGCAGGCGCGACACATCGAGGACCTGCGCCGATCGCTGCTCGACCTGGCGCGCGGCTACGGCTTCGAGCTCGTGATTCCCCCGCTGCTGGAGCACCTCGAGTCGCTGCTGTCGGGCACCGGCCACGCGCTGGACCTGCGCACCTTCAAGCTGATCGACCAGCTCAGCGGGCGCACGCTGGGCGTGCGGGCCGACACGACGCCGCAGGTCGCGCGTATCGACGCGCACCTGCTCAACCGCCAGGGCGTCGCGCGCCTGTGCTACTGCGGGCCGGTGCTGCACACGCGGCCGGCGGGCATGCACGCGACGCGCGAGCCGCTGCAGTTCGGCGCCGAGATTTATGGCCACGCCGGGCTGGAGGCCGACCTCGAGGTCATCGAACTCGCGCTCGACGGATTGCGCGCGGCGGGCGTCGAACAGCCGGTGCTCGACCTCGGCGACGCGCGCATCGTGCGCGGCGTGCTGGCCGGCGCGCCGCTCGATGTGACGCAGCTCGAGGCCATCGTCGATGCGCTGTCGGCCAAGGATCCGGCGGCGCTCGATGCGCTCGCCGCGCTCGTGCCGGCCGAAGGACGGGCCGCGCTGCACGCGCTGCCGGCGCTGTACGGCGGGCCGGAGGTGCTCGCGCAGGCGCGTGAGCGGCTGCCGCAGCGCGCGCTGATCGACGCGGCGCTCGACGATCTCGAGCGCCTGGCCGCCGAGCTGCAGCGCATGCACCCGCAGGTGCGAATCGGTTTCGACCTCGGCGACATGAGCGGCTACGCGTACTACAGCGGCATGCGTTTCGCGGTCTACGCCAGCGGTTCGAGCGACGCACTCGTGCGTGGCGGGCGCTACGACGAGGTCGGCGCCGTGTTCGGGCGCAACCGCCCGGCGGTGGGCTTCAGCCTCGACCTGAAGGCGCTCGCGCTGCTCGCACCGCCCGCGCCCGTGCGCGGGGCGATCCGCGCACCCTGGGGCAGCGACGAGCGACTGCGCCAGGCGGTGCGCAAGCTGCGCTCGCTCGGCGAGACCGTGCTGTGCATCCTGCCCGGGCACGAGCACGAGGTCGACGAATTCGACTGCGACCGCGAACTGGTCGAGGTCGGCGGGCAATGGGTGCTGCGCGCGCTGTGACGGCGCGGTGGCGGTGGGCACGATTTCCGGACGAACGATGACGTCACAGACAGCAGCGCCCCTGCGCGGGCGCAACGTGGTGGTGGTGGGCACCCAGTGGGGCGACGAGGGCAAGGGCAAGGTCGTCGACTGGCTCACCGACCACGCGCACGGCGTCGTGCGCTTCCAGGGCGGCCACAACGCCGGGCACACGCTGGTCATCAAGGGCGTCAAGACGGCGCTGCAGCTGATCCCCAGCGGCATCATGCGCGACGGCGTCGCGTGCTACATCGGCAACGGCGTCGTCGTCGATCCGACGCACCTGCTCGGCGAGATCGAGCGGCTCGAGGGCATCGGGCTCGAGGTGCGCTCGCGGCTGTACCTGAGCGAGTCGTGCCCGCTGATCCTGCCGTTCCACGTCGAGCTTGACCGCGCGCGCGAGGCGCTGCGCGAGACCAGCGGCAGCGGCAAGATCGGCACCACCGGCAAGGGGATCGGCCCGGCCTACGAGGACAAGGTCGCGCGCCGCGCGCTGCGCGTGCAGGACCTGAAGCACCCCGAGCGCTTCGCGGCCCGCCTGCGCGAGCTGCTCGAGCTGCACAACGTCGCGCTTGCCGGCTACCTGAAGAGCCGCCCGCTCGAGTTCGCCCCGATCTACGACCACGCGATGCGCGTGGCCGAGCAGCTCAAGCCGATGATGGCCGACGTCGGCTACCTGATCCACCAGGCGCACCTGGCGGGGCGCAACATCCTGTTCGAGGGCGCGCAGGGCACGCTGCTCGACATCGACCACGGCACCTATCCCTACGTGACGTCGAGCAACTGCGTCGCCGGCAACGCCGCGGCGGGCTCGGGCGTCGGGCCGGGGATGCTGCACTACGTGCTCGGCATCACGAAGGCCTACACGACGCGCGTCGGCTCGGGGCCGTTTCCGACCGAGCTGCCGATCGACGAGCCGGGCAGCGTGGGCCACCACCTGAGCACGGTGGGCGCCGAGCGCGGCACCGTCACCGGTCGTGCGCGCCGTTGCGGCTGGCTCGACGCGGCGGCGCTCAAGCGCAGCATCGTCATCAACGGTGTCTCGGGGCTGTGCATCACCAAGCTCGACGTGCTCGACGGGCTGCCCGAGATCCGCGTCGGCGTCGGCTACGAGCTGCACGGCCGCCGCATCGACATCCTGCCGCTCGACGCCGACGACATCGCGGCGTGCCGGCCGGTGTACGAAACGCTGCCGGGCTGGAGCGAGTCGACCGCAGGGATCACGCAGTGGGAGCGGCTGCCGGTCAACGCGCGCCGCTACCTCGAGCGCGTGCAGGAATTCATCGGCGCGCCCGTCGACATGGTCTCGACCGGGCCCGACCGCGAGCACACGATCGTGCTGCGCCACCCGTATCAGGCTTGAACAAGCGCAGGAGATCCCCAGATGTTGACCGACGACGGCAAGCACCTCTACGTCTCGTGGGACGAGTACCACATGCTGATCGAGCGCCTGGCGCTCAAGGTGCATGCGTCGGGCTGGGAGTTCGACCAGATCCTGTGCCTCGCGCGCGGGGGCATGCGCCCCGGTGACGTGCTGTCGCGCGTGTTCGACAAGCCGCTGGCGATCATGTCGACGAGTTCGTACCGCGCCGAAGGCGGCACGATCCAGGGGCGGCTCGACATGGCGAAGTACATCACGCTGCCCAAGGGCGAGCTGGCCGGGCGCGTGCTGCTCGTCGACGACCTCGCCGACTCGGGCGTCACGCTGCGCGCCGTCGTGGAGCGTCTGCGCGGCATGCCGGCCATCGTCGAGCTGCGCTCGGCCGTCATCTGGGTCAAGGGGGTGTCGAGCTACACCCCCGACTACTACGTCGAGCTGCTGCCCACGAGTCCGTGGATCCACCAGCCGTTCGAGGAGTACGATCACCTCAGGCCCGAGGGCCTGGCGAAGAAGTACGAGATCTGAAATGCAAGAGGCCGGCAGAGCCGGCCTCGTGTGTCGTGTGTGGTGCCCAGGAGAGGACTCGAACCTCCACGCCGTTAAGCGCTAGTACCTGAAACTAGTGCGTCTACCAATTCCGCCACCTGGGCATCGACGCCGTCGCTGCGCGAGGCTGCGCGGCATCAAGAGAACGAAAGTTTAGCATCAAAAAAGATCCAACCACGAGCACCCTGGCCCCGGGTGCCGCGCTGATGAGCGAAGTCGAGGGCATCGTCCAGGGCCACCGTGATGGCCACGGCTTCGTCGTGCGCGACGACGGGCCCGACGTGTACCTGAGCCCGCAGGAGATGCGCGCCGTGCTGCACCGCGACCGCGTGCGCGTGCGCATCGTGCGCTACGACCGCAAGGGCCGCCCCGAGGGGCGCGTGCTCGACATCGTCGAGCGCCGCAAGGCGCCGATCATCGGGCGCCTGCTGCACGAAGGCGGCGTGTGGGTCGTCGCGCCCGAGGATCGTCGCTACGGCCAGGACATCCTGATCCCGAAGAACGCGATCGCCAACGCGCAGCCCGGGCAGGTGGTGGCGGTCGAGCTGACCGAGCCGCCGTCGATGTTCTCGCAGCCCGTGGGGCGCGTGACCGAGGTGCTCGGCGACATCGACGACCCCGGCATGGAGATCGAGATCGCGGTGCGCAAGTACGAAGTGCCGCACCGCTTCTCGCCCGAGGCGATCGCGCAGGCCGCGGCGCTGCCCGACAAGATCCGCCCCATCGACCGCCGCCACCGCATCGACCTCACCGACGTGCCGCTGGTGACGATCGACGGCGAGGACGCACGCGACTTCGACGACGCGGTCTACTGCGAACCGCACAAGAGCGGGCGCGGCAAGAGCGCGTTCAACGGCTGGCGGCTCGTCGTGGCCATCGCCGACGTGAGTCACTACGTCAAGCCCGGCGAGCCGCTGGACCGCGACGCCTACGAGCGCGCGACGTCGGTGTACTTCCCGCGCCGCGTGATCCCGATGCTGCCGGAAAAGCTCAGCAACGGGCTGTGCTCGCTCAATCCGCACGAGGACCGGCTGGCGATGGTGTGCGACATGCTGGTCGACACGGCCGGCGAGATCACCGCGTACCAGTTCTACCCGGCCGTGATCTGCTCGCACGCGCGGCTGACCTACACCGAGGTCGCGGCGATCCTCGCCAACACCAAGGGCCCGGAGGCGGCGCGCCGCGAGGCGCTGGTGCCGCACCTCGTGCACCTGCACGAGGTGTACCGCGCGCTGCTCAAGCACCGCGCCAAGCGCGGCGCGGTCGACTTCGAGACCACCGAGACGCAGATCGTCTGCGACGACAACGGCCGCATCGAGAAGATCGTGCCGCGCGTGCGCACCGAGGCGCACCGGCTGATCGAGGAGGCGATGCTCGCCGCCAACGTGTGCGCGGCCGACTTCATCGCGCGCGCCGAGCACCCGTCGCTGTACCGCGTCCACGAGGGGCCGACGCCCGAGAAGCGCACGACGCTGCAGAACTACCTGCGCGCGCTGGGCATCGGTCTGGGGTTGAGCGAGGAGCCGACGCCGGGCGAGTTCCAGGCGATCGCCGCCGCCACGCGCGACCGTCCCGACGCCGCGCAGATCCACACGATGCTGCTGCGCTCGATGCAGCAGGCGATCTACAGCGGCATCAAGGGCAGCCACTTCGGGTTGGCGTACGAGGCCTACACGCACTTCACGAGCCCGATCCGGCGCTACCCGGATCTGCTGATCCACCGCGTGCTCAAGGCGCTGCTGCACGGCAAGCGCTACCACCTGTCGACCGGCGTCGTCGAAGACGCCCCCAAGCTGCGCCGCGGTGGCAAGGCGCCGAAGGCGTCGACGCAGGAGGCCGAACGCTGGGAGGCCGTCGGCGTGCACTGCAGCGCCAACGAGCGCCGCGCCGACGAGGCCTCGCGCGACGTCGAGGCCTGGCTCAAGTGCCGCTACATGCGCGACCGCCTGGGCGAGGAGTTCTCGGGCACCGTCAGTGCGGTGACCAGCTTCGGCCTGTTCGTCACGCTCGACGCGCTGTATGTCGACGGGCTGGTCCACATCACCGAACTCGGCGGCGAGTACTTCCGCTTCGACGAGGCGCGCCAGGAGCTGCGCGGTGAGCGCACCGGCATCCGCTACGGGGTGGGCACACGGGTGCGCGTGCAAGTCAGCCGCGTCGACCTCGACGGGCGCAAGATCGACTTCCGCCTCGTGCGCGAAGGCGAGGACGAGCGCTTGCTCGCGCGCGGGCGCGTGGCGTCCGAGCGCGGCGCCGTGCAGGCGCTGCACGAGGTGCGCGAGCGCGACCGTGCTGCGCGCGCCGGCGCGCGCAGCGCCCGCGCGCGCACGCGAACCAAGGGCGCTGGCGGTGCTGCGGCCGCTTCCGCGAAGGGTCGCGGCGGCCGGTCGACCGCGGCGCGCAAGCGCCGCTGAGCGCTCGCGCGTCGTCGCGCCGCGGCAGCAAGCCCTCAGGCGTCGAGCATCGCCTCGACCAGCATCCCGGCACGCAGCACCGTCGCGCTGCCGTGGCGGTCGGCAGCACGACCGTGGCGCGCGACGACATCGGCGCACTGTCGCTGCAGGGCCAAGAGGTCGTGCGCGCCCTGCGCGGCCCAGCGGCCACCAAGCCAGCCGGCGAGCACGTCGCCGGTGCCGGCGGTGGCCAGCGCCGCGTTGCCGCTGCGGTTGACCCACGGCGAGCACGCCGGCGCGGCCGTCACGGTGCCCGATCCCTTGAGCACGACGACGGCCCCCTCGGCGTCGGCGAGCGCCTGGGCCGCGGCGAGCCGGTCGGCCTGCACGTCGGCCGCGCTGCGCCCGAGCAGGCGCCCGGCTTCGAGCGGATGCGGGGTCAGCACCGTGGCCGCGCCGCGGTCGCTGCGCGCGCGCAGCAGCGCGCGCAGCGACGCGTCGGCGGCGATCGCGTTGAGCGCGTCGGCGTCGAGCACGAGCCGCGGCGCCGCGCCCAGCAGCGTCGGCAGCGCGGCGCGCACGGCATCCCCGCCGCCGCAGCCACAGACGACGGTGGCTGTGCGCAGCAGCGGCACGTGCTCGGTCCACACGCGTTCACGGCCCATCAGCTCGGGGTGCGCCGCATGCCAGTGCGGCGCCGTCGCATCGAGCAGGCTGACGTAGACCCGCCCGGCGCCAGCGGCGAGCGCGGCGCGTGCCGCGAGCCACGCGGCGCCGACCATGCCCGGTGCGCCGCCGACGACGACGACGTCGCCGAAGCTGCCCTTGTGCTGCGCGTGGCGGCGCGGTGGTGTGGGCCCGTCGTCGCCCGTGAGCCAGGCGGAGGGGGGCTCGGCGACGTCGGGCTCGTCGAGGTCGGCGAGCCACACGCGACCGGCGAAGTCGCGTCCGTGCGCCGTGAACAGCCCCGGCTTGAGCGTCAGCATCGTCACGGTGTCCGTCGCGACGACGGCCGCACCGGGCGCGACGCCGCGGTCGGCGTCGAGGCCCGAGGGCAGGTCGACGGCCAGCCGCGGTGCCGCGACGCGGTTGAACGCGGCAATCGCTTGCGCGAGCGCACCCTCGGGCGCGCGCGACAGGCCGAGGCCCAGCAGCGCGTCGATCGCGAGGTCGCACGCCGGCGGCTCGGCCGGCGCACCGTCGGTGACGTCGGCGCCGGCGGCGAGCGCGCGCGCCAGGGCTTCGCCGGCGTCACGCCCGAGGCGCGCGCGCTCGGCCACGAGGTGCACGTTCGCCTGCAACCCGGCGGCCTGCAGCCGCGCGGCGGCTTCCAGCCCGTCGGCGCCGTTGTTGCCGGGGCCGGCCATGATCCACACGCGCCGTGCGTGCGGCTGCAGCGCCAGCGCGAGCTTGGCCACCGCGAGTCCGGCGCGGCGCACGAGGGTGCCTGGCGGCACGCGCGCCAGGGCGGCGCGCTCGATGCGGCGTGTGGCGGCGGTGTCGAACAGCGGCCGCGAGGCGGGATCGGCGTCGATCAATCTGAGCATGGACGGCAGGCTACCGGAGCGGCAGCGCCCGCACAAGGCGAGACACGCGCCGACGCCGCGCGCGTGGCAGCCGGCGGTTCAGCGGCGGGTCAAGCCGCCGGCTGGGCCGCTGCGGCGACGGCAGCACGCGCGGCGGCCCGGTAGCGCGCCAGGCCGAGCCCGTCGGTGTCGATCGCGCATTCGCGGCCGGCGATCAGGTCGGCGACGACGCGCGCACTGCCGCACGCCAGCGCCCAGCCGCTCGAGCCGTGGCCGGCGTTGAGCCACACGCCGGGCAGGCCGCTCGCGCCGAGCAGCGGCGCACCGTCGGGCATCATCGGTCGTGCGCCTTTCCAGCGTTGGGCCTGCGCGGTCTGCGCGGCACCGGGGAACCAGTCGTCGAGCACCTTGTGCAGCGTCGCGAAAGGCTGCGGGCGCAGCTGCTCGAGGCTGCCGCCGAGCTCTGCGCCGCCGGCCACCCGCACGCGCTGCCCGAGGCGGCTGATCGCCACCTTGAACGTTTCGTCCATCAGCGCCGCGCGCGGGGCGCCCAGCGCCTGCGCATCGAGGTCGCGCAGCGGCGCCGTGATCGAGTAGCCGTAGACGGGCGCCATCGGCAGTCGGGCGCCGTGCGGTCGCAGCAACGGCAGCGTGCCCAGCGCCGAGCACAGCACGACGGCGTCGACGTCGAGCGCATGCGGCGGTGCGGCGACGCCGTCTTGCGGCGCAACGCGTCGCAGCGTCAGCTGCGGGCGCGCGCCGGGCGTCACGGCCAGCACCTCGCAGCCGAAATGCCACTGCACGCCACGGCGCTGCGCGACCTGCTTGACCGCGTGCGCGAACTGGCGGCAGTTGCCGACGCCGTCGTCGGGCAGGTGGATGCCGCCCGCCAGCGGCGTGTCGCCATTCAAGCCGGGCTCGACGCGCCGGCAGCCGGCGGCATCGAGGCACTCGTGGCGGGCACCGACCTCGCGCAGCAGGGCGAGACCGGGCTGCGCACGCTCGACGTCGCGCGGCGTGCGCAGCAGCACGAGGTAGCCGCGTGCACGCTCGTAGTCGAGGCCGAGTTCGTCGGTCAGCGCGTCGAGTCGTTCACGGCTGTAGGCGGCCAGCCGGTGCAGCCGGGCGCGGTTGACCGCGTAACGCGCGGGTGCGCACTCGCGCCACCATCGCCACAGCCAGCGGGCGAGGGCGGCGTCGGGCCAGCCAGCGAAACGCACCGCCGCGTGGCGGCCGAAGAGGTGACGCAGGACTTTGGCCGGCATGCCGGGCGCCGCCCACGGCGCGACGTAGCCGGGCGCGACGACGCCGGCGTTGGCGAAGCTGCCCTCGCTGGCGACGCTGGTGCGGCGCTCGAACACGGCGACCTCGTGGCCGTCGCGGGCAAGCTCGTACGCCGTCGTGACGCCGACGATGCCGGCGCCGATCACGGCCACGCGCATCAGCGTCTCCGCGTCGCGCTCGAAGCCCGATGGGGGGCGGCGGGGACGGTCGGGGTGGCGCGGCCGCAAGCGGGCCAAGGCGGAGTGCTATACTTCACAAGTTTGTCTGCGCAGCGTCGTGCTGTGGCGTGAGGGGGTCCGCCGAGGACCGCCGCCGCGTCGGTGCCGTGCAGGCGACGACTCGCGAATCCGGCGACCGACAGGTGTCGCAGCCCGCGTTACGAAGGTAACCAGAGGTTGCGATCAGCGTCGGATTCTAGACCCAACCTTCGGAGCCCCTAATGAACGTCAGCATGCGTGAAATGCTGGAAGCGGGTGTCCATTTCGGACACCAGACGCGCTTCTGGAACCCCAAGATGGCCCCCTACATCTACGGCCATCGCAACAAGATCCACATCATCAACCTCGAGAAGACGCAGCCTCTGTTCGAGGAAGCGTTGAAGTTCGTGCGCCAGCTCGCCGCGCGCCGGGGCACGATCCTGATGGTGGGCACCAAGCGCCAGGCGCGCGACGTGATCGCGCAGGAAGCGCAGCGCTGCGGGATGCCCTACGTCGACCAGCGCTGGCTCGGCGGCATGCTGACCAACTTCAAGACCGTCAAGGGGTCGCTGAAGAAGCTCAAGGACATGCAGGCCCAGGCCGAGGCCGGCACCGAGCAGATGACGAAGAAGGAAAGCCTGCTGTTCCAGCGCGAGCTCGACAAGCTGCTCAAGGACATCGGCGGCATCCAGGACATGAACGCGCTGCCCGATGCGCTGTTCGTCATCGACGTCGGCTACCACAAGATCGCGGTGGCCGAGGCCAAGAAGCTCGGCATCCCGGTGGTGGCGGTCGTCGACACCAACCACTCGCCCGAGGGCATCGACTACGTGATCCCGGGCAACGACGACTCGGCCAAGGCGGTCGCGCTGTACGCGCGGGCCGTGGCCGACGCCGTCCTCGAGGGCAAGGCGCAGGCGACCGCCGAGGTCGTGCAGGCCGTCGCCGGCGGCGACGAGTTCGTCGAGGTCAGCGAAGACGCCTGACGCCGCGCGGGGCGCGCGCGCCCCGTGCCGCCGCACGGTACACCGATGCCGCGGGCCCGCGGGCCCGCGGCCTGCTTTTACTAGGGAGTCACTGGCAATGCCCGCAATCACTGCAAGCATGGTCGCCGAACTGCGCGCCAAGACCGACGCGCCGATGATGGAGTGCAAGAAGGCGCTGACCGAGGCCGACGGCGACATGGCCCGCGCCGAGGAGATCCTGCGCGTCAAGCTCGGCAACAAGGCCGGCAAGGCCGCCTCGCGCGTCACCGCCGAGGGCGTCGTCGCCGCGTCGGTGGCCGGCACGACCGGCGCACTGGTCGAGGTCAACTGTGAGACCGACTTCGTCTCGAAGAACGAGTCGTTCCTCGCGTTCGCGAAGGCCTGCGCCGATCTCGTCGCGCAGCACGCACCGGCCGACGTGGCTGCGCTCGCGGCGCTGCCGCTCGCGCAGGACGGCTTCGGCCCGACGGTCGAAGACGTGCGCAGGGGCCTGATCGGCAAGATCGGCGAGAACATGACGATCCGGCGCTTCAAGCGCTACGCCGGTGGCGGCAAGCTCGCGCACTACCTGCACGGTACGCGCATCGGCGTGATCGTCGAGTTCGACGGTGACGACGTCGCGGCTAAGGACGTCGCGATGCACGTCGCGGCGATGAAGCCGGCGGCGCTGTCGGCGGCCGACGTGCCGGCCGACCTCGTCGACAGGGAACGCCGCATCGCCACCGAGAAGGCCGCCGAGTCGGGCAAGCCCGCCGAGATCGTCGCGAAGATGGTCGAAGGCGCGGTGCAGAAGTTCCTGAAGGAGGTCTCGCTGCTCGACCAGGTCTTCGTCAAGGCCGCCGACGGCAAGCAGACCGTCGGGCAGATGCTCAAGGACAAGAAGACGACGGTCAAGGGCTTCACGCTGTACGTCGTCGGCGAGGGCATCGAGAAGAGGACCGACGATTTCGCGGCCGAAGTCGCGGCGCAGGTCGCTGCGGCCAAGGGCCAGTAAGCCAGCGGTGAGGCGCGCCGCCCTACACTTGCGGGCGGCGTGACTCAGGGAACCCGGTCGATGGCGGCGTACAAGCGCATCCTGCTGAAGTTGTCGGGCGAGGCCCTGATGGGCGACGATGCCTATGGCATCAACCGCGCGACGATCGTGCGCATCGTGCGCGAGGTGCAGGACGTCACGCGGCTGGGCTGCGAGGTCGCCGTCGTGATCGGCGGCGGCAACATCTTCCGCGGCGTGGCCGGCGGCTCGGTCGGCATGGATCGCGCGACCGCCGACTACATGGGCATGCTCGCCACCGTCATGAACTCGCTGGCGCTCGCCGACACGATGCGCCAGGAGGGCATGACGGCGCGCGTGATGAGCGCGATCGCGATCGAACAGGTCGTCGAGCCCTACGTGCGGCCGAAGGCGCTGCAGTACCTCGAGGAGGGCAAGGTCGTCGTCTTCGCCGCCGGCACCGGCAACCCCTTCTTCACGACCGACACCGCTGCGGCGCTGCGTGGTGCCGAGATCGGCGCCGAAATCGTGCTCAAGGCGACGAAGGTCGACGGCGTCTACACCGCCGACCCGGCCAAGGACCCAGCCGCGACGCGCTACGCGCGCATCACCTTCGACGAGGCGATCGTGCGCAACCTGCAAGTGATGGATGCCACGGCCTTCGCGCTGTGCCGCGACCAGAAACTGCCGATCAAGGTGTTCTCGATCTTCAAGCCGGGCGCGCTCAGGCGCGTCGTGCTCGGCGAGGACGAGGGCACGCTGGTGCACGTGTGACGAGAGTGCTTCGATGACCACCCCCGCCGAAATCCGCAAGACGGCCGAGCAGAAGATGGCCAAGTCGCTCGACGCACTGCGCGCCGAGCTGCAGAAGATCCGCACCGGTCGCGCCCACCCGGGACTGCTCGACCAGGTGCACGTCGAGTACTACGGCTCGATGGTGCCGATCAGCCAGGTCGCCAACGTCAGCCTGCTCGACGCCCGCACGATCAGCGTGCAGCCCTGGGAGAAGGGCATGGGCGCGAAGATCGAGAAGGCGATCCGCGAGAGCGACCTCGGGCTGAATCCGTCGTCGCAGGGCGACCTGCTGCGCGTGCCGATGCCCCCGCTGACGGAGGAGCGCCGCCGCGAACTCACCAAGGTCGCGCGTCACGCCGGCGAGGAGGCGAAGGTGGCGGTGCGCAACCTGCGCCGCGATGCCAACGAGCACGCCAAGAAGCTGCTGAAGGACAAGGCGATCAGCGAGGACGAGGAGCGCCGCCTGCTCGACGAGATGCAGCGGCTGACCGATCGCATGGTCGCCGAGATCGACAAGCTGATCGCCGGCAAGGAAGCCGAGATCATGGCGGTCTGAGACGCGCTGCCCTCGTGACCGATCTCAGCACTGCTCCCGCCAACGCCGCGCTGGCGCGCGTGCCGCGGCACGTGGCGATCGTGATGGACGGCAACGGACGCTACGCGCGCCGCCGTCACCTGCCGCGCGTCTTCGGCCACAAGGCCGGCGTCGACACGATGGTGCGCGTCGTGCGTGCGGCGGCCGAGCGCGGCATCGAGTTCCTGACCGTGTTCGCCTTCTCGTCGGAGAACTGGAAGCGTCCCGACGAGGAGGTCGCCGGGCTGATGAACCTGGTGCTGTTCACGGTGCAGAACCATCTCGCCGACCTGGGGCGCGAGGGGGTTCGCGTGCGCGTCGTCGGCGACCGCGGCAACGTGTCGGACAAGGTGCGCGAGGCGATCGACCGCGCCGAGGCGCAGACCGCGCACAACCGGCGCATCACGCTGACGGTGGCGTTCAACTACGGCGGGCGCTGGGACGTCGTGCAGGCCTGCCGCCGCATCGCGGCCGCCGGCATCGACCCCGCGCACATCGACGAGGCGACGATCGCGCGCCACATGGCGCTCAGCCACGCGCCCGACCCCGACCTGTTCATCCGCACCGGCGGCGAGATGAGGCTGAGCAACTTCCTGCTGTGGCAGGCGGCCTATGCCGAGCTGTACTTCAGCGAGCGGCTGTGGCCCGAGTTCGACGCCGACGATCTCGACGCGGCGCTGCGCGAGTACGCCCGGCGTGAGCGGCGCTTCGGCATGGTCCAACCCGAGCCTTCCGAGCTGGTCGCCAACGCCTGATGCTCAAGCAGCGCATCGTCACCGCGGTGGTGCTGCTCGCGCTGCTCGTGCCGGCCCTGCTGGCCGACGATCCGCTGCCGTTCGCGGCGCTGACGCTGCTGCTGATCGCTGCGGCCGGCTGGGAGTGGGCGCGCCTGAACGGCGTCGGCGGCGCCCTGGCGCTGGCCAGCGGCGTGGCGGTGGCGGCCGCCTGCGGTGCGGCAGCGTCGCTCGGCTGGATCGAGCGGGCGCCAACCGCGCTGTGGCTGCTCGGCGCGCTGCTGTGGATCGTCGGGGGCACGTTCGCGCTGCGCGCCGGACCCACCGGCTGGCCGCACCTGCCGCGCGGGCTGCGGTGGGCGTTGGGCTTGTCCGCCCTGTGGCTCGCATGGCTCGCGCTGGCGCAGTCTCGCGCCGTGGGGCTCAACTTCGTGCTGTCGGTGCTGTGCCTGGTGTGGGTCGCCGACGTCGCGGCCTATTTCGGCGGACGTGCGTTCGGTCGCCGCAAGCTGGCACCGACGATCAGCCCCGGCAAGAGCTGGGAAGGCGTCTACAGCGGGGTCGCCGGCGTGCTGCTGCTGGCGTTCGGCTGGCTGTGGCTGGATCGCCACCTGCAGCTCGCGCCCAGCCTGTACACGCGGCTGCAGGATGCCGGTGGCGTCGCCGCCGTCGTCGTCGGCAGCGTCGTGCTCACGGCGATGAGCGTCGTCGGCGACCTGGTCGAATCGCTCGTCAAGCGCGCTGCCGGTGCGAAGGACAGCAGCGGGCTGCTGCCCGGACACGGCGGCGTCCTCGACCGCGTCGACGCGCTGCTGCCGGTGTTCCCGATCGCCCTCGCCGGGCTGGGGCTGGTGCGCGCGTGAGGCGCCGCGCCACCGGCACTGATCGATACTGCGCGCGATGAAGCCGCAACGGTTGTGCATCCTCGGGGCGACCGGTTCGATCGGGCGCAGCACGCTCGACGTCGTCGCGCGCCATCCGCAGCGCTACGAGGTGTTCGCGCTCAGCGCGCAGTCGCGCATCGACGACCTCGCGCAGCAGTGCGTTCGCTTCCGTCCCCGCCATGCCGTGGTCGCCGACGACGCCGGCGCGGTGCGCCTGCGCGAGGCGCTGCGTGCGCACGGCGTCGCCACCGAGGTGCACGTGGGCGCGCGGGCGCTGTGCGAGCTGGCGGCGCACCCGGAAGTCGACGCCGTGATGGCCGCGATCGTCGGCGCGGCCGGACTGCCGTCGTGCCTGGCCGCTGCGCGCGCCGGCAAGCGCCTGCTGCTGGCCAACAAGGAGGCGCTCGTCGTCGGCGGCGCGATGTTCATGGACGCGGTGCGCGCCGGCGGCGCGACGCTGCTGCCGATCGACAGCGAGCACTCGGCGATCTTCCAGTGCCTGCCCGAGGACCGCCGCCGCTGGCCCGAGACGATCGACCACATCGTGCTCACCGCCTCGGGCGGTCCGTTCCGCGCGCGCGACCCGGACAGCCTCGCCGACGTGACGCCCGACGAAGCCTGCGCGCACCCGAACTGGGTCATGGGGCGCAAGATCTCGGTCGACTCGGCGACGATGATGAACAAGGCGCTCGAGGTCATCGAGGCACGCTGGCTGTTCGGCCTCGCGCCCGAGCAGGTGCGCGTCGTCATCCACCCGCAGAGCATCGTCCACTCGATGGTCGTCTGCCGCGACCGCTCGGTGCTCGCGCAGCTGGGCACGCCCGACATGCGCGTGCCGATCGCCGTGGGGCTGGCGCATCCCGAGCGCATCGAGTGCGGCGCCGACGCGCTCGACTTCACGCGCCTCGGTGCGCTGACGTTCGAGGCGCCCGACGCGCGGCGCTTTCCGTCGCTGTTCCTTGCGTGGGACGCGCTGCGCGGCCCCGAGGGCAGCACCGCGGTGCTCAACGCGGCCAACGAGGAGGCGGTGGCCGCCTTCCTCGCCGGCACGATCGCATTCACCGACATCCACCGCATCAATGCCGACGTCGTCGCGCGCGTGCTGCCGGACCTGCCCGCGCAGCCCGGACTCGACGACGTGCTGGCGCTTGACGCGCGTGCGCGCAGCGCGGCGCGGCAGAGGGTGCAGGAGCGCGCGCGATGACGACCGTGCTCGCGTTCCTGCTGACGCTGGGCATCCTGATCGTGATCCACGAGTGGGGTCACTACCGCGCGGCGCGCGCCTGCGGGGTCAAGGTGCTGCGCTTCTCGGTCGGCTTCGGACATGTGCTTTGGCGACGCCAGCGCACCCCCGACGGCACCGAGTTCGTCGTCAGCGCGCTGCCGCTCGGCGGCTACGTGCGCATGCTCGACGAGCGCGAGGGCCCGGTGGCGCCCCACGAGCGCGACCTCGCGTTCAACCGCAAGCCGCTCGCGCAACGCGCGTTCATCGTGGCCGCCGGGCCGGCGGCCAACCTCGTGCTCGCCGTCGTGCTGTACGCCGGCGCGCACTGGATCGGCGTCGACGAGCCGAAGGCCGTGCTGGCGACGCCCCCGGCGGGCAGCGTCGCCGAGCGCGCCGGGCTGCGTGCCGGCGACTGGGTCGTCGAATGGTCGCCCGACGGTGAGGCGTGGTCCCCGGTGCGCTCGCTGACCGACTTGCGCTGGCAGGTCACGCAGGCCACACTGAGCGGGCGCGACCTGCAGCTGCGTGTGACCGATCGCGACGGCCGCGGCATGCGCGTGCTGCGGCTCGATTTGGCCGGCCTCGGCGCGCGCGAGGTCGACGCGACGCTGATGCGCCGCATCGGCCTGGGCACCGCGTTCAGCGAGGCGACGATGGGCGAGGTGCGCCCCGGCGGCCCGGCGGCACGCGCAGGGCTGCAGCCGGGCGACCGCGTGCTGCGTGTCGACGGCGTCGCGATCGCCGATGCGGCGGCACTGCGCGAGCGCATCGTCGCGGCCGTGCGCGACGGGCAGCCGGTGCCGATGACGTGGGAGGTCGAGCGCGCGGGCCGCGTGATCGAGCTGACGGTCACGCCGCGCGTGGCCACCGACGCGAACCCGCCGGCTGGCCGCATCGACGCCTACATCGGCCCGCCGCCGCAGATGGTCAAGGTGCGCTACGGCCCGCTCGACGGCATCGCCGAGGGCGTCACGCGGACCTGGGAGGTCTCGACGCTGACGCTGAAGATGCTCGGCAGCATGCTGATCGGCGAGGCGTCGCTGAAGAATCTGTCGGGCCCGCTGACGATCGCCGACTACGCCGGGCAGTCGGTGACGCAGGGTCTGGCGTACTACCTGGGCTTCCTCGCGCTCGTGAGCGTCAGCCTGGGCGTGCTCAACCTGCTGCCGCTGCCGATGCTCGATGGCGGGCACCTCATGTATTATTTCTACGAGGGCGTGACCGGGCGTCCGGTCTCCGAGGCCTGGCTCGAGCGGCTGCAGCGTGCCGGCGCACTGATCCTGCTGCTGATGATGGCGCTCGCGTTGTCCAACGACGTGGCCCGCTTGCTCGGCCTGCACTGAATTCCCTTCTGCCCGATGCCTTTTCCGATTCCGATGGGCGTGTTGCGCCCGGTGGCCGCCTGTGTCGCGCTGGTGGCCGCCTCTGCCGTCGCGCCCGCGTGGGCCGTCGACCCGTTCGTGCTCAAGGACATCCGCGTCGAGGGCCTGCAGCGCACCGACCCCGGCACCGTGTTCGCGTCGCTGCCATTTCGCGTCGGCGACACCTACGACGACGCCAAGGGGGCCGCGGCGCTGCGCGCGCTGTTCGCCACCGGGCTGTTCAGCGACGTGCGGCTCGAGATCGACGGCGACGTCGTCGTCGTCGTCGTCGAAGAGCGGCCGCTGATCTCGAGCGTGCGCTTCGTCGGCATGAAGGAGTTCGAGACCGACGTCATCACCCGTGCGCTGCGCGATGCCGGCATCGGCGAAGGGCTGCCGTTCGACCGCTCGCTCGTCGACCGCGCCGAGCAGGAGATCAAGCGCCAGTACCTCTCGCGCAGCCTGTACGCGGCCGAGGTAGTCACGACGGTCACGCCGGTCGAGCGCAACCGTGTCAACGTCACGTTCAACGTTGTCGAGGGTGGCGCGGCGCGCATCCGCGAGATCCGCATCGTCGGCAACACCGTGTTCCCCGAGCGCACGCTGCTGGGCCTTTTCGAGCAGACCACCGGTGGCTGGCTGACCTGGTACACCAAGAGCGACCGCTACTCGCGCGCCAAGCTCAATGCCGACCTCGAGACGCTGCGCGCGTACTACACCAACCGCGGCTACCTCGACTTCGCCGTCGAGTCGACGCAGGTCACGATCTCGCCCGACAAGACCGACATCTCGATCACGATCTCGATCCGCGAGGGGCAGCAGTTCTTCGTCACTGGCGTGCGGCTCGAGGGCGACTATCTCGGCAAGGACGACGAATTCAAGTCGCTCGTGCGCGTGACCCCCGGGCAGCCCTACCGTGCGCAGGACGTCGCCGACACGCAGCGTCTGTTCGCCGAGCGCTTCGGCCTGTACGGCTACGCGTTCGCGCGCATCGAGCCGCGCCCCGAGATCGACCGCAACACCGGCCGCGTCGTCGTCGTCTTCGTCGCGCAGCCGCAGCAGCGCGTCTACGTGCGCCGCATCAACGTCGCGGGCAACCTGCGCACGCGCGACGAGGTGATCCGCCGCGAGTTCCGCCAGTTCGAGTCGGCGTGGTACGACGGGGCGCGCATCAAGCTCTCGCGCGACCGCGTCGACCGCCTCGGCTTCTTCACCGAGGTCAGCGTCGACACCGAGGAGGTGCCCGGCGCGCCCGACCAGGTCGACCTGGCGGTCAAGGTCGTCGAAAAGCCCACCGGCAACCTGATGCTGGGTGCCGGCTATTCGAGCGCCGACAAGCTGTCGCTGACGGCGTCGATCAAGCAGGAGAACATCTTCGGCACCGGCAACTACCTCGGCTTCGAGGTCAACACGAGCCGCTTCAATCGCAACTTCGTGTTGTCGAGCGTCAACCCGTACTTCACGGCCGACGGGGTGTCGCGAGCGTTCGACGTGTTCTACCGCACCTCGCGCCCGACGAGAGGCTCGAGCAGCTCGTACAGCCTGGTCACGACGGGCGGCTCGATCCGCTTCGGCGTGCCGTTCTCCGAGTCCGACACCGTCTTCTTCGGCGTCGGGATCGAGAGCACGCAGATCCGCGGCGGCACGTCGCTGCCCAACAGCTGGTACCTGTACCGCGAGGCCTACGGCGACACCAGCCTGACGATTCCGCTGACGCTGGGCTGGGCGCGCGACGGCCGCGACAGCGCGCTGATCCCGACCACCGGCCGCTACACGCGCGTCAACCTCGAGTGGGGCGCGGGCGGTGACACGCGCTACGCGCGCGCGAACCTGCAGGCGCAGCAGTACTTCGCGCTCGGTCTGCGCAACACGCTCGGCCTGAATGCCGAACTGGGCTACGGGGTCTCGCTCGACGACCGCGCGTACCCGTTCTTCAAGAACTACTACGGCGGCGGCCTCGGGTCGGTGCGCGGCTTCGAGCAGGGCTCGCTCGGCCCGGTCGACGTCACCGGCACCTACACCGGCGGACCGAAGCGGCTGAACCTGAATGCCGAGTTCTACACGCCGATGCCCGGCTCGGGTGCGGACAAGACGCTGCGGCTGTTCGGCTTCGTCGACGCCGGCAACGTCTGGGGCGAGGACGAGAAGATCGAGCTGTCGTCGCTGCGCGCGTCGGTCGGTGTCGGCCTGAGCTGGCTGTCACCGGTCGGCCCGCTGAAGCTGAGCTACGGCGTCCCGGTGCGCAAAGAGCGCAACGATACAATTCAGAACTTCCAATTCCAGATCGGGACCGCGTTTTGATGGACACGAGGCAGTGGAAGTCGGTGCTGGCCGCGGTCGTGCTGCTGGCCGCCAGCGCGTTCGCGCAGGCGCAGGAGCTCAAGATCGGCTACGTCGACCTGCAGCGCGTGCTGCGCGACTCGCAGCCCGCGAAGGCCGCGCAGGCCAAGCTCGAAGCCGAGTTCAGCAAGCGCGAGAAGGACCTCGCCGACATGGCCGCCAAGCTCAAGGCGGCCTCCGAGCGCCTGGACCGTGATGCACCGACGCTGGCCGAGAGCGAGCGCAACCGCCGCCAGCGCGAACTCGTCGAGCAGGACCGCGAGTTCCAGCGCAAGCGCCGCGAGTTCCAGGAGGATCTCGCGCAGCGCAAGAACGAGGAGCTGGCGCAGGTGCTCGACCGTGCCAACCGCGCTGTCAGGCAGATCTTCGACCAGGAGAAGTACGACCTCATCCTGCAGGAGGTCGTGTTCGCCGGCCCGCGCGTCGACATCACCCGGCGCGTGATCGACGCGCTGAACAACGGCAAGTGACCGCGGCGACGCTGGGCGAGATCGTCGCCGCGCTCGGCGGCGAGCTGACCGGCGATCCGCAGCAGCGCATCGCGCGCATCGGTCCGCTGGCCGGCGCCGATCGTTCGACGCTGAGCTTCCTCGCGAACCCGCGCTACCGCGCGCAGCTCGCCTCGACGCAGGCCGGCTGCGTGATCGTCAGCCCCGAAGTGCGTGCCGAGGCACGCACCGCGACGATCGCCACCGCCGATCCCTACCTGTACTTCGCGCGCCTGACGCAGTGGTGGGCGCGGCGCACGCGCGTGCCGGCTGCTGCGGGCGTGCACCCGACCGCCGTCGTCGAAGAGGGTGCCCAGGTGCACCCCGATGCGTCGGTCGGCGCGCTGGCCTTCGTCGGGCGCGGCGCACGCGTCGAGGCGGGCGCGGTCATTGGCGCACAGTGCCACGTCGGCGCCGGCGCGGTCATCGGCGAGGGCACGCGGCTCGCGCCGCGGGTCGTCGTCGGCGAGGGCTGCCGCCTCGGGGCGCGCTGCATCGTGCAGCCCGGTGCGGTGATCGGTGGCGACGGCTTCGGCTTCGCGCCGCACGAGGGGCGGTGGGAGAAGATCGAGCAGCTCGGCGCGGTGCGCATCGGCGACGACGTCGAGATCGGCGCCAACACCTGCATCGACCGCGGCGCGCTCGACGACACCGTCATCGAGGACGGCGTCAAGCTCGACAACCTGATCCAGATCGCGCACAACGTGCGCATCGGCGCGCACACTGCGATGGCCGGCTGCGTCGGCATCGCCGGCAGCGCGACGATCGGCGCGCACTGCACGATCGGCGGCGCGGCGATGATCGCCGGCCACCTCGAGATCGCCGACCACGTGCACGTCTCGGCCGGCAGTTTCGTCAGCCGCTCAATCCGCCAGCCGGGTCACTACACCGGCGTGTTTCCGCTCGACGACAATGCGTCCTGGGAGAAGAACGCGGCGACGCTGCGGCAGCTGCACCGGCTGCGCGAGCGCGTGCGTGAGCTCGAGAAGAAGACCGGCTGACGCCGCGTCGCGACACACTGCCGGCCCACCACCATGATGGACATCCACGAGATCCTCAAGAGACTGCCGCACCGCTATCCGTTCGTGATGGTCGACCGCGTGCTCGAGGTCGAGCATGGCAAGCGGCTGCTCGCGCTGAAGAACGTCTCGATCAACGAGCCTTACTTCGTCGGCCACTTCCCGTCGCGGCCGGTGATGCCCGGTGTGCTGATGCTCGAGGCGCTCGCGCAGGCCAGCGCGCTGCTGTCGTTCGACAGCGCCGGCATCGTCGTCGACGAGAAGACGCTGTTCTACTTCGCCGGCATCGACGGTGCGCGCTTCAAGCGCGTCGTCGAGCCCGGCGACCAGCTCTTGCTCGACGTGACGCTCCTGCGCGCGCGCCAGGGCATCTTCAAGTACGCGGCGCAGGCGCGCGTCGGCGACGAGGTCGCGGTCGAGGCCGAGCTGATGTGCACGGTGCGCCGCTCGGAGTGAGTGCGGCGTGGCGCGCGTCCACCCCACCGCGATCGTCGATCCGCACGCCGAGCTCGACGCGTCGGTCGAGGTCGGTGCCTACACGCTGGTCGGCCCGCACGTGCGCATCGGTGCCGACACCACCGTCGGGCCGCACTGCGTGATCGAGGGCCGCACGACGATCGGCCGCGGCAACCGCATCTTCCAGTTCTGCTCGCTCGGCGCGGCACCGCAGGACAAGAAGTACGCCGGCGAGCCGACCGAGCTCGTGATCGGCGACGGCAACACGATCCGCGAGTTCTGCACCTTCAACGTCGGCACCGCGCAGGACGCGGGCGTCACGCGGCTCGGCGACGACAACTGGGTCATGGCCTACGTGCACCTGGCGCACGACTGCCAGGTCGGCAGCCACACGATCCTGGCCAACAATGCGACGCTCGCGGGCCACGTGCACGTCGGCGACTGGGCCATCGTCGGCGGCCTGACCGGCGTGCACCAGTTCTGCAAGATCGGCGCGCACGTGATGGTCGGCTTCGGCAGCGCGGTGTCGCAGGACGTGCCGCCGTTCATGCTCGTCGACGGCAACCCGCTCGCGGTGCGCGGCTTCAACGCCGAGGGCCTGCGCCGGCGCGGCTTCGGCCCCGAGCGCATCGGCGCCGTCAAGCAGATGCACCGGCTGCTGTACCGGCAGGGGCTGACGCTCGAGCAGGCGCGCGAACGCATCGCCGCGCTCGCCGCCGAGGTGCCTGCGGCGGCCGGCGACGTCGCACTGATGCTGGACTTCCTCGCGCGCGCGACGCGCGGCATCGCGCGCTGAGCGCCCCGTGACGGCGACCGCGTCGCCCTGGCTCGGCATGGTCGCCGGCGAGGCCTCGGGCGACCTGCTCGCGTCGCACCTGCTGGCGGCGCTGAGGGCCCGCTGGCCGGACCTGCGCGCCGCCGGCATCGGCGGGCCGCAAATGGCCGCACAGGGCTTCGACGCCTGGTGGCCGAGCGAGCGGCTCGCGGTGCACGGCTATGCCGAGGCGCTGCGCCACTACCGCGCGCTGTCGGCGATCCGACGTGCGCTCGGCGACCGGCTGCTCGCCGAGCGGCCCGACCTGTTCGTCGGCGTCGACGCGCCCGACTTCAACCTCGGCCTCGAGGCGCGCCTGAAGGCCGGCGGCATCCGCACCGTGCACTTCGTCTGCCCGTCGATCTGGGCCTGGCGCGGCGGGCGGGCCGCGAAGATCGCCGCCAGCGTCGACCACGTGCTGTGCCTGTTCCCGTTCGAGCCGGCGCTGCTCGCGCGCCACGGCGTCGCGGCGACCTACGTCGGCCACCCGCTGGCCGACGTGATCCCGCCCGAGCCGCCGCGCGCCGCGGCGCGCGCGGCGCTCGGGCTCGCCGAGACCGACACCGTCGTCGCGCTGCTGCCCGGCAGCCGCAGCGGCGAGGTCACGCACCTGGGCCCGCGCTTCCTCGCCGCGGCGGCGCGGCTGCACCGGCAGCGCCCGCACCTGCGCTTCGTGCTGCCGGCCGCGCCCGGGCAGCGCGAGCGGTTGCAGGCGATGGTCGCCCGCCACGACGTGCCGGTGATGCTGCTCGACGGCCGCTCGCACGAGGCGCTGGCCGCCTGCGACGTCACGCTGATCGCCAGCGGGACCGCGACGCTCGAGGCGGCGCTGTTCAAGCGGCCGATGGTCGTGGCCTACCACATGAACGAGCTGAGCTGGCAGATCATGAGCCGCATGCGCTACCAGCCGTGGGTCGCGCTGCCGAACATCCTCAGCCAGGACTTCGTCGTGCCCGAACTGCTGCAGCGCGCGGCCACACCCGCGGCGCTCGCGCACGAAGTCGGCCGCTGGCTCGACGACGCGGCGCGCGTGCAGGCGCTGCACGCGCGCTTCGCCGAGCTGCACCTGCAACTGCAGCGCGACACTGCGCGCGCGGCCACCGATGCCATCGCGACGCTCCTCGGCCGCTGAACGGCGCGCGGCGACGCTGCCGCACCGCTGGCGCGCGCTGCTCGCGCGGCAGGACTGCCTCGGCCTGGTGGCCGGCGTCGACGAGGCGGGGCGCGGACCGCTCGCCGGGCCCGTCGTCGCCGCCGCCGTGATCCTCGACGAACTGCAGCCGATCGCCGGGCTGGCCGACTCCAAGCGGCTCGGGCCGGTGACGCGCGAGCGCCTGTTCGATGAAATCCGCGCGAAGGCTCTGGCGTGCTGCATCGCCGAGGCCAGCGTCGACGAGATCGACCGCCTGAACATCCTCAACGCGACGATGCTCGCGATGCAGCGCGCCGTGCAGGGGCTGCGGCTGCTGCCACGGCGCGTGCTCGTCGACGGCAACCGCGTACCGGCGCTGCCGATGCCGGCGCAGGCGGTGGTCAAGGGCGACGCGACGGTGGCCGCGATCTCGGCGGCTTCGATCCTCGCGAAGGTGCACCGCGACCGGCTCTGTGTCGCCCTCGACGCGGCGCACCCGCAGTACGGCTTTGCGGTGCACAAGGGCTACCCGACGCCCGAGCATCTGGCGGCACTGCGTGCGCACGGTGCGTCGCCGGTGCACCGGCGCAGCTTCGCGCCGGTGCGCGCCGTGTGCGGCGGCCCGCTGCTCGCGCTCGTGGGCGGCGACGGCACGACGACATGAGCGAACCCGTCGTCATCACGTCGCGCGACAACCCGCTGCTCGTCAAGCTGCGGCGGCTGGCGCGCGAGCCCGCCGCGACGCGCAAACTCGGCGCGGTCTGGCTCGAGGGCGAGCACCTGTGCCGCGCGGCGCTGGCGCGCGGCGTTCGGCCGCGCGCCGCGGTGCTGAGCGCAAGCGCCGTGCGCGAGCCGGCCTGGGCCGCGCTCGCGCGTGCGGCCGCGCGCGTGCACGTCGTCGACAACGCCCTGTGGAACGGCCTGAGCACGCTCGAGTCGCCGGCGCCGCTGGGCTTCGTGCTCGACCTGCCGGCTGCCCCAGCGCTGCAACCCGACGCGCCCACCGTCGTGCTCGACCGCGTGCAGGACGCGGGCAACGTCGGCTCGATCCTGCGCAGCGCGGCGGCGTTGGGTTTCGTGCAGATCGTCGCGCTCGCCGGCACCGCCGGCCTGTGGACGCCGAAGGTGCTGCGCGCCGCGATGGGCGCGCACTTCGCGCTGCGCCTGCTCGACGCACAGCCGCCGCACACGCTGGAGGCGTTGCGCGTGCCGCTGCTGGCGACGAGTTCGCACGAGGGCGTCGCGCTGCCGGGAGCGGCGCTGCCGTGGCCGTGCGCGTGGGTGTTCGGCCACGAAGGGCAGGGCGTGCAGCCGGCGCTGCTGGCGCGCGCAGCCATGGCGCTGCGCATCCCGCAGCCCGGCGGCGAGGAGTCGCTCAACGTCGCCGCGGCCGCGGCGATCTGCCTGTACGAGTCGCTGCGCGCACGCGCGCTCGGATGAGCCGCGGCCGCCGGCGTCGGCCGCAGCGCACGCACACGTCTGTCACGCGTCGGTTACGCATCGGCGGCACCGCGTTAAGGATTCCCTCATCCGGCAGCGCGATGCTGCGAAGGCGCGAGAGTCGCGCCAACGAAGACCAGGAGGATCCATGCCCAACACCCTTGACCGATACCGTCGCCGCGCTTGGCTTGCCAGCGCCACCGCCCTCGTGCTCGTCGCCTGCGGCGGCGGAGGCGGTGGCGAGGCGGCGGTGGCCGTCGATGCCGACAGCGCACAGGCCGCTCCCGCGGCATCGAGGACCGCCACGGCGATGACGCAACCCGCCTCGACCGAGGGACGCCTGTTGGCGTCGAATTGTTTCCAGTGTCACGGCACGCTGGGCCTGGGGGGCTTCGACAAGATTCGCGGCAGCGAAGCCAAGGAGGTGCTCGAGTTCGCGGGCAAACCTGCCGGCTCGAACATCATGGCCGCGCACGCCCAGGGGTACACGCCCGAGCAGCTGCGCCAAATCATCGCCTACCTGCAACAGTGACGCCGCGGAGGACCCGATGGACAACAAGCAACCCGTCGCGGCGGCCCTGAGCCGCCGCCAGATCGTGGCGCTCGGCGCTGCGACGCTCGCGGCCAGCACCTGGCCGCTCGCCGGTCGCGCCGACGACAAGAAGACCAGCAGCAGTGGCAGCACGACGATCGCGCTCGCCAACACCGGCATCACCGGCAAGCGGGTCGTCGTCGTCGGTGGCGGCATGGCCGGCATGACGGCGGCGAAGTACCTGCGGCTGTGGGGCGGCCCCGGCGTGCAGGTCACGCTCGTCGACCCCGACGCCGTCTACACGTCGAACATCATGAGCAACCTCGTGCTCAACGGCAGCCGCACGGTCGCGTCGCTGCAGTTCAAGCGCGACGCGCTGACGAGCCGCTACGGCGTGCTGCGCAAGGCCGCCAGCCTCGTCGCGATCGACGCCGCGGCGCACGAGGTGACGCTGTCGGACGGCAGCCGGCTCGGCTACGACCGCCTCGTGCTCGCGCCGGGCGTGAGCTTCGACGACGCCTACGGCCTCACGCAGACCGACTACGACACCCGCACGCCGCACGCGTGGCGTGCCGGGCCGCAGACGACGCTGCTGCGCCAGCGCATCGCCGCGATGAGCAACGGCGACACGTTCGTGATGACGATCCCGAAGGCGCCGTACCGCTGCCCGCCGGGGCCGTACGAGCGCGCGTGCCTCGTCGCCGACTACCTGAAGACGGCCAAGGGCCCGAACTGCCGCGTCGTCGTGCTCGACGAGAACCTCGCGATCCAGGCCGAGCGGCACACCTTCGAGACGGCGTTCAACCAGATCCACGCCGGCGTGATCGACTACGTGCCCGGCGCGTTCGGCATCGAGATCGACGCGGCCTCGGGTGTCGTGCGCTACGTCGATGCGCTCGGGTTGACGCGCACGATCGCCGCGCGCGTCGTCAACCCGATTCCGCCGCACCGCGCCGTCGGCAGCGCCGGCGACGGCTGGATGGCGCGCGCGGGGCTCAACAATGGTCCCGACGGCCGCTGGGCCGGCGTCGACATGCTGAGCTACGAAACGACGGCGCTGCCGGGCAGCGGCATCCACGTGCTCGGCGACGCCGCCGTGACGGGCATGCCCAAGGCCGGCCACGTCGCGAACCAGGAAGCCAAGATCTGTGCCGACGCGATCGTGCGCGCCTTCCTCGGTCAGGGGCCCGACCCGGCCCCGGTGGCCAATTCGGCGTGCTATTCGCCGGTCACGGCGGGCACCGCGTCGTGGCTGACGGCGGTCTACCAGTACGACCCGCTCGACCGCCGCATGAAGATCGCTGCGGGTGGCGGGCGCACGACGATCAACGGGGCACCGGCGACCGCGACCGAGTCGGCCGTCATCAGCAGCGGCAACTTCCAGGACATGGGCGTCTGGTTCAAGACGCTGATGGCCGACACGGCCGGCTGACAGCGGCTCGCGGGCGCACCGCCGCCGCGGGCACGCGTGCGGCGGCTCAGGCGCGCGTGCGGCACTCGGTCGTCGAGCCGCTCCAGTCGGCGAGCGGCCCGTCGACGTTCGCGCCGCGCCGCCGCGCCGTCATCTCGGCGACGATCGCCAGCGCGATCTCGGGGGGCGTCAGCGCGCCCAGGTTCAGCCCCACTGGACCGCGCAGCCGCGCGAGTTCGTCGTCGGCCAGCCCGAAGTGCTCGCGAAGCCGCTGCCGGCGCGCGTCGTTGTTGCGCTTCGAGCCGAGCGCGCCGACGTAGAACGCCGGCGTGCGCAGCGCCTCCATCAGCGCCAGGTCGTCGAGCTTCGGGTCGTGCGTGACGGCCACCACCGCGCTGTTGGCGTCGAGGTTCATCGCGAGCACCAGGTCGTCGGGCATCTGCGTCGACAGCGTGACGCCGTCCAGCGCGGTCCACCCCTCGTGGTACTCCTCGCGCGGCTCGCACACCGTCACGCGGTAGTCGAGCATCACCGCCATGCCGGCCAGATAGCGCGCGAGCTGCCCGCCGCCGACGATCAGCAGCCGCATGCGCGGGCCGTGCACCGTCACGAGCGTGCGGCCGTCGAAGCGCACCGTGTCGCCGGCCTGCGCGGGGCCGAGCGTCACGACGCCAGTGGCGAGGTCGAGCCGGCGCGCGACGAGCCGATGCGATTCGATCGCCACCAGCAGTTCGCGCAGCTGCGACGCCGCGGCGAGCGGCTCGAGCACGACTTGCACCGTGCCGCCGCACGGCAGCCCGAAGCGCTGCGCCTCCTCGGCGCTGGCGCCATAGGTCGTGACTTGCGGCAGCCGGCTCGCGAGCTCGCCGCGCGCGACGCGGCCGATCAGGTCGTCCTCGATGCAGCCGCCAGACACCGAGCCGGCGACCTGGCCGTCGTCGCGGATGATCATCAGCGACCCGGGCGGGCGCGGCGCCGAGCCCCACGTGCGCACCACCGTGCCCAGCGTGACGCGGTGGCCGCGGTCGAGCCAGTCGAGCGCGGTGCGGATCACGTCGACATCGATGCTGTTCATCCTCGCAACTCCTCGAAAACCGGTGGATGCCGCCGCAGCCACGCGGCGGCCACGCCGAGCGCCGCGATCGCACCGAGCGCGGCGTGAAGGGCACTCCACGCCGCCCACCCGCTGCCGGCGACGGCCACACCCAGCGCGAGCACGACGGCGGCGCTGGCCAGCGCCGAGGCGCCCGCGCCACCGTGTACCGCGGGCAGCCGTGTGCGGTCGGTCGCCGGCGCCATCGCCGCCGACCACGCGATGCCCCACGCGGCCGCGTGCAGCAGCATCGCAGCCATCGTGCCGTCGCTGCCGGGCACGGTGAGCGCGGCGACGCCGCCGGCGATCAGCAGGCCGGCCACGAACGCGCGCGCGGCCTGCACGAGCACGCGCGCACGCAGCGCCGCGACGACGGCGGCGGGCACCAGCATCGCCAGCAGGTGCAGCCCCGTCACGGCCTGCGGGCGCCAGCCGGTGCGCGCACAGCCCTCGGCCAGCAGCGGCAGCGACGCCATCATCGGCAGCATCGCGAGCGCAGCCGCGAGCCATGGCCAGTGCGCCGGCACGCGCCACTGCGCGAGCGTCGGCCACGCGAGCGCGCAGTCGAACAGACCGCTGCGGCAGCCCGGCGCGCCGCTGCGCGGTTCACTGTGCGGCGAAGGCACCAGCGCCGCCAGCGCGAGGCCAATGACGGTCAGCGCGGCCGCCGCTGCGGCGGGGTGTGCCGCGACCGCCGCCGGCTCCCCAGCCAGCAGCCAGGCCACCAGCGCACCGAGCGCGGCCGGCACGACGGGCGGAGAAAAGCGTGGGCCGGGCCGGCGGCGCCAGCCGCGCACGACGCGCGACGCCACGACGATCAACACCCCCCACGCGACGGCCGCCGGCCACAGCGAGTGCGGCGCGCCGTGCGCCAGTGCGGCCAGGCACGCCGCGACCAGCGCCGCGCTGCCGACGAGCACGGCGCGCAGCACGCGCGGCGACAGTGACCACGCCGCACCCACGCGCGCCGCGACACCGATGGCCAGCAGCCACAGCGCGACCGGCGCCAGCGCCCCGGTCGCCACCGGCGCATGGCGCAACCCGAGCGCACCGAGCACGAGCCAGCCGCCGAACAGCAGCGTCCACGCCAGCGTGCGCGCGGCCAGTGCGCAGGCCGCGCGGGGCTCGAGGGCGGGCAGCGCGTTCATCGTGGGCTCTCAGGCGCCGGCGTAGTCGTGCAGCCGGTCGCTGCCGCCGGCGGCGTGGACGCTGGCGTTGAACGAGACGATCACGCGCTCGAGCATGCCCGCGTACGGCAGCGCATGGTGCGCGAGCCACGCGGGGAACAGCACCAGTTGCCCCGGCACCGGCTCGACGTCGACGTGCGGCGGCTGCAGGTAGGCGTTGCCGAGGTCGACGTGCGCGCCGCCGAGGTGCGCGAACGGCGGGCCGTAGAAGCGCGTGACGCCGTTGGCCACCCCGTACACCGGATGCGCGCGCCGCACGTCGGGCGCGTCGACCTGCACGCAGTAGACGCCCGACCACGACGCGTTGCCGTGCGTGTGCACGTCGTGGAACGCACCGCCGTTGGCGGCCTGGAACCACATGCCTTCGACGCGCAGCTGCAGATCGACGCCGCGTTCGGCCCACGACGGCGGCCACGCCGCGGCGTTGGCGCGCGTGACGGTGTCGCGCAGGCTCTCGACGACGAAGCGCACGAAGCGCTGCCACTCGGGCAGCTGCACGCGCCCAAGCAGGTCGTCGTCGCTGGCGAAGAAGGCGCCGGGCGCCTCGCCGCGCGCGTGAGACTGCGTCGCGCGCAGTGCGCCGAACACGCGCACGAGCAGCGGGTTCAGCGCGTCGGCCTCGGCGTAGCGGTGCACGCCCAGCGGCGTGGGCCACAGCGCGTGGAAGCCGGGGGCGAGCGCCATCGCCGCTTCAGGCCGGCGCCACGAGTCCGGCGGGCCAGCGCAGCGCGTGGCCGGTCTCGCGCTCGAAGCGCTCGAGGTCCTCGGGCGTGTCGACGTCGACCTTGAAGCGGCGGTTGTCGGTGACGAACGGCGCGACCGCCTCGGGGTGCGCGCCGCGCCACTGCCGGCAGCCGACGTGCGCGTCGCCGGCGAGGATCTGGTCGCGCACGTCGGCGCTGAAGATCACCGGGTTGCCCGGCTCGCCGCCCACCTGCGGGAAGACGACCGAGGTGCCCGCCGGGCGCTTCTTGTACGCGCCGATCAGCGCCGTGATGTCCTGCGCGTTGAGCAGCGGCTGGTCGGCCAGCGCGACGAGCACGGCGTCGAGCTTGCCGGTGAGTGCCGCGAGCCCGACGCGCTGCGACGACACCTGCCCGGCGTCGGGGTCGGGGTTGCGCACCAGCGTGACCGGAAACGGCGCGACGACCGGTTCGACGACGTCGGCGTGGTGGCCGAGCACGACGACGACCTCGTCGACGCCGGCGCCCGACAGCGCGATCAGCGTGCGCCGGATCAGCGGCACGCCGCCGAGTTCGAGCAGGCACTTGGGCCGCCCGCCGAGCCGCGAGCCGGCGCCCGCCGCGAGCACGACGGCACCGACCACCAGCCGGCTGTACAGCCCGCCGCCGCCCTTGAGGATGCAGCCCATCGCGTCAGCTCCCGCAGCACGACGACGGTGGCGTCGCCGACACCGGCGCGTCGCCGCCGCAGCACGACCCGCCGTCACCCGCCGTGCCGGCCGCCGACGCTTCGGCGCGGGCGGCCAGGCGCGCGCGGGCGGCCGCGGCGGCCGCCGACACCTTGGCGCGGGGCGCGTCGCTCGCTGCCGGTGCGGTGACGGCCTCGTCGGCCGGGCGCGCGTCGACGCCGGCGCCGCGGCGCGCCGCGACGACGGCCACGAGCACCGACAGCGCGATCTCCTCCGGCGTCTGCGCGCCGATCGGCTGGCCGGCCGGTGCGACGATCGCGGCCACCGACTGCGGGTCGGCGCCGGACTCGATCAGCGACGCGCGCAGCACCTGCGCCTTCTTCGCGCTGGCGACGAACCACACGCAGCGCGCACGCAGCGCCAGCGCTGCACGCAGCCCGGGCACGTCGCGCCGGCCCTGCGTCGCGACGACGACGAACGCGCCGGGCGCGATGCGTGCGGCGAGCGGCTCGGCGCTGTCGTCGCCGATCACTTCGGCCGCGTCGGGGAAGCGCGCGGCGTCGGCGCCGTGCGCGACGACGCGCACGTTGAAGCCCACGCGAGGTGCCAGCGCGGCCAGCGCCGCGGCCACCGGCGAGTCACCGACGACGACGAGCGTCGCGCGCGGCAGCACCGGGTCGACGAACAGCTCGATCGTGCCGCCCGAGTGGCACGCCATGCCGAACTCGAGCACGTCACCGAGTTCGCGCGTCGCACTCTCGTCGGTCGGTGCGATGCGGATCACCCGCGCGCGGCCGTCGGCCAGCGCCTGGCGCACCGTCTTCAGCACTGCCGGCTGCGCGCAGCCGCCGCCGATCCAGCCGCACGCGATGCCGTCGGCGGTGACGACGGCCTTGTCGCCGGGGCGCGCCGACGCAGGCGGCTGCACGCGCAGCACGCTGACCAGCGCGTACGGCTGGCCCTGCTGCTGCAGCCGGTGCGCCGCGGCGATCACGTCGGGGGCGGAAGTGGTCATCGCAACTCCTTCACTGCAAGACGACGGCGGCCTGTTCGAGGTCGCGCAGCGTGGCCAGCCGCGCGAAGCGGCCGATCAGGTCCCGCGCGTGTTCGACCGCCTGCGACGCCGGCGGTTGCGCCGACGGGTGGAACCACGCGATCTTCGCGCCGCCGGCGCGCAGCCGCAGCAGTTCGTCGCGCAGCTGCTGCGGGGGGTCGGCGTCGAAGCCGTCGGACAGGATCCACACCCGCGCGCGCCGGCCGAGCTGGCCGCGTGCGTGCACGCGCGCGAAGTCGTTCAGGCTCGTCGCGATACGCGTGCCGCCGCCGAAGCCGGCCGTCACGGCGTTGACCTTGTCCTGCACCGCGCCCGAGTCGCGCCGCAGCAGCGGCGTGACTTCGGCGAGCCGCGTGTGGAACACGAACACGCGCGCGTCGGCGGCGTGGACGAAGGCGCGCGCGATGCGCAGGAACAGCTGCGCGTGCGTCTCCATCGAGCGGCTGACGTCGACGAGCACGAACAGCCGCGGGCGCTCGCGCCGCGGCGTGCGCCACGCCGGCGCCAGCGGCACGCCGCCGGTGGCCAGACTCGAGCGCAGCGTGCGCCGCACGTCGAGCCGGTAGCCGCGCGCGTCATCGCGCCAGCGCCGCGTCACCTGCCGGCGCAGGCGCTGCGCGATGCGCTCGGCGAGCCGCTGCAGCGTCGCGAGGTCTTGCGGCAGCCACTGCGTGAGGCTGCGGTCGTGCAGCGCCTCGGTGCGGCTGGCGCCGCCTTGCGCGCGCGACAGCCCCGGCGCGTCGTCGGTGAAGGCCGCCGCGTCGAGCGCGGTGTCGGCCATCGCCGCGCCGTCGCCGCGCGGCGGCGCGCTCGCACCGAGTTCATCGTGCAGCGCCTGCACGACCTGGCGCAGGTCGCGCGACGGGCGCGTCTGGCCGCTGACCTTGACGCTGCCCTTCAGCCGCTCGGCGTGCCAGTAGCGCTCGAACAGCTCGGGCCAGCGTCGCCAGTCGCGCGCATCGTGGCACGCGATCGCGCGCCACGCGGCGTCGAGCCCGGCGCCGGGGCGCGCGGCGCGTTCGAGCGGCACCGTGAGCGCGGCGCGCACCATCGCCTGCTGCTCGGCGACGCCGACGTTCAGCCCGTGGTCGCGCAGCAGCGCCGCGAAGCCGGCGATCGAGGCGAGGGCGCCCGGGGCCATGTGCAGTGTCCGTGCGTCAGGCCGACGCGTTCTCGGCGACGCCGCGCCGCCGGCCTTCGGCGATGCGGCGCACCTCGTCGGCACCGAGCTGGAAGCGGTCCTCGCGCGTCTTCAGCAGGCAGCCGAGCGTGCCGAGCCACTGCGCCGGGTCGTCGGGCAGCGCCTTGAAGTCGAGCCGGTGCAGCGCGCGGATCCAGTCGAGCGTCTCGGCCACGCCGGGGGTCTTGCCGAGGTCTTCGCGGCGCAGCGTCTGCACGAAGGCCACCGCCTGCTCGACGAGCGCGGACTCGGCCTGCGGCAGCGTCGCGCGCACGATCGCGATCTCGCGCGCGAGCGTCGGGTAGTCGAGCCAGTGGTACAGGCAGCGGCGGCGCAGCGCATCCGACAGCTCGCGCGTGCCGTTGCTGGTCAGGATCGCGAGCGGCACGTGCCGCGCGCGGATCGTGCCGAGCTCGGGCACCGTGATCTGCCAGTCGGCCAGCACCTCGAGCAGGAAGGCCTCGAAGGCCTCGTCGGCACGGTCGACCTCGTCGATCAGCAGCACGCAGGGACGCTCGCTGGCGATCGCCTGCAGCAGCGGGCGCTCGAGCAGGTAGTCGCGGCCGAACAGGTCGGCTTCGCGCGGCTTCTCGGCGTCGGCTTCGTGCAGCCGAATCGCGAGCAGTTGCCGGCCGTAGTTCCACTCGTACGCGGCCTGCGCCAGGTCCAGCCCCTCGTGGCACTGCAGCCGCACGAGGCGCCGGTCGAGCCCGCGCGCCAGCGCCGAGGCGAGCGCCGTCTTGCCGACGCCGGCGTCGCCCTCGAGCAGCAGCGGGCGCTGCAGCTCGCCGGCGAGCCACAGCGTCGTGGCCAGCGCCTCGTCGGCGATGTAGCCGGCGCGGTGCAGGCATTCGCGCAGCTCGGCGTCGGTCATGCGTCGGGCCGTCTCAGGTGGCACGCTTGCCGAACAGGCCGGCGAACCAGTTCTTGACCAGCATCCACAGGATCGCGAAGGCGTTCAGGTCCTTGTTGAGCTTCGGCGGGGCGGCGGGTGCGGCGGCCTGCGCGGCGGCGGGTTCGGCCGCGGCGGCGGCCGTCGGCGCGGCATCCTCGGCGGCCGTGGCCGGCGCGGTCGGTGCCGCCGCCGGGGCGGGCAGCGCCGCCGCCGTCGCGCGGAAGTTGTCGGCGAACTGCGCGAGGATCATGTCGGAGACCTGCACCATCATGCGGCCGCCGAACTGCGCGAACTTGCCGTTGACGATCACGTCGGCCTTGCCGACGAGCTCCGACTTCGACGCGTCGCCGGCCACCGGTTCGACGTGGGCGGTGAGCTCCATCGACGCCGACGAGCCGCCGCGGTCGGCGCCCTTGCCGAACAGCACGACGCGCATCGCGTCGTCGGCCACCTCGCGCACCTCGATGTCGCCGGCGAACGCGGCCGTCGTCGGCCCGACCTTGACCTTGACCGTGCCCTTGTAGTGCGTCGCGTCGACCTGTTCGGTGATCGCGGCACCGGGCATGCAGCCGGCCACCGCGTGCACGTCGCGCAGCACCTGCCACGCACGCGCGGGGTCGACGTCGAGCGGGTAGCGTTTGTCGAGGTTGACTTCCATTTACAGGGCGACTCCGCAGGCCTTGAGTTGCTTCCACACGCGGTACGCGTTGTGCGGCATGTCCATGTGCGTGACGCCCAAGTGCGCGAACGCGTCGACGACCGCCGCGGTGAAGGTCGGGATCGAGCCGACGTGCGGGCTCTCGGCCACGCCCTTGGCGCCGATGGGGTGGTGCGGGCTCGGCGTGACGGTGTGGTCGGTCTCCCACTTCGGCGTCTCGACGGCGGTGGGCAGGAAATAGTCCATCAGCGTGTTGCCGAGCAGGTTGCCCTGCGCGTCGAACGGCATCTGCTGGCCCATCGCGACCGCGAAGCCCTCGGTCAGCCCGCCGTGGATCTGGCCCTCGATGATCATCGGGTTGATGCGCGTGCCGCAGTCGTCCAGCGCGTAGAAGCGCCGCACCTTGGTCTCGCCGGTGGCGCGGTCGATGTCGACGACGCACAGGTAGATGCCGAACGGGTAGGTGAAGTTCGGCGGGTCGTAGTAGTGCACCGCCTCGAGCCCCATCTCCATGCCGGGCGGCACGTTGTTGTACGCCGCCCAGGCGATGTCCTTCATCGTCTTGAAGCGGCTGTCGTCGCCCTTGACCTTGAAGCGGTCGATCTCCCAGTCGAGGTCGTTCTCGCCGACTTCGAGCAGGTGCGCGGCGATCTTGCGCGCCTTCGCGTGGATCTTGCGTGCCGCCATCGCGATCGCGGCGCCGGCCACCGGCGTCGAGCGGCTGCCGTAGGTGCCCAGGCCGTAGGGGGCGGTGCTGGTGTCGCCTTCCTCGACCTGGATCACCTCGCTGGGGATGCCGAGCTCGGTGGCGATGATCTGCGCGTACGTGGTCTGGTGGCCCTGGCCCTGCGTGATCGTGCCCATGCGCGCGATCGCGCTGCCGGTGGGGTGGACGCGGATCTCGCAGCTGTCGAACATGCCCACGCCGAGGATGTCGCACATCTTGCTCGGCCCCGCGCCCACCACCTCGGTGAAGGTCACCAGGCCGATGCCCATCAGCGTCGGGCAGTTCGGGTCGGCGCGCTTGGCCGCCTGCTCGGCGCGCAAGGCCTTGTAGTCGACCGCGTCGAGCACCTTCTGCAGCGCCGTGTGGTAGTCGCCGCTGTCGTACTCGAAGCCGAACGCGCTCTTGTACGGGAACTGTTCCTTGCGGATGAAATTCTTCGCGCGGATCTCGGCCTTGTCCATGCCGAGCTTCTGCGCGAGCACGTCGACCATGCGCTCGATCAGGTACACCGCCTCGGTGACGCGGAACGAGCAGCGGTACGCGACGCCGCCCGGCGCCTTGTTGGTGTAGACGCCCTTGACGCTGCAGTACGCGGCCGGGATGTCGTAGCTGCCGGTGCAGATGTGGAACAGCCCGGCGGGGAACTTGGTCGGGTCGGCGCAGGCGTCGAAGGCGCCGTGGTCGGCGACGACGTTGACGCGCAGGCCGAGGATCTTGCCGTCGGCGGTGGCGGCCAGTTCGCCGTCCATGTGGTAGTCGCGCGCGAACGCCGTCGTCGAGATGTTCTCGATGCGGTCCTCGACCCACTTGACCGGCTTGCCGAGCACGATCGACGCGACGATCGCGCAGACGTAGCCGGGGTAGACGCCGACCTTGTTGCCGAAGCCGCCGCCGATGTCGGGGCTGACGATGCGCACCTTGCTCTCGGGGATGCCCGATAGCAGGCTGACGACGGTGCGCACGACGTGCGGCGCCTGGCTCGTCATCCACGTCGTCAGCTCGCCCTTGACGGGGTCGAAGCTCGCGACGCAGCCGCAGGTCTCGAGCGGGCAGGGGTGCACGCGCGGGTAGTACATGTGCTGCGACACCGTCACCGGCGCGTTCGCGAACGCGGCGTCGGCGGCGTCCTTGTCGCCGGCGGTCCACGTGAAGATGTGGTTGTGGTGCTCGCGCGGGCCGTGCGCGCCGCTGGTCTTGCCGGCCAGGTCCTCGCGCAGCACGGGGGCGTCGGGCTTGAGCGCCTCGTATGGGTCGACGACGACGGGCAGTTCCTCGTACTCGACCTGCACCGCCTCGACACCGTCGGCGGCGGCGTAGCGGTCCTCGGCGATCACGACGGCGACTTCCTGCATCTGGAAGTGCACCTTGCCGTCGGCGAGCACGGCGGCGACGTCGCCGGCGAGCGTGGGCATCCAGTGCAGCTTCAGCGGCTTGAGGTCCTCGGCGGTCAGCACGGCGACGACGCCGGGCACTTTCAGCGCCTCCGACTTGTCGATGCGCTTGATGCGCGCGTGCGCCAGCGGGCTGCGCACGATGTCCATGTGCAGCATCCCGGGCAGCTTGATGTCGTCGACGTAGTTGCCCTTGCCCTGGATGAAGCGGGCGTCTTCCTTGCGCAGGCGGGCCTCGCCCATGCCCTGCAGCGCGGCGGTGCGCTCGGCGGCGGTCATCGGTGCGTTCATCGTGCGGTCTCCTCGGGCCTCAGGCGGTGGCGGCGGCTTGCTCGCGCAGCTTCTCTGCCGCGTACTGCACCGCCTTGACGATGTTCTGGTAGCCGGTGCAGCGGCACAGGTTCCCGCTCATGCCCATGCGGATCTCCTCTTCCGTCGGGTTCGGGTTCTCCTGCAGGAAGCGGTACGCGCGCATCAGCATGCCGGGGGTGCAGAAGCCGCACTGCAGGCCGTGCTCCTTGTAGAAGCCCTCCTGCACCGCGTGCAGCACGCTGCCCTGCGCGAGGCCCTCGACGGTCAGCACCTCGGAGCCGTCGCACTGCACCGCCAGGTGCGTGCAGCCCTTGACGCTGCGCCCGTCGACGTCGACGGTGCACGCGCCGCAGTGGCTCGTCTCGCAGCCGATGTGCGCGCCGGTCAGGTTCAGCTCCTCGCGCAGGAAGTGCACGAGCAGCATGCGCGGCTCGACGGCCTTTTCGTGCTTGCGGCCGTTGACGGTGACGGTGATCAGTTTCTTGGCCATGCGGTGTCTCCGTTGTCTTTACTGGCAGCGCGCCGCGGCGGCGCGTACGGCGCGCTTGACCATCTCGCCGGCCATCGCGGTCTTGTACTCGCGGTCGCCGCGCAGGTCCTCGGCGGGGTCGCAGATCGCCATCGCCGCCTGCGCGGCCGCCGCGACGCTCGCGTCGGTCAGCGGCTGGCCGAGCAGTGCGCGCTCGGCGTCGGTGGCGCGCAGCGCCATCGGCGCGACGTTGGTCAGCGCGATGCGGCAGTGCGTCACACGGCCGGCGTCCATGCGCATCACGACGGCGGCGCCCGCGGTGGCCCAGTCGCCCGTCTTGCGCTTGAGCTTCTCGTAGGCCCAGCCGGTGCCGGCGGCGAACGCCGGCACGCGGATCGCGACGAGGATCTCGTCCTCGGCGAGGTCGGTCATGTAGGTGCCGTGGAAGAAGCCGTCGGCCTTGACGGTGCGCCGGCCGTTCGGGCCCTCGAGCACGAAGCTCGCGTCGACGGCGATCGCGAGCGCCGGGTGGTCGTTGCCGGGATCGCCGTGCGCGATGTCGCCGCCGATCGTGCCGCGGTTGCGCACCTGCGGGTCGGCGATGAGCTTGGGCGCCTCGGCCAGCAGCGGCACCTTGGCGCGCAGGATCGGGCTCGCGATGAGGTCGTTCTCGACCGTCATCGCGCCGATCACGACGTCGGCGCCGTCTTCGCAGATGCCGCGCAGCTCGGCGATGCGGTTGATGTCGATCAGGTGCGCCGGCTGCGCGAAGCGCAGCTTCATCATCGGCAGCAGGCTGTGGCCGCCGGCGAGGATCTTGGCGTCGCTGCCGTACTGGCCGAGCAGGGCGATGGCTTCGCCGACGCTCTTCGGGGCATGGTAGTCGAAGGCGGGTGGGATCATGCGTGTCTCCTGGTGGGCTCGCGGTCCGGGGCCGGCGGTGCGCGCTGACCGGGTCTGTCCTGGACGGGACGGATTCTTCTTCGACGCGCCAAAGCGCGCAGCGTGCGGGGTCTGCCGGCTTCCGTGCACGAACGGCGGCCGTGCATGCACCAAACGCGCGCGCCACGCACGAAGTGCTGCGGCGCCGTGCGGGCCGGCGCAGCGATGCGGGAAAGTCCTAGGTGAGGGAAAACCCGCGCTCAGGCGGGGCGGCCGGCCGCGCCGACCGACACGCCGAGTCGCTCGAGCAGCGCGGCGGCGCTGGCGCGCGACACCGGGATCGGCGGCATCTCGGGATGCATCTCGATCAGCAGGCGGCCGTCCTCGCGGCGCAGCTGGCGCACGGCGCGCAGGTTGACGATGTGGCCGCGGTGCACGCGCATGAACTGCTCGGGGTCGAGGCGCGCCTCGAGGTCGCCGATGTTGAGGTTGCAGAAATGCCGCCCCTGCACCGTGCACACGTGCGTGTAGTGGCCGTCGGAGTGGATGCACAGCACGTCGTCGGCGTCGACGAGGACGATGCGCTGCTGCACGACGGTGGGGATCTTCTGCAGCCGCCGGCGGGCCGTCGCCGCGCGCGCGCCGTCGTCGCTGCTGACGAGCTCGGTGATGTCGTAGAACACGAGCACGTAGCCGCTGGGCCGGCCGGCGCCGTCGTAGATGCGCGTGACCTTGATCAGCAGCACCCGCTCCGGGATGTTGATGATCATCGTCATCGGCGGCGGGTTCGCGACCGGGCACTGCGCGGCCTGGTCGAGCAGGAACTCGACCTTGGGCTGCGAGCGCTCGGGGTGGAACGACAGCACGAAGCGGTCGAACGGCTGCTTCTCGTCGACCGGCAGCACCCGGCGCGCGAAGTCGTTCATGCCGAGCACGCGGCGCTCGGCATCGAGGTGCACGATGCCGACGTCGAAGCGCTCGAGCAGGTACAAGGGCGATACCGCGTGCCCTTTGAGGTCCATCGGTCGGTCTCCACGCCGCGCGACCACCCGGGGATCGGCCGGGCGCGGCACGTGCCGCGATTGAACCACGCGGCTGCACGGCGTGCGCGGGCGCCGACCCTGCCGGCGCGGCTGAGACAATGACTTGATGATCACGGTCGACGGATGGATGGGCTGGGCGCTGCTCGCGCTCGCGGCGGTCACGCTGGTCGTCGTCGCGTGGCTGGCGTGGCGCCGCGGCGACGACGCCGCGCTGCGGGCGTTGGGCGAAACGCTGCGGCGCGCCGCCGCCGACGACGCACAGCAGCTCGCGCGCGAACTGCGCGGCGAGGTGGCCGACAGCGCGCGCACGTCACGGCAGGAGCTGGCCGGCACGCTCGCGCTGTTCCAGCAGACGCTGCTCGCGCAGTCGGGCGACGTCGCGCGCACGCAAAACGAGCAGATCGACACGCTGCGCACGCAGCTGGCCGCGATGCAGCAACAAGTGGCCGACGCGCTGCACGGCGCGACGCAGGCGCTCGCGCAGCAGAGCCAGGCCGCGCGCGACGCGCAGGACGCCGCGCTCGCGCGGCAGGCCGAGCAGCAGTCGCAAACGCTGCAGCGGGTGGCGGAACAGCAGGCGCAGGCGCTGCAGCGCATGTCCGAGCAGCAGGCGCTGGCACTGCAGCGCCTGGGCGACACGCTGGCCGAGCAGCTGCGCGCGCTCGCCGAGTCGAACGAGCGGCGGCTGGCCGACATGCGGCAGACGGTCGAGGGCCGGCTGCAGGCGCTGCAGCAGGGCAACGAGGCCAAGCTCGAGCAGATGCGCGCCACCGTCGACGAGAAGCTGCACGCCACGCTCGAGCAGCGCCTGGGCGAGAGCTTCCGCCAGGTCGCCGAGCGGCTCGAGCAGGTGCACCAGGGCCTGGGTGAGATGCAGGTGCTCGCGCGCGACGTCGGATCGCTCAACCGCGTGCTGACCAACGTGAAGACGCGCGGCGTCTTCGGCGAGGTGCAGCTCGCCGCGCTGCTCGAGCAGGTGATGGCGCCCGACCAGTACGCCGCCAACGTCGAGACCGTGCCCGGCAGCGGTGCACGCGTCGAGTTCGCGATCAAGCTGCCGGGACGGCGCGACGACGGCCGCCCGCTGTGGCTGCCGATCGACGCCAAGTTCCCGCGCGAGGACTACGAGCGCCTGCTCGACGCGCACGAGCGCGCCGATGCCGCCGGCGTCGACGCCGCGTCGAAGGCGATCGAGGCGCGGCTGCGGCTGGAGGCGAAGACGATCCGCGAAAAGTACGTCGCCGCGCCGCACACGACCGACTTCGCGATCCTGTTCGTGCCCACCGAGGGCCTGTACGCCGAGGCGCTGCGCCGCCCCGGGCTGGTCGAGTCGCTGCAGCGTGAGCAGCGCGTGACGCTGGCGGGCCCGACGACGCTGCTGGCCACGCTGTCGAGCCTGCAGATGGGGTTTCGCACGCTGGCGCTGGAAAAGCGCAGCGCCGAGGTCTGGCAGGTGCTCGGCGCCGTGAAGACCGAGTTCGCCAAGTTCGGCGACGTGCTCGCCAAGACGAAGAAGAAGCTCGACGAGGCGAGCGCGACGATCGACGCCGCCGAGGTGCGCACGCGCGCGATGGCGCGCCAGCTCAAGACCGTCGAGGCGCTGCCCGAGGCGCAGGCGCAGCAGCTGCTCGGCACCTCGGCCGACGCACGCGGCGCCGACGACGCCCCCCATGCCTGAGCCGCCGGCAGCCACGGCGCCGGGGCTGCCGGCGCGCGTGCTGCTGGCGCTGATCGGCGCGCAGACAGCGTGCACGCGGCGATGGCGGGGCTGCGCCTGGCCGCGCCACTGCAGGCGCTGCGCGAGGGTCATCGCGCGGCGGCGGCTGGCAGCTGCAGTACGCGCGCCGCGTCAGGCTGACGCACCGGCGCTCAGAAACGGATGCCGCCCCCACCCGGCAGCGGCACCGTCGGCTGCGGCGGCAGTTCGGCGGGCGCTTCGCCGGTGGGCACCGGCTCGGGCAGCGTGCGGCGGGCCACCAGCGGGACCACGGCCGGTGGCGGGTGGTTCGGCGGCAGCCGCGACGTGCGCGGGTAGCCCGCGAGGTCGAGCGTGGACTGCCATTCGTCGGCATTGAAGCCGCGCAGCAGCTGCGCGCCCACCGTCAGGCCGGGGGCTTCCATGCTGCCGACGGCGCGCAGCCAGGCCTCGCGATCGCTGTCAGGGTCGGCCAGGCGCTCCTCGTAGGGGATGCCGCGCGCGCGCAGCAGTTCGCGGCCGCGCTCGCACGGGGCGCAGTTGGGCACGGTGTACAGCACGACGGGAAACCGCGCGACCGCTTCGCGCAGCCCGACGGGCAGTGTCGCCACCCCGCCCGATGCGCTCGGCGCGCCGCTGCGGCCGAGCGCCTGGATGCGCGCACTGCCGGCCGGTGGCGGGCGATCGGTGTAGGTGACGGTGCCGTCGGGGGCGACGATCTTGTACAGCCCCTGCGCGGCGACCGGCAGCGCGGCGAGGGCGAGCAGCAGCGCAACGGGTGCGGGCGACGGGCGACGGCGGGGCATGCGCATGGGTGCAATCTACCGCAGCGCGCGCGGCCGGCTCAAGCCATGCCTTGGTGGCGCAGCAGCGCGTCGATCGAGGGTTCGCGCCCGCGAAAGGCGCGGAAGCTGTCGATCGCCTTGCGGCTGCCACCGACTTCGAGGATCTCGCGCCGGTAGCGCCGCCCGGTGTCGCGGTCGAAGATGCCGCGCTCCTCGAACGCGCTCCAGGCGTCGGCGCTGAGCACTTCGGCCCACTTGTAACTGTAGTAACCGGCGGCATAGCCGCCGGCGAAGATGTGCGAGAACGAGTGCGCGAAGCGGTTGTAGTCGGCGCGCGGCACGACCGAGACCTCGTCGCGCACCTCCTCGGCGATCGCGGCGATGCGACGGGCCGCGTCGGGCTCGAGGTGGATGCGCATGTCGAACAGCGCGAACTCGACCTGGCGCAGCATCTGCAGCCCGCTCTGGAAGTTCTTCGCCGCCAGCATCTTGTCGAACAGCGCGCGCGGCAGCGCCTCGCCGGTGTCGACGTGCGCGCTCAGCCGCTTGATCACGTCCCACTCCCAGCAGAAGTTCTCCATGAACTGGCTGGGCAGTTCGACCGCGTCCCACTCGACGCCGCTGATGCCGGCCACGCCGAGCTCGTCGACGCGAGTGAGCATGTGGTGCAGCCCGTGGCCGAACTCGTGGAACAGGGTCGTGACGTCGTCGTGCGTCAGCAGCGCGGGCTTGTCGCCCACCGGCGGCGCGAAGTTGCACACCAGGTGCGCCACCGGCGTCTGCAGCCCCGTGTCGGGACGCTTCCAGCGCCCGCGTGCGTCGTCCATCCAAGCGCCGGCGCGCTTGCCCGGCCGGGCGTACGGGTCGAGATAGAACTGCGCGAGCAGCTCGCCGCCGCGCTCGAGGCGGTAGAAGCGCACGCTCGGGTGCCACGCCGGCGGCGCGGTGTCGGGGCGGATCTCGACCTCAAACACGGTCTCGACGATGCGAAACAGCCCGTCGAGCACGCGCGGCTCGGTCAGGTACTGCCTTACCTCCTGGTCGCTGAACGCGTAGCGCGCCTGCTTGAGCCGCTCGCTGGCGTAGGCCAGGTCCCAGGGCTGCAGCTCGGCGATGCCGAGCTCGCGCGCGGCGAACTCGCGCAGCTCGGCGAGGTCGCGCTCGGCGTACGGCCGCGCGCGCCGTGCGAGGTCGCGCAGGAAGCCGAGCACCTGCTCGGGGCTGTCGGCCATCTTCGGCACCAGCGACAGGTGCGCGTACGTCGGGTGGCCGAGCAGCTGCGCCTCCTCGCGCCGCAGCTCGAGCAGCTCGCGCATCACGGCGGTGTTGTCGAGCGCGGGGTCGCCGAGCTCGCTGGCGCGCGTCGCGTAGGCGCGGTGCAGCGTCTCGCGCAGCGCGCGGTCGGTGCCGTACTGCATCACGGGCCAGTAGCACGGCGCGCGCAGCGTGAGCTTGCACCCGTCGCGGCCCTCGGCCTGTGCGGCTTCGCGCGCGGCGTCGCGCACGTCGTCGGGCACGCCGTCGAGCCGCGAGGCGGGCACGTACAGCGCGTAGCGGTCGGTCGCGTCGAGCACGTGTTCGGAGTAGGCCTGCGACAGCTCGGCCAGGCGCTCCTGGATCTGGCGGAAGCGCTCCTTGGTCGCGCCGCTGAGCTCGGCGCCCGAGAGCACGAAGTCGCGCAGCGCGTTGTCGAGCGCGCGCCGCCGCGCCGCGCTGAGCGTGGCCGCGGCAGGGCTCGCGGCGATCGCCTTGTACCTCGCGTACAGCCGCTCGTCGGCGCCGAGCGCGGTGTAGAACTCGGTGACGCGCGGCAGGTTCTCGTTGTAGGCGGCACGCAGCTCGGGCGTGTCGGCGACGTGGTTCAGGTGGTTGACGGCACCCCAGGCACGGCCGAGGCGCTCGGTGGCGACGTCGAGCACGGCCGACATCGCGTCGTAGTCGGCCGGCACCTCCGGGCCGACGGCGCGCTCGAGCGCGGCGCGCGCGTCGGCGAGCAGCACGTCGAGCGCCGGCGTGACGTGCTCGGGGCGGATGTCGGCGAAGCGGGGCAGCCCCGCGGTGTCGAGCAGCGGATTGGTCATGGTGTCGTGGCGGCCGCGCCGGCGGCGCGTTCGGCCGCGTCGAGGGTGTTGACCAGCAGCATTGTGATCGTCATCGGCCCGACCCCGCCGGGCACCGGGGTGATCGCGCCGGCGACCTGCGACACCGCAGCGAAGTCGACGTCGCCGCACAGCTTGCCGTGCTCGTCGCGGTTGATGCCCACGTCGATCACGACGGCGCCGGGCTTGACCATGTCGCCGCGCAGCGTGTGGAGGCGCCCGACGGCGACGACGACGACGTCGGCCTGGCGCGTGAAGGCGCCGAGGTCGGGCGTCGCGCTGTGGCACACCGTCACCGTGGCGTTCGCCTGCAGCAGCAGCAGCGCCATCGGCTTGCCCACCGTGTTGCTGCGCCCGACGACGACGGCGTGCTTGCCGCGCAGGTCGATGCCGGTGCTCTCGATCAGCTTCATGCAGCCGGCCGGCGTCGCGGGGCGCAGCCCGGGCAGGCCGGTCATCAGCTCGCCGGCGCTGGCGGTCGAGAAGCCGTCGACGTCCTTCGCCGGGTCGATCGCCTCGATGACGGCCTGCGCGTCGAGGTGGCGCGGCAGCGGCATCTGCACGAGGATGCCGTGGATCGCCGGGTCGGCGTTCAGCGTGGCGATGCGTGCGAGCAGTTCCGACTGCGTCAGGCTCGCCGGGTAGGTTTCCTGCACCGAGCGGATGCCGGTGTCGTGGCAGGCCTTGACCTTGTTGCGCACGTAGACGGCCGAGGCCGGGTCGTCGCCGACGAGGATCACGGCCAGCCCCGGCGTGACGCCGCGCGCCGTGAGCGCGGCGGCGCGGCGCGCGACCTCGGCGCGCAGGTGGCGGGACAGGGCGTTGCCGTCGATCAGGCGGGCGGTCATTGGTGGGGTCCTCGTCAGAAACGAACGAGGCCGCTGGGGGCAGCGGCCTCGGGGCAGCGGATCGGCGACGCGTTCAGACCTTGCTGTGCGCGCCGAGGGCGATCTTGAGCAGGTCGGCGACAGTGTTGGCGTTGAGCTTTTCCATGATGTTGGCGCGGTGCGCCTCGACCGTCTTGATGCTGATGCCCAGGTCGTCGGCGATCTGCTTGTTGAGCCGTCCGGCGACGATGCGCTCGAGCACCTGCGTCTCGCGCGTCGTCAGGCGCGACAGCAGCGCGTCGCGGCTGGCCTGCTCCTGGTGCTGGCTGAACGCGGTACGCGCCTGCTCGAGCATGCGCTCGACAAGGGCGAGCAGCTCGTCTTCCTTGAACGGCTTCTCGATGAAGTCCATCGCGCCCTTCTTCATCGTCGTCACCGCCATCGGCACGTCGCCGTGGCCGGTGATGAAGACGATCGGCAGCGGGCTCTTGCGCTCGATCAGGCGGTCCTGCAGCTCCAGCCCGCTCATGCCGTCCATGCGGATGTCGGCGATCAGGCACGCGACCTCGCGCGGGTCGAAGCGCGAAAGGAACGACTCGGCCGAGTCGAAGCACTTGACGCGGTAGTCCTTGCCTTCGAGCAGCCACTGCAGCGAATCGCGCACCGCCTCGTCGTCGTCGACGACGTAGACGGTGCCCTTCTTGGGAATCAGGCTCATGGGAGGGTGGCGGAGTCCGCGGTGCGTTGCATCTCGGGGGGCGCGGGCGGCGCCTCGTCGGCGCGGGCCCCCAGGTCGACCGGCAGCGTGAATGAGAAGCGGCAGCCGACGACGGCCTCGCCATTGTAGAGGTTCTGCGCCCGCAGCCGGCCGCGGTGCGACTCGACGATCGAGCGGCACAGCCCGAGCCCGATGCCCAGCCCGTCGGCCTTCGTCGAGTAGAACGCCTCATACATGCGCGCGAGGACCTCGGGCTTCATCCCGGGGCCGCTGTCGGTGACGCTGAACTCGACGCCGCCGCCGTCTTCCGGCGTGTGCCGCGGCACCACGCGCAGCTCGATGTGGCGGCGCGACGGCGGCAGCTGCGCGAGGTCGATCGCCTCGGCGGCGTTCTTCAGCAGGTTGAGCAGCACCTGTTCGATCAGGATCGGGTCGACCATCAGCGCCGGCAGGTGCTGCGCGACGTAGGTCTGCAGCTGCACGCGCCGGCGGCGCAGTTCGATGCCCGCGAGCTCGACGACGTTGTCGACGATCGAGCGCGCCTGCGCGCTCTGGCGCTGCGGCTCGCTGCGCTTCACGAAGGCCCGGATGCGGTGGATGATCTGGCCCGCGCGGCGCGCCTGGTGCGCCGTCTTCTCGAGCGCGGCGATCAGGTCCTCGTTGCTGATCGTGCCCGACTTCACGCGCGAGACCATGCCGTTGCAGTAGTTGGTGATCGCGGTCAGCGGCTGGTTCAGCTCGTGCGCGACCGACGACGCCATCTCGCCCATCGTCACCAGCCGGCTCGTGACCTCGGCCTTCTGCGCCTGCTGCTGCGCGAGCTCCTCGGCGCGGCGGCGGGCCGTGATGTCGGTGGCGATCAGCATCTGCGCCAGCCGGCCGTCGGTCCACTGCAGGTAGCGCGAGCGCACGTCGAACCACTTGCCCAGCGCCTCGACGAAGACTTCGCGCGGGTCGGAACCGCTGTCGGTGAATTCCTGCGTCGGAATCCCGGCGAAACCGTCCTCGTCGTCGCCGTGCGGCTCGGGCAGGCGGAACTGCGTGCCGGCCAGCAGCGCGTGGCCGCGCGCGTCGGCGCCGAACCACATGCGGTACGAGCGGTTGGCGAACAGCAGCTCGCTTTGCTGCACCGACAGCACCGACACCGCCGCGTCGAGCCCCTCGAGCACCGTCGTGAAGCGCTCGTGCGACGCCGAGAGCTGGTCGCGGATGCGCTTGGCCTCGGTGATGTTGGTGATCGAGGTCATCCAGCCGGTCTGTTCGCCGTGCGCGTCGACCAGCGGCGAGACGTACATGCGCGCGTCGAACACGGTGCCGTCCTTGCGCATCACCTTGACCTCGATGCCGCCGGCCGGGCTGCGGCCGGCCATCTCCTGGCGCAGCAGGCGCGTGTTCTCCTCGATGCGGTCGGGCGGCCAGTACGGGAACGGCGGCATGCGGCCGATCAGCTCGGTCTCGGAGAACCCCGTCATCGCGCAGAACGCCGGGTTCACGTAGGTGATGCGGCCCTCGAGGTCCATCGCGCGCATGCCGGTGAGCATCGAGTTCTCCATCGCGCGACGGAAATTCGTCTCGGCGACGAGCGCATCCTGGATCTGCGTGCGCCGGCGCATGTGCCGCCAGCTGCCGAACAGCATCCACACCGTCAGCGCCGACAGCAGCACGACCATCCAGAACAGCGTGCTGCTGACGAGCCCGGCCGAGGTGCGCGAGCCTTGGCCGCGCAGCAGCAGGTACTCGGACACCGGCGTCAGCGGCAGCTCGTAGACGATCTCGGCGCGCCGGGGGGGCTCGCCGGGCATGCCGGTGACGGTGCCGACCAGCTCGCGGCCGGTGGCCGCATCCAGCACCGACATCGCGTGGCGATGCACGATTTCGTGGGGCACCGCGAGTCGCAGCAACACGTCGATCGTGTACTGCGCCACCAGCATCCCGGCCACGCGGCCGCGCTGCATCAGCGGCACGTGGATCTGGAACACCGGTGCACCGGTGATGTCGTTGAACGCCGCGGAATACACCGGCTGGCGCTGCGCGAGGGCGGCCGCGAAGGCGCGTGCCGGCGCCGAGTCGCCGCTCGTGCCGTCGACGTCGAGCCCGGGTGCCTCGCCTTGCGCGTTGGGCTCGTAGTGGAACGGCGTCGCCGCCCAGGCGGCAATGCGCTGACGGTCGGGGCCGAGCCACAGCAGGTATGCGATCTCCGGGCGTTCGCTGCCGATCGAAAGCGCCTGCGCAGCGAATTCCTCGCGTCCCGGCTCGCGCGCGACGAGGTCGCGCGCGAAGCGAACGAGCAGGTCCCGGTTCTCGACGAGCCGCAGGCGCAGCTGCTGCTGTGCGATCTCGGTGTCGCGCTTGACGGCTTGGGTCTCGCGCGCGAATTCCTCGTGGCGCAGGTACCAGAACGCGGAGATGATCGCGGCGAGGAACAGCAGCACCGACACCAGCGGGCCGAGCGTCGCGAAGCGGTCCTGGCGCACGGGCGACTGGCGCTTCCACCAGCGCCCGATCAGGCGCCGGGTTCGCGACAGTGGAGGTGTCGGATCGCGCACGTCGGTCGACAGCATCCGGCGATTATGGGCGGCGCGGTCGCTCCCTCGATCGGCCAAGCCGCCGCGAAGCCTTGGATCAGCGCAAATTTCATCAGTTGGAAAACCTTCGCACAATTTGGAATATCGCCCGCCTTGTGCCAGAATTCGCCGCGCCGCGATCGGCCCCCACGGCCCCACGAAGGAGACACGCATGTCGGCCCAGCCCCAGAACATCCTCCCCCTCGCCGCCAACGACCCCGACGCGCAGGAGACGCGCGAATGGCTCGACGCGCTCGACGCGCTGATCGAAGCCGAGGGCCGCGACCGCGCGCACTTCCTGCTCGAGCAGCTGCTCGAGGAGGCACGGCAGCACGGCATCGACCGTCCGTTCTCGGCCACGACGGGTTACGTCAACACGATCGAGCCCGAGGACGAGGAGCGCAGCCCAGGCAACCTCGAGCTCGAAGGGCGGCTGCGCGCCTACATGCGCTGGAACGCGATGGCGATGGTCGTCAAGGCCAACCGCCTCGAGTCGCCCGACGGCAGCGAGCTCGGCGGCCACATCAGTTCGTTCCAGAGCCTGGCGCACATGTTCGCCGCCGGCTTCAACCACTTCTGGCACGCCGACGACACCGACGCCGGCGGCACGCACGGCGGCGACCTGATCTACATCCAGGGCCACTCGGCACCCGGCATCTACGCGCGCGCCTTCATGGAGGGGCGGCTCACCGAGGAGCAGCTGCTGCACTTCCGCCAGGAAGTCGGCGGCAAGGGACTGTCGAGCTACCCGCACCCGAAGCTGATGCCCGACTTCTGGCAGTTCCCCACCGTCTCGATGGGGCTCGGGCCGATCATGGCGATCTACCAGGCGCGCTTCCTGAAATACCTGCACGCGCGCGGCATCGCCGACACGAGCCGGCGCAAGGTCTGGGTCTTCTGCGGCGACGGCGAGATGGACGAGCCCGAGAGCCTGGGCGCGATCGGTCTGGCCGCCCGCGAGAAGCTCGACAACCTGATCTTCGTCATCAACTGCAACCTGCAGCGCCTCGACGGCCCGGTGCGCGGCAACGGCAAGATCATCCAGGAGCTCGAAGGCGACTTCCGCGGCGCCGGCTGGAACGTCATCAAGCTGCTGTGGGGCAGCAACTGGGACCCGCTGCTCGCGCGCGACAAGACCGGCGCGCTGCGCCGCGTGATGATGGAGACGCTCGACGGCGACTACCAGGCGTTCAAGGCCAACGACGGCGCGTTCGTGCGCAAGCACTTCTTCGGCCGCGACCCGCGCCTGCTCGAGCTCGTCGCGAAGATGAGCGACGAAGACATCTGGAACCTGCGCCGCGGCGGCCACGACGCGAACAAGGTCTACGCCGCGTTCCACAAGGCGAACAGCCACGTCGGCCAGCCGACCGTGATCCTCGTCAAGACGGTCAAGGGCTACGGCATGGGCAAGGCCGGTGAGGGCAAGAACACCGCGCACCAGACGAAGAAGCTGTCGGACGACGACATCCGCTACATGCGCGACCGCTTCAACATCCCGATCCCCGACAGCGAGTTGCCGAAGATCCCGTTCTACAAGCCGGCCGACGACACGCCGGAGATGAAGTACCTGCACGAGCGGCGCAAGGCGCTCGGCGGCTACCTGCCCAAGCGCCGCACGAGGAGCGACGAGCAGTTCACGGTGCCTTCGCTCGAAACGTTCAAGGCCGTGCTCGAGCCCACCGCCGAGGGCCGCGAGATCTCGACGACGCAGGCCTACGTGCGCTTCCTGACGCAGCTGCTGCGCGACCAGGCGCTCGGTCCGCGCGTCGTGCCGATCCTCGTCGACGAGGCGCGCACGTTCGGCATGGAGGGGCTGTTCCGCCAGGTCGGCATCTACAACCCGGAAGGGCAAAAGTACACGCCGGTCGACAAGGACCAGGTCATGTACTACCGCGAGGACGAGGCCGGGCAGATCCTGCAGGAGGGCATCAACGAGGCGGGCGGCATGTCGAGCTGGATCGCCGCGGCGACGTCGTACTCGACGAACAACCGCATCATGGTGCCCTTCTACATCTTCTACTCGATGTTCGGGCTGCAGCGCGTCGGCGACCTCGCCTGGGCCGCGGGCGACATGCAGGCGCGCGGCTTCCTGCTCGGCGGCACCTCCGGGCGCACGACGCTCAACGGCGAGGGCCTGCAGCACGAGGACGGCCACAGCCACATCCTCGCCAGCACGATTCCCAATTGCGTCAGCTACGACCCGACCTTCGCGCACGAGGTCGGCGTGATCCTGCACCACGGCCTCAAGCGCATGGTCGAGAAGCAGGACAACGTGTTCTTCTACGTCACGCTGCTCAACGAGAACTACGCGATGCCGGGCCTGAAGCCGGGCACCGAGGCGCAGATCATCAAGGGCATGTACCTGTTCGCCGAAGGGCAGGCCCAAGGCAAGGACGCACCGCGCGTGAACCTGCTGGGCAGCGGCGCGATCCTGCGGGAGTCGATCTTCGCGAAGGAACTGCTCGAGCGCGACTGGGGTGTGGCGGCCAATGTCTGGAGCTGCCCGAGCTTCAACGAACTGACGCGCGACGGCCAGGACTGCGAGCGCTGGAACCTGCTGCACCCGACCGAGACGCCGCGCGTGCCGTTCGTGACGCAGCAGCTCGAGCCGCACGCCGGGCCGGTCGTCGCGTCGACCGACTACATGAAGAACTACGCCGAGCAGATCCGCGCCTTCATCCCGAAGGGCCGCAGCTACCGCGTGCTCGGCACCGACGGCTTCGGGCGCAGCGATTTCCGCTACCGCCTGCGCGCGCACTTCGAGGTCGATCGCCACTACATCGTCGTCGCGGCACTGAAGGCGCTCGCCGACGACGGCGTGCTGCCGGCGGCCAAGGTCGCCGAAGCGATCCGCACCTACGGCATCGACGCCGACAAGATCAACCCCCTGTACGCGTAAGCGCGCTGCAGGGTGCGCCCGGCGGCCCGGTCCGCGTCGCCACGGCGACGCGAGCGGCGGCCGCCAACGCGCCCCAAGCCCGGAGACAACCCCATGGCATTGGTCGAAGTGAAAGTACCCGACATCGGCGACTTCAAGGACGTCGCGGTGATCGAGGTGCTCGTCAAGCCCGGCGACACGGTGAAGGCCGAGCAGAGCCTGATCACGGTCGAGAGCGACAAGGCGTCGATGGAGATCCCGTCGTCGCACGCCGGCGTCGTCAAGGAGATGAAGGTCGCGCTCGGTGACAAGGTCAGCGAAGGCTCGGTGATCCTGCTGCTCGACGCGGCGGGGGCCGAGGCGGGGGCAACGGCACCGGCACCCGCGCCTGCGGCGACAGCCGCGGCCGCGCCAGCGCCGGCCCCTGCGCCCGTGCCCGCGGCCACGGCGGCCGCGGCGCCCGTCCCCGCAGCCGCCGTGGCAGCCGCACCGGCCACCGTGCCGCCGCCAGCGCCCGAGCTGGCCGCGCCGGCGGGCAGGCTGCCGCACGCGTCGCCGTCGGTGCGCAAGCTCGCCCGCGAGCTCGGCGTGCCGCTCGACGAGGTGCCGGCCACCGGGCCGAAGGGCCGCATCACGCACGACGACGTGCACGCGTTCGTCAAGCGCGTGATGGCGGGCGACCTGCAGACCGCAGCGGCTGCGAAGAAGGTGCAGGCCGCGGTGCCGGCGGCCGCCGGTGGCGCGTTCCCCGGGCTGCTGCCGTGGCCGCAGGTCGACTTCGCGAAGTTCGGCGAGGTCGAGCGCAAGGACCTGTCGCGCATCAAGAAGATCAGCGGCGCGAACCTGCACCGCAACTGGGTGCTGATCCCGCACGTCACGAACCACGACGACGCCGACATCACCGACCTCGAGGCGTTCCGCGTCCAGCTCAACAAGGAGCACGATAAGGACGGCATCAAGGTCACGATGCTCGCCTTCATGATCAAGGCGGCGGTCGCGGCGCTGAAGAAGTTTCCCGAGTTCAACGCCAGCGTGGACGGTGACCAGCTGGTGCTGAAGAAGTACTACCACATCGGCTTCGCCGCCGACACGCCGAACGGTCTCGTCGTGCCGGTGATCAAGGACGCCGACAAGAAGGGCATCCTGCAGATCAGCCAGGAGATGAGCGAGCTGGCGAAGAAGGCGCGCGACGGCAAGCTCTCGCCGGCCGAGATGAGCGGCGGCTGCTTCAGCATCAGCTCGCTCGGTGGCATCGGCGGGCGCTACTTCACGCCGATCATCAACGCGCCCGAGGTCGCGATCATGGGCGTGTGCCGCAGCAGCTGGGAGCCGAAGTGGGACGGCAAGCAGTTCGTGCCGCGCCTGATGCTGCCGCTGTCGCTGAGCTGGGACCACCGCGTGATCGACGGCGCCGCCGCCGCACGCTTCAATGTCTACTTCGCGTCGCTGCTGGCGGACTTCCGCCGCATCGCCCTTTGAACGGGAGCGCACGATGGCCACGATCGAAGTGAAGGTGCCCGACATCGGCGACTTCAAGGACGTCGCGGTGATCGAGGTGCTCGTCAAGCCCGGCGACACGGTGAAGGCCGAGCAGAGCCTGATCACGGTCGAGAGCGACAAGGCGTCGATGGAGATCCCGTCGTCGGCGGCCGGCGTCGTCAAGGAGATGAAGGTCACGCTCGGCGACAAGGTCAGCGAAGGCTCGGTGATCCTGCTGCTCGACGCGGCCGGCGCCGCGGCCGAGGCTGCGCCAGCGGCAGCCGCTGCGCCGGCGCCAGCTCCAGCTCCCGCGGCGACGCCGACCCCGGCGCCGGTGGCCGCCAGCTACGCCGGCGGTGCCGACCTCGAGTGCGACCTGCTCGTGCTCGGCGCCGGGCCCGGCGGCTATTCGGCGGCGTTCCGCGCCGTGGACCTCGGTCTCAAGGTCGTGCTCGTCGAGCGCTACCCGACGCTCGGTGGCGTGTGCCTGAACGTCGGCTGCATCCCGAGCAAGGCGCTGCTGCACGTCGCGGCGGTGATGGACGAGGTCGCGCACTTCGCCGACCTCGGCGTCTCGTACGGCGCGCCGAGCGTCGACGCCGCCAAGCTGCTCGCGCACAAGAACAAGGTCGTGGCCAAGCTCACCGGCGGGCTGGCGGCGATGGCCAAAATGCGCAAGGTGACGATCGTGCGCGGCTACGGCGCCTTCGTCGGCACGCACCACGTGCGCGTCGAGGAGACGACGGGCGACGGACAGGACAAGACCGGCAAGACGAGCACGGTGAAGTTCCGGCAGTGCATCGTTGCCGCCGGCTCGCAGGCGGTGCGGCTGCCGTTCCTGCCCGACGATCCGCGCATCGTCGACTCCACCGGCGCGCTGCAGCTGCGCCAGATGCCGAAGCGCATGCTGATCGTCGGCGGCGGCATCATCGGCCTCGAGATGGGCACCGTGTACTCGACGCTCGGCGCGCGGCTGGACGTCGTCGAGATGCTCGACGGGCTGATGCAGGGCGCCGACCGCGACCTCGTCAAGGTGTGGCACAAGATGAACGCGCGGCGCTTCGACCACGTGATGCTGAAGACGAAGACGGTCGGCGCCGAGGCAACGGCCGACGGCATCCGCGTGACGTTCGAGGGCGAGGGCGCACCGAAGGAAGCACAGCTGTACGACCTCGTGCTGCAGGCCGTGGGCCGCAGCCCGAACGGCAAGAAGATCGGCGCCGACAAGGCCGGCATCGCGGTCACCGACCGCGGCTTCGTCCCGGTCGACGTGCAGATGCGCACCAACGTTGCGCACATCTTCGCGATCGGCGACATCGTCGGCCAGCCGATGCTCGCGCACAAGGCGGTGCACGAAGGGCACGTCGCGGCCGAAGTGGCCGCCGGCGTGCAGCTCGGCGACGACAAGCTCGCGAAGGCACGCTTCGACGCGCGCGTGATCCCGAGCGTGGCCTACACCGACCCCGAGGTCGCGTGGGTGGGCCTGACCGAGGACGAGGCCAAGGCCAAGGGCATCGCGGTCAAGAAGGGCCTGTTCCCGTGGACCGCGTCGGGCCGCGCGATCGCCAACGGGCGCGACGAGGGCTTCACGAAGCTGTTGTTCGACGCCGAAAGCCATCGCATCGTCGGTGGCGGCATCGTCGGCACCCACGCGGGCGACATGATCGGTGAGGTGGCGCTCGCGATCGAGATGGGCGCCGACGAGATCGACATCGGCAAGACGATCCACCCGCACCCGACGCTCGGCGAGTCGATCGGCATGGCCGCCGAAGCGGCGCACGGCTCGTGCACCGACTTGCCGCCGCAGCGGCGCTGAGCGGCGGGCGTCTACGATCACGGCATGGATCGTCCCGTGACGCCGCCGGCGCCGCGCCGGCGCCGCCGGTGGCTGGCGGTGCGGTGCGCCGGGCTGGCGCTGGCCGGCGTCGCCGCGTCGGCCCGCGCCGACGCCGACTTCGCACGCTGCCTGGCCGCACTGCAGCCCGAGGCGCAGGCCGCTGGCGTCGAGCGCGAGACGTGGCAGCGGCACACCGCCGGCCTGCAGCCCGACCGCAGCGTGCTCGCGCGACTGGACTTCCAGCCCGAGTTCCGCCTGCCGATCTGGGACTACCTCGCCGCGCTCGTCGACGACGAGCGCATCGCCGACGGGCGGCTTGCGCTCACCGCGCACGCCGAGACGCTCGCCGCAGTCGAGCGCCGCTTCGGCGTCGACGCGCAGACCGTCGTCGCGGTGTGGGGCGTCGAGAGCGATTACGGACGCAGCTTCGGCAGCTTCCCGCTGGTGCAGTCGCTGGCGACGCTGAGCTGCGAGGGGCGACGGCAGCGCTACTTCCGCGGCGAGCTGTTCGCGACGCTGCGCATCGCGCAGGCCGGCGACTTGCGGCCCGAGCAGCTCGTCGGCTCGTGGGCCGGCGCGTTCGGCCACACGCAGTTCATGCCCAGCACCTACGAGCGGCTGGCGGTCGACTTCGACGGCGACGGCCGACGCGACCTCGTCGCGAGCATCCCCGACGCACTCGCATCAACGGCGCAGTTCCTGCAGCGCGCCGGCTGGCGCAGCGGCGAGCCGTGGGGCTTCGAGGTGCGACTGCCGCCGGGCCTGGACCTGCGCGGCGAGGGGCGCCGCGTCAAGCGGCCGCTCGCGCATTGGGCCGCGCAGGGGCTGCGCCGCGCCGACGGCATGGCGCTCGACGCGGGCGGGATGCCGGCATCGACGCCGGCCGGGTTGCTGACGCCGGCCGGCGCCGACGGCCCGGCGTTCCTCGTGCTGCGCAACTTCGACGCGCTGTTCGGCTACAACGCGGCCGAGAGCTACGCGCTCGCGATCGCGCACCTGGCGGACCGTCTGCGCGGTGGCGGCCCCTTCGTGCGGCGGTGGCCGACCGACGACCCCGGTCTGTCGCGCGCCGAACGGCGCGAACTGCAGGCGCTGCTCGCGGCGCGGGGTCACGACATCGGCCCGATCGACGGCATGCTCGGCGACAAGAGCCGCGCCGCGATCCGCGCCGAGCAGCAGCGCCTCGGCCACGAGGTCAGCGGCCGCGCAGGGCAGCGGCTGCTCGAGGCGCTGCGCAGGCCTTGAACTTGTCGGCGGGCGCCTCAAGTCGGCGCGTCCGCGGCCGATGACCGTGGCGACGGCGCCGCTTCTGGCGTGCGTCTTCCGCGCACCGTGGCCACCTTCCGCTTGCTTCGTCCGTTCGCCTGTGACCGCGTGCGCCCACGCGGCGCCGGCGCGCATGCAGCGTCGACGCCATGGCCCTCTCGCTGACGCAGCGCCTTGCCGTCGTCTGCGCCGCCGGCGTCGTGCTCGCGGTCGCAGCCGGGTGGGTGCTGCACGTGGCGGCCGTGCGCGACCGCATCGAGGCCGACTGGCAGGCGGCCAATCACGCGGCTGCCCAGGTGCTGGCGGCCGCGTTGTCACGTCTGGACGGCGACACGCACCGGCTCGATGCCGCGCTCGCGGCCGCCACCTCCGACAGTGGCACGCTGCGGGTGCGCCTGACGCGCGGGGACACCGCGCCGGCGGCCGAGCGCGACACGCCGGCCCGGCCATCGTCGGCGCCCGCCTGGTGGGTGCGCATCTGGGACATCGAGCCGGCGGCCGGCGTCGCGACGGTGCGGCACGACGGCGTGACGGTGGCCACGCTCGAAGTGACTGCCGCGACGGCGCCGGCGCACGACGCGCTGTGGCACACGGCGCGCGCGATGCTGGGGGCCTCGGTCGCGCTCGCGTGGACGGCGATGGCGCTGGCCGGCGTCGTCGTATGCCGGCTCGGCAGACCCTGGCAGCAGCTGCATGAGCAGGCGACCCAGCTCGCGCTCGGCCGGCGCGCGCAGGTCGACGTGCCGGCGCATCCGCAGCTGCGCGCCGTTGCCGAGTCGCTCAACGCGGCCGCGCGACGCACGCGCGCGCTGTTCGAGGCGCAGGCGGCGCAGATCGAAGCGCTGCGGCGTCAGGCCACGTGCGATGCCGACACCGGGCTGCTGCACCGTGCGGCCTTCGTCGAGCAGGTCCACGCGCTGCTCGGGCGCGAAGACGGCCCCGCGAGCGGCAGCCTCGTGATCGTGCGGCTTGCCGACCTGGCCGGCCTGAACCGCACGCTCGGCCGCGAGAGCGCCGACCGCGCGGTGCGCGTCGTCGCCGAACTGGTGCAGGCCTACCCGGCGCGCGTCGGCGACTGCCTCGCGGCGCGGCTCAACGGCGCCGACTTCGCGCTGCTGCTGCCGGCGCCGGGGATGGCCGCCGAGACCGCCGAGTCGATCGCCGGCGCGCTCGCGTCGGCGCTGGCCGGCATCGGCCGGAACGTGCACGTGCACGTCGGCGCAGTCGAGTTCGCGCACACGCGCGCGCTGGGCGACCTGCTCGCCGCCGCCGACCTGGCGCTGGCACGCGCCGAGGCCGACGGCCCATTCGGCATCCACGTCGTCGCCGCCGACTCCGCGCGGCATGGCGGCGAACACCGCTGGTTCGAGGCGATTTCCGACGCGCTCGCGCAGCGCCGCGTGCAGCTGGGCGCGCAGCCGGTGCTCGACGCGCAGCGTCGCGTCGTCCACGTCGAGTGCCCGTTGCGGCTGCAGCTGCGCGCCGGCGGACCCTTCGAGCCCGCATCCCACTGGCTGCCGCTGGCGCAGCGCAGCGAGCGCGTGCCCGAGGCCGACCTGTGTGCGATCACGCTCGCGCTCGAGGCCATCGCCGGCGACGCACGGCCGCGCGCGGTGCACGTCGGCGCCGCGTCTGTCGCCGACGGCGGGTTCGCGATGCGCGTGCAGCACCGTCTGCGCGAGCGGCCGCCCCCGGCGGGCCGTCTGTGGCTCGACGTGCCCGAGCGCATGGCGGTCGAGCAGTTCGAGCTGCTCCAGCGATTCGCACAGCTGGTGCGGCCGCTGGGCGTTCGCGTCGGCCTCTCGCACGCGGGCCTGCGGCTCACGCGCATCGAGCGGCTGTACGAGCTGGGCGTCGACCACGTGAAGCTCGACGCGTCGCTGTGCGCGGGCGTGGCCTCGAGCGAGGTCGCGCGCCACGTCGTGCGGGCGACGGTGGCGCTGCTGCGTCCGCTGTCGCTGCGCGTCTTCGCCGAGGGCGTGGCCGACGCACGCGACGCCGCCGTGCTGTTCGACCTCGGGCTCGACGGTGTCGGCGGCGCGTGGGCGCACGCACCCGCCGCACCGGCGGCGGCCGCCGTCGCGGCGCCTTCGGCCGGCTAAGCGATGTCCTCGCAGTGCACGCCGTGCTCGCCGAAGCGCCCGCGGCGGCGGTCGGCGAAGAAGCGCTGCAGCGTCGCGCGCACGGTGCGGAACGCGATCTCGTCCCACGGCACCTCGTGCTCGCGGAACAGCTGCGCCTCGATCGTCTCGGGGCCGGGCGCGAAGCGCGTGTGGCGCAGCGTCGCCAGGTAGAAGAAGTGCACCTGCCCCGCGCGGGTCACGTTGAGCACCGTGAACAGCGGACCGAGGTCGATCTCGGCGCCGGCTTCCTCGACCGTCTCGCGCAGCGCGCCTTCGGCCGTCGTCTCGCCGAGCTCGAGGAAGCCCGCCGGCAGCGTCCACAGTCCCTTGCGCGGCTCGATGTTGCGCCGGCACAGCAGCACCTGGTCGCCGCCCCACACCGGCACCGTGCCGACGACGTTCAGCGGGTTCTCGTAGTGGACCGTGCCGCACGCCGGGCACACCGCGCGCGGTCGGTTGTCGTCGGCCGGCACAACGTGCTCGACCGCGGTGCCGCAGGCGCGACAGTGCTTGATCTGGCTGCGGTGCAGCATCGCACCAGTGTAACGTGCCCCCCGCGCCCAGCGGCCCTCTGGGACGGCGGACGAGCCGCTGCATGGCATCATCCGGCGCCTGTTCTAGGAGCCCGCGATGTCCGCCACTGCGCCTCTCGTCGTGCCCGCCGCGCCACCCGTGCTCGTGCCGGTGGCCGGCGGCGGCGCGTTTCCCGTGCACCGCATCTACTGCGTCGGCCGCAACTACGCCGAGCACGCGAAGGAGATGGGGCACAGCGGGCGCGAGCCGCCGTTCTTCTTCATGAAGCCGGCCGATGCGATCGTCGTCGTCCCCGCCGGCGAGACCGGCGCAATCGACTACCCCGGGCTGACGGCGGATCTGCACCACGAGGTCGAGCTCGTCGTCGCGATCGGCCGCGGCGGCCGCGATATCGCGCCCGAGCGGGCCGGCGAGCACGTCTACGGCTACGCGATCGGCCTGGACATGACGCGGCGCGACCTGCAGGCCGACATGAAGAAGCAGGGCCGGCCGTGGGAAATCGGCAAGGCGTTCGAGCAGTCGGCGCCGATCGGGCCGATCCACCCGAAGGCGGTCACCGGCACGCTGACGCAAGGTGCGATCACGCTGTCGGTCAATGGCCAGCCGCGCCAGCGCGGCGACCTCGGCGACCTGATCTGGAACGTCGACGAGACGATCGCCGCGATCAGCCGCGCGTGGATGCTGGCACCCGGCGACCTGATCTACACCGGCACGCCGGCGGGCGTCGGCGCCGTCGTGCGCGGCGACGTGATGGAAGCGGCGATCGAGGGCCTCGGCACGCTGCGCGTGGCGGTGCGCTGAGGCGGGGAGGGCAGGGCATGTCGATGCAGCTTTACAACTACTTCCGTTCGTCGGCGTCGTACCGCGTGCGCATCGCGCTCGCGCTCAAGGGCCTGGAGTACGACTACGTCGCCGTCAACCTGCCGGCCAACGAGCAGATGGCCGAGTCGTACGCCGCGGTGTCGGCGTCGCGGCTGGTGCCGCTGCTCAAAGACGGCGACCGACTGCTGACGCAGTCGCTGGCGATCATCGAATACCTCGACGAGACGCACCCCGAGCCGCCGCTCCTGCCCCAGGACCCGCTGGGTCGCGCGCGCGTGCGCGCGCTCGCGCTCGACGTCGCGTGCGAGATCCACCCGCTGAACAACCTGCGCGTGCTGCGCTACCTCGTCCACGACCTGAAGGTCAGCGAGGACGACAAGAACCGCTGGTACCGCCACTGGGTCGAGACCGGGCTGGCCGCGATCGAGCGGCAACTCGCCGACCGTCCGGCCACCGGACGCTTCTGCCACGGCGACACGCCGACGCTGGCCGACATCACGCTGGTGCCGCAGATCCACAACGCGCTGCGCTTCGAGTGCCGGCTCGACCACGTGCCGACCGTGATGCGCATCTTCGAGCACTGCATGACGCTCGACGCGTTCGCGAAGACGCAGCCGTCGGCGTGCCCGGATGCGCGCTGACGCGCCCGAGCACGGCAGCGCCCGCGGCGCGCCGTCGCGAGGGCACGGCGTCCGCGCAGCGGGGCAAGCCCATCCGCGGCCGCCGCTGGCGGCGTCGTGCAGCACCGGCCGTCGGGGCCGCCTTGGCGGTGCGCACGCCTGAGGTGGCGACCTTTCACATCGACCCTGTGCTGGGTGACGTGCTCGTGCCCGCCTGGGACGTCGACGGCGTCGGCGCGCTGATGACGACGCGCGCCGGCGGCGTCAGCCGCGCGCCGTGGGACACGCTCAACCTCGGCACCGCGGTCGGCGACGATCCGGCTGCCGTCGCCGAGAACCGGCGGCGCTTCGAGCGCGCGCTCGGCGTGCGGCCCGTCTACCTGCGCCAGGTCCACGGTGCCGGCGTCGTCACCGTGACCGCCGACGACGCCGTCGGCGACCCGCCCGAGGCCGACGGCGCCGTGACCGACCGCTTCGGCGTCGCCTGCGTCGTGCAGGTGGCCGACTGTCTGCCAGTGCTGTTCGCGGCGCCGCACGGCCGCGCGGTCGGCGCGGCGCACGCCGGCTGGCGCGGGCTCGCCGCCGGTGTCGTCGAGCGCACGCTCGAGCGCGTCTGCGCGCTGGCCGGCTGCGCGCCGCGCGACGTGTGCGCGTGGCTCGGACCGTGCATCGGCCCGCGGCAGTTCGAGGTCGGCGCCGACGTGCTGCAGGCCTTCGGCGCCGACCCGCTGGCGCCGCAGGCGCATCCGCGCTTCGTGCCGCGGCCCGGCGTCCGCCCGGCAGACGGCAGCCCGCGCTGGCTGGCCGACCTCGCCGCACTGGCGCGCGACCGGCTCACGGCCGCCGGCGTCACGTCGATCGACGGCGCCGGCGCGTGCACCGTCGAGGAGCCTTCAAGGTTCTTTTCGTTCCGCCGCGACGGCGTCACCGGCCGCCATGCCGCCGCCGTCTGGCGACGCAGCGGCTGACGGCGAGGCAGCCGCCTCCCGCCGAGCACGGCGCCGCGCCGGGGTGCCGAGCACGTACATCACGACGGCCAGCGGCAGCAGGCCCCAGAACACGAGCGTGAACAGCGCGCCGAGCACGGTGCCGTTGACCGACAGGGCTTCGGCCAGCGCCACCATCCCCACCACGTACATCCAGGCGATCGGCACCAGGTACATCACGCTCCTTCACGCGTCGTGCGCCAGGCGGCGCGCGTGTCCCTTCGGGATTTCCCGGGTCATGCTTCGGTAAGCATCTGCGGGTACAAAGTGGCGACAGAGCGAGTGCGCCGCGCCATCCGACGGTGGCCAGGCGCCGACGAACGAGGAGACCCCGTGCCGACCCGCCCCCCTTCGACCCCGACGCCGCACGGCGACGCCGCGCAGGCCTTCGGCTCCGCCGTGGCCGAGATCTGGAAGTCGTTCTCGGGCCTGAGCCTGCCGCCCAAGGCCCTGGCGCAGCTGCAGGGCGACTACCTGAAAGAGGCTACCACCCTTTGGAACTCGGCGCTCGAGCGGCTGCAGGCCGCACCGGGCGACAAGAGCCAGCCCCTGCCCGACCGCCGCTTCGCCGGCGAGGACTGGGCCGCCAACCCGGCCGCGGCTTACCTCGCGCAGCTGTACCTGCTCAACGCGCGCACGATGATGCAGCTGGCCGAGTCGCTCGAAGGCGACGAGAAGACGCGCCAGCGCGTGCGCTTCGCGGTGCAGCAGTGGATCGACGCCGCGAGCCCGAGCAACTTCCTCGCGCTCAACCCCGAGGCGCTGCGCAAGGCGCTCGAGACGCAGGGCCAGAGCATCGCGCAGGGCATGCAGATGCTGCTGAAGGACCTGCAGCAGGGTCACGTGTCGCAGACCGACACCAGCGTGTTCGAGGTCGGGCGCAATGTGGCCACGACCGAGGGCGCGGTCGTGTTCGAGAACGACCTGATCCAGCTCATCGAGTACAAGCCGCTGACGGCCAAGGTGCACGAGAAGCCGTTCCTGTTCGTGCCGCCTTGCATCAACAAGTACTACATCCTCGACCTGCAGCCGGACAACTCGTTCATCCGCTACACCGTCGAGCAGGGCCACCGCACCTTCGTGATCAGCTGGCGCAACCCCGACGAGTCGCTCGCGCACAAGACCTGGGACGACTACATCGAGGAGGGCCCGATCGCGGCGATCCGTGCGGTGCAGGCGATCACCGGGCAGCAGTCCTTCGACATGCTGGGCTTCTGCGTCGGCGGCACGATCCTCGCGACGGCGCTGGCGGTGCTCGCCGCGCGCGGCGAGCAGCCGGCGTCGAGCCTGACGCTGCTGACGACGCTGCTCGACTTCAGCCACACCGGCATCCTCGACGTGTTCGTCGACGAGGCGTCGGTGCAGTTGCGCGAGATGACGATCGGCCCCGACGCACCGGGCGGGCCCAAGCTGCTCAAGGGGCGCGAGCTGGCCACGACGTTCAGCTTCCTGCGCCCGAACGACCTGGTGTGGAACTATGTCGTGGGCAACTACCTCAAGGGGGAGTCACCGCCGCCGTTCGACCTGCTGTACTGGAACGGCGACAGCACCAACCTGCCCGGCCCGATGTACTGCTGGTACCTGCGTCACACCTACCTGCAAGACGAGCTGAAGATCCCCGGGCGGCTGACCACCTGCGGCGAGAAGGTCGACCTCGGCAAGATCAAGGCGCCGGTGTTCATCTACGCGTCGCGCGAGGACCACATCGTGCCTTGGGAGTCGGCCTACAAGAGCACCGCGCTGCTCAAGGGCAAGAAGCGCTTCGTGCTTGGCGCCAGCGGCCACATCGCCGGCGTCATCAACCCGCCGGCCAAGGGCAAGCGCAGCCACTGGGTCAACGACGCGCTGCCGGCGTCGGCGCACGAGTGGCTCGCCGGCGCGAAGGAGGTGCCCGGCAGCTGGTGGCCTGACTGGGCCGCGTGGGTCAGGCCGCACGCCGGCAAGCTGGTGCCGGCGCCGAAGACCTACGGCGGACACGGCTACAAGGCCATCGAGCCCGCCCCCGGCCGCTACGTGAAGCAGAAGGCCTGAATCACCGTTCCCACCATCACCGGAGACTCACCATGACCGACATCGTCATCGTCTCGGCCGCGCGCACCGCGGTCGGCAAGTTCGGCGGCACGCTCGCCAAGACCCCGGCCACCGAACTCGGCGCGGTCGTCGTGCGCGAGGCGATCGCGCGCGCGAAGCTCGACCCGGCGCAGGTCGGCGAAGTGATCATGGGCCAGGTGCTCGCCGCCGGCGCCGGCCAGAACCCGGCGCGCCAGGCGATGATGAAGGCCGGCGTTCCGAAGGAAACGCCGGCGCTGACGATCAACGCCGTCTGCGGCTCGGGGCTGAAGGCCGTGATGCTCGCCGCGCAGGCGGTGGCCACCGGCGACAGCGCGATCGTCGTCGCCGGCGGCCAGGAGAACATGTCCGCGAGCCCGCACGTGCTGCTCGGCAGCCGCGACGGCCAGCGCATGGGCGACTGGAAGATGATCGACTCGATGATCGTCGACGGCCTGTGGGACGTCTACAACCAATACCACATGGGCATCACGGCCGAGAACGTCGCCAAGGCGCACGGCATCACGCGCGAGATGCAGGACGCGCTCGCACTGGCCAGCCAGCAGAAGGCGGCCGCCGCGCAGGCGGCGGGCAAGTTCCGCGACGAGATCGTCGGCGTCACGATCCCGCAGAAGAAGGGCGAGCCCATCGTCTTCGCGAGCGACGAGTACATCAACACGAAGACCAGCGCCGAGGCGCTCGCCGGGCTGCGTCCGGCCTTCGACAAGGCCGGCAGCGTGACGGCGGGCAACGCGTCGGGGATCAACGACGGGGCCGCGGCGGTCGTCGTGATGAGCGCGGCCAAGGCCGCGGCACTCGGCCTGAAGCCGCTGGCGCGCATCGCCAGCTACGCCACCAGCGGGCTGGACCCGGCCACGATGGGCATGGGCCCGGTGCCGGCGTCGAAGAAGGCGCTCGCGCGCGCAGGCTGGAGCGTCGGCGACGTCGACCTGTTCGAGCTCAACGAGGCGTTCGCCGCGCAGGCCTGCGCGGTCAACAAGGTGCTCGAGGTCGATCCGGCGAAGGTCAACGTCAACGGCGGCGCGATCGCGATCGGCCACCCGATCGGCGCGAGCGGCTGCCGCATCCTCGTGACGCTGCTGCACGAGATGCAGCGCCGCGACGCGAAGCGGGGGCTGGCCGCGCTGTGCATCGGCGGCGGCATGGGCGTGGCGCTGACCGTCGAGCGCTGACGGGCAGCCGCCACACTGCGGGGCAACCCGCTTGACCGCGCTCGCGGCCAGCGGGACCCTCGAGGCATCGGTTCGAACGACGACGAAGGAGCGAGCAATGACACAGAAAGTGGCTTACGTGACCGGCGGCATGGGCGGCATCGGCACGGCGATCTGCCAGCGGCTGGCCCGCGACGGCTTCAAGGTGATCGCCGGCTGCGGGCCGAGCCGCGACTACCAGAAGTGGCTCGACGAGCAGAAGGCGCTCGGCTACACGTTCTACGCGTCGGTCGGCAACGTCGCCGACTGGGACTCGACGGTGGCCGCGTTCGCGAAGGCCAAAGCCGAGCATGGCCCGATCGACGTGCTGGTCAACAACGCCGGCATCACGCGCGACCGCATGTTCCTGAAGATGACGCCCGAGGACTGGAAGGCCGTCATCGACACCAATCTGAACAGCATGTTCAACGTGACCAAGCAGGTGCTGCCCGACATGATCGAGAAGGGCTGGGGCCGGATCATCCAGATCAGCTCGGTCAACGGCGAGAAGGGCCAGGCCGGCCAGACCAACTACTCGGCCGCCAAGGCCGGGATGCACGGCTTCACGATGGCGCTGGCGCAGGAAGTGGCGGCCAAGGGCGTGACGGTCAACACCGTGAGCCCCGGCTACATCGGCACCGACATGGTCCGCGCGATCAAGCCCGAGATCCTCGAGAAGATCATCGCGCAGATCCCGGTCAAGCGGCTGGGCACGCCCGAGGAGATCGGCTCGATCGTCGCCTGGCTCGCCGGCCCCGACTCGGGCTTCACGACGGGCGCCGACTTCAGCTGCAACGGCGGCCTGCACATGGGCTGACCGCAGGCGCAGCCTGCGGTCGTGTCACGGGTGTCCCCACGTATTGCCCGACCCGCCGCGAGGGGCGCCCGCCAGACAAGCGAAAACGCCGGCCTGCGCCGGCGTTTCGCATTTGCGCGGCTCACTCGCCGATGCCGGCGAGGAAGTATTTGATCAGGCCCTTCGCGGCGAAGCCGAGCAGGCCGAAACCGAGCACGAGCAGCAGCACGAAGGTGCCGAATTTGCCGGCTTTCGACTCGCGCGCGAGCTGCAGCACGATGAAGATCATGTACAGCATGAAGGCCGTGACGCCGAACGTCAGGCCGAACCAGGCGATCTGCTCCTCGTCGAATCCGAACATGGCGCCTCAGGCCGACTCGGGCAGCGACGTCGTGTCGACGAGGTCGCGGTAGGCGTGCCAGCTCGCGTGCGCGAGCCACGGCACCGCAACCAGCAGTCCGACCATCCCGGCGGCGATCGCCACCGCCGTCATCGTCATCAGGATCGCCGCCCACAGCGCCAGCGGCAGCGGGTGCTCGACGACGGCGCGCCAGCTCGTCAGCACCGCGCGCCAGATGCCTACCGGCCGGTCGAGCAGCAGCGGAATGGCGACGACGCTCGATGCGAACACCGGCGCCGCGAGCGCACCGCCGAGCACGAGCCACGCCTCGAACAGCAGCGACTTCGGCGCCAGCACGACGACGTGCAGGAAGTCGCGCGGGTTGCGCACCGGCGCGTCGGCGAAGACGGTGATCAGCGCGGCCGACGTCAGCACCCAGCCGGTGCCGGCCGCCGCCAGCAGCACGCCGAACACGACGAGGCGCCGGTCGCGCGGCCGCCACGTGCGCAGCGCGATGCGCATGTCGACACGCTCGCCCCGCTCGAGGCCGCGGCTGATCGCATACAGGCCCGTCGCGAGCACCGGTGCCAGCAGCAGGAACCCGCTGAAGGCGCCGGCGAGCAGCCAGAAGCGGTCGTATGCGAGCACGAACAGCACGGCACCGAACACGGCCAGCGCCGCGCCGTGGATCAGGCCGGGGCCGGGACAGCGCGCGAAGTCGTCCCACCCGCGCGACAGCCAGCGCCACGGCGACGACAACGTGATCGGGCGGATCGGCAGCGGCTGCGTGGAGGGGGCGGCGTCGCGCGTCATCGTGGCCGCGATGCTGCCACGACGTCGCGTCGCGGCGATTGAGCGATGTCAAGCGCCACGGCGTGCTCAGCGGCTTCGGTCGCCGCGCGCCACGAGGTCGAGCACGTCGCGCGCCGCCGCGGCCAGCGCCGGCGCGTCGTGCCCGCGCAGCGTGAGCCGCGGCGCGGCCGCACGGCCTGCGAAGTGGCGGGCCATCGAGCGCTCGTACAGCGGGTCGTAGTGGTGCTCCATCAGGTCGGCGAAGGCCTCGGCCCAGCGCCCCGCACGTGCCAGCGCCTGCCAGCGTTGCACCGTCGCGTGGCCCGCGAGCGGCACCAGCGCCGCCAGGCGCCGGCAGAACTGCTCGGGGTCGCGCGTGAAGAAGGCGTACTCCTCGAGCAGCAGCGCGATGCGGCCATCGAGCGCCAGCTCGACCTCGATGCAGCGGCCGTGCTCGCGCATGCGCGCGATCAGCGCGTCGGGCAGGTGCAGCGCGCCGATCTTGCGGCTCTCGCTTTCGACGAACACCGGCCGCGCCGGGTCGAGGCCGCGCAGTGCCTGCCACAGACGCGTCTCGAAGTCCTTCTGGCTCGGCTGCGGCGTGCCGGGCACGGCGCCGAGCACCGAGCCGCGGTGACACGCCAGTGCCTCGAGGTCGAGCACCTGCGCGCCGGCCGCGCGCAGCGCGTGCAGCAGCCGTGTCTTGCCGCTGCCGGTGCGTCCCGTCAGCACGTGCAGCGAGAGCGCTGCGGGCAGCCGGTCGAGGTCGGCGCGCACGACGCCGCGAAACGCCTTGTAGCCGCCCCTGAGCTGCTGTGTGCGAAAACCGATCTGGTCGAGGAACCACGCCAGCGAGCCCGAGCGCTGACCGCCGCGCCAGCAGTACACGAGCGGTCGCCACTCGCGCGGCCACCCGGCCACCCAGCGCTCGAGGTGGTCGGCGATGCGGCGTGCGACCATCGCCGCGCCGACCTTGCGCGCCTCGTGCGGCGAGACCTGCTTGTACAGCGTGCCGACGACGCGGCGCTCGCGGTCGTCGAGCACCGGCCAGTTGACCGCGCCCGGCAGGTGGTCCTCGGCGAACTCGGCCGGCGAGCGCGCGTCGATCACGGTATCGACGCCGGCCGTGCCATCGGCGACGGCGCGCGCTTCGACGAGTGCGATCGCCATGCGTCGATCAGCCCGCGGGCTGCGGCGCGACGGCGTCGAGCAGCTCGCTCTCGATCTGCAGCTGCGCCTTGGCCTGCTGCAGCTCGGGGCCGTCGACGAGGAACGTGTCCTCGACGCGCTCACCCAGCGTCGTGATCTTGGCCAGCTGCAGGTTCACGCGGTGGCGCGCCAGCACGCGCGCGATGCTGTACAGCAGCCCCGAGCGGTCGCTCGTGCTGATCGACAGCAGCCAGCGCTGCGCGCGCTCGTCGGGGCGCAGCGACACGCGCGGCGTCACCGGGAACGAACGCACGCGACGCGACAGGCGTCCGCGGCTTGGCTCAGGCAACGGCGCGTCGCTGAGCAGCGCGCGTTTGAGGTCGGTCTCGACGAGCGCGGTCAGGTCGCGGTAGTTCGGCGTGTTCGGCGGCTCCATCTGCGGGTGGATCACCTGGAACGTGTCGAGCGCGTAGCCGGCGCGCGTCGTGTGGATTTTGGCGTCCTGGATGTTGAAGCCGGCGCCGTCGAAGTAGCCGCAGATGCGCGCGAACAGGTCGGGCCGGTCGGGCGCGTAGACCAGCACCTGCAGCCCCTCGCCGAGCGCCCACGGCCGTGCGCGCACGACCGGCTCGGCCGTGTTCACGTGGCGCCACAGCACGCGCGCGTGCCACGCGATGTCGCTCGCGTCGTGGCGCGCGAAGTAGCTGACCTCGAGCGTGCGCCACAGCGGCTGCTCGGTGTCGGGCAGCATCGACGCGAGCGCGAGCATCGAGCGTGCCTCGGCCTTGCGCGCTTCGATCTCGGCGTCCATGTTGGGCTTCGCGCCGCCGAGCGCACGCAGCGTCTGGCGGTACAGGTCCTCGAGCAGCTTGCCCTTCCACGCGTTCCACACCTTCGGGCTCGTGCCGCGGATGTCGGCCACCGTCAGCAGGTACAGCGCGTTGAGCCGCCGCGGGTCGCCGACGAGCCTTGCGAACGCGGCGATGACCTCGGGATCCGACAGGTCCTCCTTCTGCGCGATGCGCGACATGCTCAGGTGGTGCTGCACGAGGAACTCGACGAGCTTCGCATCGTCGCCGCCGACGCCGTGCTGGCGGCAGAAGCGCCGCACCTCCATCGCGCCGAGGTCGGAGTGGTCGCCGCCGCGCCCCTTGGCGACGTCGTGGAACAGCGCCGCGATGTACAGCAGCCACGGCTTGTCCCACTGCAGCGCGAGCTGCGAGCAGAACGGGTACTCGTGCGCGTGCTCGGGGATGAAGAAGCGGCGCACGTTGCGCAGCACCATCAGGATGTGCTGGTCCACCGTGTAGACGTGGAACAGGTCGTGCTGCATCTGGCCGACGATGCGGCGGAACACCCACAGGTAGCGGCCGAGCACCGAGGTCTGGTTCATCAGCCGCAGTGCGTGCGTCTGCCCGCCCTCCGAGTGCTGCAGGATCTGCATGAAGGTGCGGCGGTTGACGGGGTCGCGGCGGAACGACGCGCCCATCTGCTCGCGCGCGTTGTACAGCGCACGCAGCGTGCGCGCCGACAGCCCCTTGATGCCCGGCGTGCGCTGGAACACGTGGAAGGTCTGCAGGATCGCGTGCGGGTCGCGGCGGTACAGGTCGTCGCTGGCGACTTCGAGCATGCCGCCGCGGTCGAGGAAGCGCGCGTCGTCGAGCGGGCGCATCGGCGCGCCTTCGCTGCCGCTGATGCGCTCCTCAATGTTGAGCATCAGGATCTGGTTGAGCTGCGCCACCGCCTTGGCGGCCCAGTAGTAGCGGCGCATCAGCACCTCGGAGGCGCGCTGCGACGGCGTCGACGCGAAGCCGAAGCTTGCCGCCACCGCGGTCTGCAGGTCGAACACGAGGCGGTCCTCGCGTCGCCCGGCCACCAGGTGCAGCCGCGCACGGATCAGCTTGAGCAGCCCCTCGTTGCGTTGCAGCTGCTTGACCTCGAACGGTGTCACGAGCCCGTTGGCGGCGAGCTCGCTCCAGTTACGCCCGAGGCCCGCGGCGCGCGCGACCCACACGACGACCTGCAGGTCGCGCAGCCCGCCGGGGCTTTCCTTGCAGTTGGGCTCGAGCGCGTACGGCGTGTCCTCGTACTTGACGTGGCGCTGCTGCATCTCGAGCGTCTTCGCGCGCAGGAACGCACGCGCGTCGATGCTCGCGTCGTGCGCGCGGCAGAACGCGTCGAAGGCGCGGCGCGCGCCACACAGGTAGCGCGACTCGAGCAGTGCGGTGCGCACCGTCACGTCGCGCTCGCTCTCGGCGAGGCACTGCTCGAGCGTGCGCACCGACGAGCCGATCTCGAGGCCGATGTCCCAGCACGCGGTGATGAAGCCCTCGATCGCCTCGCCGTGGCGCAGCTGCGCGTCGGCGTCGGGCAGCAGCACGAGCACGTCGACGTCGGAGTAGGGATACAGCTCGCCGCGCCCGTAGCCCCCCACCGCGACCAGCGCCGCGCCCGTCGGCATACCGGCGCGCTGCCACAGCGTCGCCAGCGTCGCGTCGACGTGGCGTGCCAGCGCACGCAGCAGCCGCGTGGCGGCGGGCGCCGTCGGGCGTGCGGCGCGGAACTGCTCGAGCAGCGCAGCCTTGCCGTCGCGGAAGCGCTGGCGCAGGTCGCCCAGGCTGGCGGCGGCGCCGAGCGGCGCGGCGGGCATCGCGCTCACGCCGCCGCCGGCAGCGACGCGCGCGCGAACTCGGGCGGCGGCGGGCTGCCGGCCGATACCGTCAGCACCTCGTAGCCGGTCTCGGTGACGAGCACGGTGTGCTCCCACTGCGCCGACAGCGAGCGGTCCTTCGTGACGATCGTCCAGCCATCGCCGAGCTCGCGGATCTCGCGCCGGCCGGCATTGATCATCGGCTCGATCGTGAAGATCATGCCCGGCTTGAGCTCCTCGAGCGTGCCGGGCCGGCCGTAGTGCAGCACCTGCGGCTCCTCGTGGAACTTGCGCCCGACGCCGTGGCCGCAGAACTCGCGCACCACCGAGTAGCCGGCTGCCTCAGCGTAGGTCTGGATCGCGTGGCCGATGTCGCCGAGCCGCGCGCCCGGGCGCACCTTGACGATGCCCTTCCACATCGCCTCGTAGGTGATCTGGCACAGCCGCTTCGCGGCGATCGAGCCCTCGCCGACGATGTACATGCGGCTGTTGTCGCCGTGCCAGCCGTCTTTGATGACGGTGACGTCGATGTTGACGATGTCGCCGTTCTTCAGCGGCCGGTCGTTCGGGATGCCGTGGCAGACCTGGTGGTTGACCGACGTGCACAGCGACGCCGGGTAGGGCGGGTAGCCCGGCGGCTGGTAGCCCAGCGTCGCGGGGATGCCGCCTTGCACGTGCACGATATGGTCGTGCGCGATGCGGTCGAGTTCGAGCGTCGTGACGCCGGGCTTGACGTGCGGCGTCAGCAGGTCCAGTACCTCGGACGCGAGGCGGCACGCGGTGCGCATCGCGTCGATTTCGGCGCCGCTCTTGATCGGAATCGTCATGGGCCGGGATTATCCCATCGCCCCCGTAGAATCCCGGGTCTTCGCCGCGGCCAACCCTCCACGCGGGCAGGCCGTTTCCGCCCCGCCCTCGACCCCGGGTTCCGATGCCGTCGCCTTCCCCGCACCTGTTGCACTTCGAGGGCAGCCAAGCGCTGTCCGCGTTCCGCGCCCGCGCGCTGCTCGATCGCATCGCCGCGGTGGTGCCGCGCGTCGTCGGCATCGCCGCGCGGCACGTGCACTGGGTCGCCAGCGACGCACCGCTCGACGCCGCCGCGCGCGACCGCCTACAGGCGCTGCTGACCTACGGCGACCCCTATGCCGGGCCGACCGACGGCGAGCTCGTCGTCGTGATGCCGCGGCTGGGCACCGTCTCGCCGTGGGCGAGCAAGGCCACCGACATCGCACACAACTGTGGCCTGCCAGTGCACCGCATCGAGCGCGTGACCGAGTTCCACCTGACGCTCAAGGGTGGCCTGCTCGGCGGTGCGAAGCCGCTGTCGGCCACCGAGCGCGAGGCCGTCGCCGCGCTGCTGCACGACCGCATGACGGAGAGCGTCGCCTTCGAGCGCGACGCGGCGCGCCACCTGTTCGATCCGCAGCCGGCCCCGCCGCTGGCGCACGTCGACGTGCTCGCGTTCGGCCGCGAGGCGCTGCTCGAGGCCAACGCCGCGTTCGGGCTGGCGCTGTCCGACGACGAGGTTGACTACCTCGTCGATGCGTTCACCCGCCTCGGGCGCAACCCGAGCGACGTCGAGCTGATGATGTTCGCGCAGGCCAACAGCGAGCACTGCCGGCACAAGATCTTCAACGCCGACTTCACGATCGACGGCCAGCGCCAGGCACACAGCCTGTTCGCGATGATCCGCCACACCGAGCGGGCGAGCCCGCAGCACACCGTCGTGGCCTACAGCGACAACGCCGCGATCATGGAAGGCGGCCCCGTCGTGCGCTGGCAGCCCGAGGGCTTCACGAACGCGCCGAAGTACGGCGCACGCGAGGTCACCGCGCACGTGCTGATGAAGGTCGAGACGCACAACCACCCGACCGCGATCAGCCCGTTCCCTGGCGCGGCCACCGGCGCCGGCGGCGAGATCCGCGACGAGGGCGCCACCGGCCGCGGCGCGCGGCCGAAGGCGGGGCTGACGGGCTTCTCGGTGTCGAACCTGCATCTGCCCGGCACCGACGAGCCCTGGGAGCGCGACCCCGTCGGCAAGCCCGAGCACATCGCGAGCGCGCTGCAGATCATGATCGACGGACCGCTGGGCAGCGCCGCGTTCAACAACGAGTTCGGCCGGCCCAACCTGGCGGGCTACTTCCGCGTCTACGAGCAGACGGTGGCTGGCGTGCGGCGCGGCTACCACAAGCCGATCATGATCGCCGGCGGCGTCGGCAGCATCGACGCGACGCAGACGCACAAGGTGGCGTTCCCCGCCGGCACGCTGCTCGTGCAGCTCGGCGGGCCGGGGATGCGCATCGGCATGGGCGGGGGTGCCGCGAGTTCGATGGCCGCCGGCACCAACACCGCCGAGCTGGACTTCGACAGTGTGCAGCGCGGCAACCCCGAGATCCAGCGCCGCGCGCAGGAGGTCATCAACCACTGCTGGGCGCTCGGCGACAAGAACCCCATCCTCGCGATCCACGACGTCGGCGCCGGGGGGCTGTCCAACGCGTTCCCCGAGCTCGCCGACGGCGCCGGCCGCGGCGCGCGCTTCGACCTGCGAAAGGTCCCGCTCGAGGAAAGCGGCCTGGCGCCGAAGGAGATCTGGTGCAACGAGAGTCAGGAGCGCTACGTCCTGGCCGTCGACCCGGCGCTGATGCCGCTGTTCGAGCAGATGTGCGCGCGCGAGCGCTGTCCGTTCGCGGTGGTCGGCGTCGCGACCGAGGCGCGTGACCTCGTCGTCGAGGACGGCGCGGGCGGCGAGCGCGTGATCGACATGCCGATGGAGGTGCTGCTCGGCAAGCCGCCGAAGATGCACCGCGTCGTCGAGCGCGTCGTGCGCACCGAAGCCGCGCTCGACCTGACCGGCGTGACGCTCGAGCAGGCTGCGTTCGACGTGCTGCGCCACCCGACGGTGGCGAGCAAGCGATTCCTGATCACGATCGGCGACCGCACGGTGGGCGGGCTCAGCCACCGCGACCCGATGGTGGGGCCGTGGCAAGTGCCGGTGGCGGACTGCGCCGTCACGCTCGCCGACTTCAGCGGCTACCGCGGCGAGGCGATGGCGATGGGCGAGCGCACGCCGCTGGCGGCGCTCGACGCCCCGGCGTCGGGCCGCATGGCGGTGGCCGAGGCGATCACGAACCTGCTCGCCGCGCCGATCGAACTGTCGCGCGTCAAGCTCAGCGCGAACTGGATGGCCGCCTGCGGCGAGGCCGGGGAGGACGCGGCGCTGTACGACACCGTGAAGGCGGTCGGTCTGGAGCTGTGCCCGGCGCTCGGCGTCGGCATCCCGGTCGGCAAGGACAGCCTGTCGATGCGCACGAAGTGGAACGGCGCCGACGGCCCGTGCCAGATCGTCGCGCCGGTGTCGCTGATCGTCAGCGCCTTCGCGACGCTGCCCGACGTGCGCGGCACGCTGACTCCGCAGCTGCAGCCGGGCGAGACGGTGCTGCTGCTCGTCGACCTCGGTGCCGGCCGCCACCGCCTGGCCGGGTCGATCCTCGCGCAGACGCTCGGCCGCTTCGGCGACGAGGTGCCCGACCTCGACGACCCGCAGCGCCTGAAGGCACTGGTGGCCGCCGTCAACGAGCTGCGCGCCGGCGGCCGGCTGCTCGCCTACCACGACCGCAGCGACGGAGGCCTGTGGGCGTGCGTCTGCGAGATGGCGTTCGCCGGCCACCGCGGCGTGAGCCTCAACGTCGACCTGCTGGTCACCGAAGGCGACGGCATCGGCGACAGCCGCGCCGAGTACGGCGACTCGAAGAACTGGGCGAGCCAGGTGAGCGAGCGGCGCAACGAGCTGACGCTCAAGGCGCTGTTCGCCGAGGAGCTCGGCGTGGTGCTGCAGGTGCGGCGCGCCGACCGCGACGCGGCGATCGCGACGCTGCGCGCGCACGGCCTCGGGCGCTTCACGCACGTGATCGGGGCGCCCAACGACCGCGGCGTCGTCGAGGTCTGGCGCGACACGAAGTGCGTATTCTCGGCGCCGCTGGCGCACCTGCACCAGACCTGGGACGAGGTCAGCTGGCGCATCGCGCGGCTGCGCGACAACCCGGCGTGCGCCGACAGCGAACACGCGCTGGCCGGCGCCGCCGACGACACCGGGCTGCACGTGCACCTGACGTTCGACCCCGCCGACGACGTCACCGCACCGTTCGTGCACCTCGCGCGGCCGAAGATCGCGATCCTGCGCGAGCAGGGCGTCAACTCGCAGGTCGAGATGAGCTATGCGATACACGCCGCCGGCTTCGACACCTTCGACGTGCACATGAGCGACCTGCAGGCCGGTCGCGCGCGTCTCGACCAGTTCCAGGGCTTCGTCGCCTGCGGCGGCTTCAGCTACGGCGACACGCTCGGCGCCGGCGAGGGCTGGGCGCGCTCGATCCTGTTCAACCCGGCGCTGGCCGAGCAGTTCGCGGCGTTCTTCCAGCGACCGGACACGATCGCGCTCGGCGTGTGCAACGGCTGCCAGATGATGGCCGCGCTCGCGCCGATCATCCCCGGCGCCGACGCGTGGCCGAAGTTCACGCGCAACGCCAGCGAGCAGTTCGAGGCGCGGCTGAGCCTCGTCGAGGTGCTCGCGAGCCCCTCGATCTTCTTCACCGGCATGGCCGGCAGCCGGCTGCCGATCGCGGTCGCACACGGCGAGGGCCGCGCCGACTTCTCGCAGCGCGGCGACGCGCAGCGCGTCGCGCGCGCGCTGCGCTTCGTCGACCCCCACGGCCGGCCGACCGAGGTCTACCCGTACAACCCCAACGGCAGCCCCGACGGCCTGACGGGGGTGACGACGCCCGACGGGCGCTTCACCGCGCTGATGCCGCACCCCGAGCGCGTGTTCCGCCAGGCCCAGCTGAGCTGGTCGGGCGCCGGCGCCGACGGCTTCAGCCCGTGGATGCGCATGTTCCGCAACGCGCGCGCGGCGCTGGGCTGACGCCGGCGCCGCGCATCAGCGCCGGCCGACGACCTTGTCGTACAGGTCGAGCGCGCGGTGCTGCGGGTCGTAGCGCGCCTTCAGCGCGCGGTAGCGGTCCATCGCGTAGGCGCGGTCGAACTCGTCGCGCGGGAAGTAGCTCTCGGAGTACAGCGACTTGATGCCGCCGAGCTCGATCACCTTGCGCTCGACGAGGCGGTTGAAGTGCCCCGGCGGGTGCGGCTCGCGCGCGTTCACGACGTCCCAGAAGCCGAAGTTGACGTAGCGCACGCCGGGTGTCAGCGGGTACAGCGTGAACGCGTGCGCCGGATCGGTCGGGCGGATCGGGCAGACCCACACCGGCACGATGCCGATCTCGGCGAGCAGGAAGTCGAGGAACTCGGCCGCGCGCGGCAGCGGGATGTCGACGTCCTGGATCACTGACTCGGGGTGCACGCCGCGCAGCCGCGCCCACGCGCGCGTGAGGCCGAAGCGGCTGTTCAGGCGCATGATCTTCGTGTAGGTGCGCGAGTTCAGCCGTTCGCGCCCGAGCAGGCGGCGCACCAGCGGATGCTGCGCGCCGACGTTCTTCGAGCACCAGAACCAGTCGGTGTCCCAGCGCCAGAGGTAGTCGCGCGCGGTCAGGAAGTCCACCGGCGTCGTATTCAGCGAGCGCCAGTAGATGCGCTCGAACGTGTAGTCGCTCGCCTGCGGCGCGTCGTCGACGAAGCGAGCGACGCTGAGCACGTGGTCGCCGCGGCCGAAGACGACGCCGTCGACGAAGTCCGACGCCGGGTCGGCGCACGCGGCGTCGAGCGCGGCGAAGAACGCCGCGGCATCGGCGAACGGGCGGTGCTCGACACGCACGAAGCGCTTGACGGGGCGCGTGCGCGCCTTCAGCCGCAGCACGTAGCCGAGCGTGCCGTACGAGTTCGGGAAGCCGTAGAACAGGTCGCGGTGCGCGTTATCGGGGGTCGCGACGACGATCTCGCCGCCGGGCAGCAGCACCTCGATCTCGAGCAGCGTGTCGTGCACCAGGCCCTCGCGAAACGACGTCGCCTCGATGCCGACCCCGGCCGCGGCACCGCCGATCGTGATCGTCCTGAGCTGCGGCACCACCGCCGGCATCTGGCCCACCGCCAGCGTCGCGTCGGCCAGCGCCTCGTAGGTGCACAGGCCCTCGACGTCGACCCAGCAGCCCGTGGTGTCGATGCGCAGCACGTGGTGGAACTCGCCGAGGTCCAGCCGCTGCTTGCGCCCCTCGGTGCGGTCGCGAAACAGGTTCGACGTGCGCTTGGCGAGCCCGAGCGGCGCCGAGGGCTGCGCGGCGGCGAGCACCGCCCGCAGCCGGTCCAGGCGCGCGGCATGGTCGTCAGCGGCCGCCATCGCCGGCGTCGTCGCGGTACAGGTGCGCGCGGCTCATCGGGTAGTTGTCGGGGGTGACATTGCCCTTGCTGAACACGATCTGCCACAGGTGCGTGTAGCCGCTGGGCGCGCGGAACATCTCGGCGCAGCCGACGAGGTAGGTGCGCCAGATGCGGCGGAAGCGCTCGTCGAAGCGCTGCGGGTCGAGCGCCTGGATCTGCGGCCAGTGGCGCTCGAAGCGCTCGGCCCACGCGTCGAGCGTCGGCGCGTAGTGGCGGCGCAGGTTCTCGACGTCGACCACCTCGAGGCCACAGCGCTCCATCTCGACGATCACGTCGGCGAGGCTCGGGATCCACCCGCCGGGAAAGACGTGCTTGCGGATGAACAGCTCGGTGTCGCAGCGCCCGACGTGGCCGATGAAGTGCAGCATCCCGAGCCCGCCGGGCTTGAGGAAGTCGGCGTGCGCGCGGATCACCTCGGCGAGCTGGTCGCGCCCGGCATGCTCGAGCACGCCGATCGAGACGACCTTGTCGTAGGGGCCGTCGACGTCTCGGAAGTCGGCCTCGCGCACCGCGAGCCGGTCGGCGAGACCGCGGCGCGCGATCTCGGCGCGCAGCCAATCCACCTGCTCGGTCGTCGTGTTGACGCCGGTGCCGAGCGCGCCGACCGTCTCCCATGCGCGGAACATGAAGCCGCCGAAGCCGCAGCCGATGTCGACGTAGCGCTCGCCCGGGCCGAGGCGGATCTTGCGGATCACGTGGTCGATCTTGTTGCGCTGCGCCTCCTCGAGCGTCGCGGTGCCTTCGCGCCAGTAGGCGCAGGTGTACATCTTCAGCGGGTCGTCGAGCCACAGGCGGTAGAACGGCTCGCCGAGGCCGTAGTGGAAGCGCGCGTTGGCCTTGGCCTGCGCCGGGTCGCGGTTCGAGTGGCGCAGCTCGTGCAGGCGGTTCTCGGCGGCGAGCAGCGGGTTGGTGCCGCGCGACAGATCGCTCGCGAGGCCGACCGCCATCGCGGCGTGGAAGCTGCCGTCGACGTCGACTTCGCCGTCGAAGTAGGCTTCGAGCAGCCCGATGTGGCCGCGCGCCAGCGTGGCCAGCACGGCCGCCTCGGTGCGCAGGTGCAGCGTGAACGCCGGCGCGCCGTCGCCGCATGCGTGGCGCGCGCCGTCGGGCAGCGTGACCGCGAACGGGTGGGTCGCGTGCGCGCCCAGCGCATCGACGACGGCCTGGATCGACAGCGGCACGGGCTCTCCCGGCGGTGGCGGTGCACGCAGTGTAGGCAAGCGACGATGCGCTTGCGACTTGCGCTGCATCAAGGCGCGCGAGGCCGGGCTTGCGCACGCTCGCACCATCGCCCCCCGAGCGCACGCCGATGACGTCTCCGTCTCCCGTACCCGCTGTTGGCGCCGGCGACGCGCTGCTCGTCGTCGACGTGCAGAACGACTTCCTGCCCGGCGGCAGCCTCGCGGTGCCGGCCGGCGACGCCGTGCTGCCGGCCATCGGGCGTGCGCTGCAGCGCTTTGCCGCGCTCGCGCTGCCGGTGTTCGCGTCGCGCGACTGGCACCCGGCAGATCACTGCTCGTTCCGAGCGCAGGGCGGCCCTTGGCCTCCGCACTGCGTGGCCGGCACGCCGGGCGCCGACTTTCCCGCCGCGCTGCGGCTGCCTGCCGACGCGGTCGTGATCTCGAAGGCGACGACGCCCGCGCGCGACGCGTACTCGGCGTTCGACGGCACCGACTTGCACGCGCGGCTGCAGGCGCTGGGCGTGCAGCGGCTGTTCGTCTGCGGGCTGGCCACCGACTACTGCGTGCAGGCGAGCGTGCTCGACGCGCTGGCGCTGGGCTACGCCGTCGTCGTGCTCGCCGACGGCGTCGCGGCGGTCGACGTGCAGCCCGGCGACGGCGAGCGCGCGCTGGCCGCGATGCGGCAGCGCGGCGCCGTCGTCGCCGCCGCGGCCGACGTGCTGCCATGACCCACCGTGCGGCGCCCCCGCCGCCGGCCGCGCCGGCGGTCACGAACGCCGAGGTCGCCGCGGTGTTCGACGAGATCGCCGACCTGCTCGAGGTCGAGGACGCGAACCCGTTTCGCATCCGGGCGTACCGCAACGCGGCCCGCACCGTCAGCGGCCTGGGCCGGCCGCTGGCCGAGCTGGTCGCGCTGGGCGCGGACCTCGAGGCGCTGCCGGGCATCGGCGCCGACCTCGCGGGCAAGATCGCCGAGATCGTCGCCACCGGCACCTGCGCGCTCCTCGAGCGGCTGCGCGGCGAGCTGCCGCCGGGCATCACGGCGCTGCTCAGAGTGCCCGGGCTCGGGCCAAAGCGCGTGCGCGCGCTGCACCATGAGCTCGGCATCCACACCGTCGACGACCTCGCCGCCGCCGCGTGGGCCGGGCGCATCCGCGCGATCCCCGGCTTCGGACCGAAGACGGAGCAGGCGATCCTGCAGGCGATCGCTGTGCCGGCAGCTGCGGCCCCGCTGGCGGATGCCGGCCGGATGTCGATCGCGCTGGCCGAGCCCATCGCCGACGCGCTCGTCGCCGCACTCGCCGCGGTGCCGGGCGTCGAGCGCGTCGTGCCCGCCGGCAGCCTGCGCCGGCGGCGCGACACCGTCGGCGACCTCGACCTGCTCGTGACGGTGCGCGGGCGCAGCGGCGTGATGGAGCGCTTCACGACGCTGCCGCAGGTGCGGCAGGTGCTCGCGAAGGGCCGCACGCGCGCGAGCGTGGTGCTCGCCAGCGGCCTGCAGGTCGACCTGCGCGTCGTGCCGGCGGCTGAATTCGGCGCCGCGCTCGTCTACTTCACCGGCTCGAAGGCACACAACATCGCGCTGCGCCGGCTCGCGCAGGCGCGGGGGCTGAAGATCAACGAGTACGGCGTGTTCCGCGGCGAAGAGCGCGTGGCCGGCGACACCGAGGCCTCGGTCTACGCCGCGGTCGGGCTGCCGTTCATCGCCCCCGAGCTGCGCGAGGACCGCGGCGAGATCGAGGCGGCGCAGGCCGGCCGGCTGCCGAAGCTCGTCGAGCTCGCCGACCTGCGCGGCGACCTGCACGTGCACACGACCGACAGCGACGGCCGCGACACGCTCGAGGCGATGGCCGCGGCGGCGCAGGCGCGCGGCTTCGAGTACCTCGCGATCACCGACCACTCGGCGCGCCTGGCGGTGGCGCGCGGGCTCGACGCGAAGCGGCTCGAGGCGCAGATCGAACGCATCGACCGCCTGAACGCGCGGCTGCGCGCGCAGAAGGCGCGGCTCGTGCTGCTCAAGGGCATCGAGGTCGACGTCCTCGCCGACGGGCGGCTCGACCTGCCCGACGAGATCCTGCAGCGGCTCGACCTCGTCGTCGGCGCGCTGCACTCGCGGCTGAACCTGCCGCGCGACAAGCAGACCGACCGCGTGCTGCGCGCGATGGATGCGCGCTGCTTCACGATCCTCGCGCACCCGACGGCGCGGCTGCTCGGCGAGCGCGGGCCGGTCGAGCTGGACCTGCCGCGCGTGCTGCGCCACGCGAAGCAGCGCGGCTGCTTCGTCGAACTGAACGCGCAGCCGCAGCGGCTCGACCTCGACGACTCCGCGTGCCGGCTCGCGAAGGACGAGGGCGTGCTCGTCGCGATCGACTCCGACGCGCACGCGACGGCCGACTTCGACGTGCTGCGCCACGGCGTCGGTCAGGCACGGCGCGGCTGGCTCGAGGCCGCCGACGTGCTCAACGCGCGACCGCTGGCGCAGCTGCGGCCGCTGCTCGCGCGCACGATGCGCTGAGCGCCGGTCTTGACGAATGTCAGGTCACGGGCGCCCGGGCCGCGGCAGACTGCATACACTGGCCAGAGGAGAGACCGCGATGAAAGTTCCGCCCCAGATCGTTTTTCACGGCCTCGAGCGCTCCGACGCGCTCGAGACGGCGGTGCGCGACAAGATCGCGCACCTCGAGCACCTGAGCAGCGACATCATGTCGTGCCGCGTCGTGATCGATCTCGAGCAGAAGCACAAGCACCAGGGTCACCCGTTCGGCGTGCGCATCGACCTGACGCTACCCGGGCGTGAGCTCGTCGTCGACCGTGTGCAGCACGAGGACGTCTACGTCGCGCTGCGCGACGCGTTCGACGCGATGAAGCGCCGGCTGCAGGACGCCGTGCACCAGCGCCGCGGCGACGAAAAGCAGCATGCGCGCGAGCTGCACGGCGAAGTCGTGCGCCTCGACGCCGAGGGCGGCTCCGGCTTCATCCGCACGCCCGACGGCGAGGAGTACTACTTCAGCCGCGACAACGTCGCCGGTGGTCATTTCGACCGCGTCGACGTCGGCACCGCGGTGCAGTTCGTCGTCGAGCCGGCGGGCGAGGGCCTGCAAGCCAAGCGCGTGAGCCTCGGGCGCCACCACACCCCCTGAACCGGGCCGATGACGCCCGACGGCACCGTCACGCTGCTGCTCGCCGGCGACGTGATGACGGGTCGTGGCGTCGATCAGGCATTGCGCCAGCACGTGCCGCCGCAGCTGTACGAGCCGGTCGTCGACGACGCGCGCGAGTACCTGCGGCTCGCCGAGGCGGCGAACGGCCCCGTCGGCACGCCGCTGGCGCCGCACGAGCCGTGGGGTGCCGCGCTCGCGCAGTTCCTCGCGCCCGACCTCGACGCGCGCGTCGTCAACCTCGAAACCGCCGTCACCGCCGGCGGCGCGCCGTGGCCGCACAAGGGCATCCACTACCGCATGCACCCGGCCAACGTCGACGTGCTGACGGTCGCGCGCGTCGACGTCTGCACGCTCGCGAACAACCACGTGCTCGACTGGGGCCGCGACGCGCTGCGCGAGACGCTGGCGACGCTGCACGCCGCCGGTATCGCGACGGTGGGGGCGGGGGCCGACGCGTAGGCGGCGTGGCGCCCGGCCGCGATCGACCTCGGCGGCGGGCGCCGGCTGCTGGTGTTCGGCCTCGCAACCGACGACAGCGGCGTGCCCGCCGACTGGGCCGCTGCCGACCACCGCGCCGGCGTCGCGCGCTTGCCCGACCTCTCGCCGTCGTCGGCGCAGCGTGTCGCCGAATGCGTGCGGCGGCACCGCCGCGCGGGCGATCTCGTCGTCGTCTCGATCCACTGGGGCGGCAACTGGGTGCCGGCCGTGCCGCAGGCGCAGCGCGACTTCGCGCGCCGGCTCGTCGACCTCGGTGCGGCCGACGTCGTGCACGGCCACTCGGCGCACCACCCGCTGCCTGTCGAGCTGTACGCCGGCCACGCGATCCTGCACGGCTGCGGCGACCTGATCAACGACTACGAAGGCATTGGCGGCCACGGTCCTTGGCGCCACGACGTCGCGCTGCTGTGGCGGCTGCGGCTCGACCCAGCCTCGGGGCGGCTGCGGCGCCTCGACGCGTGGCCGCTGCAGCGCCGGCGGCTGCGCCTGCAGCCGGCCGACGCCGGTGCCGTCGACGCACTGCGCCGGCTGCTGCAGCCCGACACCACCGCCGGCTGGCGCGACGGCGCCGACGGCGGCTGGACACTCGCACCGGCCTGACGCGAGCGCGAGTTCAGCGCGCGCGGCGCGCGTAGGTGCCGACCAGTTCGGCGGTCGCGAGCACGTGGCCGTGCATCGCGTGGCGCAGTGCCGCGGCGGTCGGCGCGGCGAGTGCGGGCAGCCGTACGTCGAGCGCGTGCAGCCGGAACACGTAGCGGTGGCGGCCGACAGGCGGACTCGGGCCGTCCCAGCCGCGGCGGTGCCAGTCGTTCAGGCCTTCGCGGGTGCCCGCCGGCAGCGGCGTGCCGCCTTCGGGCAGGCCGGGCGCGTCGGGCGGCAGGTCGTACAGCACCCAGTGCACCCACGGCTTGACCGGCGCGGCCGGGTCGGGCGCGTCGGGGTCTTCGACGATCAGCGCCAGGCTCTGCGCGCCCGGTGGCACGTCGTGGAACACGAGCGCCGGCGCGACGTCGGCACCGTCGGCGGTGTGGCGCACGGGAATCGGGCCATTCGGCTCGAAAGCGGGGGAGGTCAGTCGCATGGTGGCCCCTCTGGGTGGCACCTCGTCACGGGCGCCGTGGCCCGGCGCCCCGGGGCGCAGCATGCCCGGCCGCGCGGCGCCGGCTTTGCGCCAGCGCAAAGCGGGATAGCATCGACCGCGTGACGGCTTCGCCCGGTGCCCAATGACGGCCCTGCTGACCGACCTGTACCAGCTGACGATGCTGCAGGCCTACCTCGACGAGGGCATGCAGCAAGAGGCAACGTTCGAGCTGTTCGTGCGCAAGCTGCCTGCGCAGCGCAACTTCCTCGTCGCCGCCGGGCTCGAGCAGGCGCTGCAGTTCCTCGAGACGCTGGCCTTCACCGACGACGAGATCGCGTGGGTCGAGCGGCAGGGCGGCTTCAGGCCCGCGCTGCTCGACCACCTGCGCACGCTGCGCTTCACCGGCGACGTGCACGCGATGCCCGAGGGCACGGTGTTCTTCGCCGACGAGCCGATCCTGCGCGTGACGGCGCCGCTGCCGCTGGCGCAGCTCGTCGAGTCGCGGCTGCTCAACATCGTGCACTTCCAGACGCTGATCGCGTCGAAGGCGGCGCGCGTCGTGCTGGCCGCGCCGGGGCGGCTGCTCGTCGACTTCGGCATGCGCCGCGCCCACGGCGCCGAAGCGGCGCTGTTCGCCGCGCGCGCGGCCTACCTGGCCGGCTTCGACGGCACCGCGACCGCCGAGGCGGCGCGCCGGTACGGCCTCCCGGCCTTCGGCACGATGGCGCACTCGTTCGTGCAGGCACACGCGAGCGAGGCCGACGCGTTCGTCGCGTTCGCGCGCTCGCGCCCGCAGCGCCCGACGCTGCTCGTCGACACCTACGACCCGCTGCAGGGCGTGCAGCGCGTGATCGATCTCGCGCCGCGTCTGGCCGCCGAGGGCATCGAGATCGGCGGCATCCGGCTCGACAGCGGCGACATGGCGGCGCAGGCGAGGGCGGTGCGACCGAGGCTCGACGCCGCGGGGCTGCGAGGCGTGCGCATCTTCGCGAGCGGCAACCTCGACGAGTGGCGCGTCGCCGAGCTGCTCGCCGCCGGCGCGCCGATCGACGGCTTCGGCATCGGCACCGCGCTCGACACGTCGTCGGACGCGCCGTCGCTCGACGCCGTCTACAAGCTGCAGGTCTACGCCGGCGTCGCGCGGCGCAAGCGCTCGGCCGGCAAGGCGACGTTGCCCGGCGTCAAGCAGGTCGTGCGCCGTTTCGACGCCCATGGCCGCATGCTCGCCGACCGCGTGCAGCTCGAAGGCGAGCCGCTCGACGGCGAGCCGCTGCTGCAGCCGGTGATGCGCGGCGGCCGGCGCGTCGGCGCGGCGCCGACGCTCGCCGACGCCCGAAGGCGCTGCACCGAGCAGCTGCGCGCGCTGCCCGAGCCGCTGCGCGGCCTCGACCCGGTGGCCGACGCGTATCCGGTCGAGATCTCGGCCGGCTTGCATGCGCTCGCGACCGCGGTGGACGCCGCCACGCGCTGAGACCGGCGGTGACACTCCGGCGATGGGCGGGACCCGCGCAACGATGGCGCACGAGGCGATGACCGGAACCGCGACACGTCTGCAGGCCGCCGTCGTCGGCCTCGGCCGGCTCGGCACCGCGTGCGCGCTCGCGCTGCTCGACGACCCCGAGCTCGCGCTCGCCGGCATCGTCCGCCGCGCCGACGCCCCGGCGCACGCGCCGGGGCGGCTGCAGCGCACCGCCGTCGTCGGCCACGTGCGCGAACTGTCGGCGGTCGACGTTGCGCTGGTGTGCGTGCCCGCCGGCGACGCGACCGATGTCGCCCTCGCGCTGTTGCAGCAGCGGCTGCCGGTCGTCGAGTGCACCGCGCTCGACGGCGCCGCCTTGGTGCGGCACCACCAAGTGCTCGACGACGCGGCGCGCCGGCACCGCACGTCGGCCGTCGTCGGCGCCGGCTGGAACCCGGGTGCGTGGTCGGCTTTCGTCGCGTCGTTCGAGCGAATGATCCCGCGCGGTCAGACGGTGCAGCAGCGCCACCCGGGCACCGCGCTGCACCACAGCGCGGCCGCGGCGGCGATCGACGGCGTGCGGGCGGCGCTCGAAGCCGAGGTCGCCGGCACGCGCTATGTCTACGTCGAGCTCGAGCGCGGTGCGCGCCTCGACGCAGTGCGCGAGCGCCTCGCCGCCGATCCGCTGTTCGTCGGCGTGCCGACGCAGGTGTTCGCGGTCGACGACGCCGGTGCGCTCGAGGACCGCGAGCACCAAGGCGTCGTCCTCGAGCGGCTCGGCACCGCCGCCAGCGGCCCCCACGCGAGCCTGCTGCTCGAAGCGCGCTTCGACCTGCACGACTTCGCGGCGCGCGCGATGCTCGACGCGGCGCGGCAGGTACGGGGCCTGCCGCATGGCGCACACCGATACGCGCTGCGGCCGTGAGGCGTTGGTGCATCATTAAGTTTACATAATACACATCGTCGCGCATTTATCCGGCCGGATCCGTCGACGCTCAACAGCCGCTGGTTGACCAACATCAACGCGCCGGCACGGCCGATCCTCAGAATCGACCGGCGTGAGACCCGACGCCCACAGACCCGAATGAAACCCGCCATCCGGCACGACGCGCTGACGCTGGGGCCGCTGGCCTTGCCCGGCGATCTGGCGAGCCCGCCGGCGCCGGCGGGCTTGGTGCTGTTCGTCCACGGCAGCGGCAGCAGCCGCCTGAGCCCGCGCAACCGCTACGTCGCCGAGGTGCTGCAACGCCACGGGCTGGCGACGCTGCTGTTCGACTTGCTCACCGCCGACGAGGCCGACGACCGGCGCAAGGTGTTCGACATCGACCTGCTGACGCACCGCGTCGGCGACGCGCTCGACGCGGTGCGGCACCAGCGCCCCGATCTGGAGGCGCTGCCGGTGGGCCTGTTCGGGGCCAGCACCGGGGCCGCCGCGGCGCTGCGCCTGGCGGCGGCACGCCCGCAGGCGATCGCTGCCGTCGTGTCGCGCGGCGGCCGGCCCGACCTGGCGCTGCACGAGCTGCCCCGCGTGCAGGCGCCGACGCTGCTGATCGTCGGCGGCGACGACGACGTCGTGCTCGAGCTCAACCGCGAGGCGCTGGCGGCGCTGCGCTGCCACAAGCGTCTCGACGTCGTGCCCGGCGCGACGCACCTGTTCGAGGAGCCGGGCACGCTCGAAACGGCGGCGCGCCACGCGGCCGAATGGTTCGTCGAACACCTGCGAAAGGATGCGCCGCGATGAAGGACCGCTTTGCCGACCGCACCGAGGCCGGCCGCCTGCTCGCGCGGCGGCTGGCCACGATGGCACTGGAGCCGCCGATCGTCGTGCTCGCCCTGCCACGCGGAGGCGTGCCGGTGGCCGCCGAAGTCGCGCGTGCGCTGCATGCGCCGCTGGACCTGCTGCTCGTGCGCAAGATCGGCGTGCCGTGGCAGCGCGAGCTCGCGCTGGCAGCCGTCGTCGACGGCGACGAGCCGCAAGTCGTGATCGACGAGGAGGTGCAGCGCCTGTGCGGCGCCGACCGCACCTACATCGACGCGCAGGCCACCCACGAGCTGGCCGAGATCGAGCGCCGTCGGCGCGTCTACCTCCGCGGGCGCGCCCCGCTGTCGGTCGCGGGAGCGACGGCGATCGTCATCGACGACGGCATCGCCACCGGCACGTCGGTGCGCGCGGCGCTGAAGGCGCTGCGCCGGCGCCAGCCCAAACGACTCGTGCTCGCGGTGCCGGTGGCGCCGTCGGACACGCTGGCTGCGCTGCGCGCCGAGGTCGACGACATCGTGTGCCTCGCCGAGCCGTACCCGTTCCACGCGATCGGGCTGCACTACGACGATTTCCACCAACTCGACGACGCCGAGGTGCTCGCCGCCCTCGACGCCGTCGGCCCGACCCCGGAAGCAGGAGAACACTGAATGGACACCTTGTGGATCGTCACCGCCAACGCGGCGAAGGCGCGTGTGTGCGAGCGGCAGGCCGACGGCAGCCTGGTCGAGGTCGCCGACTTCGTCCACCCCGAAAGCCGCCAGCCGGGCCGCGAGCTCGACGACGACCGCCCAGGGCGCACCGAGCTGAGCCTGGGCAGCCACCAGCGCGGCCACAGCGCCTACGAGCCGCCGACCGACGTGCATGCGAAGGAGCACGAGCGCTTCGCGCGGGAGCTGGCGGCACGGCTCGACGACGCCATCGCACAAGGGCGCTGCGGCAGGCTGGCGCTGTTCGCGTCGCCGGCGTTCCTCGGCCTGCTGCGCGGGCAGCTCGGCGACGCCGCCGCGAAGGCCGTGCGCGTCAGCGAGCCGGTCGACCTGACGGCCTTGCCGCTGCACGAGCTGCGCGGGCGCGTCGACGCGCTGCTCAAGCAGGCCGGCTGAGCGCGATGGACGCGGCGCCGCCGGCGCCCGCCCCCGCCGACAACGCCGACATCGCGGCGCTGCTGCGCGAGATGGCCGACCTGCTCGACGCGCAGGGCGGCAACCCGTACCGTGCCCGCGCGTACCGGCACGCGGCCGACACCGTCGCGGCGCTGCCCGAGAGCGTGCGCCGCGTGTTCGAGCGCGAGGGACTGGCCGGGCTCGACGCCCTGCCCGGCGTCGGCCCCGGCATCGCCGCGGCGATCGCCGAGATGCTGGCCTGCGGGCGCTGGGGCAAGCTCGAGCGGCTGCGCGGCGACGTCGATGCCGAGGCCGTGTTCCGCACGGTCCCCGGCATCGGCCCCGAGCTCGCGCGGCTGATCCACGACGAGCTGGGCGTCGACACCCTCGAGGCGCTCGAGGTCGCCGCTCACGACGGACGCCTCGAGCGGCTGCCGCGCGTCGGCCCCCGCCGTGCCGCGGCGCTGCGCGCCGCGCTGACGGCGCTGCTCGACCGTCGCCGCGCGCTGCGCCGCGGCGCGCGCGCGGCCGTCGCGGGCGCACAGCCGCCGGTGGAAGCGCTGCTCGACGTCGACCGCGAATATCGCGAAGCCGCGGCGGCCGACCGCCTGCCCAAGATCGCGCCACGCCGCTTCAACCCGAGCGGCGAGGCGTGGCTGCCGGTGCTGCACACGCAGCGCGGCGACTGGCACTTCACGGCGCTGTACTCCAACACGGCGCGCGCGCACGAGCTCGGTCGCACGCGCGACTGGGTCGTGATCTACGCCGAGGACCGCGACCACGCCGAGCGCCAGTACACCGTCGTCACCGCCACCGCCGGCCCGATGGCCGGCCGGCGCGTCGTGCGCGGGCGCGAGAGCGAATGCCGCGAGGTGGCGGCCGGGGCCTGACGGCGCGCCGGCGCCGCGCCACGGCACTTGACCGACATCAACGCCGGCGCCCGCCGAGCGCATACAGTCCACCCCGGTCGGGCCGCCCCCGCGGCCCAGGAGCACGATCATGGGAGAAAGACTCGACGCCGGCGCGATCTGCACGCGCCTGGTGACCTTCGCCGAGCGCGCGATGCCCGTCAACGAGGCGGCTCAGCTGATGCGCAGCCACCACGTCGGATGCCTCGTCGTCACCGACGACACGCCCGCCGGGCGCGTGCCGGTGGGCATCCTCACCGACCGCGACATCGTGACCGCCGTCGTGGCCAAGGACGTCGATCCGCGCACGCTGCGCGTCGAAGACGTGATGAGTGCGGACCTGGTCGTCGTGGCCGAGGATGCGTCGGTGATCGACCTGCTGCGCACGATGCGCAGCAAGGGCCTGCGCCGACTGCCGGTGGTCGACGCCCAGGGGCTGCTGGCCGGTCTGGTCACGCTCGACGACTTGCTGGGCATCATCGCCGAGGAACTGCGCGCGACGGTGGCCGCGATCGAGGCCGAACAGGCGCGCGAGACGCGCATGCGGCGCTGAGCGGGAGGGCTGCGCAACGATGGCGTTCGAACGACTCCACCGCTTCGCAGGCCGCCTCGTGATGGTCGGCTTCGGCAGCATCGGCCAGGGCGTGCTGCCGCTGTTGCTGCGCCACATCGAGATCGCGCCGGCGCAGATCACGATCGTGACACCCGGCGACGATGGCCACGAGATCGCGCGCGAGTACGGTGTCGCGATGGTCGATGCCGCGCTGACGCCGGCCAACTACGACGCGGTGCTGTCCCCACTGCTCGGTGCGGGCGACTTCCTGCTCAACCTCTCGGTCGACGTCAGCAGCGCGGCGCTGATCGCGTGGTGCCAGCCGCGCGGCGTGCTGTACCTCGATACGGTCTCGGAGCCGTGGGCCGGCACCTACGACGGCGGCGACCTGCCTGCCGAGCAGCGCACCAACTACGCGATGCGCGAGGAATCGCTCGCGCTGAGACGCGCCGGTGCCCCGACGGCGGTCATCACCCATGGCGCGAACCCGGGGCTGGTGTCGCACTTCGTCAAGCAGGCGCTGCTCGACATCGCGCGCGACACCGGCATCCACGCACCGACGCCTCGCTCGCGCGAGGGCTGGGCGCGTCTCGCGCAGCAGCTCGGCGTGCGCGTGATCCACATCGCCGAGCGCGACACGCACGTCGGCACGCGACCGAAGGCGGTCGGCGAGTTCGTCAACACGTGGTCGGTCGACGGCTTCGTCGGCGAGGGGCTGCAGCCCGCCGAACTGGGCTGGGGCACGCACGAGCGCCACTTCCCGAGCGACGGCGAGCGCCATGCGAGCGGCTCGCAGGCGGCGATCTACCTGAAGCGCCCTGGCGCCAGCACGCGCGTGCGCAGCTGGACGCCGGCCGCTGGGCCGCAGCACGCGTTCCTGATCACGCACGCCGAAGCGATCTCGATCGCCGACTACCTGACGCTCGGCGACGCGGCGCGACCGCAGTACCGGCCGACCGTGCACTATGCGTATCACCCCTGCGACGACGCCGTGCTGTCGGTGCACGAACTCGCCGGCCGCAACTGGCGCGTGCAGCCGCGCAAACGCATCCTGAAGGACGACATCGCCGCGGGCGCCGACGTGCTCGGCGTGCTGCTGATGGGTCACGCGCGGGGCGCGTACTGGTACGGCTCGCGGCTGTCGATCGAGCAGGCGCGCGCGGCGTGTCCGCACAACAGCGCGACGAGCCTGCAGGTGACGGTGGCGGTGCTCGCCGGCGTCGTGTGGGCGATGCAGCACCCCGACCGCGGCGTCGTCGAGCCCGACGAGCTGCCGCACGACGAAATCCTCGCGTGGTGCCGCCCGTACCTCGGCGAGGTGTTCGGCGTCTACACCGACTGGACGCCGCTCACCGACCGCGGCTGGCTGTTCGACGAGGACGTCGACCGCGACGACCCCTGGCAGTTCAAGAACTTCCGCGTCGCGTGACGCGCGACGCGCATCGCGCGGGTCTCAGGCGCCGGGCGCGTCGTCGGCGAGCGGCTCGGCGTCGTCGCCCCAGCCGTCGGCGGCGGCGTCGGCCACGCCACCGCCCTCCCCGAGCCCGATGCGGTCGAGCGGGCGGCACACGCGCCGGCGCAGCGCACGCAGGCGGTCCGACGCCTCCATCGCGGCGACGACGGCCTGCGGATTGGTCATCAGGGCGAACGGGTTGCTCACGACACGCGGGCTGTGCATCACGACCTCCGACGATGTCACCAACGGTGTGAATGAACTCTAGGCGTGACGCGCTCGCGCGCGCAGTCGGCCAGCGCCCAAGGATCGTGTCGGATTTCTTCCGACACGCCGGCGCGCGCGCCGCTCAGCGGCCGGTGGGCGCGGCCAGCTGCCGCGCGAGCGCCTCGCGGCCGGCTTCGCGCGCGAAGTCGGCGGCGTCGAGGTCGCGCTGGTTGCGCAGCCGGCGGTCGGCGCCGCGCTGCAACAGCAACGCGACACTGCGCTCGCTGCCGTAGCGCGCGGCCATCATCAGCGGCGTCGTGCCGTTGGGGCTGCGCGCATCGACGGGCGCGCCGCGGTCGAGCAGCAGTTCGACGGCCTGCGGCTCGGGGCCGGTGGCGGCGTAGTGGATCGGCGACCAGCCTTCCTGGTGCACGCGCGCGCCGCGCTCGAGTAGGCGGCGCATCCAGCCGACCTGGCCGCGCAGCGCGGCCATCATCAGCGGGGTCTCGCCGACGCCGTTGACGGCGTCGACCTGCAGTTGCGGATGCGCCCACAGCGCTTCGGCCACCGCCGGCGCCGGCTGGCGCAGCGCGAGGAAGAACGCCACCTGGCCTTCCGGGTTGCGGCTGTTGGGGTCGAAGCCGCGCTGCAGCAGCGCGGTGACGGTGCGCGCGTCGTCGCGCTCGAGGGCCGCGAAGAAGTCTTCGTAGGCGCCGGCTCTGGCGATCGAAAACCATGCCGCCAGAATCAACAGAGCACAGAATTTAAAGTGATACTTTAACTTCATCGTGTCACCCCTGCGTGCGCCGGCAAACCAAAGAGGCGCTCGAAATTGGCGCTCGTGACGGCCGCGACGTGCTCGACGCTCACCCCCCGCTCGGCCGCGAGCCGCGCCGCGACGTGCGGCACCAGCGACGGATCGTTGACCTTGCCGCGGTGCGGCACCGGCGCGAGATACGGGCTGTCGGTCTCGATCAGCAGGCGGTCGTCGGGCACGAAGCGCGCGACGGCGCGCAAGTCGTCGGCGTTGCGGAACGTCACGATGCCCGAGAACGAGATGTAGAAGCCCATCTCGAGCGCGGCGCGCGCAACCTCGGCCGTCTCGGTGAAGCAGTGGAACACGCCGCCGGCGGCGTCGCCGCCCTCCTCGCGCAGGATCGCCAGCGTGTCGGCGCTGGCGCTGCGCGTGTGGATCACGAGCGGCTTGCCGCTGGCGCGCGCGGCGCGGATGTGCACGCGGAAGCGCTCGCGCTGCCACGCCATGTCGGCGACGGTGCGCTCGCCGAGGCGGTAGTAGTCGAGCCCGGTCTCGCCGATCGCGACGACGCGCGGCCGCGCGGCCAGCGCGAGCAGGTCGTCGACCGACGGCTCGCGCACGCCCTCGTTGTCGGGATGCACGCCGGCGCTGGCCCAGAAGTTGTCGTAGCGCAGCGCGAGCGCATGCACGGTGTCGAATTCCTCGAGCGTCGTGCAGATCACGAGCGCGCGGTCGACGTGCGCGGCGGCCATCGCCGCGCGGATCGCGTCGATGCGCCCGTGCAGTTCGGGAAAGCTCAGGTGGCAGTGCGAGTCGGCGTACATCGGGAAGGGGGCCGGCGCGGCGGCGCGGCATCACCTCGGGGACACCCCGCCCGCGCGGGGTTCAGAGCGTCTGCGTCGGCTTGTTCGACGAGATCATCGTGCCGAGCAGTTCCTCGATCTTGAGCTTCAGCAGCCGCGTCTTCTCGTCGCTGGGGAAGCGCACGCCGACACCCTGCGTGCGCCCGCCCGACGCGTTGGCCGGCGTGATCCAGCCGACCTTGCCGGCCACCGGGTAGCGCTGCGGATCGTCGGGCAGCGTGACGAGCAGGTACACGTCGTCGCCGAGGCGGTACTCGCGCGTCGTCGGCACGAACAGTCCGCCGTCGGTCATCACCGGGATGTAGGCGGCATACAGCGCGCTCTTGTCGCGGAACACGAGCTGGATCACGCTCGGCCGCGCGGGCGAGCCGGCGGGAGCCAGTGCACCGGGGCGGGTCGGGGCGGGATCGTTCATCGAGCGGCGAGTGTAGCGGTGCCTGCCCGGCTGCGCGGCGCCGAGGTCGTGAAGCAGCCGCGGCCCTGCGCGACGAGCGACTCGATCAGCAACGGCGCGTGCCAGGGGTGCTCGGCGTGGCGCGCGACGCGCTGCAGCGTCTTCGCCCACGCCGCCAGCGCCGGCATCGACGCCCCGCCCGGCAGGCTGTCGGCGGGAAAGAAGCGCGGTGCGGCACCTGCCCCGACGACGAGCAGGTCGTGCGCGAGCTTGTGCAGCACGTCGACGACCCGCTCGACGCTGCAGCCGGCGAACACGCCGGCGTCGCCGCGCGCCACCGCACCCGGCACACGCTGCCAGCGCTCGGCGTCGAAGCCGTCGGCGCGCAGCGCGAGCACCTCTTGCGGACGCCCGCCGGCGGCGGCGAGCAGCACGTCGGCGCCGGCCACCCCCTGCGACTGCAGCCACGCCAGCGCCGCGTCGCGCGCGGGCAGCGCGAGCGCGATGCGCTGGCAGCGGCTGCGGATCGTCGGCAACAGTGCGTCGGGGTCGGCGCAGGTCAGCAGCAGCCGCACGCCGGCGGGGGGCTCCTCGAGTGTCTTGAGCAGCGCGTTGGCGGCCACCGCGTTCATCGCCTGCGCCGGGTGCAGCACGAGCACCTTGCCGCGTCCGCGGGTGGCGGTCGTGCGCGTCCAGTCGATCACCTGGCGCACCTCGTCGACGCGGATCTCGCGGCTGGGCTTGCCCTTGGCGGCCTTGACAGCGCCGTCGTCGGCCTCGTCGTCGCTGGCGGCGGCCGCCGCGCCGAGCGCGTCGCGCAGCGCCGCGGGCACGAGCATGCGCAAGTCGGGATGGGCATGCGAGGCCAGCAGCCGGCAGCCGGCGCACTGCCCGCACGGACGCGGGCCGGACTCGGCCTCGCACAGCCCGTGCTGCGCCAGCGCCAGCGCCAGTTCGAACTGGCCGACGCCTTCGGGACCGTGGATCAGCAGCGCGTGCGCGCGCAGCGCGGCCGCGCGCTCGAGCGGCGCGGCCAGCCACGGCAGCAGCGGCGGTGCGGCGCTCACCCGAGCCGCTCCGTCGCGGCGCGCTCGACACGCGCCCACACGGCGGCGAAGTCGCCGTCGGCGGCGATGCGCACGAAGCGCGCCGGCGACTGCGCCGCGCGCGCCGCGTAGCCGTCGCGCACGCGCGCGAAGAACGCCGCGTCCTGGCGCTCGAAGCGGTCGGGTGCGCGCGCCGCCGCGCGCCGCTCGGCGGCGACGGCCGGGTCGAGGTCGAACCAGAACGTCAGGTCCGGCTGGCGCCCGGGGTGCACCCAGCCCTCGAGCGTGCGCAGCACGTCGAGGTCGAAGCCGCGCCCGCCGCCCTGGTAGGCGAAGGTCGCGTCGGTGAAACGGTCGCACAGCACGGTGGCGCCGCGCGCGAGCGCCGGCTCGATCGTCGTCTGCAGGTGGTCGCGGCGCGCGGCGAAGACGAGCAGCGTCTCGGTCAGCACATCCATCGGCCGGTGCAGGATCAGCTCGCGCAGCGCCTCGGCCAGTTCGCTGCCGCCGGGCTCGCGCGTGAGCACGACGTCGTGGCCGCGCGCGCGCAGCCACTGTTCGAACGCCGCGAGGTGTGACGACTTGCCGGCACCGTCGATGCCCTCGAACGTGATGAACAGGCCGCGCGGCATGGAAGGCGAAATCCCTCAGCGCTGCCCGCGCTGGTAGCGGTTGACGGCGCGATTATGGTCTTCGAGCGTCTCGCTGAAGACGCTCGAGCCGTCGCCGCGCGCGACGAAGTACAGCGCCCTCGTCGGCTCGGGGTTCACCGCCGCGCGCAGCGACGCGAGCCCCGGCATCGCGATCGGCGTCGGCGGCAGCCCGGCGCGCGTGTAGGTGTTGTACGGGCCGTCGGTCTCGAGGTGGCGGCGCGTCAGGTTGCCGTCGAACGCCTCGCCGAGCCCGTAGATCACGGTCGGGTCGGTCTGCAGCCGCATGCCGATGCGCAGCCGGTTGACGAACACGCCGGCGACGAGGCGCCGGTCGGCCTCGACGCCGGTTTCCTTCTCGACGATCGACGCGAGGATCAGCGCCTCGTCGGGCGACTTCAGCGGCAGCCCGTCGGCCCGTGCCGCCCACGCGGCGTCGAGGTGGCGCTGCATCGCCGCGTGCGCGCGCTTGAGCAACGTCAGGTCGCTGACGCCGCGGCTGTACAGGTACGTGTCGGGAAAGAACCAGCCCTCGGCGGGCTTGCCCGGCGCACCGATCGCCGCCATCACGTCGGCGTCGCTCAGGCCGGCGATCGTCGGGCGCAGGTTCGGCGCGGCGGCGAGAGCGGCACGGAACTGGCGGAAGGTCCAGCCCTCGATCAGCCGCACGGCTTCGAGCACCTCGTCGCCGCGCACCATCTTGTCGAGCAGCTCGCGCGGCGTGACACCGGTGTGGACCTCGTAGCTGCCGGCACGGATGCGCGGTGCGTCGCCCGACCAGCGGAACCACTGGTACAGCAGTTCCGGCGAGGTGCGCACGCCGGCGTCGACCCAGGCCTGCGCGACGGCGCGCGGCGAGGTGCCGCGCTCGATCGACACCTCGACGACCGGCTGCGCGAGTGCCAGCGGCCGCTGCAGCCACCAGGCCGCGATGCCGGCCGCCGCGGCGGCGAGCAACGCAGGCACGGCCAGCGCGACGAGCAGCCAACGCCACCTCATGCGCGCCCCGCGCCGACGCCCCTGCCGATCGTGTGCCCCATTGCGGCTGATGATAATCGTCGCCATGACGACCACCGTCTCGCCCGCCGCTGCCGTGCTGCCGATGCCGTCGATCCCCGCCGACGGCGCCGTCGCGCTGACGCACTGGGGCCTGATCTCGGCACAAGGCGCCGACGCGGCGCACTTCCTGCACGGCCAGCTGACGCAGGACGTCGAGCACCTCGACGACGGCAATGCGCGGCTGGCCGGCTACTGCTCGGCCAAGGGTCGGCTGCTGGCGACGTTCGTCGTCTGGCGCCCGCAGCCCGAGGAGGTGTTTCTCGCGTGCAGCGCCGACGTGCTGCCAGCCACGCTGAAGCGGCTGTCGATGTTCGTGCTGCGCGCCAAGTGCAAGCTCGCCGACGCCGGCGCCGCGTGGCGGCTCGTCGGGCTGGCCGGAGCGTCGGCGCTCGCGTGGGCCGGCGCGGCGTGGCCCGCGGCACCGTGGCGCGTGGCCGAAACATCCGCCGGGCGGCTGATCCGCCTGCCCGACGCCGCCGGCAGCGTCCGCGCGCTGCTCGTGCAGCCGGCCGGCGACGCGCTGCCGGACATGCCCGCGCTGCCGCTCGCGCAGTGGCAGGCGCTCGAGGTCGCCAGCGGCGTGCCCATCGTCACTGCGGCGACGGTCGAGCAGTTCGTGCCGCAGATGGTCAACCTCGAGCTCGTGGGCGGCGTGAACTTCCAGAAGGGCTGCTACCCCGGCCAAGAGGTCGTCGCGCGCAGCCAGTACCGCGGCACGCTCAAGCGCCGCGCCTTCCTGTGGCGCAGTGACGCGCCGGCCGCGGCCGGGCAGGAGGTGTTCGCCGCCGACGACCCGTCGCAGCCGGCCGGGATGGTCGCCAACGCCGCGCCGCTGCCCGACGGCGGCCACCTCGCCCTCGTCGAGGTCAAGCTCGCCGCGCTCGAGCAGCCGCTGCACCTCGGCGCGCCCGACGGGCCGGTGCTGCAGCGCGTCGCGATGCCTTACGCCGTCGCCGAGCCCGGCTGAACGCCACGATGCCGGCCGCGCCTGCGTCGTCGGCCCCCGCGGGCCGGGCGCTGTTCGTCTACTACCGCGTCGAAGCGGACCACCTCGTGGCGACCGTCGACGCGGTGCGTGCGATGCAGCAGCGGCTGCGGCGCGACCACCCGGGCCTGCGGGCCGAGTTGTGGCGCCGTCCGCCGGTCGCGGGCCAGCCGGTGACGCTGATGGAAACCTACGCCGCGCAAGACGGCGTCGACGATGCGCTGGCCGCGGCGATCGAAGCCGCCGCGCTCGCGCTGCCCCCCGGGCGTCTCGGCGAGCGCCACGTCGAGGTGTTCGAGCCGGCGCGCTGAGCGCGTCGTCAGCCGGCCGTCGCCGGCGGCGCAATGAGCTTGGCCATCGCGACGTGCGCGATCCCCGCCTCATCGAACGGCTCGCCGCGCACCGCGAAACCCTGGCGACGGTAGAAGCCCTCGGCGCTGCGCTGCGCATGCAGCAGCACCTCGCCATCGCCGCGCTCGCGCGCGACGGCCACCAGCGCCTCGAGGATCGCCGCGCCGATGCCCGCCCCGCGCATGTCGTGGCGCACCGCCATGCGCCCGATCTTGGCCACGCCGGGCGAATGCTCGAGCAGCCGCCCGGTGCCCAGCGCCATCCCGAAGCGGTTGTAGGCCACCGCGTGCACCGCGTTGGCGTCGGCGGCGTCCCACTCGACTTCGGCCGGGATCTTCTGCTCGTCGACGAACACCGCGGTGCGCAGCGCCTGCGCCTCGCGGCCGAGCTCGTCCCAGGTGCCGGTGCGCACGTCGAGCACCGGCTCGCCACGCTCGAACGCGTCGAGCGCGGCGCGCAGCTGCGCCGGCACCGGCTGCGAGGTCTGCGTCGACGGGTCGGCGAAGACGTAGACCAGCTCGCCCGACACCAGCAGCTCGTCGCCGCGGAACACGCCGCCCGTGAACTGCATCGACGAGTTGCCGATGCGCGCGCAGCGCAGGCCCACGTCGAGGCGGTCCTCGTAGTGCGCCGACGCGTGGTACTCGAGCGTGGCCTTGCGCACGTAGAGGTCGCCTTGCAGCAGCGCCATCGTGTCGTGATACGGCAGCGCCATCGCGCGCCAGTAGCCGGCCACCGCGGTGTCGAAGTACATCAGGTAGTGGCCGTTGAAGACGATCTTCTGCATGTCGACCTCGGCCCAGCGCACGCGCAGGGTGTCGAAGAAGCGGAAGTCGCGGCGGGTCGTCATCGGGGGGGTCTCCAGGCGTGGCGCAGGGCGTCGGCGGCGAACTGCTGGGCGGCGGGCGCCTCCTTCAGCACGCGCCCCATTTTGATGAAGTCGTGCGTGACGCCGCGCACGAGGTCGAGCTCGACCGCCACGCCGGCCGCGCGCAGGCGGTCGGCGTAGGCCAGCCCCTCGTCGACCAACGGGTCGCACTCGGCAAGGATCACGCACGCCGGCGCAACGCGCTCGAGGTCGTCGGCCAGCAGCGGCGCGAAGCGCCAGTCGTGGCGCTGGTCGCGGTCGATGTATTGGTCGAAGAACCACTCGATCGTCGCCGCGTCGAGCAGGTAGCCGTGGCCGAACAGCCGGTGCGACGGCGTCTCGGGCGCCGGCGCGGTGCCGGGTGTGATCAGCAGCTGCAGCGCCAGCGGCAGCGCGTGGTCGCGCGCGAGGATCGCCGCCACCGCGGCCAGCGTGCCGCCGGCACTGTCGCCGCCGACGGCCAGCCGCGCCGGGTCGAGGCCGAGCCCGGCCGCGTGCGCGGCGAGCCACTGCAGCGCCGCCCACGCGTCGTCGACCGCGGTCGGGAAGCGGTGCTCGGGCGCGAGCCGGTAGTCGAGCGCGAGCACCGCACCACCGCTGCGCTGCGCGAGCTCGCGGCACAGCGCATCGTGCGTCGGGAGGCTGCCGATCACGAAACCGCCGCCGTGCAGGTACAGCAGCGCCGGCAGCGGCGCGTCGCCCGGGGCCGGCGCGTACAGCCGCGCCGGCAGCGGCGTGCCGTCGGCGGCGGGAACCGTCAGCGCCTCGACGCGCGGCAGCGTCGGGCGCGGCGGCTCGAGCACCTCGGCGGCGGCCTCGTAAGCGCGGCGCGCGTCGGCAACGCTCATCGCATGCCACGGCGGGCGGTTCGCGCGCCGGATGCGCTCGAGCAGGCCGGCCATGACCGGCGTCAGCAGGTGGGTCGACACGGGCGGCAGTGGCGTGGCAGGGGCGTGAAGCATACTCACCGCCCTGCCCTGCCTGTTGCGACCGCGATGGCCACGATCCTCTACCTCACGCAGATCCACCTCGACTTCGGCACCGTGCAGCTGCTGCCCGCCGAGTGCGCGCGCGTCGGCATCCGCAAGCCGCTCGTCGTCACCGACGCCGGCGTGCGCGCCGCGGGCGTGCTGGCGCAGGCGCTCGCGCCGCTCGCCGATGTGCCGCACGCCGTGTTCGACGGCACGCCGTCGAACCCGACCGAAGCCGCGGTGCGCGCCGCCACCGCGCTGTACCGCGAGCAAGGCTGCGACGGCCTGATCGCCGTCGGCGGCGGTTCGAGCATCGACCTCGCGAAGGGCGTCGCGATCGCGGCGACGCACGACGGCCCGCTCGTGACCTACGCGACGATCGAAGGCGGCAGCCCGAAGATCACCGAGCGCGTCGCACCGCTGATCGCCGTGCCGACCACCGCCGGCACCGGCAGCGAAGTCGCGCGCGGCGCGATCCTGATCGTCGACGACGGGCGCAAGCTCGGCTTCCACAGCTGGCACCTGGTGCCGAAGGCGGCGATCCTCGACCCGGCGCTCACGCTCGGCCTGCCGCCGATGCTCACGGCCGCCACCGGCATGGACGCGATCGCGCACTGCATGGAGACGTTCATGGCCCCGGCCGTCAACCCGCCCGCCGACGGCATCGCGCTCGACGGCCTCGAGCGCGGCTGGGCGCACCTCGAGCGCGCGACGAAGGACGGCGGCGACCGCGACGCGCGCTGGAACATGATGAGCGCGAGCATGCAGGGCGCGATGGCGTTCCAGAAGGGGCTCGGCTGCGTGCACTCGCTCAGCCACAGCCTCGGCGGCGTGAACCCGAAGCTGCACCACGGCACGCTCAACGCGATGTTCTTGCCGGCGGTCGTGCGCTTCAACGCGCAGGCCGAGTCGATCCGGCGCGAGCGCCGGCTGCAGCGCATGGCGCACGCGATGGGGATCGGCTCGTGCGACAGCGCCGGCACCGAGGTCGCCGAGGCGATCCGCGAGATGAATGCGCGCCTCGGGCTGCCGCGAGGACTGGCAGCGATGGGCGTCACGCGCGACGTGTTCGAGCGCGTGATCGATGGCGCGATGGCCGACCACTGCCACAAGACCAACCCGGTGATCGCGACGCGCGACGACTACCGCGCGATGCTCGAGGCGTCGCTGTAGCGCCGGTTCGGGTGCGCTCAGAACCGCATCAGCGCGACGGCGCCGAGCGCCCATGCCGATTCGCGGGGCGACGCAGCGTCGGCGCGCGGCCAGAAGTGGCCGACGGTGAACTGGCCGATCAGCCAGTCCCGGTACAGCGGCTGGGTCCAGCGCAGTCGCAACCCGTAGTCGCCGACGGCGGCGTCGCTGGCCGTCTTGCCGCTGACCAGCGCCTCGGCGGCCAGTTCGCGGTCGGTGCCGAAACTTCGATACGTCCCGACGAGGCTCGACCACTCGAAGCCCTCGCTGCGCTGCGTGACGGTGCCGCCGTTGAGCCAGCGCACCTCGAGCCGCGGCGACAGCGCACGGGTGAAAGCCAGCGCCGTCGTCGAGCCGAAGCCATCGACGTCGGTCCAGAACACGGTCTCGCGCACGTCGAGGCGCAGCGTCTCGCCAAGTGCCCACGCGTTCGCGTAACGCGCCTGCGCATAGACCTCGAACGCGCTGCGCAGACCGGCACGCAGCTCGATGCGGTCGCTCAGCGGCACCGCCAGCCCGGCGAAGTACGACGACCGCTCGGTGTCGGCCAGCGTGCGCTCCTGGCGCGCGAACGCCGACGGCTTGTCGGTCACGACGTCGCGCTCGACGTCGCGTCCGAGAAAGGCATACGCGCGCTCGCGCAGGTTCGGCAACTCGAAGCGGGCATCGAGCCGTACCGACACGTCGAAACCCTCGTCGCGCCGCCAGCTGGTGCGCAGTTCGAGGCGGCCCTGCTCGACCTTGCCGCCGTCTTCGAATGGCCGCTCGCCGAACCAGCTGTCGATGCCACGCGCCAGCCCCACCGTCGCCGAGCGCGCCCAGGCACGCAACGCCTCGAGCCCGCCGGGCGCCGCTGGCGCCACGGCGTCGGCCGTATCGGGCGCGGCGAGCGCCGCGCTGCAGGCGGTCAGCACGAGTGCGCAGGCGACGGGCAGGCGGGTCGGCGGCAAGGCGAGGCGGGCAGGATCGGGACGGTCGGGAGGTCGCGCCCGTACTGGCCGGTGGCGAGAACGGTCCGGAGTATGCCGCCGGGTCACCGGACGGCGAAACCGCGACGCCGCCACGAAAAAAAAGAAACCCGGCCGCACCGCAGCCGGGTCGCGTCACCACCGCTCGGCAGTCACCGAGGCCGGTCGCCGAGCACAGGGGTCAGTGGAACTGCTCTTCCTCGGTCGAGCCGGTCAGCGCCTTCACGCTCGACGAGCCGCCCTGGATCACCGTGGTCACGTCGTCGAAGTAGCCCGCGCCGACCTCCTGCTGGTGCGACACGAAGGTGTAGCCCAGCTCGCGCGCCTTGAACTCGGGCTCCTGCACCTGCTCGACGTAGTGGCGCATGCCCTCGCCGCGCGCGTAGTCGTGCGCGAACTTGAAGGTGTTGAACCAGTTGATGTGGATGCCGGCCAGCGTGATGAACTGGTACTTGTAGCCCATCGCCGACAGTTCGTCCTGGAAGCGCGCGATCGTCTTGTCGTCGAGGTTCTTCTTCCAGTTGAACGACGGCGAGCAGTTGTACGACAGCAGCTTGCCCGGGTACTTGGCGTGGATCGCCTGCGCGAACTCGCGCGCGAAGCCCAGGTCCGGCGTGCCCGTCTCGCACCACACGAGGTCGGCGTAGGCCGCGTAGGCGACGCCGCGGCTGATCGCCTGCTCGAGGCCGTTGCGGACGCGGAAGAAACCTTCCTGCGTGCGCTCGCCGGTCAGGAACGGCTTGTCGTTGGCGTCGTGGTCGCTCGTCAGCAGGTTGGCGGCCTCGGCATCGGTGCGCGCCAGCACGATGGTCGGCACGCCCATCACGTCGGCGGCGAAGCGCGCGGCGATCAGCTTCTCGATCGCCTCCTGCGTCGGCACGAGCACCTTGCCGCCCATGTGGCCGCACTTCTTCACCGCGGCGAGTTGATCCTCGAAGTGCACGCCAGCGGCGCCGGCCGCAATCATGTTCTTCATCAGCTCGAACGCATTGAGCACGCCGCCGAAGCCGGCCTCGGCGTCGGCCACGATCGGCAGGAAGTAGTCGATGTAGCCCTTGTCGCCGGGGCCGATGCCGCGGCTCCACTGGATCTCGTCGGCACGCTTGAAGGTGTTGTTAATCCGCCGCACCATCGTCGGCACCGAGTCGTAGGCGTACAGCGACTGGTCCGGGTACATCGTCTCGCTGGTGTTGCCGTCGGCGGCGACTTGCCAGCCCGACAGGTACACCGCCTCGAGCCCGGCCTTGGCCTGCTGCATCGCCTGGCCGGCCGTGATCGCGCCGAATGCGTTGACGTAGCCCTTCGCGGCTTCGCCGTTGATCAGCTTCCACAGCTTCTCGGCGCCACGCTTGGCCAGCGTGTATTCGATCTGCACCGAGCCGCGCAGACGCACGACATCGGCAGCGCTGTAGCCGCGCTTGATGCCTTTCCAGCGGGGGTTCTCGGCCCAGTCCTTTTCGAGGGCGGCGATTTGTTGTTCACGGGTGAGGGTCATGGGGCTCTCCTGCCAAGGGTCAATCGGTGGCACAAGCGTAGCCGCGACCGGCCTCGGCGCGAAGACTTATGTCTTATAGAAGACAAAAAAATAAACTCTTGAGAATCAATGATTTGCGCATTTCATTGCATGCAGCGAAACAGTAGTTTCGGAAAGTGAAACGCGATGCTGCAGCGCCGCATCGCGTTCTTTCGTATTGCGAAACACTGATGCCGCGATGCGGCAAATCGTCAGCGCGGCGGCAGCGCCGCGGCCCACCACCGCGCGTAGAGCCGGTCGGCCAGCGCCTGCTGCGCGCGCAGCAAGCCTTCGGCGCCGGCGCGCATCAACTCGCGCGCCTGCACCGTCGCGTGCCGAGCTGCGAGCGCGGGATCGACCTCGTCGGCCCAGCGCTGCAGCTTCTCGGCGTCGAGCTCGACGTGGAACTGCATCGCCAGGTGCGGCCCGATCGCAAACGCCTGATGGCGGCACGCCGCACTGCCGGCCAGCGGCACCGCACCTGCCGGCAGCTCGAAAGCCTCGAAGTGCCACTGGAACACCGTGACCGGGCCCGCGGCGCCGAACCAGTCGACAGCGGCGTCATGCGCGTGCACGTCGATCGTGGACCAACCGATCTCGGGCGCTGGCGACGTCGCCACGCGGGCCCCCAAGGCACGCGCCATCAGCTGGCCGCCCAGGCAGTGGCCGATCACCGGCCGCTGCTTGGCCATCGCGTCGAGGATCAGCCGCTCGGCGTCGCGCAGACTGGGCAGTGGGTCGTTGGCGCTCATCGAGCCGCCGAGGATCGCGAGCGCCGCGTGGTCGTCGACCGACGCGGGGTACGCGTCGCCGGCCTGCGTGTTGCGCACGTCGGTCGCGATGCCGCGCTCGCGCAGCCACTGCAGCAGATACGCCGGGCCGTCCTGGTGTTCGTGCTGCAGCACCAGCACCGGCTTCATGCAGCGACCTCGGCGAGGAAGTCGTCGAGCGCCTGCGCGACGGCGGCGACGTCGTCGGCACCGGCCATCGGCGGCACGAGCAGCATGTTGTGGAACGGCGTCACGAGCACGCCACGGTTGAGCAGGAACAGGTGCAGCGCGCGCTCGAGCGCCTCGTCCATCGCCGCGCGCGCGGCCGCGGCGTCGTTGGGCGGCTGCGGGCAGAACTGCAGCTCCATGCGCGCGCCCAGCCGCGTCACGCTCCACGGCAGCCCCCGCCGCTGCACGACGCCTTCCAGCGCCGCCTGCAGCGCCGCGGCGGTGGTCTCCATGCGCGCGTAGGCGTCGGCCGTCATCACGTGCTCGAGGCTGGCCTGCAATGCAGCGAGCGCGAGCAGGCTCGCCGACAGCGTCGTGCCAATGCCGGAGTGCCCTTCCGGCGCCGCATCCTTGGCCGCCATCATGCGCCGCGCGAGGTCGTCGGTGACGCCGTAGACCGCGCACGGCACGCCGCCGGCCACCGCCTTGCCGACGATGACGGCATCGGGCGCGAGCCCGTGCACGCGCGCGTAGCCGCCCAGGCCGCTGCTGACGGTGTGCGTCTCGTCGAGCACGAACAGCGCGCCGTGCCGCCGGCAGCTGGCCTGCACCGCGTCGAGGAATCCCGGCGCCGGCGGCACGAGGCCGCAGTTGGTCAGCGCCGGCTCGGTCAGCACGCACGCGACGTCGCCGCGCGCGAGCGCCGCGTCGACGGCCGCCGCGTCGTTGAACGGCACGACGACGGTGCCCAGCGCGAGGTCGTGCACCTGCCCGAGCAGGCTCGCGCGCGTGAGCGTGCGCCCGTCGCCGGCCATGTCGACGAGCGTGTCGTCGACGGTGCCGTGGTAGCAGCCGTCGAACACCAGCACCTTGCGCCGGCCGGTGACGGCGCGTGCCCAGCGCAGCACGAAGCGGTTGGCGTCGCTCGCGCTGAGCGTGACCTGCCAGCGCGGCAGTCCGAACACGCGCTGCAGCGCCTCGCCGACCGCGGCGAGCATCGCGCCGGGCAGCATCGCGGTCAGCCCGCGCGCGGCCTGCGCCGCGACGGCCTGCGCGATGGGCGGCGGCGAGTGGCCGAACATCGCGCCGGTGTCGCCGAGGCAGAAGTCGACATAGGCGTGGCCGTCGACGCAGTGCACGCGGTGGCCCTGCGCATGCTCGACGAACAGCGGGTGCGGCAGCGCCCAGTCGCGCATCCAGTGCAGCGGCACACCCCACAGGAAGTGCGGCGCGCTCGCCGCGGCCAGCGCGGCGCTGCGCGGGTGCGTGTCGACGTAGCGCCGGCGTTCGCGCTCGTGCAGCGCGCGCAGGCGCTGCGGGTCGGGGACGGGGGGCGTGCTTATCATCGGCCGACGATTGTGTCCGAGCGCGCTTCGCGCCCCTGCCATGACGAGTTTCGCGTTCCTGTCCGACAGCGGCTTCCTGAAGGCCGGCCCCGCGACCGACCAGCCGTATGCCGTGGCCGGCATCGCGTGGGACGGCTCGACGACGAACCGCCCCGGCGCGCGCTTCGGGCCGCGCGCGATCCGCGAGGCGAGCCACATGCTGTGCGACGCGACGCACCCGTGGTTCGACGTCACGCCGCTCGGCCGCGTCGGCGACGCCGGCGACCTGCCGCTGCCCAACACCTCGCTGGCGGCGATGCGCGAGGCGCTCGCGCCGCTGGCCGACGCGCTGGTGCGCCGCCACCACATGGTGTGGCTCGGCGGCGACCACAGCATCACGCTGCCGCTGCTGCGCGCCTACCGGCGCTGGCTCGGGCGGCCGCTGGCGGTGGTGCACTTCGACGCGCACTGCGACACCTGGCGCGACCACTTCGGCGAGCCGAGCGGCCACGGCACCTGGGTCTACGAGGCGATCGCCGAGGGCCTCGTCGTGCGCGAGTGCTTCACGCAGCTGGGCATCCGCTCGGCCGGCGAGCGCGAGGCGCGCGAGTACGTGCGCGACCAGGGCGGGCTGATCTACACCGCACGCGACCTGCGCGGCCTCGAGAGCCCGGCGCAGCTCGCGCCGGTGCTCGACGCGATCGGCGCACGGCTGGCCGGGCACGGGCAGCCGCCGCTGTACGTCAGCCTCGACATCGACTGCCTCGACCCGGCGTTCGCCCCCGGCACCGGCACCCCCGAGCCGGGCGGTCTGAGCACCAACCAGGTGCTCTCGCTGCTCGAAGGACTGGCCGCGCACCACTGCGTCGGCATGGACTGCGTCGAGGTCGCGCCGCCGTACGACCACGCCGAACTGACGAGCTACGCGGCAGCGAACTTCGTCTGGACCTACCTGTGCGGCCAGATCGCCGGCCGGAACGCGCGCTGAACCGTCGTCCGGTTTGACCTCGCGCAAGTCTGACCCTGCTTGCGCCACAAGAATGGGGGCCAACCCGCAAGGAGTGGCGCCATGACCCCGACCCCTGCCCGCGCGACCCCATCCGCCCGTCCATCACGCCCCGGCGTGGTGCCTGCCGACGGCTTCGAGGTGCTCGACGAGGCGCATCGCGCCGTGGTGGCGCACCTCGGCCTGCTCGCCGAGCTGATCGATCGCCTCGACCGCCACGGCATCGACGCGCGGGCCAGCGAGCTGGCGCGCGACATCGCCGCCTTCTTCAACGGCCACGCGCGCGACCACCACGCCGAGGAGGAGCGCCGCGTGTTCCCGGGCCTGCTGGCCGACGGCTCGGAGGAACTCGTGCAGCACGTTCGCCGGCTGCAGCAGGACCACGGCTGGCTCGAGGAGGACTGGCTCGAACTGGCGCCGCAGCTCGACGCGGTGGCCAACGGCTACAACGGGTACGACCTCGCGCTGCTGCAGCACGCGCTGCCGGTCTTCACCGAGCTGTACCGTGAGCACATCGCGCTCGAGGAGTCGCTGATCTACCCCGAGGCCAAGCGCCGCCTCGCCGCCGCGCAAGCCGCTGCGCGACAGCGCCTCGGTGAGACGCCGCCGACCGGCACATCGCCGGCCTAGACCGGCAGCGCCGTCGTGCGCTTGACGGTGCGCAGCACGAGCATCGAGTTCGAGCGCGCCACGCCCGGCAGCCGCATCAGCACCTGCGTGTGGAAGCGCTCGAGGTCCTCGGCGTCGCGGTACGCGAAGCGGATCAGGTAGTCGTTCGAGCCGGCCACGTAGTAGCAGTCGAGCACCTGCGGCTCGTCGCGCACCGCCTGCTCGAAGGCCTCGAGCAGCGGCGTGTTCATGCTCTCGAGGTTGATGATCGTGAAGCTGGTGCCGTGCTGGCCGACCGCCTTCGGGTTCAGCAGCGCGACGTAGCGCGCGATGACGCCGGCGTCCTCGAGCTGCTTGACGCGCCGCAGGCACGCCGACGGCGACAGGTGCACGCGCTGCGCGAGCTCGACGTTGGTGAGCCGGCCGTCGTCCTGCAGCTCGCGCAGAATCGCGCGGTCGATCGCATCGAGTTGCGCCGGGAAGGCGGGGTTTCGCATTTTTTGTCCCACGTGACGGTTTGGTTCGCATCTTATGCGAAGGCTCGGGGTCCGCACGGGCCCGTTCCGCAAGCACATTGCGCCTGCGGCTGTCTAGACTGGCACTTGCTTCGGGCCGACACGGGACACCCCGAGGCTGCGTCGCACGAGGAGCACCCCCCATGAAGCAGGACATGGACGCCTACTGGATGCCGTTCACCGCCAACCGGCAGTTCAAGAAGGCGCCGCGCATGCTGGCGAAGGCCGCCGGCATGCACTTCTGGACGCCCGAGGGGCGCGAGATCCTCGACGGCGTGGCCGGGCTGTGGTGCGTCAACGCCGGCCACGGGCGGCCCAAGATCGTGCAGGCCATTGCCGAGCAGGCCGCCGAGATGGACTACGCGCCACCGTTCCAAATGGGCCACCCGAAGGCGTTCGCGCTCGCCAAGCGGCTCGTCGAGCTGACGCCGCCGGGGCTCAACAAGGTCTTCTTCACCAACTCGGGCTCCGAGGCGGTCGAGACGGCGCTGAAGATGGCGATCGCCTACCACCGCGTGCGCGGCGAGGGCCAGCGCACGCGGCTGATCGGGCGCGAGCGCGGCTACCACGGGGTCAACTTCGGCGGCATCTCGGTCGGCGGCATGGTCGCCAACCGCAAGATGTTCGGCACGCTGCTGGCCGGCGTCGACCACATCCGCCACACGCACGACCCGGCGCGCAACGCGTTCAGCGTCGGCCAGCCGGCGCACGGCGCCGAGTTCGCCGACGACCTCGAGCGCCTCGTCGCGCTGCACGACGCGAGCACGATCGCCGCCGTGATCGTCGAGCCGGTGGCGGGCTCGACCGGCGTGCTGATCCCGCCGGTGGGCTATCTGCAGCGGCTGCGCGAGATCTGCGACCGCCACGGCATCCTGCTGATCTTCGACGAGGTCATCACCGGCTTCGGCCGCACCGGCCAGCCATTCGGCGCGCAGACCTTCGGCGTCACGCCCGACATCATGACGGTGGCCAAGGGCATCACGAACGGCGCGGTGCCGATGGGCGCCGTGTTCGTGAAGCAGGCGATCCACGACGCCTTCATGCAGGGCCCCGAGCACCTGATCGAGTTCTTCCACGGCTACACCTACTCGGCGCACCCGCTGGCCTGCGCGGCCGGGCTGGCCACGCTCGAAACCTACGCCGACGAAGGGCTGCTGACGCGCGCATCGCAGCTGCAGGGCTACTTCGCCGACGCGCTGCACTCGCTCAAGGGCCTGCCCCACGTGATCGACATCCGCAACATCGGGCTCGTCGGCGGCATCGAGCTCGAGCCGATCCCGGGCGAGCCGACGAAGCGCGCATTCGGCGTCTTCCTCGACTGCTGGGAACGCGGCGTCCTGATCCGCACCACCGGCGACACGATCGCGCTGAGCCCGCCACTGATCATCGAGAAGTCGCACATCGACCGGCTGGTGGACACGATCGCCGGCGCGCTCCAGCGCGCCGCCTGACCCCCGACCGCCATCACCGACCCGACCCCGAGGGCCTGCCTAGCGCGTACCGTATGCCGCTGCTCGACGCCGACCGCGAACTGACCCGTCACTCGTACTACGCCGCCACGGCGTCGCGCGAAGCGCCCTTCCCCACGCTGCAAGGCGACGTCCGCGCCGACGTCGCCGTCGTCGGCGGCGGGCTCGCGGGGCTGAGCGCGGCGATCGAGCTGCACGACCGCGGCTTCGACGTCGTGCTGCTCGAGGCGCAGGACGTCGGCTGGGGCGCGAGCGGGCGCAACGGCGGGCAGGCGATCCACGGGCTGGCGTGCGACCAGGAGGTCATCGAGCAGCAGCTCGGTCTCGAAGAGGCCAAGCGCGTGTGGGCGATGTCGATCGAGGCGCTGGACCTGATCCGCCAGCGCATCGCGCGCTTCGCGATCGACTGCGACTGGCGCGACGGTTATCTCGGCGTCGCGACGAACGAGCGCAAGGCGCGCGAGCTGCGCGCCTGGGTCGACCGCATCGCGTCGGTGTACGGCTATGCGCAGACCTGGATCGAGCGCGCCGACCTGCCGAACTGGATCGCGAGCCCGCGCTATGCCGCCGGCGCGTACGACCCGCGCTCGGGCCACCTGCACCCGCTGAAGTACAGCCTCGGGCTGGCCAGCGCCGCGGCGCGGCTGGGCGTGCGCATCTACGAGCGCAGCGCGGTCACTGCGCTCGAGACGGGCGACACGGTGCGGCTGCGCACCGCGCACGGCCACGTCAGCGCGCGCAGCGTGCTGCTCGCGGGCAACGTCTACCTGCAGCAGTTCGCGCCGGCGGTGGCGCCGCAGCTGGCCGCGCGCATCATGCCCGTCGGCACCTACATCGTCGCGACCCGGCCGCTGGGCGCCGAGCGGGCGCGCGCGCTGATCCCGTGCGGTGCGGCGGTGTGCGACACCAACTTCGTGCTCGACTACTTCCGCACGAGCGCCGACCACCGGCTGCTGTACGGCGGGCGCGTCAGCTACAGCACCGCGACGCCGATGAACCTCGCCGCGAGCATGCGCCGGCGCATGCTGCGCACCTTCCCGCAGCTCGACGGCGTCGAGGTCGAGCACGCGTGGGGCGGCTTCGTCGACATCTCGATGAACCGCGCGCCCGACTTCGGCCGTGTCGGCGCCAACGTCTACTACCTGCAGGGCTTTTCGGGCCATGGCCTGGCGCTGACCGGGCTCGCCGGCAAGCTCGTCGCCGAGGCGATCGCCGGCGACGCCTCGCGCTTCGACACCTTTGCGCGCCTGAAGCACCGTCCGTTTCCGGGCGGGCGGCTGCTGCGCATGCCCGCACTGGTGGCCGGCATGGCGTGGTACCGGCTGCGCGACCTGTTCTGAGCCGGCCTGTCACGCACACTGCCACACCGACTGTCATGAGCTCCGACCGCCTTCCCGTCGTGCTGGTGCCCGCGTGCAACCGCGTGCTCGGGCACCACCCGTTCCACATCGCCGGCCAGAAGTACGTCGACGCGGTGCGCCTGGCCGGGTGCCTGCCGCTGGTGGTGCCCAGCGCCCGCGACGCCGAGCTGGCCACGCTGCTCGCGCTGGCCGACGGCGTGCTGCTGACCGGCTCGCCGTCGAACGTGCATCCGCAGCACTTCGACGAAGGCGTGCACGACCCGTCGCTGCCGCTGGACACCGCGCGCGACGCGTGGACGCTGCCGTTCATCCCGCAGGTGCTCGCGCGCGGCATTCCGCTGCTGGCGATCTGCCGCGGACTGCAGGAGACCAACGTCGCGCTCGGCGGCACGCTGCACCAGGCGATCCACCGGGTGCCCGGCTTCGCCGACCACCGCGCCGACGACGACGCCCCGGTCGACGTGCAGTACGGTCCGGCGCACGAAGTCGTCGTCGAACCCGGCGGGCGTCTCGAAGCGCTGCTGCCGCTGCGGCGCTTCGCGGTCAACTCGCTGCACGGCCAGGGCGTGAACCGGCTCGCACCCGGGCTGCGCATCGAGGCGCGCTCGCCCGACGGCGTCGTCGAGGCGTTCTCGACGACCGACACCCCCGGCTTCGCGATCGCGGTGCAGTGGCATCCGGAGTGGCAGGCGGCGAGCAACCCGGTGTCGATGGCGCTGCTGCGCGCGTTCGGCGACGCGTGCCGCGCCTACCGCGACCGGCGCAGCGGGCCGGGGTCGTAGCGACGGCCACCGCCACGCCCCGCAGCGGCCGCCGCCGGCGGCCCGAAACCGACACAGGTGTTCCCATGGCCAACCGCAAAGACTTCACGTTCGCCGACCTCGAGCACTGGCTCAACCAGAACCGCGTCACCGAGATCGAGTGCCTCGTGCCCGACCTCACCGGTGTGGCGCGCGGCAAGATCCTGCCGCGCGAGAAGTTCAACGAGGACCGCGGAATGCGGCTGCCCGAGGTCGTCGTCGCCACCACGGTGACCGGCGTCGCGCCGACCGAGGGGCCGTTCTTCGACATCATCAGCCCGACCGACCACGACATGCACCTGCGCCCCGACCCCGGCACGGTGCGCATCGTGCCGTGGGCCACCGACCCCACCGCGCAGGTCATTCACGACTGCTACGATCGCGAGGGGCGCCTGATCCCGTTCGCCCCGCGCTCGGTGCTCAAGCGCGTGTGCGACCTCTACGCGTCGGCGGGCTGGAAGCCCGTCGTCGCGCCCGAGCTCGAGTTCTACCTCGTCGCGCGCAACACCGACCCCGACGTGCCGCTGAAGCCGCCGATCGGGCGCAGCGGCCGCGCCGAGACGTCGCGCCAGATGTACTCGATCGACGCCGTCAACGAGTTCGACCCACTGTTCGAGGACGTCTACGACTACTGCAACAAGATGGACCTCGGCGTTGACACGCTGATCCACGAGATCGGTGCCGGGCAGATGGAGATCAACTTCTTCCACGACCACCCGCTGCAGCTCGCCGACGAGGTGTTCTTCTTCAAGCGGCTGCTGCGCGAGACGGCGCTGCGCCACGACATGTACGCCACCTTCATGGCCAAACCAATCGCCGGCGAGCCGGGCAGCGCGATGCACGTGCACCAGAGCATCACCGACCTGGCCACCGGGCGCAACCTGTTCAGCGACCGCGACGGCCACGCGAGCGACTTCTTCCGCTGGTACATCGGCGGCCTGCAGCGCTACATCCCGTCGTGCATGGCGCTGTTCGCGCCCTACGTCAACAGCTACCGGCGGCTGACTCGCTACACCGCCGCACCGATCAACATCCAGTGGGGCACCGACAACCGCACGGTGGGCATCCGCAGCCCCGTCGCGCCGCCCGAAAACCGGCGCGTCGAGAACCGCGTGATCGGCGCCGACGCGAACCCCTACGTCGCGCTCGCCGCGACGCTGGCCTGCGGCTGGCTCGGCATCCAGAAGCGCATCGAGCCCACCCCCGAGTGCAAGGGCGACGCCTACCTCGGCGACTACCAGCTGCCGCGCAGCCTGAGCGAGGCGCTCGAGAAGCTGCGCCGCGAGGAGGACCTGGCCGAGGTGCTCGGCGAGGCGTTCATCACGATCTACACCGAGGTCAAGGAGATCGAGTACGCCGAGTTCATGAAGGTGATCTCGCCTTGGGAGCGCGAGCACCTCCTCCTCCACGTCTGAACCGGGAGACCGTAATGAATGCCGTCCTCGCCCCGCGCCGCGAGCGCACCACCGCCGAGTGGCAGGCTGCCGATGCCGCCCACTTCCTGCACCCGTTCACCGACTTCCAGTCACTGGCCCGCAAGGGTGCGCGCATCATTACGCGCGCCGACAACATCTACCTCTGGGACAGCGACGGCCACAAGATCCTCGACGCGATGTCGGGCCTGTGGTGCGTCAACGTCGGCTATGGCCAGCGGGCGCTCGTCGATGCGGCGACGCGGCAGCTGCAGGAGCTGCCGTTCTACAACGCGTTCTTCCAGACCGCGACGCCGCCGGCGATCGAGCTCGCCGAGCTGCTGTCGGAAGTGACGCCGCCGCAGTTCAACCACGTGTTCTTCAGCGGCTCGGGCTCCGAGGGCAACGACACCGTCGTGCGCATGGTGCGCCGCTACTGGGACCTCCTCGGGCAGCCCGAGCGTCAGGTCATCATCAGCCGCAGGAACGCGTACCACGGCTCGACGATGGCCGGTGCGTCGCTCGGCGGCATGAGCGCGATGCACGCGCAGGGCGGGCTGCCGATCCCCGGCATCGTGCACATCGAGCAGCCGCACTGGTTCGAGCTCGGCCGCCCGCAGGGCCTGTCGCGCGACGAGTTCGGCCGCGTCGCCGCCGGCTGGCTCGAGCAGAAGATCCTCGAGGTCGGCCCGGAGAAGGTCGCCGCCTTCATCGGCGAGCCGGTGCAGGGCGCCGGCGGCGTTATCGTGCCGCCCGAGACCTACTGGCCCGAGATACAGCGCATCTGCGACAAGTACGGCATCCTGCTCGTGTCGGACGAGGTGATCTGCGGCTTCGGACGCACCGGCCACTGGTTCGGCTGCGAACGCTTCGGCACACGCCCCGACCTGATGACCTTCGCCAAGGGGGTGACGAGCGGCTACATCCCGCTCGGCGGCGTGATGGTCGGCGACCGCGTTGCCGACGTGCTGATCCGCCAGGGCGGCGAGTTCACGCATGGCTACACCTACTCGGGCCACCCGGTCGCGTGCGCGGTGGCGGTCGCCAACATCCGCCTGATCCGCGAGCTCAAGCTCGTCGAGCACGTGCACGACGACGTGGGCCCGTATCTTGCAAGCGTGTTCGCGACGCTGGCCGAGCACCCTCTGGTCGGCGAAGCGCAGACCTGCGGACTGATGGGCGCACTGCAACTGGTCAAGGACAAGGCGAGCGGCACGCCGTTCCCGGCCGAGCTGGAGGTCGGCATGGTGTGCCGCGGCCACTGCTTTTCCAACGGCCTGATCATGCGCGCCGTCGGCGACCGCATGATCATCGCGCCGCCGCTGGTCATCACGCGCGCGCAGATCGACGAGATGGCCGCGCTGATCCGCCGCTGCCTCGACCTCACGCTGGCCGACGTGCGCGGCCGCGGCTGGCTGTGACGCTCCCCGGATTCGGTGCCGACCCTCAGCCAGCGGCGCGGCGGGCGCGACTAGACTTGCGCCTTCGCGGCCGTCACCGAACGGTCACCGGTTCCGATCCGTTCTTCCCCAACCCTTCGCTGGAGGCTCCTCGATGAAGCTGTCGTCTGTCCGGTTCCGGGGCGTGCGCACCCGCCTGCTCACCGTCGCCGCCCTGGCGCTGGCGTCCACCGTCGCGTGGTCCCAGCAGGAGGAGAAGGTCCTCAACATCTACAACTGGTCGGACTACATCGCGCCGGACACGATCGCCAACTTCGAGAAGGAAACCGGCATCAAGGTCCGCTACGACAACTTCGACAACAACGAGATCGTCCACGCCAAGCTGGTGGCGGGCAAGACGGGCTACGACATCGTCGTGCCGTCGTCGCACTGGGCCAAGCTGCAAATCGATGGCGGCCTGCTGCAGAAGATCGACAAGAGCAAGATCCCGAACCTGAAGAACCTCGACCCGGCGGTGCAGGCCCAGCTGGCCAAGATGGACCCCGGCAACGACTACATGGTCAACTGGCTGTGGGGCTTCACGACGGTGGGCATCAACGTCGACAAGGTCAAGGCCGCGCTGGGCGGCACGCCGATGCCCGAAAACGCGTGGGACCTGATCTTCAAGCCGGAGTACGTCAGCAAGCTCAAGAGCTGCGGCGTGTCGTTCCTCGACTCGCCCACCGAGGTGGTCCCGGCGGCGCTGCACCACCTGGGCAAGTCTGCGTACAGCAAAAACGCCGCGGACTACGCCGCCGCGGCGCAACTGCTCAAGAGCGTGCGGCCTTACGTCACGCTGTTCAGCTCGTCGGGCTACATCAACGATCTGGCCAACGGCTCGATCTGCGTGGCGATGGGCTGGTCGGGCGACATCAACATTGCACGCCAGCGTGCCATCGACGGCAAGACGGGGCAGAACATCGAGGCGCTGATCCCGAAGACCGGCGGCCTGCTGTTCTTCGACGTGATGGTCATCCCGGCCGACGCGCCGCGTCCCGGCAACGCGCACAAGTTCATCGACTACATCCTGCGCCCCGAGGTCAATGCCGGCCTGGTCAACAAGGTCTTCTACGCCAACCCGGTGCCGGCGGCCAAGCAGTTCGTGCGCCCCGAGGTCGCGAACAACCCGACGGTGTTCCTGTCGCCCGCCGAAATGGCCAAGATGATTCCGCCCGAGCCGTTGAACAACGACCTGCGCCGGCTGATGACGCGCACGTTCACGACGTTCAAGACCGGACTGTGACGCCACCGCGTCGACGATACTGACTCGCGCGGCAGAGGACACCCCCTTCATGGGTCCAGAGAACAAAGACGCCACGTTCCTGCAGATCCAGGACGTGGTCAAGGACTTCGGCGGTTTCAAGGCCGTCAATCACGTCAGCCTCGACGTCGCCAAGGGCGAGATCTTCGCGCTGCTCGGTTCGTCGGGCTGCGGCAAGAGCACGCTGCTGCGCATGCTCGCCGGCTTCGAGAAGCCTACCTCGGGCCGCATCGTGCTGGCCGGTCGCGACCTCGCGACGCTGCCGCCGTACGAGCGCCCGATGAACATGATGTTCCAGAGCTACGCGCTGTTCCCGCACCTGACGGTATGGGACAACATCGCGTTCGGCCTGCGGCGCGAGGGCATGCCCAAGGCCCGCATCGCCGAGCGCGTCGAGGCGATGCTCAAGCTCGTGCAGCTCGAGCGCTTCGCGCAGCGCAAGCCGCACCAGCTCTCGGGCGGGCAGCAGCAGCGCGTCGCGCTGGCGCGCAGCCTGGCCAAGCAGCCGCAGCTGCTGCTGCTCGACGAGCCGCTGGGGGCGCTCGACAAGAAGCTGCGTGAGCAGACGCAGATCGAGCTGGTCAACATCATCGAATCCGTCGGCGTGACCTGCGTGATGGTCACGCACGACCAGGAAGAGGCGATGACGATGGCCTCGCGCATCGCGATCATGAGCGAGGGGCGCTTCCTGCAGGTCGGTGCACCGAGCGAGATCTACGAGACACCGACGAGCCGCTTCGTCGCCGATTTCATCGGCAACGTCAACCTGATGGACGGCTCGGTGATCGTCGACGAACCCGACCACGTCGTGATCGACTGCGCTGACTGCAAGCACTACGTCGGCCACGGGATCACCGGCACCAAGGGCATGGCCGTCTCGGTCGCGCTGCGGCCCGAGAAGATCCACCTGTCGCGGCGCAAGCCGGCCGACGAGTTCAACTCGGTGGCCGGCACGATCAAGGAGCTGTCGTACTTCGGCAGCTTCACCGTCTACCACGTGCAGCTCGCCAGCGGCGCGATGCTCAAGGTCAGCCTGGCCAACATCCAGCGCCACCGCGACGACGAGTTCACATGGGGCGATATGGTGTGGGCACATTGGTCACGCACGGCGCCCGTCGTGCTGACGCAGTGAGACGCCGATGAGCGCCGTCATCGACGACCCTGCAGCGGCTGCGGACGCCGGCACGAAGCCGCTGTGGGAGCGGCTGCCCCAGGCGCTGCGCGGGCGTGCCCTCGTGATCGGCACGCCCTATTTGTGGCTGCTGCTGTTCTTCATGCTGCCGTTCGTCATCGTCGCGCGCATCAGCGTGTCGCAGATGGAGGGCGTGGCCTTCGGCGACCTGGTGACGTTCCACGACGGCGTGCTGCAGCTGGTGCTGAACTTCTCGAACTACGCGTTCCTGACCCAGGACGCGCTGTACCTGCGCACCTACATCGCGAGCATCGAGTACGCGCTGGCGACGACCGTGCTGTGCCTGCTGATCGGCTACCCGTTCGCGTACTTCATGGCACGCGCGAAGCCGACGCTGCAGCCTGCGCTCGTGATGCTCGTGATGCTGCCGTTCTGGACCTCGTTCCTGCTGCGCGTCTACGCGTGGAAGGGGTTGCTCAGCGAGGGCGGGCTGGTCGCCGACTGGATCATCGGCCTCGGTCTGGACCAGCTGCTGTACCAGCTCGGGCTGATCACGTCGCCGGGGCGGCTGATGCACACGCCGTTCTCGCTCGTGCTCGGCATGACGTACACGTACCTGCCGTTCATGATCCTGCCGCTGTATGGCAACCTGGCCAAGATGGACCTGCGGCTGCTCGAGGCCGCGGCCGACCTCGGCGCCACGCCGTGGACGGCGTTCTGGACGATCACGGTGCCGCTGTCGAAGGCCGGCATCATCGCCGGCTCGATGCTGGTGTTCATCCCGTGCGTCGGCGAGTTCGTGATTCCCGAACTGCTCGGCGGCCCCGAGACGATGATGATCGGCCGCGTGCTGTGGGACGAGTTCTTCAGCAACAACGACTGGCCGATGGCCTCCAGCGTCGCCGTCGTGATCATCCTGCTCGTGATCGTGCCGCTGGCGCTGTTCAACAAGTACCAGGCCGAGGCGCAGGAGAAGCGCACGTGAGGATCGCCACCTCGCCCGCCTTCAACCGCTGGTTCGGCCGCGGCTGGCTCGCGCTCGGCTTCCTGTTCCTGTACTTGCCGATCGTCGCGCTCGTCGTCTACTCGTTCAACGACTCGCCGGTGCCCAACGTGTGGCGCGGGTTCACGCTGAAGTGGTACGAGGCGCTGCTGCGCGACAGCGAGATGCTCACCGGCCTGTGGCTGAGCCTGAAGATCGCGTTTTTGACCGCGTGCGGCTCCGTCGTGCTCGGCACGCTGGCCGCGTTCGCGCTCGTCAAGTACAAGCGCTTCACCGGGCGCACGCTGTTCTCGGGCATGGTCAACGCGCCGCTCGTGATGCCCGAGGTCGTCGTCGGGCTGTCGCTGCTGCTGATGCTGGTGTCGGTGCAGCGCGCGATCGGCTTCCCCGAACGGGGTCTGGTGACGATATGGCTTGGCCACCTGCTGCTGGGCATGGCCTATGCGGCGGTCATCATCCAGTCGCGGCTGCAGGACCTGAACCCGCAGCTCGAGGAAGCGGCGATGGACCTCGGCGCACGGCCCAGCCAGGTGTTCTGGCTCGTCACGCTGCCGATGATCGCGCAGTCGCTGGTGTCGGCGTGGCTGCTGACGTTCACGATCTCGCTCGACGACGTCGTGATCTCGGCGTTCCTGTCCGGCCCCGGTTCGACGACGATGCCGCTGGTGATCTTCTCGCGCGCGCGCCTGGGCCTGAACCCGACCGTCAACGCGATGGCCACCGTGATCGTCGTCATCGTCGCGATCGGCGTCGTGGCCGCCAGCTACCTGATCGCGCGCGCCGAGCGCCAGCGCGCGCTCGAGATGAAGGCCGCCAACCGTGCCTGAACACCCCGCCGAGCCCGACGCTTCGAACCGAACCCGTAGCCCGAGGAGAGACCCGATGAACCGCATCCGCCCCACCCTGCTCGCCCTGGCGCTCGCGGCCGCCTTCCCGGCCTGGGCGCAGACCAACGCCGAGCTGCTGAAGGAGCTTCAGGCCCTGCGCGACCGCGTCAACGAGCTCGAGAAGAAACTGCAGCAGACGCAGCCACCCGGCGGCCAGTGGGGCATGACGCCCCAGCAGGCGGCCGAGTTCAACCGCATCGCGGTCAAGACCGAGGCGCTGCAGGACAACTTCGAGGACCAGGGTTACAAGGGGCTCAAGATCACCGGCTGGGCCGAGGCAGCGTATATCTGGAACCGCAACCAAAAGCGCGCCGGCTTCCAGTTCCTGAACCAGCAGGAAGACGGCTACTACTACGACACCTCGTACATCGGCGCGGTGAACCTGACGCTGACCAAGGAGACCGACAGCGGCACGATCTGGAAGCTGTCGCTGATGCCCAACCGCAGTCCCGGCGCCGTCGTCGACACCAAGAGCATCGTCGACGAAGCCAGCGTCTCGGTGCCGCTGACCGACCTGCAGACGCGCCTGATCGCCGGCCAGATCCCCGACTGGTCGGGCTACGAGTACATGCAGCCGACGCTGAACCCGTTCATCACGCACAACCTGCTGTTCGACTTCACGCTGCCGACGACGTACACCGGCGTCGGCCTCGACCTGACGCGCGGCAAGTGGTGGATCCGCGCGATGCTGGCCAACGTCAACGAGACGATCGTCCAGGCCAAGTCGCGCGAGCCGGTGCTCGTCTACCGCGCCGACTACGAGCGCGGCGAGTTCTCGGGCTGGGGCTTCGCCGGGCTGCACGGCAAGACGGCCAACTTCAACTGCGTCGACGACGATTGCAGCAAGACGATGACGCACCTGTTCGAGGTCGACGGCTGGTACACGCGCGGCGACCTGACGCTGGGCGGCCAGATCGGTTTCGGCATGCAGAAGAAGGGCGCGATCATTCCCGACGCCGACGGCAACTTCCGCGACTCGCGCTGGTGGGGCGTCTCGGGCATGGCCGGCTGGAACTTCACGCCGCGGCTGCAGGGCCTGGTGCGCGTCGACTACCTGAACAACACGAAGAACGGCGGCGGGCTGTTCGGCTACAACGGCTACTGGACGGTCGACGGTTACGAGGGCGACTACCGCAACGGCATCGGCCCCGACGCCAACCTCGACTGCGCCGACCCGACGACCGACGGCTGCAGCCGCGGTGCGAACCGCTACGCGCTGTCGCTCGGACTGAAGTACCTGTTCAACGAGCACACGACGCTGAAGGCCGAGTACCGCCTCGACCGCGCCGACCGTCCGGTGTTCTATGACGTCGGCAGCGACAGCTACAAGAAGCTGAATCACCTGCTCGGCGCGTCGGTCGTCGTCGCGTTCTGACGTCCTCGCGGGCGCACCGCACGCGGCGCACCCGCGGCCTTGACAGCCTGGAGAACCCCATGAGCACAGCGGCCACCGACTGGCGCGCCCGCGCCGCCGACCTGCGCCCCGACGGTCGTGCCGTGATCGACGGCCGGCGCGTCGCCGCGGCCGACGGCCAGACCTTCGACAAGCATTCGCCGATCGACCACCGCCTGCTTGGGCCGGTGGCGCGCGGCCAGGCGGCCGACGTCGACGCCGCGGTGCGCAGCGCGCGCGCCGCGTTCGACGACGGCCGCTGGGCCGGGCGGCCCCCGGCGGCACGCAAGAAGGTGCTGCAGCGCTTCGCCGACAAGATCCTCGCCGCGAAGGACGAACTCGCCCTACTCGAGACGCTCGACATGGGCAAGCCGATCCAGTATTCGCTGTCGGTCGACGTGCCGGCCACTGCGCGCTGCATCGCGTGGTACGCCGAAGCCGTCGACAAGGTCTACGACGAGATCGCGCCGACCGCCCGCAGCGCGCTGGCGCTGATCACGCGCGAGCCGGTGGGCGTCGTCGGCGCGATCGTGCCGTGGAACTACCCGATGATCATGGCCGCGTGGAAGCTCGGGCCCGCGCTCGCCGCCGGCAACTCGGTCGTGCTCAAGCCGAGCGAGAAGAGCCCGTACACCGCGCTGCGGCTGGCCGAGCTCGCGCTCGAGGCCGGGCTGCCGCCCGGCGTGTTCAACGTCGTGCCGGGTTTCGGCCACGAGGCCGGCGAGGCGCTCGCGCTGCACATGGAGGTCGATGCGATCGGCTTCACCGGCAGCACGCGCACCGGCCGGCGCATGCTCGAGTACGCGAGCCGCAGCAACCTCAAGCGCGTCTACAACGAGCTCGGCGGCAAGAGCGCGTTCGTCGTGTTCGACGACTTCGCCGACCTCGAGCGCGCCGCGAAGACGGTGGCCGGCAGCATGTTCTTCAACCAGGGCGAGAGCTGCAACGCGCCGTCGCGCGTGCTCGTGCACGAATCGATCGCCGACCGCTTCGTCGAGATCGTCGCTGCCGAGGCGCCGAAGTACCGCCCGGCCGACCCGCTCGACGCGGCCACCGTGATGGGCGCGCTGGTCGACGCGACGCAACTGAACACCGTGATGGGCTACATCGACGCGGGCCTGAGCGAAGGCGCGCGCTGCGTGACCGGCGGGCGGCAGGCGCGCGCCGAGACGGGCGGCTTCTACGTCGAGCCGACGGTGTTCGACGGCGTGGCCAACTCGATGAAGATCGCGCGCGAGGAGATCTTCGGCCCGGTGATGGGCGTGATCCGCTTCGGCACCGAAGCCGAGGCGATCGCGATCGCCAACGACAGCCCCTACGGCCTGCAGGCGAGCGTCTGGAGCGACAACGTCAACCGCGCGCACCGCGTCGCGCGCGCGCTGCGCGCCGGCACCGTGCACGTCAACCAGTACGACGAGGACGACATCACGGTGCCGTTCGGCGGATACAAGCAAAGCGGCAACGGCCGCGACAAGAGCTTGCACGCGTTCGACAAGTACACCGAGCTGAAGACCACGTGGCTGCGCATCGATGCCGCCTAAGGAGACGACGATGCAGCGCTCGCGCAACGAACAGCTGATGGCGCGCAAGGCGGCGGCGACGCCGCGCGGCGTCGGCGTGATGGCGACCTTCTTCGCCGAGCGCGCGCAGGGCGCCGAGCTGTGGGACGTGGAAGGACGGCGCTACATCGACTTCGCCGGCGGCATCGCGGTGATGAACGTCGGTCACGGCCACCCGAAGGTCGTCGCCGCGGTGAAGGCACAGCTCGAGCGCTTCAGCCACACCTGCTACCAAGTCGTGCCGTACGAGAGCTACGTCGCGCTCGCCGAGAAGCTCAACCAGCTCACGCCCGGCACGCACGCGAAGAAGACGGCGTTCTTCTCGACCGGCGCCGAGGCGGTCGAGAACGCGATCAAGATCGCGCGCGCCCACACGAAGCGCAGCGGCGTGATCGCGTTCGGCGGCGCGTTCCACGGCCGCAGCCTGTTCGCGGTGTCGCTCACCGGCAAGGTGCAGCCGTACAAAGCCGGCTTCGGCCCCTTCCCGCCCGAGATCTACCACGCGCCGTTCCCGTGCCACTGCGCCAGCCTGGCCGAGACGAAGAAGGCGGTGCAGCACCTCTTCAAGGCCGACATCGAGCCGAGCCGCGTCGCGGCGATCGTGTTCGAGCCGGTGCAGGGCGAAGGCGGCTTCAACGTGATCCAGTCCGAGGCCGTGCGCTGGCTGCGCGACCTGTGCGACGAGCACGGCATCGTGCTGATCGCCGACGAGGTGCAGACCGGCTTCGGGCGCACGGGGAAGATGTTCGCGATGGAGCACTTTGGCGTCGTCCCGGACCTGATGACGATCGCCAAGTCGCTCGCCGCCGGCATGCCGCTGTCGGCCGTCACCGGCAAGGCCGAGATCATGGACGCGCCGGCGCCCGGGGGGCTGGGCGGCACCTACGCCGGCAACCCGCTGGCCATCGCCGCCGCGCACGCAGTGATCGACGTGATGGTCGAAGAGAAACTGCCCGAGCGCGGCGCGCGGCTGGGCGAGCGGCTGATGGCCGAGCTGAACGCGATGCGCAGCGCCGTGCCGCAAATCGCCGACGTGCGCGGGCTCGGCGCGATGGTGGCCGTCGAGTTCGCGCGGCCCGGCGGTGGCGAGCCCGACGCCGACTTCACGAAGCGCGTGCAGGGCGAGGGGCTGCAGCGGGGCCTGATCCTGCTGACCTGCGGCGTCAACGCCAACGTCGTGCGCTTCCTGTTCCCGCTGACGATTCCCGAGCCCGTGTTCGACGAGGCGCTGGGCATCCTGAGGGACGCGCTGCGCGCGGCTTGATGCGCCCGTGAGCGACGCCGCCGCGCTGCGCCAGCGGCTGCACGACGCCGGCGTACACACGCTGCTCGTGCAGTTCACCGACGTGCACGGCACGCCGAAGGGCAAGCTCGTGCCGCTGGCGCACCTCGCCACCGTGCTCGAAACGGGCGCCGGCTTCGCCGGCCCGTCGATCTGGGGCACCGGGCTCGCGCGCAGCGGCCCGCGCAGCGAATACATCGCGCGCGGCGAGGCTTCGACGCTGCAGCCGCTGCCGTGGCAGCCCGGGGTGGCACGCATCGTCGGCGACGGCGTCGTCGGCGGCCAGCCGTTCGACGCCTGTCCGCGCCAGGTGCTGCGGCGCGCGCTCGCGCGGCTGGCCGAGCGCGGCTGGCGGCTCGCGGTCGGCATCGAGCCCGAGTTCTTCCTGCTCAAGCGCCTGCCCGGCGGCAGCTACGCGCCGCTCGACGACCACGACCGGCTGGACAAGCCGTCGTACGACCTGAAGAGCCTCGCGCGCGCGCAGCCGCTGCTGCACGACCTGCGCAGCTGGCTCGAGGCCTGCGGGCTCGACGTCACGCAGGTCGACCACGAGGATGCGCACGGGCAGTACGAGGTCAACTTCACGCACGCCGACGCGCTCGCGAGCGCCGACCGAGTGATGCTGTTCAAGCTCGCCGCGCAGGCCGCCGCCGAGAAGCACGGTGCCGTGTTCTCGCTGATGCCCAAGCCGTTCGCCGACCAGCCCGGCAGCGGCATGCACTTCCACGTCTCGCTGTGGGCCGGCGACCATTGCCTTTTCGACGCCGACCGCGCCGGCGTCGACCTGTCGCCGCTCGGGCGCCACTTCGTCGCCGGCGTGCTCGCGCACGCGCCGGCGCTGTGTGCGCTCGCCGCGCCGACCGTCAACAGCTACAAGCGCCTCGCGGTCTACGACTCGATCACCGGCACGACGTGGGCGCCGGTGTGGGTCGCGCACGGGCCGAACAACCGCACCGCGCTCGTGCGCACGCTGCGCGGGCGCTTCGAGTGGCGGCTGCCCGACGCGAGCGCGAATCCGTACCTCGCACTGGCCGGACTGATCGCCGCCGGGCTCGACGGCGTCGACCGCGCGCTCGACCCCGGCCCCGCGTGCCACGACGACCTGTACGCGCTCGACACCGCGGGCCACGCCGAGCTCGCGCTGCCCCGGCTGCCCACCGACCTGGCCCGCGCCGTCGACGCGCTCGAGGCCGACGACGTCGTCGGCGCGGCACTCGGCGAGACGCTCGCGCGCGAGTTCGCACGCCTGAAGCGCGCCGAGTGGCAGGCGTATGCGCAGCAGGTCACGCCGTGGGAGCTCGCGCGCTACGCCGAGCGGTTCTGAGCGCCGCCGCGCCGGCGCTGCGCGCTGGCATCATCCGCGGCTTCGCCCTGCCCGTCGCATGCCCGCCTTCGCGCCCACCGCCGCCGTGCCGTGGCTCGCCTACGCGAGCCTGAGCGCCAGCATGGCGCTGGTGGGCAGCTACGTCGGGCTGTCGAAGCTGCTGCTGGCGGCGTTTCCGGTGTTCCTGCTGGCGTGGCTGCGCTTCGGCATCGCCGCCGTCGCGATGCTGCCCTGGCTGCGCCGCGAGGCGTGGGAGGCGCCGACGACACCCGCCGACCGCCGCTTGCTGTTCTGGCAGAGCTTCCTCGGCAACTTCCTGTTTTCGGTGACGATGCTGTTCGGCGTGCTGCACACCTCGGCGCTGGCCGCCGGTGTCGTGATGGCGGCGATCCCGGCGGCCGTCGCGCTGCTGTCGCGCGTGCTGCTCGGCGAGCGCCTGACCCCGCGCGTGGCCGCCGGCATCGGCTGCGCCGTGGCCGGCATCGCGCTGCTGGCCGTCGTCAAGAGCGGCGGCCACGCGGGTGCGACTGCCGCACCGTGGTGGGGCTACGCGCTGCTGCTCGCGGCGGTGTTCTGCGAGGCGGCGTACGTCGTGATCGGCAAGCGGCTGACGGGCCGCGTGTCGCCGCGGCGCATCAGCGCGCTGATCAACCTGTGGGGGCTCGCGCTCGTCACGCCGCTGGGGCTGTGGCAGGCGCTGTCGTTCGACTTCGCGGCCGTCGCGCCGCCGACCTGGGGGCTGCTCGTCTTCTACGCGCTGGCGGCGAGCATGGTCACGGTGTGGCTGTGGATGCGCGGCCTGCGCGAGGTGCCGGCCTCGCGTGCCGGCGTGTTCACGGTGTGGCTGCCGGTCAGCGCGGCGCTGATCGGCGTCGCCGTGCTCGGCGAGCCGTTCGGCGCCGGCCATGGTGTGGCCTTCGCGCTGGCGCTGGCCGGCGTCGTGCTCGCGACGTGGCCCGCGGCGGCCGGGCGCGTCAGCGCCGCGCCGCGCGGCCGTACGACTTGAAGCGCTCGATGACGGCCGCCATCTCGTCGGCGCCGAGGATCGCCGGCTCGCCGACGGCGAGCGCCTTCAGGTAGGCCTCGCACAGCGACTCGACCTCGAGCGTCACCTTCAGCGCGTGCGCGAGCGACGTGCCGCCGGCGACCAGCCCATGGTTGGCGAGCAGGCAGGCGTGGCGGTCGGCGAAGGCCTGCGCGACCGCGTGCGACAGCGCCTCGGTGCCGAACAGGTGGTACGGCACGCAGGGCACGTCGCAGCCGCCGGCCACCGCGACCATGTAGTGGAACGCCGGCAACGGCCGGCGCAGGCACGCCAGCGCCGTCGCGTGCACCGAGTGCACGTGGACGACGGCGTGCAGGTCGGCGCGCGCGGCGTAGACGGCGCGATGGAACGGCGCCTCCGACGACGGCTGCCAGCGCCCGTCGACGCGGCCGTCGTCGCCGAGCCAGACGAGGTCGTCGACCGTGAGCCCGTCGGCACCCATGCCGGTGGGCGTGATCCAGCAGCCGCACGCACCGTCGCGCTGCGCGCGCACGCTGACGTTGCCGGTGCTGCCGCGGTTGAGCCCGAGCGCATCGAGCCGGCGCACCGTCTCGACGACGGCCGTGCGCGGGTCCGCGGCGGCATCAGCCATCGAGGCCCTCGCCCAGCGACGCGATGTCGGCCGCGGTGGCCGGCACGACGCCGCGCTCGGTGATCAGTGCCGTGACCAGCCGCGCCGGCGTGACGTCGAACGCCGGGTTGGCCGCCGCGCAGCCGTCGGGCACGAGCTGCACCTCGACGACGCGGCCGTCGGCGGCGCGCCCGGCCAGGTGCGTGACTTCGCGGGCGCTGCGCTCCTCGATCGGGATCTGCGCAACACCGTCGTCGATGCGCGCATCGAGCGTCGACAGCGGCATCGCGACCCAGAATGGCACGCCGTTGTCGTGCGCGGCGAGCGCCTTCAGGTAGGTGCCGATCTTGTTGGCCACGTCGCCGCGTGCGCTGACGCGGTCGCAGCCGACGATGACCGCATCGACGCGGCCGTGCTGCATCAGGTGGCCGCCCGCGTTGTCGGCGATCACGGTGTGCGCGATGCCCTGCTGGCCGAGCTCCCACGCCGTCAGGCTCGCGCCCTGGTTGCGCGGGCGCGTCTCGTCGACCCACACGTGCACGTCCAGCCCCGCGGCCTGCGCCTTGTAGACCGGCGCGAGCGCGGTGCCCCAGTCGACGGTGGCCAGCCAGCCGGCGTTGCAGTGCGTCAGCACGTTCAGCCGCCGGCCGTCGCGCGGCGCCAGGCCGCGCAGCAGCGCGAGCCCGTGGGTGCCGATCGCCTCGTTGACGGCGACGTCGTCGTCGGCGATCGCGTCGGCCTCGTCCCACGCGGCCGCGGCGCGCGCCTGCGGCGGCAGCGCGGCCAGCCGGCGCTGCATGCGCTCGAGCGCCCAGCGCAGGTTGACCGCGGTGGGCCGCGTGGCCCCGAGGCGCCGCACCGCGTCGGCCAGCGCCGCGTCGCCGGCATCGGCGTTCATCGCCAGCGCGACGCCGTAGGCGGCGGTGGCGCCGATCAGCGGCGCGCCGCGCACCACCATGTCGCGGATCGCGTGCTCGACGTCGGCCGGCGTCGTCAGGCGCTCGACGGCGAACGCGTGCGGCAGCAGGCGCTGGTCGATCACGTGCAGCGCATCGCGCGCCTGGGCCGGCCACAGGCTGCGGTGCTGGCGCCCGTCGACCCTCACGCCGGCACCTCCGCCACCGTCTCGAGCGCCTGCCGCGCCCGCCGCCACACGGCTTCGGGCGTCTCGCGGCGCAGCCGGTGATCGCTCCAGACCTGGCGCCAGCGCCGCGCGCCGGGCACGCCGTTCATCAGCCCGAGCATGTGCCGCGCGACGTGCGGCCACGGCACGCCGGCGGCCGCCTGGCGCGTCATGTACTCGACCATCTGCCGCTCGACCGCGTCGCGGTCGGCCGGCGCCGGTCCTGCTTCGCCGAAGAAGCGCGCGTCCCAGCCGGCCAGCCGCCACGGGTGGTGGTAGGCCTCGCGCCCGACCATCACGCCGTCGACGTGCTGCAGGTGCGCCTCGATCTGCGCGTCGTCGGTGACGCCGCCGTTGAGCACGATCGTCAGCGCCGGGAAGTCGCGCTTGAGGCGGTACACCACCTCGTAGCGCAGCGGTGGCACCTCGCGGTTCTGCTTCGGGCTCAGCCCCTGCAGCCAGGCGTTGCGCGCGTGGACGATGAAGACGGCGCAGCCGGCGTCGGCGACGGTGCCGACGAAGTCGCGCACGAAGTCGTAGCTCTCGACGCGGTCGATGCCGATGCGGTGCTTGACCGTGACCGGCAGGTCGCATGCGTCGCGCATCGCACGCACGCCCTGCGCGACGAGCGCCGGCTCGGCCATCAGGCAGGCGCCGAAGGCGCCGTGCTGCACGCGCTCGCTCGGGCAGCCGCAGTTGAGGTTGACCTCGTCGTAGCCCCAGCGCTGCGCCAGCCGCGCGCCGTGCGCGAGCTCGGCCGGATCACTGCCGCCGAGCTGCAGGGCGACGGGGTGTTCGATCGGATCGAAGTCGAGGTGGCGCGCGACGTCGCCGTGGACCAGCGCGCCGGTCGTGACCATCTCGGTGTATAGGCGCGTGCGCCGTGTCAGCAGCCGGTGGAAGTGACGGCAGTGGCGGTCGGTCCACTCCATCATCGGCGCGACGGCGAGGCGCCAGGGGCTGGGGGCGGCAGGCATCGGGGGCGTCGGCGGGCAGCGGCCGACGCGGGGCGGTCGGCGCCGTGGATTGTCCGTCAGCGGCGCCCGGGCGCCCGGGCGTCCGGAGACGCTTTGACGTCCGCGTCCCGCTTGGGGATAATAATTAGTTTGTTGCAGCGGCAAGAGTGACAGCAGCACCTCCGGCCCCGGCCACCCGCGACACGGGTATCCCATCGGCCAACCTCCCCGCAAGGGCTGCCCCTCAGGACGTTCACGCGATCTTGCCTGCCCGACGCACGCCCTCATGTATCGGCCATCGGTCCGCCGGGCCGGCCGGCGCGATCGCGCCGCCGCCCCGGCGCGCCCGCTGCCGCCCGATGCCGTTGGCCGCCGCGCGGGCCCGCCCTGACCTTCCCCGACGAGGAATCGCATGACCGCGAAGAAATCCGCATCCGCCGCCAAGACCACGACCCAAGCCGCCCCGAAGGCGGCGACGAAGACTGCGCCGAAGGAGGCCGTGAAGGGCACGGCCAAGACCGCGACCCCCACGGCCAAGGGCGCCGCCAAGACGGCGGCGACCGCGGCACCGGCGGCCGGCAAGTCGCCCGCCCCGTCCCCGGCGGCCAAGGCCACGGCCGGTGCGAAGCCCGCCGGCAAGGCAGCGGCCCCCGTCACCGCCAAGGCGGCGACCAAGGCGCCTGCCGGCAAGCCGGCCAAGGCCGCCGAAGCGACCAAGACCGGCCGCAAGGGCAAGGCCGACGACGCCAAGGCCAAGGACAAGGAACTCGCGCTCGCCGAGGAGGACTTCGCCGACGTCGATGCCGAACTCGACACCGAAGCCGACGTCGACGCCGAGGCGCAGGTGGCCGACGAGGCCGACAAGGCCGAGAAGGCCAAGCCGCTGCGCATGAAGGTCAGCCGCGCGAAGGAGCGCGCGCTGATGCGCGAGTTCGGCCTCGACGAGACGCAGCTCACCGAGGAGGAAGTCGCCAAGCGCCGCCAGGAGCTCAAGACGCTGATCAAGATGGGCAAGACGCGCGGCTTCCTGACGCACCAGGAAATCAGCGACCACCTGCCCGAGAAGCTCGTCGACAACGAGATCCTCGAAGCCATCGTCTCGATGCTCAACGACATGGGCATCGCGGTCTACGAGCAGGCGCCCGACGCGGCCACGCTGCTGATCGCCGGCGCCAGCACCAGCACGGCCACCGACGAGGAAGCCGAGGAGGCGGCCGAGGCCGCGCTGTCGACCGTCGACAGCGAGTTCGGCCGCACGACCGACCCGGTGCGCATGTACATGCGCGAGATGGGCACCGTCGAACTGCTCACCCGCGAGGGCGAGATCGAGATCGCCAAGCGCATCGAGGGCGGCCTGCAGGCGATGATGCTGGCCATCAGCGCGAGCCCGACGACGATCGCCGAGATCCTCGCGATGGCCGACCGCATCGAGGCCGGCGAGATGCAGATCTCCGACGTCGTCGACGGCTTCGTCAGCGACGACGAGGCCGACGACTACGTCGCCGAGGAAGACTTCGACGAGTTCGACGAAGAGGAAGACGACGACGGCGCCGGCGGCAGCAAGGCGCTGACGAAGAAACTCGAGGAACTCAAGACCCAGGCGCTCGAGAAGTTCGCGGTGCTGCGCTCGCACTTCGACAAGATGCGCAAGGCGTACGAGAAGGACGGCTACAAGTCGCCGGCGTACAACAAGGCGCAGCAGGCCATCAGCGACGAGCTGATGACGATCCGCTTCACGGTCAAGACGATCGAGAAGCTGTGCGACATCCTGCGCTCGCAGGTCGACGACGTGCGCCGCTACGAGCGCGAGATCCGCAAGATCGTCGTCGACAAGTGCGGCATGCCGCAGGAGCACTTCATCAAGACCTTCCCGCCCAACGCGCTGAACCTGAAGTGGGCCGAGAAGGAAGCCGCTGCCGGCAAGCCCTACAGCGCCGTGCTCGCGCGCAACCTGCCTGCGGTGCAGGAGCTGCAGCAGAAGCTGATCGACATCCAGGCCAAGGCCGTCGTGCCGCTCGAGGATCTCAAGGAGATCAACAAGCGCATGAACGAGGGCGAGAAGGCCAGCCGCGACGCGAAGAAAGAGATGATCGAGGCCAACCTGCGCCTGGTGATCTCGATCGCGAAGAAGTACACCAACCGCGGGCTGCAGTTCCTCGACCTGATCCAGGAAGGCAACATCGGCCTGATGAAGGCGGTCGACAAGTTCGAATACCGCCGCGGCTACAAGTTCTCGACCTACGCCACCTGGTGGATCCGCCAGGCGATCACGCGCTCGATCGCCGACCAGGCGCGCACGATCCGCATCCCGGTGCACATGATCGAGACGATCAACAAGATGAACCGCATCAGCCGCCAGCACCTGCAGGAGTTCGGCTACGAGCCCGACGCGCCGACGCTGGCCGAGAAGATGGAGATGCCCGAGGACAAGGTGCGCAAGATCATGAAGATCGCCAAGGAGCCGATCTCGATGGAGACACCGATCGGCGACGACGACGACTCGCACCTGGGCGACTTCATCGAGGACACGAACAGCGTCGCGCCGGTCGACGCGGCGATGCAGGCCGGCCTGCGCGAGGTCGTCAAGGAGATCCTCGACTCGCTGACGCCGCGCGAGGCCAAGGTGCTGCGCATGCGCTTCGGCATCGAGATGAGCACCGACCACACGCTCGAGGAAGTCGGCAAGCAGTTCGACGTCACGCGCGAGCGCATCCGCCAGATCGAGGCCAAGGCGATCCGCAAGCTCAAGCACCCGAGCCGCAGCGACAAGCTGCGCACCTACCTCGACAACCTCTGACCGGCTCGCGCGGCACACCGGCCGGCGCGCCCATCGCGGGCACGCCGGCCCGCCGCCGCCCCGATCTGTAACCGTCGTGTGACAAGGCCCGGCTGCGCCGGGCCTTTTGCCATGACCGGCCGGTACACTCGGCGCGCCATGACGCGCATCCTCGAACGCACCGTGATGTTCGCCGACCTGCGCGGCAGCACCGGGCTGTACGAGACGCTCGGCAACGCCGAGGCGACGTCGGTCGTCACGCACACGGTGGGCGCGCTGTGCAGCACCGTCGCGGCGCACGGCGGACACGTCGTCAAGACGCTCGGCGACGGGCTGATGGCGGTGTTCGACCGCCCGCAGCAGGCGCTCGACGCGGCCGATGCGATGCACGACACGCTCGCCCGCCTGGTGTCGCGCGGTGGCGAACGCGGCGCGTCGTCGGGGCTGCGCGGGCTGCGGCTGCAAGTCGGCATGGCGCGCGGCGAGGTCGTCGAGATGGCCGGCGACTGCTACGGCGACGCCGTCAACGTCGCCGCGCGCCTGCTCGAGCACGCCGGCGACAACGAGACGCTCGTCACCGCCGAGGTCCTGCAGGGATTCGCCGGCGAGCACCGCCGGCGCTTCCGCGACCTCGACCGCATCCGGCTGCGCGGCCGTGCCGAGCCGGTGCAGGTGCACCTGCTGAGCAAGACCGGCCCGCCCGACGAGCAGACGACGCAGTTCGGCGACGTGCCGCCGCCCGAGGAGCCCCAGGGGCTGCGCCTGACCTGGCTCGACCACTGCCGCGAATTCGACCTGCACGAGCTGCCCGTCGTGCTCGGCCGCAGCCCGCAGGCGAGCTTCTGCGTCGACGACTCGCGCGTGTCGCGCTCGCACGCGCGCATCGACTGGCACAGCGGCGCGTTCCAGCTCACCGACCTGAGCTTCAACGGCACCTACGTGCGCTTCGGCACCGAAACCGAGGTGCTGTCGCTGCGCCGCGGCACCTGCGCGCTGCACGGCAGCGGCGTCATCGGGCTCGGGGCCTCGCCGCTGGACGTGAGCCCCACGATCGTGCGCTTCGAGGTGCTGCGCCCGCACGCGACGACACCGTCGAGTGCCGCCGGCCGGCCGTCGGTGCGCGCCTGAGCGTTCCGTGCCGTCGCTGCCGACCCTCGAACCGATGCCGGCGCGCGCGCCGCTGCTGCACCGTCAGGAAGTCGCCCGCCTGCGTGCGCTCGAGGCGCTGGCCATCCTCGACACCGCCCCCGAGCCCGCCTTCGACGCCCTCGTGCGTGCCGCCGCCCACGCCGCCGGCGCCGGCGGCGCGCGGCTGCACCTCGTCACGGCGCAGCACGTGTGGCCGAAGGCCGCCCACGGTCCGCTCGCCGTCACCGTCGCGCGCGCCGGCAGCGCGTGCGCCGACGTCGTCGCCGCGGAGGCCGCACGCCTGCTCGCGGCCACGACGCCCGCGGCCAGCGGGCTGCCCGGCGTGCACGCCTACGCCGGCGTGCCGGTGCACGTCGACGCACTGCCGGTGGGCACGCTGTGCGCCATCGACACGGTGCCGCGCCCCGACTGGGGGGACGACACGCTGGCGCACCTGCGCGACCTGGCCCGCGTCGCCTCGGCACTGCTCGAGGCGCGGCGCCGCGAACAGCAGAGCCAGCTGCGCCAGCAGCGCGTGCGCGACGCCAGCCGCGCCGGCTCCGACTGGCTGTGGGAGACCGACGCCGACGGCCGCATCGTGTGGGTCTCCGACGACGTCACGACGCACCTCGGGCTCGACGCCGACGCGCTGCTCGGCGTGCCGCTGGCCGAGCTGCACCGCCCGCGTGGCGACGAGACCGCCGCGCAGTGGCACGCCTTCGCCGCCGCGTGGCGCGAGCGCTGCGCCTTCGACGACGCGATCGGCGACACCGACACGCCACGCGGGCGCGTCAGCGTCGCGTTCGGCGGCGTGCCGGTGTTCGACTTCGGTGGCCACTTCAGCGGCTACCGCGGTGCCGGCCGCGTCGTCACCGACGAGCTCGTGGCGCAGCTCGCCGCCCGCCGCGCCGAGGCGCTGCTGCGCGACACGCTCGATGGCCTGCCGGCCGGCGTGGCCGTCAGCGACGCCGCCGGGCGCGTCGTGCTCGCCAACCGCGCGTGGTACGCGCAGCTCGGTGACTCGAACACGCCGCCCGGCCCGCTGACGTGGCCGTCGCTGGTGCGCCACTTCGCGTACCAGGGGCACTACCCCGACGCGGTGGGCCGCGAGGAGGAGTTCATCGCGTGGCGGCTGGGCCTGGACGCCGAGCAGCCCACGCCGCGCGAGCTGCGCTGGCGCAACGGCTGGGGGCTCGTGATCGACCAGCGGCTGCCCAGCGGCCACGTCGTGCACCTGTCGGTCGACCAGACCGCGCAGAAGAACGCCGAGCGCGCGCTCGCGGCGCTGCAGCGGCGCCAGCTCGAGTCCGACGCGCAGCTCAGCGCGGTCCTCGCCGCGGTGCCCGACCTGTGGTTCGTCATCGACGCGCAGGGTCGCTACGCGCGCGTCAGCTCGCCGCGCCACCCGTCGCTGATGCGCCCGTTCGAGGACCTCGTCGGACGCCCGTTCGAGGACGGCCTGCCGCCGGCGGTGGCTGCGCTGGCCACCGAGGCGATGCAGCGCGCGCGCACGCTCGGGCGCGTGCAGCGCTTCGAGTACACGCTGACGACGGCCGACGGCCAGGAGCGCCACTTCGAGGCGCGGGTGTCGCCGATGCCCGGCGGCGAGCTGCTGCACCTGACGCGCGACCTGACCGAGCTGCGCAGCCTCGAACGCGACGTGCTGCTGATGCAGCGCGTGTTCGAATCGCCGGCGTCGCTTCCGATCATGATCGCCGACGCGCAGCATGGGGCACCGGCGCTGGTCTACGTCAACACCGCGTTCGAGCAGCTCGGCGGCTGGCGTCGCGACGAGGTCATCGGCCGCCCGTTCGACTTCTTCGCCGCCCCCGACGCCCCCGGCCGTGCGCTGCTGACCGAGGCGCTGCGCTGTCGCGGCGACGCCACCGTCATCGTCGACGGGTGTCGGCGCGACGGCAGCCGCTTCGTCAACGAGCTGACGATCGTCGCCGCGCGCGACGCCGCCGGCCGCACGACGCACCTGATCGGCCTGCTGCACGACCTCAGCGAGCGTCAGCAGGCCGAGAAGGCGCGCCAGGAGAAGCTCGTCGCCGAGATGGCCAGCCGCAGCAAGACCGAGTTCATGTCGCGCATGAGCCACGAGATGCGCACGCCGCTGAACGCGATCATCGGCTTCGCGCAGCTGCTGCGGCTGGGCTCGGGGGCGCGGCTCGACCACGTCGACCACATCCTCGACGCCGGGCGCCACCTGCTGACGCTGGTCAACGACGTGCTCGACCTGCAGCGCGTCGAGGCCGGCGAGCTCGCGCTGCAGCTGCGCCCGGTGGCGCTGAGCCCACTGATCGACGAGTGCCTGACGATGCTCGGCCCCCTGGCCGACGCGCGCGCCGTGCACCAGCGCCGCGACCCCGACGCCGCGCCGCTGCACGCGCTGGCCGACGCGCAGCGCCTGCGCCAGGTGCTGCTCAACATCGGCTCGAACGCGGTCAAGTACAACCGCCCCGCCGGTCGCGTCGAATGGTCCGTCGCCGCCGGCGAGGCCGGCCGCGTCGTCGTCACGATCGCCGACACCGGCGCCGGCATGACGCCCGACCAGCTCGCGCGCCTGTTCCAGCCGTTCGAGCGCCTCGGGCGCGAGACCTCGACGATCGAGGGCACCGGGCTCGGGCTCGTCATCGCACGGCGCCTGGTCGAGGCGATGCACGGCCGCCTGACGCTCGCCAGCGAGCCCGGCGCCGGCACGCAGGTGCGCATCGAGCTGCCGGCGGCCGCCGCGCCGGCCGAGGTCGAGGCGCTGCCGGCCACGCCGTCGCGCCCGCTGCCGCTCTCGCCGGCGCCGCTGCGGCTGCTGTACGTCGAGGACAACCGCATCAACGCGCTGCTGTTCGAGGAGGCGCTGCGCCGCCACACCGAGTTCGAGCTGCGCGTGGCCGAGGACGGCCGCGAGGCGCTCGAGCTCGTCGGCCAGTGGTGCCCCGACGTGCTCGTGCTCGACGCGAACCTGCCCGGCGCCAGCGGCCACGAGGTGCTGCGCCGCCTGCGCGAGCACCCGCCGCTGGCCGATGCGCCGGCGTTCATGTGCTCGGCCGACGCGATGCCCGAGGACGTGCAGCGTGCCCTCGCCGCGGGCTTCCGCGGCTACTGGACCAAGCCACTGGACATCGACGCCGTACTCGACGAGCTGCACGCGCTGCGCGCACAGCTGCTCGGCCCGCGCTGACGCGCCGGCCCCGCGCAGCCCCTGCCGGCCGGCGCCGGGCGCGCATCGCCGACAATCGTCGTGATGGACTTCCACCCCGAACCCCCGTACCACCACGGACAGCCGCCGCGCACGGCGGTGCTGCTGGTGGCCCTGGGCACGCCCGAGGCGCCCACCGCGCCGGCGCTGCGCAGCTACCTGCGTCAGTTCCTCAGCGACCCACGCGTGGTCGAGATCCCGAACCCGTGGTGGTGGCTGATCCTGCACGGCGTCATCCTGCGCAAGCGGCCGGCCGAGTCGGCGGCCAAGTACGCCACCGTGTGGACGCCCGAGGGCTCGCCGCTGGCCGTGTGGACCGACAAGCAGGCCAAGCTGCTCGGCGGCTACCTCGGCGCGCGCGGCCACCGCGTGCTGGTGCGCCACGCGATGCGCTACGGCGAGCCGTCGGTGGCGCGCGTGCTCGACGAGCTCAAGGCGCAGGGCGTGCGGCGCGTGCTCGTGCTGCCGCTGTACCCGCAGTACGCGGCAGCCACCACCGCCAGCGTCGTCGACGCGGTCGGCGCGTGGGCACGCCACGTGCGCCAGCTGCCCGAGCTGCGCTTCGTCGCGCGCTTCCACGACGACGCCGGCTACATCGACGCGCTTGCGCGCCGCGTGCTCGACCACTGGCAGGCGCACGGCCGCGGCGAGCGGCTGCTGCTGTCGTTCCACGGCGTGCCGCACCGCACGCTGATGCTCGGCGACCCGTACCACTGCGAGTGCCGCAAGACGGCGCGCCTGCTCGGCGAGCGCCTCGGGCTGTCGCCCGACGACGTCGTCGTCGCGTTCCAGAGCCGCTTCGGCAAGGCGCGCTGGCTCGAGCCGTACACCGAGCCGACGCTGCGCCAGCTCGCCGCGCAGGGCGTCAGGCGCGTCGACGTGATATGCCCCGGCTTCGTCGCCGACTGCCTCGAGACGCTGGAAGAAATCGCCGGCGAGGCCAAACAGGCCTTCCTGCACGCCGGCGGCCGCGAGTTTCACTACATCGCGTGCCTGAACGACCGCCCCGAGTGGATCGCCGCGCTGGCCGACATCGCCACGCGCCACTTGCAGGGCTGGGACACGACCAGCCCGCCCGACGAGGCGGCGCTGCGGCGGCAGCGCGAGCTGGCGCTGGCGTTGGGCGCGAAGGACTGAGCGTGCCGATGGTCCGGCCCGCCGACGCGCCGCGCGACACCGCCGCCGACCACGGCCACCCCGCGGGCCGTGTGCGCCTGGACAAGTGGCTGTGGGCCGCGCGCTGGTTCAAGACGCGCAGCTTGGCCGCCGACGAAGTCGAGCGCGGACGCGTGCTCGTCAACGGCGCGCCGGCCAAACCGGCGCGCGACGTCAAGCCCGGCGACGTGCTGACGATCCGCCAGGGCGACGTGCGCCGCGAGGTGCGCGTCGTCGCGCTGGCGACGGTGCGGGGCCCGGCGCCGGTGGCGCAGGCGCTGTACGAGGAAACGCCGGCCAGCGTGCAGGCGCGCCGCGAGGCCGCCGAGCGGCGCCGCCAGGGCGTCGAGCCGGCGCTGGCGATCACCCACGGCCGCCCGACCAAGCACGACCGGCGTGAGCTGACGCGCGTCAAGGCGTCGTGGCAGCGCTGGAGCGCGTCGCTCGACGGCGACTGACGCGCCGCGCCGCCGCGGCGCCGGCCCTTGAAATCCCTGCCGCCGTCCCCACTTCGCCGCTGTCCGTTCGTTTCTGTCAACGACTCGCCCACCGACCGCCCCAGCCCACACGATGAATTCCAACGAACCGAGCCCGGCCGCCGCCGAGGGCCCCGCCGCCGCCGAGTCCGCCGCCTCGCCCGAGGCGCGGCTGGCCGAACTGGAGGCCAAGCACGCCGAGATGGCCGACGCCTACCTGCGCGCGAAAGCCGAAGTCGAGAACACCCGCCGCCGCGCCGAGGAAGAGATCGCCAAGGCGCGCAAGTACGCCGTCGAGTCGTTCGCCGAGAGCCTGCTGCCGGTGCGCGACAGCCTCGAGGCGGCGATCGCCAACGCCAACGCCACCCCCGAGCAGGTGCTCGAGGGCGTGCACGCGACGCTGCGCCAGCTCGTGGCCGCGCTCGAGCGCAACAAGGTCGTCGAGGTCAACCCGCCGGTGGGCACCAAGTTCGACCCGCACCAGCACCAGGCGATCAGCGTCGTGCCCGCCGACCAGGAGCCCAACACCGTCGTCGCGGTGCTGCAAAAGGGCTACCTGATCGCCGACCGCGTGCTGCGCCCGGCGCTCGTCACCGTCGCCGCCGCGAAATGACGCCAGCGGCACGCGGGGCTTGAAAGCCCGTGCCGCAGCCGCAACTCACCGACATCCAAATTCCGCATCCAGGAGTCCAACGACATGGGAAAGATCATCGGCATCGACCTCGGCACCACGAACTCGTGCGTGGCCATCATGGAAGGCAACACGCCGAAGGTGATCGAGAACAGCGAGGGCGCGCGCACGACGCCGTCGATCGTCGCCTACCAGGAGGACGGTGAGATCCTCGTCGGCGCCAGCGCCAAGCGCCAGGCGGTCACGAACCCGAAGAACACGCTGTTCGCCGTCAAGCGCTTGATCGGACGCAAGTTCACCGAGAAGGAAGTGCAGAAGGACATCGACCTGATGCCCTACAAGATCGTGCCCGCCGACAACGGTGACGCGTGGGTCGAGGTGCGCGGCAAGAAGCTCGCGCCGCCGCAGGTCAGCGCCGAAGTGCTGCGCAAGATGAAGAAGACCGCCGAGGACTACCTCGGCGAGCCGGTGACCGAAGCCGTCATCACAGTGCCGGCGTACTTCAACGACAGCCAGCGCCAGGCGACGAAGGACGCCGGCCGCATCGCCGGGCTGGAAGTCAAGCGCATCATCAACGAGCCGACGGCGGCCGCGCTCGCGTTCGGCCTCGACAAGGCCGGCAAGGGTGACCGCAAGATCGCCGTCTACGACCTCGGCGGCGGCACGTTCGACATCTCCATCATCGAGATCGCCGACGTCGACGGCGAGAAGCAGTTCGAGGTGCTGTCGACCAACGGCGACACGTTCCTCGGCGGCGAGGACTTCGACCAGCGCATCATCGACTACATCGTCACCGAGTTCAAGAAGGAACAGGGCGTCGACCTGACGAAGGACGTGCTCGCGCTGCAGCGGCTGAAGGAAGCCGCCGAGAAGGCCAAGATCGAGCTGTCGAACACGACGCAGACCGACATCAACCTGCCGTACATCACGGCCGACGCGAGCGGGCCGAAGCACCTGAACATCAAGCTCACGCGCGCCAAGCTCGAGGCCCTCGTCGAGGACCTGATCGAGCGCACGATCGAGCCGTGCCGCATCGCGATCAAGGACGCCGGCATCAAGACGAGCGACATCGACGACGTGATCCTCGTCGGCGGCATGACGCGCATGCCCAAGGTGCAGGAGAAGGTCAAGGAGTTCTTCGGCAAGGAGCCGCGCAAGGACGTCAACCCCGACGAGGCGGTGGCGATCGGCGCCGCGATCCAGGGCCAGGTGCTCGGCGGCGAGCGCAAGGACGTGCTGCTACTCGACGTCACGCCGCTGTCGCTGGGCATCGAGACGCTGGGCGGCGTGATGACCAAGATGATCAAGAAGAACACCACGATCCCGACCAAGTTCAGCCAGGTGTTCTCGACCGCCGACGACAACCAGCCGGCGGTGACGATCAAGGTCTACCAGGGCGAGCGCGAGATGGCCGCGGGCAACAAGTGCCTGGGCGAGTTCAACCTCGAGGGCATCCCGCCGGCGCCGCGCGGCGTGCCGCAGATCGAGGTCACGTTCGACATCGACGCCAACGGCATCCTGCACGTCAGCGCCAAGGACAAGGGCACCGGCAAGGAGAACAAGATCACGATCAAGGCCAACTCGGGCCTGACCGAGGCCGAGATCGAGAAGATGGTCAAGGACGCCGAGCTCAACGCCGCCGAGGACCACCGGAAGTTCGAGCTCGCGCAGGCGCGCAACCAGGCCGACGCGATGGTGCACAGCGTGCGCAAGAGCCTGGCCGAGCACGGTGACAAGCTCGACGCCGGCGAGAAGGAGAAGATCGAGGCGGCGCTGAAGGACGCCGAGGCGGCGATCAAGGGCGACGACAAGGCCGAGATCGAGAAGAAGACCGAGGCGCTGATGGCGGCCAGCCAGAAGCTCGGCGAGAAGATGTACGCCGACGCGCAGGCGGCAGCCGGCGCGGCGGGTGCCGCCGGCGCGCAGGAGCAGCCGCAGTCCAAGCCGGCCGACGACAACGTCGTCGACGCCGAGTTCAAGGAAGTCAAGAAGTGACCTCCGGCACGGCCCTCACGGGCCGGCCGGACGTCGTCGCCGCGCTGGGGTGACGCGCCGCGTCGTCACCCCCGCGCGGCGGTTCCGTTTCTGAACCTCGCATCGCTTTCCCATGGCAGCCAAGCGCGACTACTACGAGGTCCTGGGCGTTGCGCGCAACGCCTCCGACGACGACATCAAGAAGGCCTACCGCAAGCTGGCCATGAAGTACCACCCTGACCGCAACCAGGGTGACGAGGCGAAGAAGGCCGAGGAGAAGTTCAAGGAGGCCAAGGAAGCCTACGAGATGCTCTCCGACCCGCAAAAGCGTGCCGCGTACGACCAGTTCGGCCACGCCGGCGTCGACCCGAACATGGGCATGGGCCGCGGCGGGCCGGGCCCCGACGGTTTCGGCGGCTTCGCCGAGGCGTTCGGCGACATCTTCGGCGACCTGTTCGGCGCGGCCGGCGGGCGCCGAGGCGGCAAGCAGGTCTACCGCGGCAGCGACCTGAGCTACGCGATGGAAATCACGCTCGAGGAGGCCGCGCACGGCAAGGAGACGCAGATCCGCATCCCGAGCTGGGACAACTGCGAGACCTGCCACGGCAGCGGCGCCAAGCCCGGCACCAGCCCGAAGACCTGCCCGTCGTGCGGCGGCTCGGGCACGGTGCACCTGCGCCAGGGCTTCTTCAGCATCCAGCAGACCTGCCCGCACTGCCACGGCAGCGGCAAGATCATCCCCGAGCCGTGCCCGTCGTGCGGCGGCGCGGGCAAGATCAAGAAGCAGAAGACGCTCGAGGTCAAGATCCCGGCCGGCATCAACGAGGGCATGCGCATCCGCTCGGCCGGCAACGGCGAGCCGGGCACCAACGGCGGCCCGCCGGGCGACCTGTACATCGAGATCCGCATCAAGCCGCACGACGTCTTCGAGCGCGACGGCGACGACCTGCACTGCACCGTGCCGGTCGGGCTGACGACGGCCGCGCTCGGCGGCACGATCGAGGTGCCCACGCTCGGCGGCAAGGCCGAGATCGAGCTGCCCGAGGGCACGCAGCACGGCAAGACCTTCCGCCTGCGCGGCAAGGGCATCAAGGGGCTGCGCTCGAGCTACCCCGGTGACCTGTACTGCCACATCGCGGTCGAGACGCCGGTCAAGCTGACCGAGCACCAGAAGAAGCTGCTGCGCGAGCTCGACGAGAGCTTCCGCAAGGGCGGCGACCGGCACTCGCCCAACGCCAAGAGCTGGACCGACCGCGTCAAGGATCTGTTCAAGTAGGCGAGCCGCCGGCGCGCGTGTCGGCGGCGCGCGCGGCTCAAGTCCCGCGCCGCGGGGCCGATAGAGCGGCGATGGCCCCTGCCCCATCGACCGTCACCGCGCGCCCGAGCGGCGTGCCCGCGCGCGCATGAAAGCGGTCGACCGCGACATCGCGCAGGCCAAGGCGCTGCTCGTCGACCCGAACCCGACGTCGCGCAGCATCATGGCCGCGCAGCTGCGAGACATCGGCGTGGGCAGCGTCACGCAGTGCGGGCGGCTGCTCGATGCGCGGCGCATGCTCGAGCACCGCACGTTCGACATCGTGCTGTGCGAGAGCCACTTCCCGGGCGAAACGACGAGGGGGCAGCAGTTGCTCGACGACCTGCGCCGCGCGCAGCTGCTGCCGTTCTCGACCGTGTTCGTGATGATCACGGCCGAGGCCACCTACGACAAGGTCGCCGAGGCGGCCGAGGCTGCGCTCGACAGCTACCTGCTCAAGCCGCACACCGCCGCCGCGCTGGCCGAGCGCGTGCAGCAGGCGCGCGCGCGCAAGAAGGCGCTGCACGACATCTTCGGCGCCATCGAGGCCGGCGACCTCGAGCTCGCCGCGCAGCGCTGCATGACGCGCTTCCAGGAGCGCGCGCCGTACTGGCTGTACGCCGCGCGCATCGGCGCCGAACTGCTGCTGCGTCTGTCGCGCCCCGACGCGGCGCAGAAGCTGTACGAGGCCGTGATCGCCGCCAAGACGCTGCCGTGGGCGCGGCTGGGCGTCGCGCGCGCGCTGGCCGACGGCGGCGCGGTCGGCAGCGCGCTGCGCACGCTCGAGGCGCTGATCGCCGACGAGCCCGCCTACGCCGACGCCTACGACGTGATGGGGCGCCTGCAGTTCGAACAGGGCCAGGTCGACGCGGCGATGGCCACGTTCCGCCAGGCTGCCGAGCTGACGCCGTCGTCGGTCGGGCGGCTGCAGAAGCACGGCGTGCTCGCGTTCTATGCGGGCGAGCTCGCCGACGCCGCGCGCGCGCTCGAGCGCGCCGTCGCGCTGGGCACCGGCTCGCGCCAGTTCGACGCGCAGACGCTGGTGCTGCTGGGCTTCCTGCGCCTGGCCGAGCGCGACGGCAAGGGGCTGCAGCGCTGCCTCGAACACGTCGAGCATCTGGCCACGCGCGACGGTGCCGACTCCGTGCGGCTGGGCCGCTTCACGCAGGTGCTGCGGGTGCTGCAGGCGCTGCTGCGCAAACAGCTCGCCGACGCCGTCGCGCGCATCAAGCGCATCGTCGACGACAGCGCGAACGACGACTTCGACGTCGAGGCCGCCTGCAACCTGCTGACGACGCTGGCGCACCTGGGCACGGCCGAGATCGAGCTGCCCGACGTCGACGCGTGGGTCGACGCCGTCGCGCTGCGCCACTGTGCGTCCAAGGGCGTCACCGAGCTGCTCGCGCGCGCCGCCGCGCACCACCCGCCGCTGGCCGAGCGCGTGCGCGCCGGCCATGCCCGCGTGCTCGCGCTGGCCGAGGCGGCGATGGCGCACAAAGTGGCCGGCGACGTCGGCGCCACGGTGCGCGAGCTGCTCGCGCACACCGAGCGCACGCGCAACCCCAAGCTGCTCGAGACGGCGGCGATGACGCTCAAGCGCTACCGCGACGACATCACCGAGGCCGACGCGCTGCAGCGCCGGCTCGACCTGCTGCGCCCGCGCGTCGGCCGCGTGCCCGCCTTGCCGAGGCTGGGCGCCGAGGGCGGCCGGCAGGCCGGCGGCATCGCACTGCGCACCCCAGTCGCGGCCGCAGCGGCCACCGCGCCGGCGGCGCTGGCTTGAACGGCGCGCCTCAGAACAGGCTCGCCTGCCTCGCGTCGCGCGGCGACTCGGCCATCGGCTTGCGGAAGGCCGAGAAGTCCATCTCGATGCGCTGCCGGTTCAGCCCGAGCCGCGCCGCGGCTTTCGCGACGCGCTGGCGCAGCAGCTGCGCCCACACGCCCTGCCCCGTCATGCGGGTGCCGAAGCGCGCGTCGTTGTCGCGCCCGCCGCGCATCTCGCGGATGCGCGCCATCACGCGCGCCGCGCGCTCGGGGAAGTGGTGCTGCAGCCAGTCCTGGAACAGCGGGTTGACCTCCCACGGCAGCCGCAGCACGATGCTGAACGCGGCCTGCGCGCCGGCGGCCGCCGCCGCTTCGAGGATGCGCTCGACCTCGGGCTCATTGACGAACGGGATCACCGGCGACACGCTCACGCCCACCGGCACGCCGGCCTGCGCCAGCGTCGCGATCGTGCGCAGCCGGCGCTGCGGCGACGCGGCACGCGGCTCCATGATGCGCGCCAGCGCCGGATCCAGCGTCGTCAGCGACACGTAGACCGCCGCGCGCTTCGCGTGCGCCATCGGCGCGATCAGGTCCAGGTCGCGCTCGACGCCGGCCGACTTGGTGACGATCGCGAACGGGTGCGCGCAGCCGGCCAGCACCTCGATCACGCCGCGCGTGATGCGCAGCCGCCGCTCGGCCGGCTGGTAGGCGTCGGTCGCCGAGCCGATGTTGATCAGCGACGGCTCGTAGGCGCGGCTCGCCAGCGCCTCGCGCAGGCGCTCGGCGGCGTTGACCTTGGCGACGATGCGCGTCTCGAAGTCCAGCCCGGGCGACAGGTTCAGGTAGCCGTGCGTCGGCCGCGCGTAGCAGTAGATGCAGCCGTGCTCGCAGCCGCGGTACGGGTTGATCGACAGATCGAAACCGATGTCGGGCGAGTCGTTGCCCGACAGGATCGAGCCCACGTGCTGCTCGATGACGACCGTGCCCGGCGCCAGCCGCTCCTCGGTGGCCGCCTGCTCCAGCGTGCCCCAGCCGTCGTCGAAGGCCTCGCGTGCTTCACGCTCGAAGCGGTGCGCGATCGCCCAGCCGGTGCCGCGGCCTTTGCGGTGCAGGTGGATGGGAACGGCGGGCGGCGTGGCGGGGGTGGCGGGATGCATACTGTAAATATATACAGTATTTGTCCCTTGTGCCACCGTGCACCCGCTTTTGCGGCTGTTGCCGCGACGCTGGGCTACGTCACCCTGGCAACGTGCTTCTTGCCCGTTGGCGTGCGTTGCAGCTTGCCCTCGCACATCAACAAGCCCAGGACGCTGTACGAGAGATAGTCCTTGGACCCGCCGCCGTAGTCGCTGCGCAGGCCCAGCAAGCTCGCGGCATCGGCATTCGAAATACCTTCGGGATTGGCCTTCGCCAGTTCGAGGACCGCCTCCTTGATCAGGCTCAGACCCAGCTGAGCCTTCTCCTTCACGCCCGAAGGAACCACCACGCTCCTGCGCGCCTTTCTGGACAATCCGGCGGGAATCACGGTGTTGGTCAACAACCCGCCCGAATCGACGGTTCCGAAAGCTGCAATCAACTCGGCCTCGAGCCGTAATGCCTGCTGCTCGGTCAAGTGGTCGACGAGACGGGTGACCAGCACCTGGCGCCCGGAGGCTTCGATCTCGCGGATACGGGCACCCTTGCGCGTCCGATCGGGCTTGGTCAGGTGGTCGTGCGACCGCGTCCCGGTGCCCTTGCCGACGTAAAAGGGCAGCGCGGGAGAGGTGCGTGGATCCTTGAGCGCGTAGACGTAATAGGACGCATCTTCCATGGCTGTTGTCAATGCTGGCTCACGACAACTCCAGGGACGAGAACCTCATCAATACCCCCCTCCCCATGCCCCGGCGCCAGGTTCTCGAACCGCGTCAGCGGCTTCAGGAACGTCAGCTTGACCTCGCCGGTGGGGCCGTTGCGCTGCTTGCCGATGATGATCTCGGCCACGCCCGGCTCCTTGCTGTCCTTGTTGTAGTAGTCGTCGCGGTAGATGAACATGATGACGTCGGCGTCCTGTTCGATCGCGCCGGATTCGCGCAGGTCGCTCATCATCGGGCGCTTGTCGTTGCGCTGCTCGACGCTGCGGTTGAGCTGCGACAGCGCGATCACCGGGCACTGCAGCTCCTTGGCCAGCGCCTTCAGGCCGCGGCTGATCTCGCCGAGCTCAGTGGCGCGGTTCTCGTCGCCGCTGGCGCTGCCGCTCATCAGCTGCAGGTAGTCGACGACGATCAGCCCGAGCCGCCCGCACTGCCGCGCCTGCCGTCGCGCGCGTGCGCGCAGCTCGGCCGGGTTCAGCGCCGGTGTCTCGTCGATGAACACCGCGGCCTTGCTGAGCTTGTCGACGGCCTCGGTCAGCCGCGTCCACTCGTCGTCGCGCAGCGCGCCGGTGCGCAGGTGCTGCTGGTCGATGCGCCCGAGCGAACCCACCAGGCGCAGCGCGAGCTGCGAGGCGCCCATTTCCATCGAGAACACGACCACCGGCAGGCCCTCGTGCACGGCGACATGCTCGGCGATGTTCAGCGCGAAGGCCGTCTTGCCCATCGACGGCCGCGCCGCGAGCACGATCAGGTCGCCCGGCTGCAGGCCGGCGGTCTTGCGGTCGAGCTCGTAGAAGCCGGTGCGCACGCCGGTGACTTCCTCGGCGCCGTTCTCGGCCAGTTCGGTGACGCGGTCGATCAGCTGCATCACCAGCTGGTCCATGCTCTGGAAGCCCTGCTTGGTGCGCGAGCCCTCCTCGCCGATCTTGAAGATGCGGCTCTCGGCCTCGTCGAGGATCGTCGAGACGCTGCGCCCCTGCGGATTGAACGCGCTGGTGGCGATCTCTTCGCTGGCTTCGATCAGGCCGCGCAGGATCGCGCGCTCGCGCACGATCTCGGCGTAGCGGCGCAGGTTCGCGGCGCTGGGCACGCTCTGCGCCAGCGCGTTGAGGTAGGCCAGCCCGCCGCACTCGTCGGCCTTGCCCTGCATCTGCAGCTGCTCGTAGACGGTGATCACGTCGGCCGGCTTGCTGGCGTTGATCAGCGCGCCGATGGCGCCGTAGATCACGCGGTGCTCCCAGCGGTAGAAGTCGGAATCGCGCAGAAGGTCGGCGGCGCGGTCCCACGCGCCGTTGTCGAGCAGCAGGCCGCCGAGCACGCTCTGCTCGGCCTCGATCGAGTGCGGCGGCACGCGCAGTCGCGCGACCTCGTCGTCGCGGGCGTGGTCGCGCGCCGTCTCGCGGGGAGCCTGGGCGGCGTTCAGGGTGCGTTCGGTCATTGGTTGGTCCTCGTCGGCGCATCGTAGGGCATCGCCGCCGCCGCGGCGGTGGACGACGCTGTGCACAACCGGTGCACGGTGGTGGACAAGCGCGGCGCCCCAAACGGCGACGGGCCGGCAAGGCCGGCCCGTCGCAGGGGAGTCGGTGCGATGCGGCTCAGTCGGCCTCGGGGACGACCTGCACCGTGATGTCGACGACGACGTCGTGGTGCACCGCGATCTGCACCGGGAATTCGCCCACCGCCTTCAGCGGGCCGTGCGGCATGCGCACCTGCGCCTTGCGCACCTCCAGCCCCTGGCGGGTCAGCGAGTCGGCGATGTCGGCGTTGGTGACCGAGCCGAACAGGCGGCCGTCGACGCCGGCCTTCTGCGCGATGCGCACGGTCTTGCCGGCGAGCTTCTCGCCCAGCGCCTGCGCCGCGGCGAGCTTGTCGGCGGCGATCTTTTCCAGTTCGGCGCGCTTGGCCTCGAACTCCTTGATCGCCGCTTCGGTGGCGCGGCGCGCCTGCTTGGTCGGGATCAGGTAGTTGCGGGCGTAGCCGTCCTTGACCTTGACGATGTCGCCCAGGTTGCCCAGGTTGGCGACCTTCTCGAGCAGGATGACTTGCATGGGGATCTCCTCGTCAGGCCTTGTGCTGGTCGGTGTACGGCAGCAGCGCGAGGAAGCGCGCGCGCTTGATCGCCGTGCCGAGCTGGCGCTGATAGAACGCGCGCGTGCCCGTCAGGCGCGCCGGCGTGATCTTGCCGTTCTCGCCGATGAAATCGCGCAGCGTGTCGACGTCCTTGTAGTCGATCTCCTCGACGCCCGCGACGGTGAAGCGGCAGAACTTCTTGCGCTTGAACAGCAGCGACTGCTGGCTGCGCTTGGGCTTGCGGTCCTTGCCGAACTTGCCCTTGCCTCGTGATGTGGCCATGACTTTCTCCTGGATGCGTTTGCGAGAGGCCCCGCCCAGCGGGGCCCGTGCGGTTCATTCGATGCCGTCGACCGTGGTGACGTGGAACACGACGCCGCGCCCGTTGCGCGCCCTGGCGAGGAATCCGGCGAATCCGGCCTCGGTGCCCAGCGGCAGCTGCGCGAGCCGCTGCGCCAACTCCCCCAGCGCCACCGCGCGCACCTCGAGCGCGACGCGCCGCGGGTGCCCGGCTTCGGTGACCTGCGACTCGTGCTTCAGGCCCAGGTCGCAGGCCGGCGTGCCGGCGGGGGTGTAGCGCAGCGCCGAGCGCTCGACCAGTTGCGCCTGCAGCAGCAGCCGGTTCATGCGCGCGGCGGCGTGCGCGTCGTCAGGCCGAGGCCTCCTGCTGCGCCTTGCGCGCTTCCTCGCGCTCGACGGCCTTCATCATCACCGACGGCGCCGTCTCGGCCTTGCTCTTGGCCACCGTCAGGTGGCGCAGCACGGCGTCGTTGAAGCGGAAGCCCGTCTCGAGCTCCTCGAGCACGTCCTTGCCGCACTCGATGTTCAGGCACAGGTAGTGCGCCTTCGCGAGCTTCTGGATCTGGTAGGCCAGCTGGCGGCGGCCCCAGTCCTCGACGCGGTGCACCTTGCCGCCGCCGTTGGTCACCAGCGACTTGTAGCGTTCCAGCATCGCCGGAACCTGCTCGCTCTGATCCGGATGGATCAGCAGCACGATCTCGTAATGACGCATCAGGTGTTCTCCTCGTGGGTTTCGCCGCCCGGCACCGTGCCGCGCTGGCGCGAAAGCCGCTCCGGTGCGTCACACAGCCGGCGGCGGCAAGGGAAAGCCCGTGATTATAGGAGGAAAACAGGGTGGCATCCCACGGGACGCCACCCTGTCCGCGGAGGGGGCGGTCGGCGTGCGCGGCGCTCAGCGCACGTGCGCCAGCCGCTTCCAGGTCTCGATGACGCTGTCGGGGTTCAGCGAGATCGAGACGATGCCTTCCTGCGCCAGCCAGTCGGCGAAGTCCGGGTGGTCGCTCGGCCCCTGGCCGCAGATGCCGACATACTTACCGGTCGCGCGGCAGGCGGCGATCGCGCGCGAGATCAGCGCCTTGACGGCCGGATCGCGCTCGTCGAAGTCGTCGGCGAGCTGCTCGAGGCCCGAGTCGCGGTCCAGACCGAGCGTGAGCTGCGTCAGGTCGTTCGAGCCGATCGACATGCCGTCGAAGTACTCGAGGAACTGCTCGGCGAGGATCGCGTTGCTCGGCACCTCGCACATCATGATCAGCCTCAGGCCGTTCTCGCCGCGCTTGAGGCCGCGCTCGGCGAGCATCTCGCCGACGCGCCTGGCCTGCTTGAGCGTGCGCACGAACGGCACCATGATCTCGACGTTGGTCAGCCCCATGTCGTTGCGCACGCGCTTGAGCGCCTCACACTCCATCGCGAAGGCGTCGCTGAAGTCGGCGTTGATGTAGCGCGACGCGCCGCGGAAGCCCAGCATCGGGTTCTCCTCGTCGGGCTCGTAGCGGCTGCCGCCGATCAGCTTGCGGTACTCGTTGCTCTTGAAGTCGCTCAGCCGCACGATCACCGGCTTGGGCCAGAACGCCGCGGCGATCGTCGCGATGCCCTCGGCGAGCTTGTCGACGTAGAACGCGCGCGGGCTCGCGTGGCCGCGCGCGACCGATTCGACGGCCTTTTTCAGGTCGAGGTCGATGTTCGGGTAGTCGAGGATCGCCTTGGGGTGCACGCCGATGTTGTTGTTGATGATGAACTCGAGCCGCGCCAGGCCGACACCCGAGTTCGGCATCTGCGCGAACTCGAACGCGAGCTGCGGGTTGCCGACGTTCATCATGATCTTGACCGGGCAGTACGGCAGCTCCTCGCGCGCGACCTCGGTGACTTCCATCTCGAGCACGCCGTCGTAGACGAACCCGGTGTCGCCCTCGGCGCAGCTGACGGTGACCAGCGCGCCGTCGTGCAGCGCGTCGGTCGCGTGGCCGCAGCCGACCACCGCCGGGATGCCGAGCTCGCGCGCGATGATCGCGGCGTGGCAGGTGCGCCCGCCGCGGTTGGTGACGATCGCCGCAGCGCGCTTCATCACCGGCTCCCAGTTCGGGTCGGTCATGTCGGCGACGAGCACATCGCCCGGCTGGACCTTGTCCATCTCGGCCAGGTTGTGCACGACGCGCACCGGCCCGGTGCCGATCTTCTGGCCGATCGCGCGGCCCTCGGCGAGCACGGTGCGGTCCTTGCCGGCCTTGAGCTTGTAGCGGTGCTCGACCTTGGCCTGGCTCTTCACCGTCTCGGGCCGCGCCTGCAGGATGTAGAGCTTGCCGTCGACGCCGTCCTTGCCCCACTCGATGTCCATCGGGCGGCCGTAGTGCTGCTCGATGATCAGCGCATAGCGGGCGAGCTCGATCACGTCGGCGTCCGACAGGCTGTAGCGGTTGCGCTGCTCGGGCGGCGTGTCGACCGTCTTGACCAGCTTGCCGGTGGCCGCCTTCTCCTCGGGCGTCGAGAACACCATGCGGATCAGCTTGCTGCCGAGGTTGCGGCGGATGATCGGGTACTTGCCGGCCTTCAGCGCCGGCTTGTGGACGTAGAACTCGTCGGGGTTGACGGCGCCCTGCACCACCGTCTCGCCGAGCCCGTAGCTGGCGGTGATGAAGACGACGTCCTGGAAGCCGCTCTCGGTGTCGATCGTGAACATCACGCCGGCCGCACCCTGGTCGGAGCGCACCATGCGCTGCACGCCGGCCGACAGCGCGACGTCGGAGTGCGCGAAGCCCTTGTGCACGCGGTAGGCGATCGCGCGGTCGTTGTACAGCGACGCGAAGACCTCCTTCATCTTGTGCAGCACGTCGTCGATGCCGACGACGTTGAGGAAGGTCTCCTGCTGGCCGGCGAACGACGCGTCGGGCAGGTCCTCGGCGGTGGCCGACGAGCGCACCGCGAACGACGCCTGCGGGTCGCCGGCCGCGAGGCGCTCGAACTCGGCGCGCACCGCGGCCTCGAGCTCGGGCGGGAACGGCGCGTCGACGACCCACTGGCGGATCTCGGCGCCGGCCTCCGCGAGCGCGCGCACGTCGTCGACGTTCAGGCTCGCCAGCCGCTGCTGGATCTTGGCCGTCAGCCCGCTTTGCTGCAGGAACTGCCGGAACGCGTGCGCGGTCGTCGCGAAGCCGCCGGGCACCCGAACGCCCGAGGCGGCCAGTTGGCTGATCATTTCGCCGAGCGAGGCGTTCTTGCCGCCCACCGACTCGACGTCGGTCATTCTCAGCTGTTCGAACGGGACGACCAGGGCGGTCGCCAGTGGGGTCGATGACATGGGAAGACTCCGTGATGACGAGAAACCGGGGCCATCGACCGGCCAGCGCGCGCCGCCGCCACCGTCGGGTGGAGTTGGAGTGATGCGGGGTGGGGGGCCATGCGCGCTTCGACGGCGTTTGTGACGATTCTAAGAAGGATTGCCTATGATGGGCGCGCTTCCTCCCCGGCCGTCGCCCCCGACCCACCCGTTCAGATGCCCAACCGCAGCGTCTTCTACGTCTCCGACGGCACCGGCATCACCGCCGAGACCTTCGGCAACTCGATCCTGGCGCAGTTCCCGATCAAGCCGCGGCACATCCGCCGCCCGTTCATCGACACCGTCGACAAGGCGTGGCAGGTGCGCCGCGAGATCAACGAGGCGGCCGAGCGCGAGGGCAAGCGCCCGATCGTGTTCATCACGCTGGTCGAGGACGAGATCCGCGCCGTGCTCGACCACCCCGACTGCAAGGGGCTGGTGATGGACATGTTCCGCACCTTCGTCGAGCCGCTGGAGGCCGAACTGCAGGTCAAGTCGAACCACCGCATCGGGCGCTTCTCCGACGTCGCCAAGAGCGAGCAGTACCACGAGCGCATCGAGGCGATCAACTTCGCGCTGCAGCACGACGACGGCCAGTCGGCGCGCAGCCTCGACGAGTCCGACGTGATCCTGATCGGCGTCAGCCGCAGCGGCAAGACGCCGACGTCGCTGTACCTGGCAATGCAGCACGGCATCAAGGCGGCCAACTACCCGCTGATCCCCGACGACTTCGAGCGCGGTCAGCTCCCGGCCACGCTGGCCCCGTTCAAGCGCAAGTGCTTCGGTCTGACGATCGACCCCGAGCGCCTGGCGCAGATCCGCCACGAGCGCCGGCCGAACAGCAAGTACGCGTCGATCGAGAACTGCCGCTACGAGGTGCGCGCTGCCGAGGCGATGATGAAGCGCGAGGGCATCGCGTGGCTGAGCTCGACGCACAAGTCGATCGAGGAGATCGCCACGACGATCCTGCGCGACATCCGTCCGGACCGCCTGATCTACTGACGCCGCCTGCGAGGGGTCTGCCACCGTGCGCGCCTCCCCGGTGCCCTGGCTCGACGACGACGCGCAGCCGCTGCCGCCGACGTCGCAGGCGCTCGGCCCCGGCAGCCTCGCGCCGGGGCTGCTGGCCGCCGGCGGGCGGCTGACGCTGGCGCGGCTGCGCGAGGCCTACGCGCACGGCGTGTTCCCGTGGTTCTCGCCCGGCCAGCCGCCGCTGTGGTGGGCGCCCGACCCGCGCATGGTGCTGCCGGTGGCCGAGTTCCGCCTCAGCCGCTCGCTGAAGAAGACGCTGCGCCGCTTCATCGCCGACCCCGCGTGCGAAGTGCGCATCGACAGCGCGTTCGACGACGTCATCGACGCCTGCGCGCACGTGCCGCGCGCCGGCCAGGACGGCACCTGGATCGTGCCCGAGATGATCTCGGCCTACACCGACTGGCACGCCGAGGGCGAGGTGCACAGCGTCGAGTGCTGGATCGACGGGCGGCTGGCCGGCGGGCTGTACGGTGTCGCGCTCGGGCGCATGTTCTTCGGCGAGTCGATGTTCGCGCACCGCACCGATGCGTCGAAGATCGCGCTGGCCGCGCTGGTGGCGTTCTGCCGCGCGAACGCGATCCCTTGGATCGACTGCCAGCAGAACACGACGCACCTGGCGTCGTTCGGCGCGCGCGAGGTCTCGCGCGCCGAGTTCGAGCGCCACCTGGCGCTCACCCTCGGGGCCGCGCCAGTCGCCGACTGGACCTATCATCGCTCGACCTGGGCGCAGCTCGGGCTCGACGCCGGCCCGCCCTGCCCGCACCCCGACACCGACGCGTGACGTACCCGAAAGAGCTCCCGCTCGCCTCGCTGCAGTTCTACGCCACGGCGCCCTACCCGTGCAGCTACCTGCCGGGCCGGCTCGCGCGCTCGCAGGTCGCCACGCCGAGCCACCTGATCCACGCCGACGCGTACTCGGGGCTCGTGGCCGCCGGGTTCCGCCGCTCCGGGCTGTTCACCTACCGCCCATACTGCGACGGCTGCCGCGCCTGCGTGCCGCTGCGCATCCCGGTCGACCGCTTCGCACCCAGCCGCAGCCAGCGTCGCGCCGCGAAGGCGCACGCGAACCTGAAGGCGCGCGTGCTGCGGCTGTGCTTCGTGCCCGAGCACTACCAGCTGTACCTGCGCTACCAGAGCGGTCGCCACGCCGGCGGCGGCATGGACCACGACAGCGTCGACCAGTACACCCAGTTCCTGCTGCAAAGCCGCGTCAACTCGCGGCTCGTCGAGTTCCGCGAGCCGGCCGCCGACGGCCAGCCCGGCGCGCTGAAGATGGTCGCGATCCTCGACATCCTCAACGACGGGCTGTCGGCGGTCTACACGTTCTACGAACCCGAGCCCGGTGCCAGCTACGGCACCTACGGCGTGCTGTGGCAGATCGCGCAGACGCGCCAGCTCAAGCTGCCGTACGTCTACCTCGGCTACTGGATCGCCGACAGCGCGAAGATGGCCTACAAGTCGCAGTTCCGTCCGCACGAAGTGCTCGTCGACGGGCGCTGGAGCCTGCGCGACTGACCCTTCGCCGCGGGGCGCACGCCGCGCCCTGCTACCCTGCCGGCCATGTCTGCGCCTCCAGCTGCCACCGCGGCGCCCGCCGCCCTCGTCGCACCGCACATCGTCGCGCTGTCGCTCGCGCTGCTGCTGGGGCTGCAGCCCGTCACGACCGACCTCTACCTGCCCGCGCTGCCGCTGCTGGCGGCCGACCTCGCCGCGCCGATGAGCGCGACGCAGCTGACGATGTCGGCGCTGATCCTCGCCTTCGGCCTCGCGCAGCTGGTCTGGGGCCCGGTGGCCGACCGCTGGGGCCGCCGGCCCGTGCTGCTGGGCAGCCTCGCGCTGTTCGTGCTGGCCAGCGTCGGCGCCGCGCTCGCGCCGTCGATCGGCGTGCTCGTGGGCTGGCGCGTCGCGCAGGGCGCGACGATGGCCGCCGCGGTGGTGTGTGCGCGCGCGATGGTGCGCGACCTGTACGAGCCGCACCAGGGCGCGCACGTGATGTCCAAGGGGCTGTCGGGGCTCGGGCTGATCGCGCTGTCGAGCCCGGTGCTCGGCGGCGTGCTCGCCGCGGCCAGCGGCTGGCGTGCGGCGCTGGCGGCCGTCGCGGCGATCGGGCTGGCCACGCTCGTCTTCGTCTGGCGCGCGCTGCCCGAGACGAACACGCGGCGCAACCCGCAGGCCACGCGCGTCGGGCCGCTGGCGCGCACCGCCGCCGGCGTGCTGCGCCACCCGACCTTCGTCGCGTGGGCCGTGCTCACGTCGTGCACCTACGGCGGGCTGTTCACGATCCTCGCGTCGTCGTCGTTCGTCTACATCCGCGTGCTCGGTCTCAGCCCGGCGGCGTACGGCATCGCGCTCGGTGCCGGTTCGGTGGCCTACTTGGCAGGTACCTTCGCATGCCGCCGCTGGCTGCCGCGCCACGGGCTGACGGGCACGGTGCGCCGCGGCGCACTGTTCTCGCTCGCCGGCGGGCTGGGCCTGAGCGCGGTCGCCTGGGCCGACGCCGCGACGGTGTGGACGGTGCTTGTGCCGCACTGCCTGTTCACGTTCGCGCACGGCATCCACCAGCCCTGCGGCCAGACCGGCGCCGTCGGCCCGTTCCCGCAGGCGGCCGGCGTCGCGTCGGCGCTCGCCGGCTTCGTGCTCGCGGTGACCGCGTTCGCGGTGGGCCTGTGGCTCGGCGTCGCGATCGACGACACCGTGCGCCCGATGGCCTACACGGTGGGCTTCTGGGCCGTGGCCACCGCGCTCGTCGCGTGGACGCTGGTGCAGCGCCACGGCGTGCCGCGCAGCGGCGCGCTGAGAGCGGCATGAGCGCGCCGCGCAGCGGCGCGCTGAGAGCGGCACGAGCGCGCCACGCCGGTGGCGCGCTGAAAGCCGCATGACGCCGGCATGACGCGGCCGCGCTGGGTCGGCATCGCCGGGCCGACGGCGTCGGGCAAGAGCGCGCTCGCGCTCGAGCTCGCCGCCACGTGGCACTGCCCGGTCGAGATCGTCAGCGTCGACTCGGCGCTCGTCTACCGCGGCATGGACGTCGGCACCGCCAAGCCCTCCGCGGCCGAGCGCGCCACGGTGCCGCACCACCTGATCGACCTCCTCGACCCAGCGCAGCCGTACTCGGCCGCGCAGTTCGCCGCCGACGCGACGCGGTTGATCGGCGAGATCGCCGCGCGCGGTGCGCTGCCGCTGCTGGTCGGCGGCACGATGCTGTACTTCAAGGCGCTCGTCGACGGCCTCGACGAGATCCCCGCCGCCGACGCCGCGATCCGCGCCGCGCTCGACGCCGAAGCGGCCGCGCGCGGCTGGCCGGCGCTGCACGCCGAGCTCGCGCGCGTCGACCCGCCGACCGCGGCGCGGCTGGCACCGAACGACGCGCAGCGCATCCAGCGCGCGCTCGAGGTCTGGCGCGCGACCGGCCGTCCGCTGTCGAGCTACCACCGGCGCACCGCGAACGCGACGCCCGACGCCGCGCTGATCGCGCTAGAGCCGGCCTCGCGCGCGTGGCTGCACGAGCGCATCGCGCGGCGCTTCGCGGCGATGCTCGACGCCGGACTGCTCGACGAGGTGCGGCGCCTGCGCGCGCGCGGCGACCTGCACCTGGGGCTGCCGTCGATGCGCTGCGTCGGCTACCGGCAGGCGTGGCAGGCGCTCGACGAGGGCCTGACCGGCGACGCGCTGCGCCAGCGCGTGCTCGACACCGGCGTCGCCGCGACGCGCCAGCTGGCCAAGCGCCAGCTCACGTGGCTGCGCGGCATGCCATGGCGGCGCGTCGTCGCTTGCGACGCGGCCACCGTGCTGGCCGACCTGCGCGCCGCGCTGCAGCGCGCCGAGGACGAACGCCGATGAGTGCGCCGCCGGTGCTCGACGTGCGGGGGCTGGCCAAGACCTACGGCGACGCCGCCGTGTTCGAGGGCGTCGATCTGCGGCTCGCGCCCGGCGAGTTCGTCGCGCTGCTCGGCGAGTCGGGCGTCGGCAAGTCGACGCTGCTCAACTGCATCGCCGGGCTCGACACCCCGGCGCGCGGGCGCGTCGTCGTCGACGGCGTCGACGTCACTGCGCTGCCCGAGCCGGCGCAGGCCGCGTGGCGCCGCGCCGCGGTGGGCTTCGTGTTCCAGGCCTTTCACGTGCTGCCGCACCTGACGGTGGGCGACAACGTCGCGCTGCCGCTGCTGCTGCTCGGCCGCCGCGATCCGGCGCGCATCGCGCAGATGCTGGCCACCGTCGGGCTCGCCGGCTTCGAGCCGCGGCTGCCGCGCACGCTGTCGGGCGGGCAGCTGCAGCGCGTCGCGATCGCGCGCGCACTGGTGCACGCGCCGCGGCTGCTGCTGGCCGACGAGCCCACCGGCAACCTCGACCCGGCCACCGCCGAGCGCATCGTCGAGCTGCTCGCGCAGCAGGTGCGCGCCGCGGGCACCGCGGCGCTGATGGTCACGCACTCGGCGCACGCTGCCGCGCATGCGGACCGCGTGCTGCGGCTGACGGCCACCGGGATCGTGCCGGCATGAGCGGAAGCAGCGCTGCGCGCGGCACCCGCACGGCAGCGCCGGCGCCGCTGCCGGCGCTGCTCGCGGCGCTGAGCGCGCCCGAGTGGCGCCACCACCCGTGGCGGCAGGCCGCCGCGGTGCTCGCGGTGCTGCTCGGCGTCGCGCTCGCGTTCTCGGTGCACCTGATCAACACGTCGGCGCTGTCGGAGTTCTCGGCCGCGGTGCGCGCGGCCAACGGCGAGCCCGACCTGAGCCTGCGCGCCACGCACGCCGGCGGCTTCGACGACGCGCTGTACGAGCGCGTGGCCGCCGCGCCCGGCGTGCGCGTCGCGAGCCCCGTCGTCGAGTCGCAGGCGCAGGCCTACGACAGCGCCGGCGAACGCATCGCGCTGAAGGTCGTCGGCGTCGACGGGCTCGTCGTCGCGGCCGTCGCACCGGGGCTGTGGCCGCGCGTGGCCGACGGCGAAGGCCGCACCGCGTTCCTCGCGCCCGACGCCGTGTTCCTCAACGCCACCGCGCAGCAGCGCCTGGGCCTGCACAGCGGCGAGACGCTCGCGCTGCAGTTCGGCCTCGGCCGCGTCGCGCTGCGCGTGGCCGGCACGGTGGCCGCCGGCGGCCCGCCGCTGGCCGTGCTCGACGTCGCGGCGGCGCAGCAGCAGCTCGGCTTCGAGGGGCGGCTGTCGCGCATCGACCTGCGGCTCGAGCCCGGTGCCGACGCTGCGGCGCTCGTGCGCGCGCTCGCGCTGCCGGCCGACGTCGTCGTCGCGTCGAGCGACGACGCGACGCAGCGCGTGTCGAACCTGTCGCGCGCGTACCGCGTGAACCTCACCGTGCTCGCGCTGGTGGCGCTGTTCGTCGGCGCGTTCCTCGTGTTCTCGGTGCTCGCGCTGTCGGTTGCGCAGCGCACGCCGCAGCTCGCGCTGCTCGGCGTGCTCGGGCTGGGCGCGCGCGAGCGGCGCCGCCTCGTGCTCTCCGAGTCGGCGGCCGTCGGCGTGCTCGGCAGCGCACTCGGGCTGGCGGTGGGCACCGCGCTGGCGGCACTGGCGCTGCGCTGGCTGGCCGGCGACCTCGGCGGCGGCTACTTCCCCGGCATCGCACCGCAACTGCAGTTCTCGTGGCCGGCGGCGGCCGTGTTCGGCGCGCTCGGCGTCGTCGCCGCGCTGGCCGGCGGCTGGCTGCCGGCGTGGCAGGCGCAGGCGCTGGCGCCGGCGCAGGCGCTCAAGGGGCTGGGCGGCACCGCCGGGCCGGCGGCGCCGGCGTGGTTGGGGCCGGCGCTGCTCGCGATCGGTGCCGCGCTGGCGCTGCTGCCGCCGTGGCGGGGGCTGCCGATCGCGGCCTACGTCTCGGTCGCGGTGCTGCTGGTCGGCGGCATCGCGTGCGTGCCGGCGGCCGTGGGGCTCGTGCTCGCGCGCTGGCACCCGCGCACTCAGCCGCTGGCGCTGCTGGCCGTCGAGCGCGCGCGCCACGAGCGGCAGGCGGCGACGATCGCGGTGGCCGGCGTCGTCGCGAGCCTGAGCCTGGCCGTCGCGCTGACGGTGATGGTCGCGAGCTTCCGCGACGGCGTCGCGCGCTGGCTCGACACCGTGCTGCCGGCCGACCTCTATGCGCGCAGCGCCACCACGAGCGCGGCCGCCGACACGGCGTTCCTGCCGCCGGGCTTCGTCGACGCGGTCGCTGCGCTGCCCGGCGTCGCGCGCGTCGAGGCCACGCGGCACCGCGCGCTGCAACTCGACGCGCAGCGCCCGGCGGTGACGCTGCTCGTGCGCCCGCTGGCCGACCCGGTGCGCGCGCTGCCGCTCGTCGACGCCCCGGTGCCTGCACGCACCGCGCTGCCCGGCGCTTGGGTCAGCGAGGCGATGGTCGCGCTGTACGACGCGCGGCCGGGCACCACGCTCGCGCTGCCGATCGGCCCCGCCGGCGAGGCGGTGGCGTTCGAGGTGCGCGGCGTGTGGCGCGACTATGCGCGCCAGTTCGGCGCCGTCACGGTGGCCGAGGCCGACTACCAGCGCCGCAGCGGCGACACGCGGCGCAACGACCTCGCGCTGTGGCTCGCGCCGGGCACCGACACGGCCCAGGTGATCGCGGCGATCCGCGCGCTCGCGCCCGACGCCGCGGCGCTCGACTTCGCGCAGCCGGGTGAGATCCGCGCGATGTCGCTGCGCATCTTCGACCGCAGCTTCGCCGTCACGTACTACCTGCAGGCGGTCGCGATCGGCATCGGGCTGTTCGGCGTCGCCGCGAGCTTCTCGGCACAGGTGCTGGCGCGCCGGCGCGAGTTCGGGCTGCTCGTGCACCTGGGGCTCACGCGGCGGCAGATCGTCGGCGTCGTCGCCGGCGAGGGGCTGGCGTGGACCGCGGCCGGCGCGCTGGTCGGGCTCGCGCTCGGTCTCGCGGTGGCAGTGGTGCTGGTGAAGGTCGTCAACCCGCAGAGCTTCCACTGGACGATGGACCTGCTGCTGCCGTGGGCGCGGCTGGCCGCACTCGTCGCGGCGGTGGGCGCCGCCGGCGGTGTCACCGCGGCGCTCAGCGCCCGCGCCGCGGCCGGGCGCGACGCGGTGCTCGCCGTCAAGGAGGACTGGTGATGCGACGGCGCGCGCTGCTGCTCGCGCTGCCGGCCGCCGCGCTCGGCCCGGTGGCCACGCCCGCCACGCCAGCCGTCCCGCGCATCGAGCGCCGTGCGCTGGTGTTCCCGCGCGACTTCGGCGCGCACCCCGAATTCCGCACCGAGTGGTGGTACGCCACCGGCCAGCTCGACGCCGACGGGGTCGCCCCGCCGTTCGGCTTCCAGCTCACCTTCTTCCGCTCGCGCGCCGACGACGCCGGCCGCTGGGCCGGCAGCACGAGTCGCTTCGCGCCGCGCCAGCTGCTGTTCGCGCACGCCGCCGTCACCGACCTCGGCGCGCGCCGGCTGCGCCACGCACAGCGCATCGCGCGCTGGTCGGGCGACCCCGCGGCGGTGCCGGCCGCGGCGGCGCTCGACGACACGCGCGTGCAACTGGGCGACTGGCGGCTGCAGCGCACGGACGGCGGCCCGGCCGGCCGCTACCGCGCACGCCTGGGCGACGCCGACGCCGGCTTCGCGTTCGAGCTCGAGCTGGCCAGCACGCAGCCGCTGCTGCTGCAGGGCGACGCCGGCTTCAGCCGCAAGGGGCCGCAGCCCGAGCAGGCCAGCCACTACTACAGCCAGCCGCAGCTGGCCGTCACCGGCACGCTGCGGCTCGACGGGACACGGCGCGCCGTGCGCGGGCGCGCGTGGCTCGACCACGAATGGAGCGAGACGCTGCTGCACCCCGAGGCGGTCGGCTGGGACTGGATCGGCATCAACCTCGACGACGGCGGCGCGCTGACCGCGTTCCAGCTGCGCCGCGCCGACGGCAGCGCCGTCTGGGCCGGTGGCAGCGTCCGCCCGCCCGGCGGCGCGGTGCGCGACTTCGCGCCCGACGCGGTGCGCTTCACGCCCGGGCGCACCTGGACGAGCGCCGCGTCGCAGGCGCGCTACCCGGTGCAGTGGCACATCGACACGCCCGCCGGGCGCTTCGAGGTCGTGGCACGGCTCGACGCGCAGGAACTCGACAGCCGCGGCTCGACCGGCGCGATCTACTGGGAGGGCCTGAGCGAGCTGCGCGACGCGACGGGCCGCCGCGTGGGTGCCGGCTACCTCGAGATGACCGGCTACGCCGGCCGGCTGCAGCTGTAGTACCACGCCGCGCTCGGCGAGGGGCGCCGCCTGAGCGACACTCGCGCTGCCTCCTGACGACCGACGACGCGCCACCCCGATGACTGCCCGCCTGCTGACCGCCGCCGAACTGGCCACCCGCTGCGACCCCGCCCGCCTCGAGCCCGCCCTCGCCGAGGCCGCGCAGGCCGCGCGCACCATCGTCGGCCAGGAGCGCGCCCGCGCGGCGGTCGAGTTCGGCATCGCGGCGGCGCACCCGTCGTTCCACCTGTTCGTGATGGGTCCGCCCGGCTCGGGTCGGCGCAGCCTCGCGCGGCACGTGATCGAGGCGCGCGTGGCCAGCGACGGCGCCGCGCGCAGCGACTGGGTCTACGTCAACAACTTCGCGCACCCGCACCAGCCGGTGGCGCTGCAGCTGCCGGCCGGGCGCGGCACGCAGCTGCGCGACGACATGCGCGCACTCGTGCGCGACCTGCGCACGCTGATCCCGGCGGTGTTCGACTCCGAGGAATACGCGACGCAGGTCGAGCGCATCAACGACGAGTTCAAGCAGCGCGCCGAGCAGGCGCTCGCCGAGGTCGTCGACGAGGCGCAGCGCCGCGGGCTGGCGATGATCCGCACGCCGGTGGGCTTCACGTTCGCACCGCAGAAGGACGGCGAAGTGATGTCGACCGAGGCCTTCGAGGCGCTGCCCGAGGCACGCCGCGAGGAGCTCAAGAAGAGCATCGGCGAGGTGCAGGACCAGCTGCTGCGCGTGCTGCGCTCGCACATGCGCATGCGCAAGGAGCACGCCGACCGCGTGCGCGCGCTCGACCGCTCGATGACGCTGCTGGCCGTCGAGCACGCCGTCGACGAACTCAAGGCCCGCTACGCCGACCTGCCCAAGGTCTGCAGCTACCTCGACGCGGTGCGCGCCGACGTGATCGACAACGCCGGCGACTTCCGCGGCCGCGAAGACGAGGACGGCGAAAGCCACGCCGAGAAGCCCGGCGAGCTCGCACGCTACGAGGTCAACGTCGTGCTCGACGCCGCCGCGAGCCCGCAGGCGCCGATCGTCGAGGCCGACCTGCCGTCGGTGCCCAACCTCGTCGGCCGCGTCGACCACATCGCGCGCTTCGGCGCGCTGCTGACCGACTTCCGCCTGATCAAGGGCGGCGCGCTGCACCGTGCCAACGGCGGCTACCTGCTCGTCGACGCGGTCAAGCTGCTGCAGCAGCCGTTCGCGTGGCAGTCGCTCAAGCGTGCGCTGCTCAAGCGCGAGATCCGCATCGAGTCGCTCGGCGAGATGTTCAGCGTGATCTCGACGGTGCAGCTCGAGCCCGAGCCGATCCCCCTGGCGGTCAAGGTCGTGTTCGTCGGCGAGCGCTGGGTGTGCCACCTGCTGCAAGCCGCCGACCCCGAGTTCGACGAGCTGTTCCGCGTCGTCGCCGACCTCGACGACGACATGCCGCGCGCCGAGGGCACCGAGCTCGAGCTCGCGCGCCTGCTCGCCGAGCAGCTGCGCGCGCAGCAGGGCCTGCCCGCCAGCACGGCGGCGCTGGCGCGGCTGATCGACCACGGCGTGCGGCTGGCCGGCGACACGAAGCGCATCACGGCACAGGTGCGCCAGCTGCTCGACGTGATGGTCGAGGCCGAGCACGTCGCGCGCTCGCGCCGGCGCGCGCGCGTCGAGGCCGACGACGTCGCCGCGGCGCTCGCCGCGCGCCGCGAGCGCGCCGCGCGCGTCGACGCGCGGCTGCGCGACGCGGTGCAGCGCGACATCCTGCTGATCGCGACCGCCGGCGAACGCGTCGGGCAGGTCAACGGCCTGTCGGTCTACGAGGTCGGGCACGAGGTGTTCGGCATGCCCACACGCATCAGCGCGACCTCGCGCCTGGGCGACGGCGAAGTCATCGACGTGCAGCGCGAGACGCACCTGGGCGGGCCGGTGCACGCCAAGGGCGTGCTGATCCTGTCGTCGTTCCTCGCGTCGCGCTACACGCGGCTGCAGCCGCACTCGATCGTCGCCAGCCTCGTGTTCGAGCAGACCTACGGGCTCGTCGAGGGCGACAGCGCGTCGCTCGCCGAGCTCGTCGCGCTGCTGTCGTCGATCGCCGACGTGCCGGTGCGCCAGTGCCTGGCGGTGACCGGCTCGGTCAACCAGTTCGGCGACGTGCAGGCCATCGGCGGTGTCAACGAGAAGATCGAGGGCTTCTTCGACGTGTGCGCTGCGCGCGGGCTCGACGGCACGCACGGCGTCGTGATCCCGCAGGCCAACGTGTCGCACCTGATGCTGCGCGACGACGTGATCGCCGCGGTGGCCGCCGGCCGCTTCGCGATCCACGCCGTCGCGCACGTCGACGATGCGCTCGCGCTGATGACGGGGATGCCCGCCGGCGACCCCGCGCAGCCCAGTGCCGACACCGTCAACGGCCGCATCGCAAGGCGACTGCGCGACTACGCGCGCATCCGCACCGGCCAGGCGCGCGTGCGCAAGCGCGGCGCGCCGATGGAGGTCCGCCAGATCGTCGGCGACGGCAACGGGGACGACGAATGAACGCGCCGGCCCCGCGCCACGTGCTCGCGCTGCTCGACGACGCCGCGGCGGCACCCGACGTGATCGAGCTGTCGACGGCGCTCGCGCAGCAGCTGCAGCGCCCGCTGGAGGTGGTCTACGTCGAGAGCGTGCCGGCGCTCGTGGCCGCGGCGCTGCCGTTCACGCAGGTGCTGGCCGAGACCCGCGCGCAGTGGACCGCGTTCGCGCCGCAGGACGTCGAGAGCGGCTACCGCGCGCAGCTGGCACGGCTGCGCGAGATCGCCGCGCGCGCGACGACGCGGCGCGCGGTGCGCTGGTCGCTGCGCACGGTGCGCGGCGCGCTGGCGCAGGCCGTCGTCGAACTGCACGCCGAGTCGGACCTGATGGTCGTCGGCACCGCCGGCGTGCGGCCGCCCGCGCTGCCGCGCGTCGTGCCGGCGCGCCGGCCGCTGCGCATCGCCGTCGTCACCGACGACTCGCCCGCCGCCGCGCAGGCGCGCGAGGTCGCGCAGCAGGTCGCCACGGCACTGGGCGGCGTGCTGACGGTGCACCGTGCGAGCGGCGACGCGGCCGCGGCGGCGGCCCGCGACCGCCACTGCGACCTGTTCGTGCTGCCGCGCGGGCTCGTCGCGCCGGCGGTGCTGGCCACGCTGGCGCGGCCAGCGCTCGTCGTCGGCTGAAGGCCGGCCCGCGCGGGTCAGACCGGACCGGCGCGCTTGCGCGTGCCGATCGAGGCGGCGCCGCCCGCGCGCCCGCGCGCGGCGCCGACCGAGCGCACGCAGTTGCGCCCGGCCTGCTTGGCCGCCAGCAGCGCCGCGTCGGCGTCGAGCAGCAGCGCGTCGAGCGTGCCGTGGCCCGGGCCGACCGGCGCGACACCGATCGACACCGTCGTGCCGACGGCGAGCCCCTCGCATTCGACGCGCAGGTCACCGGCCTGCACGCGGATGCGCTCGGCGACGTCGAGCGCGCCCAGCGGGTCGGTGTGCGGCAGGAACACCGCGAAGGCGTCGCCGTCGTAGCGCGCGAGCACGTCGGGCTGGCGCAGCGCCTGCCCGACGACGCGCGCGAGCTCGCGCAGGTAGCGCTCGCCGCACTCGCGTCCGTGGGTGTCGACGAGGCTGCCGAAGTGATCGGCGTCGACGACGAGCAGCGCCGCGTCGAGGTCGTAGCGGCGGCAGCGTGCGCGTTCGGCCTCGGCCACCGCGACGAAGTGGCGACGGTTGAGCAGCCCGGTCAGCTCGTCGCGCGTCGACGCGAGCGCCAGGCGGCGGCTCGCCTCGTCGAACCGATCGGCGACGAGCACGCAGGCCCACGACGCCGGCACTGCGGCGAGCAGCGCGGCCAGTGCGACGACGGCCGCGGCACCCGCGCCGCCCGTCAGCGCCGCAGTGCTCACCAGCGGCAGCGCCAGCGTGACGCCGGCAGCCGCCAGCAGCGCCGCCACCGGCACGCGCCCGTAGCGGCGCACGCCGCCGCGCAGCCAGGTTAGCCAGCGGAACTCGGCAGGCGAAACGGTCACGGCGTCGTCGGACGTGGGGTCGATCGGAAAGGCGGCCGGGCGGGCGACGAGGGCCGCCCGCGCGCAGCCTATTCGACCACAAACCCCCCGCCCGCATGCGTCCAACCCGAGCGCTCCGCCCCCCTGTTCGCGCGGGAGCCGGCGGCCGCCGGGCTGCGCGCGGCGGTCGCGCCTACACTGCCGCCATGTCGACGTCGACCCTGGCCGTCGCGCGCGGCGCGACCCCCGGCGCCGGCGATGCCGTGCCGCCGGCGCGGCGCGTGAAGTCGCTGTCGGGGCTGCTGCCGTTCCTGCGCCCGTACCGCGGGCGCATCGCGCTGGCGCTGCTGTTCCTGCTGCTGGCCGCGGCGGCGACGCTGGTGCTGCCGGTCGCGCTGAAGTCGCTGATCGACGACGGCCTCGTCGGCAGCGGGCCCGGCGCGCAGCTGATGGCGCTGCGCGGCCACTTCCTCGCGCTGTTCGCCGTCGGTGCGGCGCTCGGCGTGTTCTCGGCGGCGCGCTTCTACATGGTCAGCTGGATCGGCGAGCGCGTCACCGCCGACCTGCGCAACGCCGTCTACGCGCACGTCGTGCGCCAAAGCCCCGAGTTCTTCGAAACGACGCAGACCGGCGAGGTGCTATCGCGGCTGACCACCGACACGACGCTGGTGCAGACCGTCGTCGGCTCGAGCCTGAGCCTGGGGCTGCGCAACACCGTGATGGGGCTCGGCGCGCTAGGCATGCTGGTGGTGACCAACCCGTGGGTGATGTCGCAGGTGCTGGGCATTCTCGTGCTCGTCGTGCTGCCGAGCCTGTACGTGGGCCGGCGCGTGCGGCGGCTGAGCCGCGCGAGCCAGGACCGCGTCGCCGACACCAGCGCGATCGCTGCCGAAGTGCTGGGCGCGATCCCGGTGGTGCAGAGCTACACGCAGGAGGCGCGCGAGGCGCAGCGCTTCGCCCGCGCGACCGAGGCGGCGTTCGAGGTCGCGCGGCGGCGCACGCGCGTGCGCTCGCTGCTCGTCGCGTTCATGATCACCGCGACCTTCGGCGCACTGCTGTGGGGGCTGTACCAGGGCACGCAGGCCGTGCTCGCCGGGCGCATCAGCGCCGGCCACCTCGGGCAGACGGTGGTCTACGTGATCATCCTCGTCGGCTCGATCGCGGTGCTGTCGGAGGTCTACGGCGACCTGCTGCGCGCCGCCGGCGCCACCGAGCGGCTGATGGAACTGCTGGCCGCGCGTTCGCCGGTCGCCGAGCCGGCGCAGCCGGTGCCGCTGCCACCCTCGCGCGGCGGCGCCGCGGTGACGCTGTCGCACGTGACGTTCCACTACCCGTCGCGCCCGCAGGTCGCAGCCCTCGCCGACTTCACGCTCGACGTGCGCCCCGGCGAGACGGTCGCGCTCGTCGGCCCGAGCGGCGCGGGCAAGAGCACCGTGTTCCAGCTGCTGCTGCGCTTCTACGACGCGCAGCAGGGCACGGTGGCGATCGACGGCGTGCCGGTGGGCGCGGTGGCGCTGCACGAGCTGCGGCGGCGCATCGGCATCGTGCCGCAGGACAGCGTGATCTTCAGCGCCGACGCGATGGACAACATCCGCTACGGCCGCCCCGACGCGAGCGACGACGAGGTCGTCGCCGCCGCGAGGGCCGCGTTCGCGCACGACTTCATCACCGCGCTGCCCGACGGCTACCGCACCTTCCTCGGCGAACGCGGCGTGCGGCTGTCGGGCGGGCAGCGCCAGCGCATCGCGATCGCGCGCGCGATGCTGAAGAACCCGCCGCTGCTGCTGCTCGACGAGGCCACCAGCGCGCTCGACGCCGAGAGCGAGCGCGTCGTGCAGGCCGCGCTCGAGGCCGCGATGGCCGACCGCACGACGATCGTCATCGCACACCGGCTGGCCACCGTGCAGCGCGCCGACCGCATCGTCGTGATGGACGGCGGACGCATCGTCGACAGCGGCACGCACGCCGAGCTCGTCGCGCGCGGCGGGCTGTACGCGCGACTGGCGGCGATGCAGTTCGGCCGCGACGGCTGAACCGCGCGCCGCAGCGGCTCAGCGATACAGCGGCAGCGCCGCCAGTCGCGTCTCGATCGCCTCGCGCAGCCGCTCGTAGGCCGGCGCGCCGACACCGCCGAAACGCCGCCGGAACTGCGCGTCGGTCAGGAACTCGGGCAGGTCGCGCGCATCGGGCATCAGGTCCGCGTCGGTCGCACCGCGCAGCAGCGCGTCGCGCACGCGCAGCGGCTCGCGCACCGCGAGCTCGCCGAAGCGCGTGCCGGCACGGTCGGCGGCCAGGTCGGCGAAGCTGAAGCCGCTGCCGCCGCGCGCGTCGTCGATCTCCTTCCACAGCCCCACCGCGTCGGCCAGCGGCGTGCCGGCCTCGGCGGCGACGACGGCCGAGACGAGGAAGTGCAGCGCCCAGTCGTGCCGCCCGTGCAGCGTCACCGCCAGTGGACGCGCCGCCGGCCACACGTCGGCGCCGGGCACCCACAGCGACAGCGGGCGCTGCGTCGCGTACAGCGCGAGCACCAGCAGCGCGGCGAGGTGCTCGGCCGCCGCGTCGCCCGCACCGCCGCCGGCGCTGCGCTGCGCGGCCAGCGCGAACAGCGGCGGCAGCAGCGCGGCGAGCGACACCTCGTCGCCGCGCACGCCCGACGCGACGGCCGCCAGCCGCTCGGCGTGCGCACGCAGCCGCGCCTGCTGCGCCGAAGTGACGAGCGCCGCACGCAGCCTCGCCAGCGTGTCGGCAGCGGGCCGGTAGCCGACGACGACGCGCTGCGGCGTGATCACGACGCGCTCGACGTCGTCGAGCGCACGCAGCACCTCGTCGGCCGGCAGGCCGCGCGATGCGGCGAGCCACCGCGCCGCCGCCAGCGCCAGCGCCGGGGGCACCGGCACGCGCCCGACGCGCACGCGCTCGAGCACCGGCCATGCGCCCGCCTGCCGCCACTGCAGCTCGACGTTGAGCCAGCGCGCGCCCGGCAGCGGCACGCTGGCGCGGACCGTGGCGCGTGCGGGCTGAGCGCCGCCGTGCAGCTGCACGCGGGCGTGCGCGCCCAGCGCGCGCTGCGCCGCGTGGCCGGCAAGCAGATCGAGGTCGCGCTCGCCGAGCGCGAGCCAGCGCAGTGCCCGCGGCGGCGCCTCGCGCGGGTCGTGCCGGCGCAGCAGCGCGACGGCGCGGTCGACGTCGGCCGGCGAGACGTCGTCGCGCGCCGCCACCGCCGGCGCCGCGTCGACGGCCAGCGCCGCCGTCACCACCACCGCCAGCACGAGGGCCAGCAGCAGTGCGACGAGCGCGAGCACCAGCGCCCCGAGCCAGCCCATCGACGGCATCCGCATCGCCGCCGAGTCTGCCACCGCCAGGATCGACCGCCGGATACAGGCCGTCACCTTGCCTCCGGTACAGTGGCGGGCCGTGCCGCCGCAGCCTGCGGCGAGTTGCAGACCCGACCCGAGGACCCGACCATGACGACGACCCGCCTTCCGCTGATCCGCGCGACCGCCCTGGCCGCCGCCATCGCGCTGCTTGCCGGTTGCGAGACGACGCCCACCGGCCGCCCGCTCGGCGAGCGCGAGAAAGGCACCGCCACCGGTGCCGCGATCGGCGCCGTCGCCGGTGCGGTGATCGGCTCGACGACCGGCGACGCCGGCAAGGGCGCGCTGATCGGCGCGGCCGCCGGTGCCGTGGCGGGCAACCTGTGGTCCAAGAGCATGGAGGACAAGCGCCGCGAGATGGAGCGCGCCACCGCCGGCACCGGCGCGCAGGTCACGCGCACGCCCGACAACCAGCTCAAGCTCGAGGTGCCCGCCGACATCTCGTTCGCCACCGGCAGCGCGACGATCGAGCCGCGGCTGCGCTCGGTGCTCGACGCATTCGCCAACGGGCTGAGTAACCAGCCGACGATGTTCGTGCGCATCGTCGGCCACACCGACAGCACCGGCAGCGACGCCGTCAACGACCCGCTGTCGCTGCGGCGCGCCAACAGCGTGCGCGACTACCTGACCGACCGCGGCGTCGCGGCCAGCCGTATCGAGACCTTCGGCCGCGGCTCGCGCGAGCCGATCGCGAGCAACGACACGCCCGAAGGCCGTGCGAAGAACCGCCGCGTCGAGATCTTCCTGCGCGACACCGCGAAGGGCTGAGAACCACCCGCCGCCGTCGTTCCGCCATGCCCCCGACCGCCGCCGCCCGCCCCGTCCGCTCGCAGTACGAGGACTTCATGCGCCACGTCTATACGACGGGCGTGGCCAAGGCCGACCGTACCGGCACCGGCACGCGCAGCGTGTTCGGCTACCAGATGCGCTTCGACCTCGCCGAGGGCTTCCCGCTGGTGACGACGAAGAAGGTGCACCTCAAGAGCATCGTCTACGAGCTGCTGTGGTTCCTGCGCGGCGACTCGAACGTGCGCTGGCTGCAGCAGCACGGCGTGACGATCTGGGACGAGTGGGCCGACCCCGCCACCGGCGAGCTCGGCCCGGTCTACGGCGTGCAGTGGCGCAGCTGGCCGACACCCGACGGCGGCCACGTCGACCAGATCGCGCAGGTCGTCGAGCAGCTCAAGACCAACCCCGACAGCCGGCGCATCGTCGTCAGCGCGTGGAACGTCGCCGACCTGCCGAAGATGGCACTGCTGCCGTGCCACGCGTTCTTCCAGTTCTACGTGGCCAACGGCCGCTTGAGCTGCCAGCTGTACCAGCGCAGCGCCGACATCTTCCTCGGCGTGCCGTTCAACATCGCGAGCTACGCGCTGCTGACGCACATGCTCGCGCAGCAGTGCGACCTCGACGTCGGCGACTTCGTCTGGACCGGCGGCGACTGCCACATCTACAGCAACCACTTCGAGCAGGTCGAGACGCAGCTCGCGCGCACGCCCTACCCGTACCCGGTGCTGCACATCAAGCGACGGCCGCCGTCGATCTTCGACTACGCGTACGAGGACTTCGAGGTGGTGGACTACCAGCACCACCCCGCGATCAAGGCCCCGGTGGCCGTCTGATCCCCGCCGCGCCGTGCTGACCTCGCGCCAGCTCGGCGCCCTGGTGCTGCTGACGCTGATGTGGGGCGTCAACTGGCCGATGATGAAGTTCAGCCTGCGCGAGCTCTCGCCGCTGTACTTCCGCGCCGTGACGATGAGCGGCGGCGCGCTGTGCCTGCTGGCGTTCTTCGTCTGGCGGCGCGTCGACATGCGGCTGCCGTGGCGCGAGGCGGGCCGTGTGGCCTGGCTCGCGCTGCCCAACATCGTCGGCTGGCACTTCTTCTCGATCCTCGGGCTGAAGGAGCTGGCGTCGGGGCGCGCCGCGATCCTCGGCTTCACGATGCCGGTGTGGACGGTGCTGATCGGCGCGCTGCTCGCGCACGAGAAGCTGCACGCGCGCATCTACGTGTCGGTCGTCGCCGCGATCGCGGCGGTCGGGCTGCTGTCGGCGCACGAGCTGACGGCGCTCGCCGGCCGTCCGGTGGGCGTGCTGTGGATGCAGCTCGCCGCCGTGAGCTGGGCCGTGGGCACGCTGCTGATGCGGCGCACGCAGACGACGCTGCCCACCGAAGCGGTGACGGTGTGGATGATGCTGATGGGCGCCGTGTTCTTCTGGGTGGTCGCGCCGATCGCCGAGCCCACGCCCACGTGGCAGTTCAGCGCCGCGATGTGGGCCTCGCTCGCGTACGGCGTGTTCCTCAACTACGGCTACGCGCAGATCATCTGGTTCGGCCTCGCGCGCCAGCTGCCGCCGTCGGCGAGTGCGTTCTCGGTGATGGCGGTGCCGGTGGTCGGCACGCTGGCCGCGACGCTGATCGTCGGCGAGGTGCCGCGCTGGACCGACTTCGTCGCCATCGCCTGCGTGAGCCTCGCGATCGCCAGTGCGCTGCTGCCGCGCAGGACATGAACAGATGAGCCCGCCCTCGCCCCGCCCCGCCACCGTCGCCGTGATTGCCGCCGTCGCGCGCAACGGCGCGATCGGCCGCGACAACGACCTGCTGTGGCGCGACCCGCAGGACATGGCGCACTTCCGCCAGGTCACGATGGGCTGCCCGGTCGTGATGGGCCGCCGCACGTGGGACTCGCTGCCTGCGCGCTTCCGCCCGCTGCCTGGCAGGCGCAACGTCGTCGTCACGCGTAACGCGCAGTGGCACGCCGACGGCGCCGAGCCCGCCGCGTCGCTCGAGCAGGCGCTGGCGCGGCTCGCCGACGCGCCGAAGGTGTTCGTGATCGGCGGCGCGCAGCTCTATGCGCTGGCGCTGCCGCTGGCCGACGAGCTGGTGCTCACCGAGATCGACGCCGACCTCGACGGCGACGCCCACTTCCCGCGCTGGCACCGCGCTGAGTTCGACGAGGTGGCGCGCGAGCCGCGCACCGCCGCCGACGGCACGCGTTTCGCGTTCGTCACCTACCGCCGCAAGAGCCCGCCATGACCACGCTCGACGACCCTCGCCACGACCGCGAAGTGGGCAGCCGGCGCATCGCGCCCGGTAGCACGCGCGACACGACGCGCATCGACGACACGCGCATCGACGCCGTGCGGCCCCTGATCACGCCCGCGCTGCTGCAGGAAAAGCTGCCGGTGCCCGAGGCCGCGCTGACGCTGGTGGAGGCCACGCGCGAGCAGGTGGCCGCCGTGCTCGACGGCCGCGACGACCGGCTGCTGGTGGTGGTGGGGCCGTGCTCTATCCACGACCACGACCAGGCGCTGGAATACGCCGCGCGGCTGAAGGCGCTGGCCGACGAACTGGCCGACGACCTCGCCGTCGTGATGCGCGTGTACTTCGAGAAGCCGCGCACCACCGTGGGCTGGAAGGGCTATATCAACGATCCGCACCTGGACGGCAGCTTCGCGATCAACGAGGGGCTGGAGCGCGCGCGCAAGCTGCTGCTCGACGTGCTCGCGCTCGGCTTGCCGGCGGGCACCGAGTTCCTCGATCTGCTGAGCCCGCAGTTCATCAGCGACCTCGTGAGCTGGGGCGCGATCGGCGCGCGCACGACCGAGAGCCAGAGCCACCGCCAGCTCGCCTCGGGGCTGAGCTGCCCAGTGGGCTTCAAGAACGGCACCGAGGGCAGCGTGAAGGTGGCGGTGGACGCCATCGTCGCCGCGCGTTCCCCGCACGCCTTCATGGGCATGACGAAGATGGGCCAGGCCGCCGTGTTCGAGACGCGCGGCAACCCCGACTGCCACGTGATCCTGCGCGGCGGGCGCGAGCCCAACTACGGCCCCGAACACGTCGACGCCGCGTGCGCGCTGCTGCGCGACGCCGGGCTGCCCGAGCGGCTGATGGTCGACTGCAGCCACGGCAACAGCCGCAAGGACCACCGCCGCCAGGCCGACGTGGCGCGCGAGCTGGCCGCGCGCATCGCCGCCGGCGAGCGGCGCGTGGCCGGCGTGATGATCGAGAGCCACCTGCACGAAGGCCGCCAGGACCTGACCCCCGGCCAGCCGCTGCGCTGGGGCGTGTCGATCACCGACGCGTGCCTGGGGTGGGAGCAGACGCAGCCGGTGCTGCGCGAGCTGGCACGGGCGGTGGCGGCCAGGCGCGGGCGCGGGTAGCGGGTGGCGGTGAGGCCGTTCGGTGTCGATGATCGTCGGGGGCCTCGCACCCGTGCGCCCCTAACTGGTTATGGGCGCAGCTTTGCGCCACTATTCGGTTAGTGGCGCAGGCTTGCGCCCTAGATCGGCTCCATGTCGTTTCGTGTGGAACGCGACGCCGTCATTTCGGCATCGCCGGCACGAATGGGCTGGCCGGCAGGTGCCTGAGCTTGGACAGGCGC
>NZ_QOAZ01000020.1 GCF_003574675.1 Azohydromonas sediminis
GGAAGGCTTACCCTTGTCAATGGCGGCCATGGCAGTTCAGCCCCTCGCGGGGCAGGTTGGCTTCGACAATCAACCTCTTGCCATGACCGCCATCCCTTGGCAAGTGGTTCTGCACACAAATCAGGACACTACCCCTGCCGACGCTGGCGCGAGCGCGAATGGGGCCTGCGCCCCCAGGTACCGCCATCCCCCTGCGCTCGTCTGTGCACAGACTGCGTGCGCGTGCCATGCGCCAACGTCTCGACGGCGCGTGGCGTGGGCGTGCGGGCGCAGGCCCCATTCGCGCTCGCCGCTTACCGTGCCAGGGCACCACGCTGCGGAGGGCAGGGCGACTGCAGTGCATCGCCGCTGCGGCGCGAGGTGGGCCGGAGCACGCACGCGCACGCCGCGTGCCGAGTACCCACCTTCGCAGTCAAGGCGTCACGAACGACCGCCACGGGCCGATCCCGGCCGTTCCACGCGTCGAGCTGAAGACAGTCCCGAAGCGGTCGACTGCTAAAGCGCTGCCTGTGCCAGCCGCGTGCGGATGAACGGCAGCTGCGCGAGCGCGGCCTCGCGCCCGGCGGCGATCGCGCGCTGGCGCGCCGTGAAGTCGGCGCTGCCGATGCCCGCGAGCCGCGGGCGCAGCACGACGTCGGCCTCGCGCAGCTCGAAGCGGCTGATGCTCGCGCCCATGATGTTGAAGGTCTGCAGCAGCAGCCGCACGGCGTCGCCGGTGGGGTTGCCTTCGGGCGGCGTCGAGATGTCCACCGCGATCACCAGTTCGGCACCCATCTCGCGCGCGAAGCGCACCGGCACCGGGGCGACGAGGCCGCCGTCGACGTACTCGCGCTCGCCGATCTTGACCGGCTGGAACACGGCCGGCACCGCGCTCGACGCGCGCACTGCGGTGCCGGGGTCGCCGCGGCGGAACAGCACCGGCTGCCCGCTGTCGAGGTCGGCGGCCACGATGCCCAGCGGGATCGGCATCTGCTCGATCAGCCGGCCCTTGGTCTGCTCGCGCACCCAGCGCGCCAGCGCCTCGCCGCGGATCACGCCGCGGCCGGGGAACGACCAGTCGGTGATCGCGCCTTCGTCCATCGCGAGCGCCAGCGCGGCGAGCTGCTGGCCGTTGAGCCCGCTCGCGTACAGCGTCGCGACGAGGCTGCCGGCCGAGGTGCCGACGACGAGGCTGGGCTTGATGCCGGCTTCCTCGAGCACCTGGATCACGCCGATGTGTGCGAAGCCGCGCGCCGCGCCACCGCCGAGCGCCAGCCCGATGCGCGGCGGCTGGGGCGGTACGGGCGCTGGGGCAGCCACCGGCGGGCGCGCGGCCTCGACCGGCGGCGGCTGCACCGGCGCCGTCTGGCAGGCGGCCAGCAACGCGGCGACGACCGCCGTGGCCCACAGGCGCAACAACCTCATGCGCGGAATTGTAGGAAGCCGCCCAGTGCGCGGCTCTTCAAAACCAGGTTGCATAAAAAAATGAAAAAACTGTAGTTCTCAAACATGAAGGCGCTGCCTACAGTGCCGCGCCATGTACCGCTACACCGCTTTCGACCGCCGTCTGGTGCGCGAGCGCGCCGCGCAGTTCCGCGACCAGCTCGCGCGGCACCTGCGGGGTGAACTCGACGACGACGCGTTCCGCCCGCTGCGGCTGCAAAACGGCTGGTACGTCCAGCGCCACGCGCCGATGCTGCGCGTCGCGGTGCCGTACGGCGAGCTGGCCAGCCGCCAGTTGCGCATGCTCGCGCGCATCGCGCGCGAGTTCGACCGCGGCTACGCGCATGTGACGACGCGGCAGAACGTGCAGTTCAACTGGATCGCGCTCGAGCGTGCCGCCGACGTGATGGACCTGCTCGCCGAGGTCGACATGCACGGCATCCAGACCAGCGGCAACTGCATCCGCAACATCACGACCGACGCGCTGGCCGGCATCGCGCCCGACGAAGTCGTCGACCCGCGGCCGTACGCCGAGATCCTGCGCCAGTGGAGCACGCTGCACCCCGAATTCGCGTACCTGCCGCGCAAGTTCAAGGTCGCGATCACCGGTGCGCGCGAGGACCGCGCTGCCACCGCGTGGCACGACATCGGGCTGCGGCTGGTGAAGAACGACGCCGGCGAGGTCGGCTTCGAGGTGCACGTGGGCGGCGGCATGGGCCGCACGCCGGTCATCGCGACGCTCGCGCGCGCCTTCGTGCCGTGGCAGCAGATCCTCGTCTACCTCGAGGCGATCGTGCGCGTCTACAACCGCTTCGGCCGCCGCGACAACGCCTACAAGGCGCGGCTGAAGATCCTCGTGCGTGCCGAGGGCCGGCGCTTCTTCGACGCCGTCGACGACGAGTTCGCGAAGATCCTGCAGCGCGACGTCGACGGCGACGCGCAGCTGCTGACCGACGCCGAGCTCGAGCGCATGGCGGCGCACTTCGCCGACCCGAGCGGCGTGCGCCCGGCGCGCGGCGGCTTCGAGCCGGCGCGCCACCTCGACGCGCAGGCCGGCTTCGCGCGCTGGCTCGAGCGCAACGTGCACGGCCACCGCGTCAGCGGCTACCGCGCGGTCACGCTGTCGCTCAAGCGCGCCGGCCAGGCGCCGGGCGATCTGACGGCCAAGCAGATGGAGGCCGCCGCGACGCTGGCCGACCGCTACAGCCTCGGCGAGATCCGCGTCACGCACACGCAGAACCTGCTGCTGCCGTGGGTGCGCGAGGCCGACCTGTACGCCGTGTGGCAGGCTGCGAAGGCCGCCGGCTTCGCGACGCCGAACGTCGGCCTGCTGACCGACCTGATCGCGTGCCCCGGCGGCGACTACTGCGCGCTGGCCAACGCGCGCTCGATCCCGATCGCGCAGGCGGTGGCCGAGCGCTTCGCCGACCTCGACGAGCTGTACGACATCGGCGACGTGGCGCTGCACGTCAGCGGCTGCATCAACAGCTGCGGCCACCACCACAGCGGCCACATCGGCGTGCTCGGCGTCGACAAGGATGGGCAGGAGTGGTACCAGGTCACGCTCGGCGGCAGCGATGGCTCGTCGCTCGCCGGCGCGGCCGTGCCGGGCCGCGTGGTCGGCCCGGCCTTCGCCGCCGACGAGGTGCCCGACGTGATCGAGGCGCTGGTCTACGTCTACCGCCGCGAGCGCGCACCGGGCGAGCTGTTCGTCGACACGCTGCGCCGTGTCGGGCTCGCGCCGTTCCGCGCCGCGGTCGACGCGGTGCGCCGCGCGACCGCGGCGGCCGAGGTGGCCGCATGAGGTTCGTCGACCCGCAGCGCGATCCGTGGCACACCGCCGAGGGCGAGGACGGCCCGCTGCCGCAGCCGGCTGCGGCCGCGCACCGGCTGCTGACGCTCGCGCAGTGGCACGCCGTGCGCGACGTCTGGCCGCACGACGTGCCGGTCGGCGTGCGCCTCGACAACGACGTCGACGTCGAGTCGCTCGAGGGCGACCTGCCGCGGCTGGCGCTGGTCGCGCTGCAGTTCCCGCGCTGGACCGACGGGCGCGCCTACACGCAGGCGCGCCTGCTGCGCACCAGGCTGCGCTACGGCGGCGAGGTGCGTGCGACCGGCGAGGTGCTCGTCGACATGCTGCCGCTGCTGCATCGCACCGGCTTCGACGCCGTGCTGCTGCGCCCCGACCAGAGCCTGGACTCGGCGCAGCGCGCGCTGCGCTTCTTCGCCGGCCACTACCAGGGCGACGTGCACGAGACGCGCCCGCTGTTTCGTCGCGACGCCGCGACGCCAACCCACCGCCCCCGCGCATGAACGCGATCGACCTCTACGCCCGCCCCAGCCCCGACTTCGACGTCAAGTTCGCGCACACGCAGGCGCTGCTCGCGCAGGCCGCAGCCGAGCACGCCGGGCGCATCGTGCAGGCCACCAGCCTGGGCGCCGAAGACATGGTCGTCACCGACCTGATCGCGCGCGCGGGCCTGCCGGTGGCCGTCGCCACGCTCGACACCGGCGCGCTGCACGACGAGACGCTCGCGCTGATCCCGCGCATCGCGCAACGCTACTGCATCGAGGTCGAGGTCTTCCGGCCGCCGGCCGAGGCCGTCGTCCACTTCGTCGGCCGCCACGGGGCGGATGCGATGTACCGCAGCGTCGAGCTGCGCAAGGCCTGCTGCGCGCTGCGCAAGCTCGAGCCGCTGGCGTGCCTGCTCGCCGGGCGCGACGCGTGGATCACCGGTCTGCGCCGCGAGCAGAGCGACGCGCGCGCGGCCGTGCCGTGGCGCGACCGCGATGCCGACGGGCGCCTGAAGCTCAACCCGCTGGCCGACTGGACCTGGGGCGACGTGTGGCACCACATCGCCACGCACGACGTGCCGTACAACCCGCTGCACGACGCCTTCATGCCCAGCATCGGCTGCGCGCCGTGCACGCGCGCGATCGCCGTCGGTGAGCCGTTCCGTGCCGGGCGCTGGTGGTGGGAGCAGGACGACCTGAAGGAGTGCGGGCTGCACGTCGCGCGCGCCGAGGCGACGGCATGACCGGCCGCGTCGTTTTCGTCGGTGCCGGCCCGGGGGCTGCCGACCTCATCACGCTGCGCGGTGCGCGCGCGCTCGCCGAGGCCGACGTCGTGCTGCACGACGCGCTGACCGACCCGGCGCTGCGCGGTCTGGCGCCGCACGCGACGTGGATCGACGTCGGCAAGCGCGGCTTCGGCGCCTCGACCGCGCAGGCGCGCATCGATGCGCTGCTGGTGCGCCACGCGCTGCGCGGCCAGCGCGTCGTGCGCCTGAAGGGGGGCGACCCGAGCGTGTTCGGCCGTCTCGAGGAAGAACTGCAGGCGCTGGCGCGCGCCGGGATCGACGCCGAAATCGTCCCCGGCGTCACGGCCGCGCTGGCCGCTGCCGCGGCGGCCCAACGACCGCTGACGCGGCGTGGACGCGGGCGCAGCGTCGCGCTGACGACCGCGGTGCGCGCGGCAGCCGACGGCACCGCGTGCATGCACGCGCAGCGCAGCGCCGACACCGAGGTGTTCTACATGGCCGGGCGACAGCTCGGCGCGCTCGCGCGCGCGCTGCGCACGGCCGGCTGGGCGGCCGACGCGCCGGTGTGCGTCGTCTCGCGCGCCGGCGGCCCCGACGCGCTCGCGAGCGACCACACCGTGGCCACGCTCGCGGCGGCGGCCTTGTTGCATGCCGGGCGGCCGACCGTCGTCACCGTTGGCGTGGGCGCGCAGACCGTCGTGCCGCGAGGCCACGGGGGTGTGCGCGACGGCGCAGCGAACGGCCCCAAGACCCTGGGGCTTGAGAAGCATCAAGGCTGCCCCCGAACCCCCGCGACTTAAAATCTCACGCGTTCGTACACCCCTCGGTGTCGGCCGCCGAATGGCGTGGCGCCGACGCTCGTCCGAGTTGTCACGCCGCCGCGCTGCGCCGGTCCTTCCTTTTTCTCGAGCCTGCCCATGACCCACGTCGTTCTCGAAGCGTGCATCCGCTGCAAGTACACCGACTGCGTCGACGTGTGTCCGGTCGATTGCTTCCGCGAGGGCCCCAACTTCCTCGCCATCGATCCGGACGAGTGCATCGACTGCGCGGTGTGCATCCCGGAGTGCCCGGTCAACGCGATCGTGCCCGAGGAGGACGTGCCGGCCGACCAGCAGCACTTCATCGCGCTGAACGCCGAGCTGGCCAAGAAGTGGCCGAGCATCACGAAGCGCAAGGCGCCGCTGCCCGACGCCGACCAGTGGAAAGACGTCAAGAACAAGCTGTCCGAGCTCAAACGCTGAGTCGGGCCGACACCTTCACACCCCGCCCGCACCGGGCCCGATGAGCCGTACCCGATGGAACCGCAAGCCAACGCCGAAGTCGCCGACACCGCCCGCCACCACGACGGCCCGATCGAGACCGACGCCGTCATCGTCGGTGCCGGCCCGGTGGGGCTGTTCCAGGTCTTCGAGCTCGGGCTGCTCGAGATCAAGGCGCACATCATCGACTCGCTCGCCTACCCGGGCGGGCAGTGCATCGAGCTGTACCCCGACAAGCCGATCTACGACATCCCGGCCGTGCCGGTGTGCACCGGCAAGGAACTGACCGACAACCTGCTCAAGCAGATCGAGCCCTTCGGCGCCACGTTCCACCTCGGCCAGGAAGTGACGGTGGTGAAGAAGCGCGACGACGGCCGCTTCGACGTCGAGACGAGCAAGGGCACGCGTTTCGTCACGAAAACGGTGTTCATCGCTGCCGGCGTCGGCTCGTTCCAGCCGCGCACGCTCAAGGTCGACGGCATCGAGAAGTTCGAGGGCACGCAGCTGTTCTACCGCGTCAAGAACCCGGCGCAGTTCGCCGGCAAGAACCTCGTGATCGTCGGCGGCGGCGACTCGGCGCTCGACTGGACGCTGAACTTCGTGCAGGACGGGCCGAACAAGGCCGAGAGCGTGATCCTCGTGCACCGCCGCGACGGCTTCCGCGCCGCGCCGGCCAGCGTCGCGAAGATGAAGGAGCTGTGCGACGCCTACGAGATGCAGTTCATCGTCGGCCAGGTCACCGGCTTCGAAGAGGCCGACGGGCGCATGACGGCGGTGAAGGTCACCGGCGGTGACGGCGTCACGCGCGTCGTGCCGATGGACATGCTGCTTGTCTTCTTCGGCCTGAGCCCCAAGCTCGGGCCGATCGCCGACTGGGGGCTCGCGATCGAGCGCAAGCAGCTGGTGGTCGACACCGAGAAGTTCGAGACCAGCGTGCCCGGCATCTTCGCAGTCGGCGACATCAACACCTACCCGGGCAAGAAGAAGCTGATCCTGTCGGGCTTCCACGAGGCGGCGCTCGCTGCGTTCGGCGCTGCGCCGTACGTGTTCCCCGACAAGAAGATCCACCTGCAGTACACGACGACGAGCCCGAAACTGCACAAGGTGCTCGGCGTCGAGACGCCGGTGTTCGACTGACGACGCCGCTCGCACCGGGGCGATGAAGGGCCGCGCGACGCGGCCCTTCGTCTTTTCCGTATCATCCGCGCCGCGCCCGGTGCTGCCGGGCGCATCCGCTGGGGGTGCTGGCGGACGCGACGCGAGTCGCATCCGCCGGCTGAGAGAGTCCCCTTGAACCTGATTGAGGTAATCCTCGCGCAGGGAAGCAGTCTGGCGATGCGTGCCGCGTGCGCGGGTGCGCGTCGTCTCCACCGACCGCCGACCTGCCATCGACCGAAAGGCTCGCATGGCTATCCATTTCCATTCCCGCTCCCGTTTGCGTTGCGGTGCGCCGCGCCCGCGCGCACCGCGCCGGCGCCTGGCGCCGGTCACTGCCGCCGTCGCGGCACTGCTGCCGCTGGCCGCGCCCGCGCAGGACGACGTGCAGCGCGTCACCGTCACCGGCACTGCGGCCAGCGCGCCGCTGAGCGTCGGCGGCTTCGGCGACGTGCCGCCGTCCCAGCTGCCGATGTCGGTGGGCAGCGTCGATGCGGCGCGGCTCGTCGACGCCGGCGCGACGCAGCTTTCCGACCTCACGCGCTTCGACGCGGCGGTCGGCGACTCATACAACGCCGAGGGCTACTGGAGCATCCTCAGCGTGCGCGGCTACGTGCTCGACAACCGCTTCAACTACCGCCGCGACGGGCTGCCGATCAACGCCGAGACGGCGCTGCCGCTGGCCCACCTCGAGCGCATCGAAGTGCTGCGCGGCACGAGCGGCATCCAGGCCGGCACGAGCGCGCCGGGCGGGCTCGTGAACCTCGTCGTCAAGCGCCCGGCGAGCGACCTGCGCCACGTGCGCGTCGAGGCGCGCGACGGCGGCGGCTTCGGCGCGGCCGTGGACCTGAGCCAGCGCTTCGGTGCCGCGCGCGACGCCGGGCTGCGCCTGAACGTGGCGCTCGACCGGCTCGACCCGCCCACGCGCAATGCGCAGGGCGAGCGCCACGTCGTCGCGCTGGCCGGCGACTGGCGCGCGGCGCCGGGCAGCCGGCTCGAAGCCGAGTTCGACGTGTTCCGCCAGCGCCAGCCCAGCGTGCCGGGCTTCAGCCTGCTCGGCGACACGGTGCCGAGCCCGAACGCGATCGACCCGCGCACGAACCTCAACGACCAGCCGTGGACGCTGCCGGTCGTCTTCGACGGCCGCACCGCGTCGCTGCGCTGGACGCAGGACCTGCCCGCGAACTGGCGCTTCGTCGCGCACGGCATGGTGCAGCGGCTGACGACCGACGACCGCACCGCGTTCCCGTACGGCGTCTACGACGCCGACTACGCGTGCACCTACTGCGACCGCTTCGCGCCCAACGGCGACTTCAGCGTCTGGGAGTTCGTCAGCGACAACGAGCGCCGGCGCAGCGACGCGCTCGACCTGCACGTCGAAGGCGCGGCCACCACCGGGACGTGGCGGCACGCGCTGACGGCCGGCGTGCTGTTCACGCGCTACCGCGCCACGTTCGAGGACCAGGTCTTCGACGTGGCGGGGCTGAGCAACGTGTTCGCGCCGGTCGTGGTGCCGCCGTCGCCGGGCTGGACCGACACCAACACCGATCGCCGCGAGCGCAGCACCGAGTTCTACCTGCGCGACCGCATCGACGTCGCGTCCGGCTGGCAGCTGTGGGCCGGCCTGCGCCACACGCGCCTGGCGCGCGACAGCGTGCGCACCGACGGCAGTGCGGTGACGTCGTACGCGCAGTCGGCGACGCTGCCCTGGCTCGCGCTGAGCCACCGGCCGACGCCGACGCAGACGTGGTACGCGAGCTGGGGGCAGGGGCTCGAGTCGGCGGTGGTGCCCAACCGGCCGCGCTACACGAACGCGGGCGAGGCCTTGCCGGCACTGAAGAGCCGGCAGGTCGAACTCGGCTGGAAGTGGCGCACCGCGGCGCTCGGCGCCGAGGTCGCGCTGTTCGACATCGCGCGTCCGGTGGCCGAGGACTTCGGCGACTGCGACGGCGTGGCCACCTGCACGCGCCGCATCGACGGCGACGCGCGCCACCGCGGCGTCGAGGCGCAGTTCGACGCGACGACGGGCCGCTGGGACTGGCGCGCCAGCGCGCTGTGGCTCGACGCGACGCGCGAGGGCTCGGCGCTGCCCGGCATCAATGGCACGCGGCCGAACAACGTGCCCGAGCTCAGCCTGCGCGCGGGCCTCACGTACCGCCCGGGCGTCGTCGAGGGCCTCGCGCTGAGCGGCGACGTCGTGCACGAAGGCTCGCGCGAGCTGCGGCTGGCCGGCGACCCGGCCGTCTACCGCATCGCCGGCTGGACGCGCGTCGATTTCGGGGCTCGCTGGGTGCAGCGCACCGGCGGCACGACGCTGACGTGGCGCGTCGGCGTCGACAACGTGTTCGACCGCCGCGCGTGGCGCGAGGCGCCGGTGCTGTTCGGCCACGCGTGGCTGTTCCCGCTCGAGGCGCGCACCTGGCGCGCGTCGCTGCAGGCGGCGTTCTGACGCACGCCGCCGCGCGGCCTGCGGACGCCGGCGCGCTGCGGCTATAATGTGCGGCTCTTCCCCGATAGCTCAGTCGGTAGAGCGACGGACTGTTAATCCGCAGGTCGCTGGTTCGAGCCCAGCTCGGGGAGCCAAACGCTCGTGCATCGCAAAGGCCTTCTTCGGAAGGCCTTTGTCTTTGGGGCGCTGCTCAGCCGCCCGCGCCGTCGGCGGCGCCCCCTGCGGTGCATTCGGCCACGATCCAGTCCGCATAGGCGGGCAATGCATGGTCCAGCCGCACGGCGACGATCTGCGGCAGCGCGTACGGGTGCAGCTCGCGGATCGCACGCTCGACCTCGCTGTAGCGCGCTTCCAGCGTCTTGACGACGAGCCGCACTTCCGGGTCCTGCTGCACCTGGCCGTCCCAGCGGTAGACGCTGTCGATCGCCGACAGCTGCACGCACGCCGCGAGCCGCCGCTCGACGAGGGCGTGCGCGATGCGCAGCGCCTCGTCGCGCGTGGCGCAGGTGGTGACGACGGCGACCGGCGTCGCCGTGGCGCGGTCCGCGTCAGCCACCGAACAGTGCGAGCACGACCGACAGCAGCGTCAGCGCCGGGCTGACGGGGCGCAGCAGGTCACTGACGCGGTCGGTCTCGACGTTGCGCATCGGCGTGCCGCGGTCGAGCGTGTTGTTGACGAACGGCGTCAGGTCGGCGATGCCGCGCTCCTCGATGCCGGTGCCGCTGAAGTCGATGACCGTCAGGCAGTGCGAGTCGTTGAACCAGCGGAACCACGGCACGTGGTACGCGACGTTGTTCAGGCCCGCCAGCGTCGGCACCCAGTTCGCGAGGTCGCGGTCCCAGCGCTGCTGCAGCAGCAGGCGGCGCGCGAGGTCGCTCGGCGCGCTCGCGATCTCGGGGTAGAACTTCTCGTAGCTGAACGCCGAGAAGTTGCCGTCGGCGCCGAACACGGCGTAGGCGAAGCGGTCGCCCGGGTACTTCAGCGCCAGCGCGCGGTGGATCGTGCCGAGGTCGTCGGCGTCGAAGCCCGGCAGCGCGGCGTACTGCGTGACCATGCCGCCCGGCTCGTCGAGCCCCCACACCGTGCGGATCTTCTCGTGCAGCGGCAGCGACGGGTGCTGGTCCGGCGTGTTCGAGCGCGGCGCCGGGAACAGCGGCCCCGAGTCGGCCAGCAGCGAGGTGCGCCCGGTCGGCGCCAGCGTGTCGCGCACGATCGGGTAGGTCGCCGTCGAGCCGACGCCGCCGGCCGAGAAGCCGGTCAGCAGCAGCTGGTTCGGCCGCCCGAGATTGCTGCGCAGCCACTGCGCCGCGGCGCGCACGTTGGCCTGACCGCGGTGGAACTGCATGCGCGGGGCGGCCGGGTTCGCATCGGCGTACACCTGCACCTTGCTGCCCGTGTGCACGTCGCCGGTGCAGTAGGGCAGGTAGACCATGTTCCAGCTCTGCGTGCGCACACTCTGGAACGGGTTCAGCCGCGCGCTGAACGGCGTCACGAAGCCGTAGGCGGCGCTGTTGAACTGGCTCAGGTAGTCGGTCGGCACGCCGTTGGGGTTGGCCGCACTGAGCTTGCCCTGGCCTTCGCACGCGGCCTGGTCCCAGCAGGCGCCGCCGCCCTCGAAGACGATCACGGTGTCGCGCGTCAGCAGCGCGCGGTTGACGAAGAAGGTGTACGGCGTGCCGTTGCCGCACGACGCGCCGGTGGTCACCGGCAGCGTCACCGGCACCCACTGGTAGTACTGGGCCAGCGCCCACGACGGCGCCGCCATCACCGCGGCCGCCACGGCGGCCCGCCACCACGATCGCAAGGTCTTCATCGCGCTCCTCCTGCGGGGTTGTTGCCGCCGGCCGGCGGCGTCGTGAACACGGACCGGCGCAGCGCCTCGAGCTCGGCCTCGAGCCGCTGCGCGTCGCGCTGCGCCGGCGGCAGCGCCTGCCACGCGGCGACGAGTGCGGCCTGGCGGCGCGCGAAGTCGGCCTCGCGCGCATCGGGCGGCGGCGCCGCGGCGCGCGCGGCCGCGTCGGCCTCGGCGCGCCACGCCTTCAGCGCCGCATCGCGCGCCGCGGCGTCGGGCTGCAGCACCTCGAGCAGCGCGGCCTTGACGAAGGCCGCCTCGCCGGCCGTCATCTCGCGCTGCGCGAGGCGCTCGCCGAGGCCGTCGTCGAGCGTGCGCGCGAGCGCGCGCAGGTCGTCGTCGATGGCGCCCATCGCGCGGCGCTGCAGGAACGCCTGCCACTGCGCAGTGAACTGCAGGTACGCGGCCACGCGCGCGATCTCGGCGTCGCGCTGCGGGTGGTCGGCCAGCGTCGCGCGCAGTTCGCGGTACTGCTCGGGCGTCAGGCCGGCGGGGATGTCGGTGTCGGCCGCCGCGCGCGGATCGCCGGGCGCCGAAATGCCCGTGCCCGCCGGCGCGATCGCCGCCGCGCCCGGCGACGCCGCCTGCAGCGCGGCCGGCGATGACGTGCCGGAGACCGAAGGCGGCGTCGGCGCCGTCGACCGCGTCCCGCCGGACGGCGCGTCGTCGAGCAGCCACCACGCCCCGCCCGCGAGCGCGGCCACCGCGACGACGGCGATACCGGCGAGTCGCGGTCGCGAAGCGCGGTGAGAAGTGCGGTGAGAAGCGGCAGGGCGCACACCGCCACTATGGCCGCACGCCGGCTCGCGGCAACGGGGTTTGCCCCCGGAGCCCCAGAACTCGGCGCCCGCTGTCAGTGGGCGAGGAACGTGCGGATCGCGTCGGCCGGTGACCCGTGCACGGCTCCAGCCAGCCTGCGCCGCCGCCTAGGCGTCGCGCGTGCCACCGGCGCCGAACGCAGGCAGATCGGCGCGCACCTCGGCGTGGCGCACCGACACCGCCGGCGCGGCGCCTCAAGCCACGCCGAGCGCGCGCAGCTGCCGGTCGTGCAGGCGCGACAGCGCGAGCAGGGCGGCGACGGCACCGATCAGCGCGAAGAACATGTCTGACTGCGTGTCCCACGGGTCGCCCTGCGTGCCGAGGAACTCGTCGGCGCCCTGGCCCAGCGCGAGCGCCGCGGCCCACTCGATCAGCTCGTAGGTCGCGCTGATGGCCAGCACCACGCACACGACGAGGAACGCGAGCATGCGCCGCCCGCGCACGAACTGCCCGCGCAGCAGCACCTCGCGCGCCGCCAGCGCCGGCACGAAGCCCTGCATGAAGTGGCCGATCTTGTCGTACGGATTGCGCGCCAGGCCCAGCAGCTCCTGCAGCTCGAAGCCCAGCGGCACGCGCGCATAGGTGTACGCGCCGCCGAGCATCAGCACCGCCGCGTGCACGAAGATGCCCCCGTACAGCAGCGGTGTCAGCGGGTAGCGGCGGTGCGTGAGCGCCAGCAGCGGCAGCACGATGATCACCGGCAGCACCTCCATCAGCCAGGTCAGGCGGTCGTAGGGCCGCCAGCCCGAGGCCACCAGCATCGCGAGCGTGGCGAGGGCGGCGGCGACGAGCCAGCGGGTGTGTGTAGTGGGCAGGGTCGGCATGGGGCGCGAAGTGGGCCACGACGCCCGGCATCATGCCGTGGCCGCCGGCAAGCGCCGCCGGCTCACGCGAAGCGCCGCGCGGCGGCGACGACGCCCGTCCACACCACCGACCACACCCCCAGCCACACGAGCCAGCCCACTACGCTCGGGCTCGCCCAGCCGCCAGCCTCGGCCGCCGCGAACACCGGCACGCCGAGCGCCGACAGTGGCAGCAGCGGCCCGTAGACGGTGGCCGCGACGAGGGGTGCGATGGCCGGTGGCAACGCATGCGCAGCCGCCACCAGCGCGACGTGCAGCGCCGTCAGCACCGCCGCGGCGATCCAGCGCGACGGCCAGGCCCCGCGGGCCTGCGGAGCCTGCCGCCCACTCACTGCCGCGTCATCTGTGCGATCAGCGGTGCCGCCTGCTCCGCCGTGATCTCGCGCAGCACGAGCGGCGGCCCGCCCAGCGGTGTGGCCCACGAGCGTTCCGGCCGGTACGCGACGACGACGTAGTAGCGCCTGCCGGCCACCACGTCGAGCTGCACCTGCTGCTTCCACAGCGGCGGATCGGGCTTGAGCAGGTGCGGCCCCGGCGCGAGCCGCAGCACGGCGTAGGTGCCTCGCGGCAGGCTCGCGAGCTTCGCGCCGTTGTCGGTGACGACCTGCGGGCTCGGGATCAGCGTGGGGCCGCTGTCGTTGAACAGGTACAGCAGCCCCGCGTCGTGCTCTGCCGGGGCCGGCGGCGCCGAGGCGGCTGCATCCGGCGCAGTGGCCTGGGCCGAAGCAAGCCCGCACAGCGCCGCGGCAACGGCAGCGCCCGCGGCGCGGATCAGATGGCGTCGACGTGGCATGTGCGAGCAGCCGGTGGTGCCGAAGCCCACACCGTGCCGGCTACGCGCGAGCCCACCGGCGCGCCCCGAGCGCGACGGCAGCGAACACGCATGGACGGAATCAGGCTGGGGGCGAGAAGGAGACCTGTCGGTTCCATTTCCTCGTCGGAAGACAGACGAAGCCCCCTCGGAGCGGTATGACGCCTAGGGAAGGTCTGCATAACCCCCGGGCAAGTCTGCTGCCGCGGGCGTTGAAGACCGGCGACGATGGCGAACATGCAGCAAGCTGAACTCGGACTGAACCTGAGCACCAAGCGCACACGCAGGCGCGAATTCCTGGCGCAGATGGAGCGCGTGGTGCCATGGGCGGCGCTGGAAGCGCTGATCGCGCCGCATGCGCCCGAGGGCCGCCGCGGCCGCCCGCCGTTTTCGGTGCGCACGATGCTGCGCATCCACTTCATGCAGCAGTGGTTCACGCTCAGCGACCCGGCGATGGAAGAGGCGCTGCACGACGTGCCGCTGTTTCGCGAGTTCGCCGAGTTGAACTTCGAGACGCGTCTTCCCGACGAGAGCACGATCCTGCGGTTTCGTCACCTGCTGGAGAAGCACAAGCTCGCCGAGCAGATCCTGCACACCGTCAACGAGATGCTTCAGGCCAAGGGCTTGCTGTTGAAGGCAGGCACCGTCGTCGACGCCACGCTGATCGCCGCACCGAGCTCGACCAAGAACGACCGCGGGCAGCGCGATCCGGAGATGCACCAGACCAAGAAGGGCAACCAGTGGTACTTCAGGATGAAGGCGCACATTGGCGTGGACGCCGACAGTGGGCTGGTGCACACCGTCAAGGGCACGGCGGCCAACGTCAACGACGTGGTCGAGGCCAACGGCCTGCTGCACGGCGAGGAGACCCACGCCTTCGGCGACGCGGGCTACCAGGGCGCGGCCAAGCGACCCGACGCGCGCGAAGACGTGCAGTGGCACGTGGGCATGCCCCCTGGCAAGCGCCGCGCGCTGGACAAGACGTGCAAGGTCGATGCGCTGGTCGAGCAGCTCGAGCGCATGAAGGCCAGCATCCGAGCCAAGGTCGAACACCCGTTCCGTGTCATCAAACGGCAGTTCGGACACGTGAAGGTGCGCTACCGCGGGCTGGCGAAGAACACCGCGCAGCTGCGGACACCGTTCGCGCTGTCGAATCTGTGGATGGCGCGCCGAGCCTTGCTCGTACTGGATGGACAAGACCGCCCGAAAGTTGGCAATGCGGCCTGAAACCAGACGGAAAGATCGCGCAGGCGGCATGAATGAGGTCGCCGGACGGCATCGACGGCTCGAAAGCGAGCGACCTGTTCGCTTCGCAACGGCGTCGATGCTGTGCAAGGTCATTTGTTCAGACTTTCCCTAACCGCACTATTCTGGTGTGACGGTATTTGGACCAGAATGGAGTGGCGGGCCAAATGCCGGCGCGCCGCGATGCGTTCGGTTGAGCGAATGGTTGGGTTTCATTCAACTTGCCGCTCCGTTCCGGCAGGGGATTTCGCTTTTTCATTAAACTTAGCAATCAAACCCTCAATGACTTCGTCGAGTTCAGCATTGACCTCTTCCTCAGTCTTTTCGCGGTACCGCATTGCCTCTTCGACAAGCTGAGGGCAGTGAAACTTGAAGTAGATATTCGATCTTTTTCGCATGACCCGCAGCGCCAACGTTGCTGCTGCGAGGATGACTGCACTATCTGTAAGTGGTTCAATAAGTTCTATCTGAGTGGCGCAAGTCAGCGAAACTTGATGTTGACCAGCATCTCGGTATGTTGAGGAGCGAACTATAACTTCCGGATGCGCCTCGGCAAACTTTGATTCAGTTCCAAACTTCTCATACAAGATATCAGATGCTACGTTTATAAACCCCCACGTACCATCCGACAACTTCGGATCACGGTAGTACCCTATACAGAATAGTTCCATAACACCTGCACTTACGCATACGAGGCGTGGCCACGTTCCAGAATTGGTTGATGGCATGCAACTGACGGACCAGAATGAATATTCCGTTCGCCTAGGGTATGGAATGCAAGAGTCAAGATACAGGAACAACAGGATCACAGCGTCCCGATGTAATGCGTGCCTTCTGAGTTGATTGATGTTTCGCTGGTTTCGAAGGTATTGGGATTTTGGCAACTTGATCGGCGCGGTATCAAGGTCATTGAAGTTTTCGGCATAAGGATTCTGAACCCAGGCTTTGAGTTCCTCTTCAGAGACAACATCATATAAGTCTGAGTCCCCGACTGTTTCGGTTACGTGTACTACATTGACCAGAGCTAGGCTCTTTTGTTCAGCTTTAAATATTAATTCCTTTTCTCGTTTGTTTAGTTCCTTGCGAGAAACTGGTATGAACGAGAATCCTTGAATGTTGCCGTAGGACTTTAGATGCTGTGCGAATCGACGTACGACATCAACTGCTTGGCCAATGTAGTGACGGTTCTCAGAGAGGATCAGAATATAAATCCCACAGCGGGGCTTGCTTGATCCGAAGAGGTGTGCAATGGAACGCAATCCGTCTGTTTCGATAGGTTCTGGAAATCCTATCGACAGAAGGGTTTCAGCAGGAGTGGTCATCTTTGCTAGCGATGCTGCGTGCGCCTTGGCTGGGTGTGAGACCTAACTTTTGATCTGAACCGGACAGTCAGGCGTAACCGGTTACGGCTCGCGCGGAGCGTATCCGGTTACGCCTGACTGTCCAAGGGCCGGTGACATGGTGGCGCGCGGGGGGGGGTCGGGATTCGCGGGCGGCCGGCGCTTGCACGGCGAAACATCGCAACATAGACTGTATAAAAATACAGCTATCGGTTGCGCCATGTCCACTCCTGTGTCGCTCCCCGCCGCGGCACCACGCTCGCTGCTCGACGCCGTTCGCGAGCGCGTGCGCTATCTGCACTACTGCTTGCGGACCGAGCAGGCCTACGTCCACTGGATCCGTGCCTTCGTGCGCTTCCATGGCATGCGCCATTCGCGGGCGATGGGCAAGCCGGAGGTGGAAGCCTTCCTCACCTGGCTGTCCAACGAGCGGGGGGTCTCCGTGGCCACGCACCGGCAGGCGCTTGCGGCCGTCCTGTTTCTCTACCAGCAGGTCCTCGGCCAGCAGTTGCCCTGGATGCAAGGCATCGGCCGCCCTCAGCGCAAGCCGCGGCTTCCGGCCGTGCTGTCCGCTTCGGAAGTCGCTGCCGTGCTGGCCCGGCTGGACGGCACGCACGGGGTGCTCGTCCGGCTGCTGTACGGCACCGGCATGCGCATCACCGAAGCGTTGCAACTGCGCGTGAAGGACGTCGAGTTCGACCGCCGCGTCATCGTCGTGCGCAGCGGCAAGGGCGGCAAGGACCGCGTCGTGATGCTGCCGGCCACGCTCGCCCCCGGTCTGCGCGAACAGGTGCAGCACGCCCGCGTGCTGTGGGAAGCCGACGCGCGCGCCGGGCGCGGCGGCGTGCAGATGCCCGACGCGCTCGAACGCAAGTACCCGCGCGCTGGGTCGTCTTGGGCCTGGTTCTGGGTGTTTCCACAAGCCGAGCACTCGGTATGCCCGCGCACCGGCGTCGAGCGGCGCCACCACCTGTTCGACCAGACGTTCCAGCGCGCCTTCAAGCGTGCCGTGCACGCCGCCGGCATCGAACGCCCGGCCACGCCGCACACGCTGCGGCATTCGTTCGCGACGCACCTGCTGCAGTCGGGCACCGACATACGAACCGTGCAGGAACTGCTCGGCCACAGCGACGTGAGCACCACGATGATCTACACGGACGTGCTGAAGGTGGCCGCAGGCGGCACGCGCAGCCCGCTCGATGCGCTGGCGGCGGGCATCACCGGTCCGCATCCGAAGACCGAGACTTCCGTTTACTCAATGCATTGAGTAAATGGGTGCCCTGGTGATCGAACGCTCCGCCCTGCCCGCTTTCGTGGCCCGCCTGCGCGAGCCGCGGCGCTTCCTGCAGGTGGTGGCCGGCCCGCGGCAGGTGGGCAAGACGACGATGGTCGCCCAGGCGCTCGCGCGCCTGCCCGACCTGCCGGCGCATTCGGCCAGCGCCGACAGCCCGGGCCTGCAACCCCTGTCGTGGGTGGCGGCGCAGTGGGAGCAGGGCCGCGCGCTCGCGGCACGCCACGGCACGGCGGTGCTCGTGCTCGACGAAGTGCAGAAGATCCCGCGCTGGACCGACGAGGTCAAGCGCCTGTGGGACGCGGACACCCGCGCGCGGCGCGACCTGCGCGTGGTGGTGCTCGGCTCGGCGCCGCTGCTGATCGAGCGCGGCCTGACCGAGAGCCTGGCCGGCCGCTTCGAGGTCACGCGCCTGGCCCACTGGTCGTTCGCCGAGATGCGCGACGCCTTCGGCTTCACGCTGGAGCAGCACGTGTTCTTCGGCGGCTACCCCGGCGCGGCCCCGCTGGTGCACGACGAGCGCCGCTGGGCCGACTACGTGCGCGACGCGCTGGTCGAGACGACGATCGGCAAGGACGTGCTGCTGATGGCGCCGGTGCACAAGCCGGCGCTGCTGCGGCGCGTGTTCGACCTCGCGTGCCGCTACAGCGGCCAGGTGCTGAGCTACACCCAGATGCTCGGCACGCTGCAGGACGCGGGCAACACCACCACGCTGGCCCACTACCTGGACTTGCTTGCCGGCGCCGGCATGGTCTGCGGGCTGCAGAAGGTGGCGGGGCAGGCGGTGCGGCAGCGTGCGTCGAGCCCGAAGCTGCAGGTGTTCAACACCGCGTTCATGGGCGCGCTGGCGGTGCACGACGGCTACGGCTTCGCGCGCGTGCGCGCCGACCCTGCGCTGTGGGGGCGCCTGGTGGAAAGCGCGGTGGGTGCCCAGCTGCTGGCCTGGCTGCCCGCGGGCGCGCACGGCAGCGGCACGCTGGGCTACTGGCGCGAAGGTGCGCGCGAGGTCGACTTCGTCGTGCGCCGTGGCGACGAGACCTGGGCGCTCGAGGTCAAGAGCGGCCGTGCGCGCGACAGCCTGCCGGGGCTCGACGCCTTCGCCGCCGCCTTTCCCGGCGTGCGGCCGCTGGTCGTCGGCACGGGCGGCATGGCGCTCGAGCGCTGGTTCGAGGCGCCGTTCTTCGAGGGTTGACCGCATCCGAACCGCGCGCCGGTGCGCGCCGCGGTGCCTGCCGTCCACGGTGGCCATGCTCCCCGCCTACGCCGAGCTGCACTGCCGCAGCAATTTCAGCTTCCTCACCGGTGCCTCGCACCCCGAGGAGCTGGTGCAGCGCGCGCACGCGCTGGGCTACGCGGCGCTCGCGCTCACCGACGAGTGCTCGCTCGCCGGCGTGGTGCGCGCGCATGCGCAGGCCAAGCGCGTCGGGCTGCACCTGATCGTCGGCGCCGAGATGCGCGTGGCCGCGGCCGCCGAGCAGCCGCCCGACATGCGCCTCGTGCTGCTGGCGCAGACGCGCCGCGGCTACGGCCACCTCGCGCAGTGGCTCACGCTGGCGCGCCGGCGCGCGCCGAAGGGGCAGTACGTGGCGCTGCGCAGCGACGTCGAGGGCAAGGCGCCCGCGGCGCCGATGCTCGCTGGCCTGCCCGACTGCCTCGCGCTGCTGGTGCCCGACGCCGCGCAGACGTTCGAGGCCGTGTTCGCGCAGGCGATGTGGCTGAAGACGTGGTTCGCCGACCGCGCCGCGCTCGCGCTGCCGCTGCTGCTGCACGCGCACGACGAGTGGCTCGCCGACACGGTGCAGCGCGTGGCCGCGCTCACCGGCCTGCCCATCGTCGCCACCGGCGACGTGCTGATGCACGCGCGCTCGCGCAAAGCCCTGCAGGACGTGCTCACCGCCACGCGGCTGCGCGTGCCGCTGGCGCAGTGCGGCTTCGCGCTGGCGCCCAACGCCGAGCAGCACCTGCGCCCGCGCCAGCGGCTGGGTGCGCTGTACGCGCCCGAGTGGCTCGCCGCCACGGTGGCGCTGGCCGCGCGCTGCGCGTTCTCGCTCGACGAGCTGCGCTACGAGTACCCCGACGAGATCGTGCCCGCCGGCCACACGCCGGCGTCGTGGCTGCGCGCGCTGACCGAACAAGGCCTCGCGCGCCGCTTCCCGCACGGCGTGCCGGACAAGGTGCGCGCGCAGGTCGAGCACGAGCTCGCGCTGATCGCGCAGCTGCGCTACGAGCCGTACTTCCTCACCGTGGCCGACCTCGTGCAGTGGGCGCGCGCGCAGGGCATCCTGTGCCAGGGGCGCGGCAGCGCGGCCAACTCGGCGGTGTGCTACGCGCTCGGCGTCACCGAGGTCGACCCGGCGCGCATGAGCCTGCTGTTCGAGCGCTTCATCAGCGCCGAGCGGGGCGAGCCGCCCGACATCGATGTCGACTTCGAGCACCAGCGGCGCGAGGAGGTCATCCAGTACGTCTACCGCAAGTACGGGCGGCACCGCGCGGCGCTCACGGCGGTGGTCATCAGCTACCGGCCGAGGAGCGCGCTGCGCGACGTCGGCCGCGCGCTCGGCATCGACCTCGACCGCATCGACGCGGTGGCCAAGAGCCAGCACTGGTGGGACGGCCGCCGCGTGGACCCCGAGCGCCTGCGCGAGCACGGCTTCGACCCCGACGCGCCGGTGTGCCGCCACTGGGTGGAGCTCACGCAGACGCTCGTCGGCTTTCCGCGGCACCTGAGCCAGCACCCGGGCGGCTTCGTGATCGCGCGCGACGACCTCGCGCGGCTGGTGCCGGTCGAGAACGCCGCGATGGACGGGCGCAGCGTGATCCAGTGGGACAAGGACGACCTCGACGCGCTCGGGCTGATCAAGGTCGACCTGCTGGCGCTCGGCATGCTCAGCGCGATCCGCCGTGCGCTCGACCTCGTCGGCGCCAAGCTCGGCAAGCGCTTCGAGATGGCCGACGTGCCCGCCGAAGACCCGGCCGTCTACGCCATGCTGAGCAAGGGCGACAGCGTCGGCACCTTCCAGGTTGAGAGCCGCGCGCAGATGAGCATGCTGCCGCGGCTGAAGCCCGCCAACTTCTACGACCTCGTGATCGAGGTCGCCATCGTGCGCCCGGGGCCGATCCAGGGCGGCATGGTGCACCCGTACCTGCGCCGGCGCTGCGGCGACGAGCCGGTGACGTATCCGAGCGCCGAAGTGAAGCAGGCGCTCGAGCGCACGCTCGGCGTGCCGATCTTCCAGGAGCAGGTGATGCAGCTCGCGATCCTCGCGGCCGACTTCACGCCCGGCGAGGCCGACCAGCTGCGCCGCGCGATGGCGGCGTGGAAGCGCAAGGGCGGCCTGGGCCCGTTCCACGAGCGGCTCGTGGGCCGCATGGTGGCCAAGGGCTACACGCGCGAGTGGGCCGAGGCGATCTTCCGCCAGATCGAGGGCTTCGGCGAATACGGCTTCCCCGAGAGCCACGCGGCGAGCTTCGCGCTGCTGGTCTACGTCAGCGCCTGGCTCAAGTGCCACCACCCCGACGCCTTCCTCGCCGCGCTGCTCAACAGCCAGCCGATGGGCTTCTACGCGCCGGCGCAGCTGGTGCGCGACGCGCGCGAGCACGGTGTGCGCGTGTTGCCGGTCGACGTGACGGCAAGCGACTGGGACACGACGCTGGAGCACGACGCGGCCGGCGAGGGCGCCGGGCTGCGCGCGGTGCGCCTGGGCCTGAGCCGCGTCGCGGGCCTGGCCGAAGACGCGGCGCGGCGGATCGTCGCCGCACGCCGCGAGGCGCCTTTCGCGTCGGTCGAGGACCTGGCGCGGCGCGCGCGGCTCGACGCGCACGGGCTGGCGGTGCTCGCGCGCGCCGACGCGCTGAACGCCATCGCCGGCCACCGCCGCGACGCCGCGTGGGCCGTGGCCGGCGTCGACACGCGCGCGACGCCGATGCTCGCCGCAACGCGCACGCACGAGGCGCCGGCCGCGCTGCCGGCACCGACCACCGCCGACACCGTGCTCGCCGACTACCGCGCGCTCGGGCTGAGCCTGCACGCGCACCCGCTGGCGCTGCTGCGCGAGCGGCTCGCGGCGTTTCGCGTGCAGCCGGCCGCCGTGCTGCGCCAGTACCGCCACGGCCAGCTCGCGCGCGCGAGCGGCCTCGTCACGCACCGCCAGCGGCCCGAGACGGCCAAGGGCGTCGTCTTCGTCACGCTCGAGGACGAGACCGGCGCCGTCAACGTCATCGTCTGGCCGCAGGTCGTCGAGCGGCAGCGCCAGCCGCTGCTGGCCGCGACGCTGCTCACCGTCTACGGCGTGTGGCAGAAGGAGGGCGAGGTGATGCACCTGGTGGCCAAGAAGCTCGTCGACCACACGGCGCTGCTGCACGGGCTCGCGGCGAGGAGCCGCGACTTCCGCTGACCGCCGCGGGCGACTCCTACAATGGCCGGCGGAGACGCGCGATGAACTTCACGCTGGAATGCGAACGCGAAGACGATGGCCGCTGGCTTGCCGAAGTGCCGCAGCTGCCCGGCGTGCTCGCCTACGGCGCGTCGCAGGCCGAGGCGATGGCACGGGCCGAGGTGCTGGCTTTGCGCGTGCTCGCCGACCGCCTCGAGCATGGCGAAGCGCAGCCGACCGACATCCGCATCTCGCTCACGGCCGCATGACGTCGTGGCCGGCGGCGAAGGCCAAGCGCGTGCTGGCCGCGCTGCATGCCCTCGGGTGGCGCGTCAAGCGGCAGACGGGCTCGCACCGGGTCTTGTCACGCGAAGGCTGGCCCGACGTGGTCTTCGCGTTCCACGACGGCGACGAGATCGGACCGAAGATGCTGGCCCGCATCGCCAAGCACACCGGCCTCGCGCCGCACGACTTGTAGGCGCATGTCCTGCCCGCCGCTGCATCCGATGACCGACGACATCGAGCTCCTGCCCGCCGGCCGCCCCGAGCAGCTGATGGTGCTGCTGCACGGCCGCGGCCAGGACGCGGCGGCGATGCTGCCGCTGGCGCGCGCGCTGCGCCGCGAGTTCGCGCACGCGGCGCTGCTGCTGCCGCAGGACCTGCTGCCCGCCGACGGGCCGGCCGAGGACCTCGTCGCGCGCGTGGCCGCGGCGCTGCCGCGCCTGCTGCGCTGGGTGCGCGACGCGCAGCAGCGCCTGGGCGCGACGCCGCAGTCCACCGCGCTGGTGGGCTTCGGCGAGGGCGCGACGATGGCGCTCGAGGCGGCGAGCGCCGACGACGGCATCGCCGGGCGCGTGATCGCGTTCGGCGGCGGCTACGCCGCGCTGCCGGCGCAGGCACCGGCGCTGACGACGCTGCACTTCCTGCACGGCGAAGCCGATGCGCTGCACCCGGTGGCCGAGGCGCGCCGCACGCTCGAGCACCTGGGCGTGCTGCACGGCGACGCGACGCTCGACATCGCGCGCGGCGTCGGCCACGAGGTGCACCCGGCGCTCGTCGACTGCGCGATCCACCGGCTGACCCACCACATCCCGCACCGCACGTGGCGCGAGGCGCTCGGCGCGCTGCCGGCCGCGGCCGCGGGCGGCTGCCGGGACGACGGAGTGACCGACTGACGATGCTGTACCTGCTGTCCCCCGCGAAGACGCTCGACTACGACACGCCCACGCCGCCCGAGGTGCTCGCGCGCGCGACCAAGCCGCAGTTCGTCGCGCGCTCGGCGGCGCTGATCGACGTGCTGAAGACGAAGACGCCGGCCGAGATCGCGTCGCTGATGTCGCTGTCGGACGCGCTCGCGCAGCTCAACGTCGCGCGCTACGCCGCGTGGCGCAAGACCTTCACGCCGAAGAACAGCAAGCCGGCGGTGCTCGCGTTCGCCGGCGACGTCTACGACGGACTCGACGCGAAGACGCTGACGCTGGCCGACCTCGAATGGGCGCAGGACCACCTCGTGATCCTGTCGGGGCTGTACGGTGCGCTGCGCCCGCTCGACCTGATGCAGCCGTACCGCCTCGAGATGGGCACCAAGCTGCACACCGACGCTGCCGAGGATCTGTACGGCTTCTGGGGCGACACGCTGGCCGAGCACCTGAACCGGCGTCTGAAGGACGACCCGGCGCCGGTCGTCGTCAATCTCGCGTCGCAGGAGTACGCGAAGGCCGCGCTGCGCCCGGCGCTGAAGGCGCGTGTCGTCGACTGCGTGTTCGAGGACTGGAAGGGCGGGCAGTACAAGGTGATCAGCTTCTTCGCCAAGCGCGCGCGCGGCGCGATGGCGCGCTACGCGATCACGCACCGCATCGACACGCCGGCCGCGCTCGCGGGTTTCGACGGCGACGGCTACGCGTTCGACGCGAAGGTCTCGACGCCCGAGCGCCTCGTGTTCCGCCGCCGCGTCGCCGATTGAACGTCGCCGCGCGGGTGCATCGCGGCCCGTGCAGCGTTGAGGGGGGTCGCCCCAAGGGCGCTGCATAGAATGCCCGCAACGTGAGTTCCAACGACGCCTCGCCCGAGCCGGCCGCGCCCGTGCCGCCCGCCGACCCGCCCGGTGCGTCGCCCGCGGCGGCGCCAGCGGCCGCACGGCCGGCACCCGGCGTGCCGCGCGCGCTGTGGATCGCCGCGGCCGCCGCGCTGCTGCTCGGTGCCGGCGGCGCCTACCTCGGCTGGAGCGCGCAGCATCGCGTCGGGCTGCTCGAGCAGGAGCTCGTGCGCCGCCAGCAGGCTACCGAGACCGCGGTCACCGAGGCGCGCGTGCTCGCCAACGAGGCGCAGGACGCCGCGCGCGACGCCGCTGCGCGCGTCGCGCTGCTCGACGCGCGCGTGTCGGAGGCGGCGCTGCAGCGCTCGCAGGTCGAGCAGCTGCTGCAGTCGCTGGCGCGCTCGCGCGACGACAAGGTCGTCGCCGACGTCGACTCGGCGCTGCGGCTGGCGATGCGCCACGCGACGCTGCTGGGCAGCACCGAGCCGGTGGTGGTGGCGCTGCGCCAGGCCGACGAGCGGCTCGCGCAGCTCGACTCGGCGCGCGTGCAGCGCGTGCGCACGGCGCTGGCGCGCGACCTGCAGCGCTTGGGCGCCGTGCGCACGCCCGACATCGCGACGCTGGCCGCGCGCGTCGACGAGGTGCTGCGCCAGGTCGACGAGCTGCCGCTGGTCGCGCTCGTCGAGCCACGCCGCGCGCCGGCCGTCACGCCGCGGGCCGAGCCGGCCGCGCCCGCCGCAGCGGCCGCGTCGGCGCCCGACGCACCGGCTTCCGCAGCCGGCTGGCTCGAGCGGGTGCCGGCCGTCGCGCGCGACGTCGCGCTGCGCGTGTGGGCCGAGGCCAAGTCGGTGCTGCGCATCACGCGCATCGAAGACCCCGGTGCGATGCTGCTGACGCCCGAGCAGGCCTACTTCGTGCGCGAGACGCTCAAGCTGCGCCTGCTTAGCGCACGGCTGGCGCTGCTGGCGCGCCAGTTCGACCTCGCGCAGACCGACCTGCACGCCGCCGCGGCGATGATCGAGCGGCAGTTCGACCCGCAGTCGCGGCGCGTGCAGGTCGCGCGCGACACGCTGCGCCAGGCCGAGCAGCAGGCGCGCGAGGTCGAGCTGCCGCGCCCCGACGAGACGCTGGCCGCGCTCGCGGCCCTGCTGCGCTGATGCGCGCCGTCGTCTGGCTGGTGCTGCTGTTCACCGCGGCCGTGGTGGCCGCGCTGCTGCTCGGGCGCAACGACGGCCTGGTGAGCCTGTACTGGGACGGCTGGCGGCTCGAGATGTCGCTGAACCTGTTCGTGTTCTCGCTGCTGGCCTTCGTCGTGCTGCTGGTGACGGTGCTGCAGGCGGTGAGCTCGCTCGTGAGCCTGCCCGCGCGCGCGCGCGAGTGGCGCGCGCTGCGCCACGAGCGCGCCGCGCAGGCCGCGCTGCGCGAGGCGCTGGCCGAGCTGTTCGCCGCGCGCTACACGCGCGCGCACAAGGCCGCGCAGAAGGCGCTGGCGATCGACCTCGCGCGTCCGCGCGGCGAGCCCGACCACGACCTGCAGGTGCTCGCACACCTGCTGTCGGCGATCAGCCTGCACCGCCTGCAGGACCGGCGCCAGCGCGACGAACAGATGCAGCGCGCGCGCGCGCTGCGCCGCGCCGGTGCCGCGCGCGCGGCCGACGACGGCGCGCAGCTGCTGGCCGCCGAGTGGGCCGTCGAGGACCTCGATGCGCCGCGCGCGCTCGAGCTGCTCGGCGAGTTGCCCGCCGGCGTCGCGCGGCGCACGCAGGCGCTGCGGCTGCGGCTGCAGGCGCAGCGCCTGGCCGGGCAGTCGCTCGAGGCGCTGCGCACCGCGCGCCTGCTGGCCAAGCACCAGGGCTTCTCGACGCTGGCCGCGCGCGGGCTGCTGCGCTCGCTGGCGCTGATGGCGCTCGACGACACGCACGACGTCGACCAGGTGCAGCGCGTGTGGCAGCAGCTCGACAGCGCCGACCAGCAGGACGCCTACGTCGCCGCGCGCGCCGCGCGCCGCGCGGCGGCATTCGACGACGCGGCGCTCGCGCGCAGCTGGCTGCGCCCGCTGTGGGAGCGGCTCGGCGAGCTCGGCGCCGACGAGCGCGAGCAGGTGGCGCTGGCGCTGCTGCACGCCGTCGACGGCATCGGCACCGACTGGCTGCCGCGGCTGGAGGCGGCGCTGGGCGCGCACGCGCAGGAGCCGGCTGTCGTCGCGGCGGTGGGCGTCGCGTTCGCCGAGCGGCAACTGTGGGGCAAGGCGCGCGCGCCGCTCGAGCAGGCCGCGCGTGCGCCGGGGCTCGACGCCGTCGCGCGGCGGCGGGCCTGGCGCGCGCTCGCGCGCGTGGCCCGCGCGCAGGGGGACGAGGATCGCGCGGCCGCGTGCGACGCCGCCGCGGCGGCCATCGACTGAACGCGCTGATTCGGCGTGCTATACTGTGCGGCTTGAGCGGCTGTAGCTCAGTTGGATAGAGTACTTGGCTACGAACCAAGGGGTCGTGGGTTCGAATCCTGCCAGCCGCGCCAGACGATGAACGGGCCGCACCTGTGAAGGTGCGGCCCGTTTGCTTTGGGGCGGCGCGTCGTCGCTCGGCCGATCAGGCCGCCTTGCGCGGCGCGCGCGCCGCAAGCGCCTGCGTAAGCGCCGCCTCGAGGTAGCCCACCGTGCGGTCGACGTGCATCAGCTTGTCGAGACCGAACAAGCCGATGCGGAAGGTGCGGAAGTCCGGCCCCTCGTCGCACTGCAGCGGCACGCCGGCGGCGGTCTGCAGGCCGAGCGCGACGAAGGCCTTCGCGCTGGCGAGGTCGGGGTCGTCGGTATAGCTGACGACGACGCCCGGTGCCTGGAAGCCGGCGGCGGCGACGCTGCGCAAACCGTGCCCCTCGAGCAGCGCGCGCACGCGCTGGCCGAGCTCGATCTGCCGCGCGCGCAGCAGCTCGAAGCCCAGCGCCTTGGTCTCGGCCATCGCGTCGCGCGTGCGCGCGAGCGCGTCGGTGGGCATCGTCGTGTGGTAGCCGAAGCTGCCGGCCTTGTAGGTGTCCATCATCGCGAGCCACTTCTTCAGGTCGCACGCGAAGCTGGTGCTGGTGGTGTCCTCGATGGCCGCGCGCGCGCGCTCCGACAGCATCACGAACGCGCAGCCCGGCGAGCCGGTCCAGCCCTTCTGCGGCGCGCTGACGAGCAGGTCGACGCCGGTGGCGCGCATGTCGACCCACATCGCGCCCGAGGCGATGCAGTCGAGCACGAACAGGCCGCCCACTTCGTGCGTGGCGTCGGCCACCGCGCGCAGGTAGGCGTCGGGCAGGATCATCCCGGCGGCGGTCTCGACGTGCGGCGCGAACACCATCGCCGGGCGCTCGCGGCGGATCGTGGCGACCACCTCGTCGAGCGGCGCGGGCGCCCACGGCGCCTGCGCGCCGGGCTCGGTGCGGCGTGCCTTGAGGACGATCTCGCGCGACGGGATGCGCCCCATCTCGAAGATCTGCGTCCAGCGGTAGCTGAACCAGCCGTTGCGGATCACGAGGCAGGTCTTGCCGGTGGCGAACTGGCGCGCCACCGCCTCCATGCCGAAGGTGCCGCTGCCGGGGATCACCGCGGTGGCGTGCGCGCCGTAGACCTCCTCGAGGATCGCGGCGATGTCGCGCATCACGCCGCCGAACTTGCGCGACATGTGGTTCAGCGCGCGATCGGTGTAGACGACCGAGTATTCGAGCAGGCCGTCGGGGTCGACGTCGGGCAGCAGGCCGGGCATGGCGGTCTCCGTGGCGGGCAAGTCGGCAACAGCCCGGCAGGTTAACACCCGGCGCGCCGGCGCGGGGCCGGCCACGGCCACAGGCCCCCGCGACGCAGGGGCCTCGCCGGCGGGGCGCGTCAGGAGCGCTTCATCAGCTTGAGCATCTTGTGCGCCAGCGGCCGGTACGGCGGCAGGAACAGCGACATCGCGTTGACCTTGGCCTGCCAGACGACGGGCTTGAGCTTGCTGAAGGTCTCGAAGCCCCAGCGGCCGTGGTAGTGGCCCATGCCCGAGTGGCCGACGCCGCCGAACGGCAGCTCGTATTGCGCGACGTGCAGCAGCGTGTCGTTGACGGTGACGCCGCCGGCGTGCGTGCGCTCGAGCGCGCGCTGCGTGCGCTGGCGGTCGTCGTCGAACCAGTACAGCGCGAGCGGGCGCGGGCCGGCGTTGACGTGCGCGATCGCGTCGTCGACGCCGTCGTACGGCAGCACGGGCAGCAGCGGGCCGAAGATCTCGTCGGTGGCCAGCGCGTTATTAGGCGGCACGTCGAACACGAGCTGCGGCGCGAGCCGGTGGCCGGCGTCGTCGCGCTGCACGCCGGCAAACAGCGGCTCGGCGCGCGCGCCACGCGCCAGCGCGTCGTCGAGCGCCGCCGTCAGCCGCCGGTACTGGCGCGCATCGACGACGCTGCAGTAGTGCACATCGGCCAGGCCCTGCGGGTACAGCCTGCGCGCGCAGGCGCGCGCCGCCTCGACGAAGGCGTCGATCTCGCCGCGCGGCAGCAGCACGTAGTCGGGCGCGATGCAGGTCTGGCCGGCGTTGATCAGCTTGCCCACCAGGATGCGCTCGACGGCCTTCGCGAGCGGGTAGCCGGGCGCGACGACGGTGGGCGACTTGCCGCCGAGTTCGAGCGTGACCGGCGTCAGGTTGGCCGCGGCGGCGGCCATCACCTTGCGCCCGACCGACGTCGAGCCGGTGAACAGCAGGTGGTCGAACGGCAGCGCGGCGAACTGCGCGGCCACCTGCGCGTCGCCGGTGACGACGTCGACCTCGTCGGGCTTGAACGCCTTGGCGCACAGTGTGGCGAACAGCGCGCTGAAACGCGGCGTGTATTCGCTCATCTTGACCAGCACGCGGTTGCCCGCGGCGATCGCGGCGGCCATTGGCGCGACGGCGAGGAACAGCGGGTAGTTCCACGGCACGATGATGCCGACGACCCCCAGCGGCTGCGGCAGCACCTGCGCGCCGGCCGGCAGGAACCACTTGGCCACCGGTGCGCGCTGCGGCTTCATCCAGCCGCGGCCCTCGCGCAGCGCGACCTTGACTTCCTCGAGGCTGGGCCAGACCTCGGCGAGGTCGGTCTCGAAGCGCGGGCGGCCGCCGAAGTCGGCATCGATGGCCTGCGCGATCTCGGGTTCGTGCGCCGTCAGCAGTTTCTGCAGCCGGCGCAGGCGGTCGGCACGCACCGCCCACGCGGGGTAGGGCTCGGCAGCGAACGCGGTGCGCTGCGCCTCGAGGCGTTGCGCGAGGGCGGTGGGGGCGTCGGGCATCTTCATGCGGGCATCGTAGTCGGCGGCGCCGGCCTCGGGTGGAGGCGCGGCTCCAGACCGCGGCGGTGGTGGTTGGGTCAGGGTTTTCATGGGTATGCGTGACTTGAGTCAAGGGGCGGCGCCCGTTAATATTGACCGACCGGTTGGTCGAAAATAGCAGACCTGATCGCGGATCGCCCGCGGCAGCCCCGGCTTGGCCGATCGCTCCTTCATTGCCCGAGGTTTCGATGTCGCACCGCACCCCGCAGCAAATCGCCGACCACGTGCGCGAAGGCATGTTCGCCAACGACCGCGCGTCCAAGGCGCTCGGGATGCAGGTGCTCGAGGTGACGCCCGGGCGCGCGGTGCTGACGATGACGGTGCGCGAAGACATGGTCAACGGGCACGACATCTGCCACGGCGGCCTGATCGCGACGCTCGCCGACTCGGCGTTCGCGTTCGCGTGCAACTCGTACAACGAGCTGACGGTGGCGTCGGGGTTCTCGATCGACCTGATCGCGCCGGCGCGCCTGGGCGACGTGCTGACCGCCACCTGCGTCGAGATTTCGAAGACCGGCCGCACCGGCGTCTACGACACCGAGGTGCGCAACCAGCGCGGCGAGCGCATCGCGGTGTTCCGCGGCCGCTCGTACACCGCGAAGGGCCGCCCCGCGGTGCCCGAGGCCCAAGGCTGATCCGCCGTCGACCGACCGCCGTCGACACCGAACACGAAGAAGGCAGGAGACACCCCCGATGCCCGTCAAGCATCCCGCCCCCGGCGATCTCGAACCGATCGAGACCGCCAGCCGCGACGAACTGGCCGCTGTGCAACTGCGCCGCCTGCAGCAGACGCTGGTGCACGCCTACGAGAACGTGCCGCACTACCGCGCCGCGTTCGACGCGAAGGGCGTGCACCCGTCGGACTGCAAGTCGCTCGCCGACCTGGCCAAGTTCCCGTTCACGACGAAGAAGGACCTGCGCGACAACTACCCGTTCGGCATGTTCGCGGTGCCGCGCGAGCGCGTCGTGCGCATCCACGCGAGCAGCGGGACGACCGGCAAGCCGACCGTGGTCGGCTACACGCAGGCCGACATCGACACCTGGGCGAATCTGGTCGCGCGCAGCATCCGCGCGTCGGGCGGGCGGCCGGGCGACATCGTGCACGTGGCCTACGGCTACGGCCTGTTCACCGGGGGGCTCGGCGCGCACTACGGCGCCGAACGGCTGGGCTGTACCGTGATCCCCATGTCGGGCGGCCAGACCGAGAAGCAGGTCCAGCTGATCACCGACTTCCGGCCCGACATCATCATGGTCACGCCGAGCTACATGCAGGTGATCATCGAGGAGATGGAGCGCCAGGGGCTTGACCCGCGCGCCAGTTCGCTGAAGGTCGGCATCTTCGGCGCCGAGCCGTGGACCGAGGCGATGCGCCACGACATCGAGGTGCGCGCCGGCATCGACGCGGTCGACATCTACGGGCTGTCCGAAGTGATGGGTCCGGGCGTGGCCAACGAGTGCATCGAGGCGAAGGACGGCCCGGTGATCTGGGAAGACCACTTCTACCCCGAGATCATCGACCCCGACACCGGCGAGGTGCTGCCCTACGATCCAGCCAAGGGAACCGAGGAGGGCGAACTCGTCTTCACGACGCTGACGAAGGAAGCGCTGCCGGTGATCCGCTACCGCACGCGCGACCTCACGCGCCTGTTGCCGCCGACCGCGCGCAGCATGCGCCGCATGGGCAAGATCGTCGGGCGCAGCGACGACATGCTGATCATCCGCGGTGTCAACGTGTTCCCGACGCAGATCGAGGAGATCGTGCTGCAGCACGGCGCGCTGTCGGGGCAGTACCAGCTCGTCGTCACGCGCAGCGGCCACCTCGACGAGCTGCAGGTGCTCGTCGAGCTGCTGCCGCAGTACGCCAACGCCGAGCGCGACGCGATCGCGCACGAACTGCAGCACCGCATCAAGAACCTGATCGGCGTCAGCACGACGGTCAGCGTCGGCGCCCCCGAGTCGATCGAGCGCACGCTCGTCGGCAAGGCGCGCCGGGTCATCGACAAGCGACCCCGTTGAAGGAGCGAAGGATGTACACGCAGGCGATGGACGTCGAAGGCGCCGAGAAGGCCAAGCCGGTCACGACGCTCGAAGAGGCCGAACTGATGAAGCGCTTCGATGCGCGCATCGACGACGGCGGCTTCATCGAGGCCAAGGACTGGATGCCCGAGCACTACCGCAAGACGCTGGTGCGCCAGATCAGCCAGCACGCGCACAGCGAGATCGTCGGCATGCTGCCCGAGGGCAACTGGGTCACGCGCGCGCCGACGCTCAAGCGCAAGGCGATCCTGCTCGCCAAGATCCAGGACGAGGGCGGCCACGGCCTGTACCTGTACGCCGCCGCGGAGACGCTGGGCACGAGCCGCGACCAGATGCTCGACGCGCTGCACAGCGGCCGCGCGAAGTACAGCAGCATCTTCAACTACCCGACGCTGACCTGGGCGGATGTGGGCGTCATCGGCTGGCTCGTCGACGGCGCGGCGATCATGAACCAGGTGCCGCTGTGCCGCTGCAGCTATGCGCCCTATGCACGCGCGATGATCCGCATCTGCCGCGAGGAGAGCTTCCACCAGCGCCAGGGCTACGACGCGCTGCTCGTGATGATGCGCGACGGCACCGAGGCGCAGCGCGCGATGGTGCAGGACGCCGTCAACCGCTGGTGGTGGCCGAGCCTGATGATGTTCGGCCCGCCCGACGCCGAGAGCGTGCACAGCGCGCAGAGCATGCGCTGGGGCATCAAGCGCATCAGCAACGACGACCTGCGGCAGAAGTTCGTCGACGCCACCGTGCCGCAGGCGCAGGTGCTCGGCGTCACGCTGCCCGACCCCGACCTGCGCTGGAACGAGGAGCGCGGCCACTGGGACTTCGGCGCCATCGACTGGGCCGAGTTCTGGCGCGTCGTCGGCGGCGACGGCCCGTGCAACAAGGAGCGCCTGGCCGCGCGCGTCAAGGCCTGGGACGACGGCGCGTGGGTGCGCGAGGCGGCACTCGCCCACGCCGCGAAGAAGGCCGCACGCGAGCGCAAGGCGGCATGACATGGACCACCCCCGAAGCGCCTGCGGCGCTCCCCCTCGAGGGGGCGCCGCCTGCGGACCGGCCGAGCCGGATCCGCGGCGGCCGCTTGATTGTTCGCTTTCGGACGTTTGGCGGCAAAGCTGCTGTGATCGCTGCGTCGTCGTAAAGGAGTCACTGCAATGAGCACCGATACCGAATGGCCGCTGTGGGAAGTCTTCGTGCGCACGCGCGCCGGGCTGGACCACAAGCACTGCGGCAGCCTGCACGCGGCCGACGCGGCGATGGCGATCCAGATGGCGCGCGACGTCTACACGCGCCGCCAGGAAGGCTCGAGCATCTGGGTCGTGCGCAGCGACCAGATCGTCGCCAGCGACCCGGGCGACAAGGACATGTTCTTCGACCCGATGGAAGACAAGGTCTACCGCCACCCGACGTTCTACAAGCTGCCCGACGAAGTCAACCACATGTGAGGCGGCGATGAGCGCGTCGATCACGATCCACTGGACCCCGGCCGTGCGCTACCTGCTGCGCCTGGCGGACACCTGCCTGATCTCGGGCCAGCGCCTGGGCGAGTGGTGCGGCCACGCGCCGATCATCGAGGAGGACATCGCGCTGACCAACATGGCGCTCGATCTGATCGGCCAGTCGCGCGCGCTGCTGACGCTGGCCGGCCAGGTCGAGGGGCGCGGCCACGCGCGCACCTACGACGAAGACCAGCTCGCGTTCCTGCGCGACGAGCGCGACTACCTGAACCCGACGCTGGTCGAGCTGCCCAACGGTGCCGGCAAGCCGGGCGACTTCGCGCTCACCGTCGTGCGCAACGCGATGGTCTCGACGTACCTGAAACTGTGGTGGGAGCGCCTGGCAGACTCGAGCGAGCCCGAACTCGCCGCGATCGCCGGCAAGGCCGTCAAGGAAGCGCGCTACCACCAGCAGCACGCCGGCGACTGGCTCGTGCGCCTGGGCGACGGCACCGACGAGTCGCGCCGGCGCGTCGAGGCCGCGCTGGGCAAGCTGTGGCCCTACCACGCCGAGCTGTTCGACGCCGACGAGGTCGATGCCGCGGCGCAGGCCAGCGGCCTGGGCCCGAGCGTCGCGGCGCTGAAGGAGCCGTGGCTCGCCGAGATGCGCGCACTGCTCGACGACGCGACGCTCGCGATGCAGCCCGAGGGCAAGTTCGTCAGCACCGGCCGCCGCGGCGTGCACAGCGAGCACCTGGGCTACATCCTCGCCGAGATGCAGTACCTGCAGCGCGCCTACCCCGGCGGGGCCTGGTGATGTGCGGCGCCGAGGTCGTCTCGCGCGTCGACGCCGCGTGGCGCGCGCTCGACGCCGTGCTCGACCCCGAGGTGCCGGCGCTGTCGGTGCGCGACCTGGGCATCGTGCGCGACGTGATCGACCACGGCGATGCGCTCGAGGTCGTGCTGACGCCGACCTACAGCGGCTGCCCGGCGACCGAGCTGATCGAGAAGAACGTCGTCGACGCGCTGGTCGCCGCCGGGCTCGGGCCGGTGCGCGCGACGACACGCCGCGCGCCGGCGTGGACCACCGACTGGATCAGCGACGAAGGGCGGCGCAAGCTGCGCGAGTACGGCATCGCGCCGCCTGCGGGTCGTGCCGCGGTGAGCGCTGGCGAAGCGCCGATCCGCATCGTGCGGCGCACCGCCGACGAGACGGTGGCCTGCCCGCGCTGCGGCAGCACGCACACCGAGCGCCTCTCGGCCTTCGGCTCCACCGCGTGCAAGGCGCTGTGGCGCTGCCTGGCCTGCCGCGAACCCTTCGAACACTTCAAACCGATATGAGCACGCCGCTGTTCCACCCGCTGCGCGTCAAGCGCATCGAGGCCGACACGCCCGAGTCGGTCATCGTCACGTTCGACGTGCCGCCCGAGCTGCGCGAGGTGTTCGGCTTCACGCAGGGGCAGTACCTGACGCTGCGCACGACGATCGGCGGGCAGGACGTGCGGCGGTCGTACTCGATCTGCGCCGGCGTCGACGACGCCGAGCTGCGCGTGGGCGTGCGCCGCGTCAGGGGCGGCGTGTTCTCGACCTGGATCCACGAGCACCTGAAGCCCGGCGACACGCTGCAGGTGATGGCGCCGCAGGGGCGCTTCTTCGTGCCGATCGAGCCCGAGTCGAAGCGCCACCACCTGGGGATTGCGGGCGGCAGCGGCATCACGCCGATCCTGTCGATCATGAAGACGGTGCTCGCGCGCGAGCCGAAGTCGCGATTCACGCTGATCTACGGCAACCGCACGCTCGCCTCGACGATGTTCAAGGAAGAGCTCGAGGACCTGAAGAACGCCTACATGACGCGCCTCGTGCTGCAGCACGTGTTCTCCGACGAGCCGACCGACGCGCCGATCAACCACGGGCTGCTCGACCGCGCGAAGATCGCCGAGTTCCTGCGCACGCTGGTGCCCGCCGCCGAGATCGACCACGCCTACGTCTGCGGCCCGTTCCAGATGAACGACGAGGCGCAGGCCGCGCTCGTCGAGGCCGGTGTGCCCGAGTCGCGCGTGCACATCGAGCGCTTCGGCGTCGCGCCGACCGAGGCCGGCAAGGTCGACGCCGTCGTCCACGAGGCCAAGCCCGGCGACGCCGAGCGCTCGCGCGTCGTGATCATCCGCGACGGGATGACGCGCGAGATCGAGTTCAAGCGCGAGCAGCCGAGCATCCTCGACGCAGCCGCCGCGGCCGGGCTCGAGGTGCCGTTCTCGTGCACGTCGGGCGTGTGCGGCACGTGCCGCGCGAAGCTGCTCGAAGGTCAGGTGCGGATGGACCGCAACTTCGCGCTCGAGAAGGACGAAGTCGCCGCCGGCTTCGTGCTGACGTGCCAGTCGCACCCGCTGACCGAGCGCGTCGTGCTGTCGTTCGACGAGCGCTGAACCGCCGCCGACGATGGCCCGCGGCCGCGCCGCCACCTACGACGACCAGCGCGAGGCCATCCTCGCGCGCGCGGCCGAGCTGTTCGCGCACCGCGGCTACGCCGCGACGACGATGAACGACATTGCCGACGCGTGCGGGCTGTCGAAGGCGACGCTCTACCACTATTACCCCGACAAGCAGGCGCTGCTGGTGTCGATCTGCGAAGGCCACGTGACGACGCTGCGCGCACTCGTCGACGATGTCGACGCGCTGCGCCTGCCGCCCGAGGCGCGGCTGCGCGAGCTGATCCGCCGTTTCGTGCAGGCCTACGCCGGCGCGCAGCACGCGCACCGTGTGCTCACGGAGGACGTGCGCTTCCTCGACGACGCCGACCGCGAGCGCGTGCTCGGCACCGAGCGCGCGCTGGTGGCCGGCATCGCCCGCACCGTGGCCGCCGTGCGCCCCGAGCTGGCGCAGGCGCACCTGGCCAAGCCGCTGACGATGCTGCTGTTCGGCATGATCAACTGGATGTTCACGTGGGTGCGCCCCGACGGCCCACTCGACCACGACGCGCTGGCGCCGATCGTCGCCGACCTGTTCCTCGGCGGGCTGCCGGCGGTCAAGCTGCCGCAGCCCGTCACCGCCTGAAACCGCCTCGAGATGATCACGACCCTTCAAAGCCACATCGCCGGCCGCTGGCTCGGCACCGAACCTGCGCAGGCGCTCAGGAGCGCCATCGACGGCCACGTCGTCGCGCACACGCACGCCGATGCGATCGACTTCGGCGAGGCCGTCGATCACGCGCGGCGCATCGGCGTGCCATCGCTGCTCGCGCTCGACTTCCAGCAGCGCGCGCAGCGGCTGAAGTCGCTCGCGAAGTTCCTCGCCGAGCGCAAGGAGGCGCTGTACGCGGTGTCGGCGCACACCGGCGCGACGCGCGCCGACGGCTGGATCGACATCGAAGGCGGCATCGGCACGCTGTTCGCGTACGCCGGCATCGGCGGCAACGACCTGCCGTCGGGCAACCTGCTGCACGAGGGCCCGCCGGTGCCGCTGGGCAAGGGCGGCGGCTTCGCCGGCACGCACGTGCTGGTGCCGCGCGGCGGCGTCGCGGTGCACGTCAACGCGTTCAACTTCCCGGTGTGGGGCCTGCTCGAGAAGTTCGCCCCGGCCTTCCTCGCCGGCATGCCGTGCATCGGCAAGCCCGCGACCGCGACGAGCTACCTGACCGAGGCTCTGGTGCGGCTGATCGACGAGTCGGGGCTGCTGCCCGAGGGTGCACTGCAGCTCGTGATCGGCGGCGTCGGCGACCTGTTCGACCGCCTCGACGGGCGCGACGTCGTCACCTTCACCGGCAGCGCCGACACCGCGGCGAAGCTGCGCGTGCACCCGAACCTGGTGCGCCAGAGCGTGCCGTTCAACGCCGAGGCCGACAGCCTGAACTGCGCGATCCTCGCGCCCGACGTGAGCCCCGACGACGAAGAGTTCGACCTCTTCGTCAAGGAGGTCGCGCGCGAGATGACGGTCAAGGCCGGGCAGAAGTGCACCGCGATCCGCCGCGCGATCGTGCCGCGGCGCCACCTCGACGCGGTCGCGCAGGCGCTCAAGGCTCGGCTGGCCAAGACCGTGGTCGGCGACCCGGCGGTCGAGGGCGTGAAGATGGGCGCGCTCGCGTCGCACGCGCAGGTGGCCGACGTCGCCGCGAAGGTCGCGCGGCTGCGCGAGGCCGCCGAGGTGGTCTACGACGGCGGGCCGGGCTTCGCGCCGGTCGGCGAGGGCACGGCGAACGGCGCATTCTTCGCACCGACGCTGCTCGCGTGCGCGAAGCCGTTCGACGTCGGCGTCGTGCACGAGGTCGAGGCGTTCGGGCCGGTCAGCACGCTGATGCCGTACGACGAGCTCGACGAGGCGCTCGCGCTCGCCGCGAAGGGGCAGGGCAGCCTGGTCGGCACACTCGTCACGCGCGATCCGGCGATCGCCGCGAAGGCGGTGCCGGTGGCCGCGGCGCTGCACGGGCGCTGGCTCGTGCTCGACCGCGAGGCGGCGAAGGAGTCGACCGGCCACGGCTCGCCGCTGCCGCCGCTCAAACATGGCGGGCCGGGGCGCGCCGGTGGCGGCGAGGAGCTCGGCGGCGTGCGCGCCGTCAAGCACTACCTGCAGCGCTGTGCGGTGCAGGGCTCGCCCACGATGCTCGCCGCCGTCACCGGCGAGCACGTGCGCGGTGCCAAGGTGCGCGAGGGCGACGTGCACCCCTTCCGCAAGCACTTCGAGGACCTGCGCATCGGCGACTCGCTGCTGACGCACCGGCGCACGGTGACCGAAGCCGACATCGTCGCCTTCGGCGGCATCTCGGGCGACTACTTCTACATGCACTTCGACGAGATCGCCGCGAAGGACAGCCCGTTCGGCAAGCGCATCGCCCACGGCTATTTCGTGCTGTCGGCGGCGGCCGGCCTGTTCGTGTCGCCTGCGCCGGGCCCGGTGCTCGCCAACTACGGCCTCGACACGCTGCGCTTCGTCAAGCCGGTGGGCATCGGCGACACGATCCAGGCACGGCTGACCTGCAAGCGCAAGACCGACCGCGGCCGCACCGACGCCAAGGGCGTCGGCCAGGGCGTCGTCGCGTGGGACGTCGAGGTGACGAACCAGGCGGGCGAGATCGTCGCCAGCTACGACATCCTGACGCTGGTGGCCAAGCGCGGCGGCAACTGACGGCGTTTCGGCCGCCGTTTCGGCGCCGTCGCCGCGGCGCGCCCCGCTATAGTGGGGGATGCCTGCGACGGCCCGTGCATTGCGACCGAGACCCTCGACCGGGAGCCGACCGATGGAGCGTGCCAAGCCGTGGTGGCGTCGCCTCGAGCCGGGGCGGCTGCCGGTGCTGCTGCTCGCGCTGTGGAAGCTGTGGCGGCACCCGGACACGCCGTGGGCACCGAAGCTCGTCGCGGTCGCCGTGGTGGCGTATGCGCTGAGCCCGATCGACCTGATCCCCGACTTCATCCCGCTGCTCGGCCAGCTCGACGACGCGCTGCTGCTGCCGCTGGGCATTGCGCTGGCGGTGTGGCTGACGCCGGCCGAACTGTGGCAGGCGCGGCTACGCGAGGCCGAGGCGCACGCCGAGCGGCTGCCCCGCCTGATGGCCGGCGCGGTGGCCGTCGTCGTCGTGTGGCTCGCGCTGCTCGGTCTGCTCGGCGTCGGGCTGTGGCACCTGTTCGCGAAAGGATCGTCATGAGCCTGTCCATCGGTTCGCTCGCCGCGATGCTGCTGGCGCTGGCCACCGGCGTGCTCACGAGCGCCGCGCCGGCGCGCGCGGCCACCGAGATCACCGGCACCGTCGTCCACGTCGTCGACGGCGACAGCGTCAGCTTCGTGCCGGCGGGCGGCGGCGAGCCGATCGCGGTGCGGCTGCAGGGCATCGACGCGCCCGAGATCTGCCAGCCCTGGGGCCCGCAGGCGCGTGACGCCCTCGCCGAGCACGTGCAGGGGCACACGCTGCGCCTCGTCGTGCAGGGGCGCGACGAGCACGGCCGCACGCTGGGCAGGCTGCTGCGCGGCGACCTCGACATCGGCGAGCGCCTGGTGCGCGACGGACATGCGTGGAGCTACCGCTACAAGCACGACCGCGGCCCCTTCGTCGCGCAGGAGCGCATGGCGCAGTCGCTCAAGCGCGGGCTGCATGCCGATCCCGGCGCGCTGATGCCGCGCGAGTTCCGCCGCCGCCACGGGCCGTGCCAGGATGCCGCCCAGGGGCCGGTCGCGCCGGCGGCCATCGCGGCGACGTCGTCAGGCACCGCGGCCAAGGCGACGACGGGCACGGTGCTGTCGCTGCGCGGCGATGCACGCCGCTGCGACGGCCGCACGCAGTGCAGCCAGATGACGTCGTGCGAGGAGGCGACCTGGTTCCTGCGCCACTGCCCGGGCACACAGATGGACGGTGACGGCGACGGCATCCCGTGCGAGCGCCAGTGGTGCGCGCGCTGAACGTCACGATCCCCGCCCGACCGGCGAACGCAGCGCTGATGGCCTGACCGCCCCCTCGACGAGGGGGTCACCGTGCGTGACAAATTACCACCGGCGCCGGTCGCGCCCGACGGGTGCTGTCGGCTGCGTCCGTGACGGCGTGACAATCGCTTACACCTGCGTTTCGATGGCGCCACCTGAGGCCATCGAGGGTGACTGGAACCCGGTCCGAGTCATGGCGTTCGATTTCTTCCGCCGATCCAACGAGTCGCGTGCTGCGCGCGAGGCGCGCGAGCGCGCAGCGCAGCGCGCGGCCGCGAGCCGCGATCCCGAACGCGACCTGAGCGCCAAGCGCGCGCCGTTGCGCCCGCAGGACCTCGCGCTCAGCGAGATCGCGCGCCGCTGGCTCGAGTCGCTGCCGCCCGACGAGCGCCCGCAGGCGCTGGCGGCGCAGTACCCGCGCATCGCGAACCGGATCGCGCTGTGCTGGGGCGACGCGATGCTGGTGGGCAAGGTCCTCGACGACCTGCTCGTCGACCGGCGCGGCGGGCGCCGCGGCTTTCCGCCCGCGGTGCGTCAGGAACTGCTGCGGCTGCGCGCGAGCGACGCGCGTCAGCGCGCGCTGGCGCGCATCGAGGGCCTCGAGGTCGACGAGGTCGACAACGTGCCGTGGAGCCTGCGCACGCTGGCCATCGGCGACCGTCACCGCGACACGCTCAGCGGCGGCCTGGGCGACAGCTGAGCGCCGCACGCGCGCGGCGCGTGCCTCAGGCGTCGACCACCGGGGGCGACGCCGGCGCCGGCCCCGTGTGTGCGCGCATCTTGCGCTCGCGCACCGCGTCGAGGAAGTCCGCGAGGATCGGCCGGCCGTCGAGCTGCTCCTCGTGCAGCGTCTCGAGCGCCATGAACTCGGGGTGCCACTGCATCCCGAACACGTAGCTGGGACCCCGCCAGCGGATCGCCTCGACGAGGCCGTCGGGCACCGCGATCGCCTCGGCCACGAGGTTGCGGCCGAGGTCCTTGACGGCTTGGTGGTGGATCGAGTTGATCGCCGCCTGCAGCGTGCCGGGGTACAGCTGCGCGAGCCGCGTGCCCTGCACCAGGTTGACCGCGTGCAGGCGGCGCTCGTACAGCTCGGCGTCGTGGTGCGCGATGGCCTGCGGCAATTGGGTGGCGATGTCCTGGTACAGCGTGCCGCCGAACGCGACGTTGATCAGCTGGTGGCCGCGGCAGATGCCCAGCACCGGCTTGCCGACCTCGATGAAGGCCTCGAGCAACTGCATCTCGTAGCGGTCGCGCACACGGTCGCCCTGCCAGCGCGGGTCGATCGGCGTTTCACCGTAGGTCTCGGGCGCGATGTCGTTGCCGCCTTGCAGCACCAGCCCGTCGAGCATGTCGGCGTAGCGGCGCAGGCTGATGTCGCGCCGCTTGACGATGCTGTCGGCGTCCACCGCCGGGATCATCACCGCGAGCACGTGGCGCGACATGACCCAGTGCGCGACCGACTGCTCGAGGTAGTGCAGCGTCTTCGTGAACACGCCGCCGATGTCGAGCACCGGCGCGGCCGGGTAGTAGATGCGCGCGGAGATCCCGATCAGCAGCGGGGTCGTGTCGGGCATGGCGTGCGTGGCGGCGGTCGGGGCGGGCCGGGCCAATGTATCAGCCGCGGCGCATCAGCGTGCTCTTGCCGAACAGGCTCTCGATCAGGTCGACGGCCAGCACGGCGGTGCGGTTGCGCACGTCGAGCGCCGGGTTGAGCTCCATCACGTCGAGGCTGGCCAGGCGGCCGCTGTCGGCGATCATCTCCATGCACAGCTGCGCCTCGCGGTACGTCGGCCCGCCGGGCACCGTCGTGCCGACGCCGGGGGCGATCTCGGGGTCGAGGAAGTCGACGTCGAAGCTCACGTGCAGGTGCGTGTGCGCGTCGAGCGTGGCCAGCGCGAGCTCCATCGCGTGGCGCATGCCGTGCTCGTCGATGTAGCGCATGTCGAACACTTCGAGCCCGGCCTCGTGCACGAAGCGCTTCTCGCCGGGGTCGACGCTGCGGATGCCGATCTGGCGGATCTGCCGCGGCAGCAGCGCCGGCGCGGCGCCGGCGATCTCGACGAGCGCGCGCGGGCCGTGCCCGCACAGCACCGCCACCGGCATGCCGTGCAGGTTGCCGCTGGGGGTCAGCACGCTCGTGTTGAAGTCGGCGTGCGCGTCGAGCCACAGCACGCGCAGCTTCTTGCCCGCCTCGCGGCAGTGGCGCGCGACGGCGCCGATGCTGCCGATGGCCAGGCTGTGGTCGCCGCCGAGCACGATCGGCATGCGCGCGGCCTGCAACTCGGCGTGCACGGCGTCGTGCACCGCGTGGCACCACGCGGTGACCTCGTCGAGGTGGCGGTAGCCGTCGACGGCGGGCCGCCACGGGTTCGTCGGCCCGGCGAGGTTGCCGCGGTCGACGACGTCCACGCCATGGGCCTCGAGCGCGGCCACGAGGCCCGCCACACGCAGCGCCTCGGGCCCCATGCTCGCGCCGCGCGCACCGGCACCGACGTCGGTCGGCGCACCGATCAGGCTGACGTGGCGCTGGGCGGTCATGCGGTCAGATGTCGACGGCGAACTCGCCGGTGACGGTCGGCGCCGCGTCGAAGCCGTATTCGCCGGCCAGCACCTCCCACGCCTGCTCGGCGGTCTCGACGTAGTGGAACAGGTGCTTGTCCTTCGCGTCGATCATGCCGGTGTCGACGAGGTGGTCGAAGTCGATCAGCCGCTCCCAGAAGTCGCGCCCGAACAGCAGGATCGGGCGGCGGCGGATCTTGCCCGTCTGCTGCAGCGTCATCACCTCGAACAGCTCGTCGAGCGTGCCGAAGCCGCCGGGGAAGCACACCAGCGCGATGCTGCGGATCAGGAAGTGCATCTTGCGCATCGCGAAGTAGTGGAACTGGAAGCACAGCTGCGGCGTGATGTACGGGTTGGGTGCCTGCTCGTGCGGCAGCACGATGTTCAGCCCGATGCTCTTGCCGTCGACGTCGTGCGCGCCGCGGTTGCCGGCTTCCATGATCCCGGGGCCGCCGCCGGTGCACACGTAGATCGGCGTGTCGAGGTCGCGCGAGCGCAGCGTGACGAGCGCGGCGAAGCGGCGCGCCTCGTCGTAGTAGCGGCTCATCGCGAGCGCCTTCTCGGCGCGCGCGACCGCCTGCGCGTCGCCCGCAGCGCGTGCGGCGTCGAGGCGGCGCTGCGCCTCGTCGGGCGGCAGGATGCGCGCGCTGCCGAAGATCACGATCGTCGACGTGATGCCCTGTTCCTTCTGCACCATCTCGGGCTTGAGCAGCTCGAGCTGCATGCGCACCGGGCGCAGTTCCTCGCGCAGCAGGAACTCGGTGTCGGTGAACGCGAGGCGGTAAGCGCTGTCGGGGCTGGCGTAGCGCTCGGCCGCCGGCACGGCGTGCGCGTCCTCCTGCGCGCTGGGGAAGTTGCGGGCGGTCAGTTCGGCGCGCTTGGTGTCCATCGTCGGGGTTCGTCCGGGCGGGGGAAGGCGTGTCAGCGGTCGCGGCCGGCGCACACCGGACACTGCGGCTGGCGGGGCATGCGGATCTCGGTCCACTCCATCGTGCGCGCGTCGAGCATCTGCAGCCGCCCGGCGAGCGAGCGGCCGACGCCGGCGAGCAGCTTCAGCGCCTCGGCGGCCTGCACGCTGCCGACGATGCCCACCAGCGGCGCGAACACGCCCATCGTCGCGCAGCGCACCTCCTCGAACGTCGCGTCGGGCGGGAACACGCACGCATAGCACGGGCTGGCGGCGTCGCGCACGTCGTAGACCGAGAGCTGGCCGTCGAAGCCGATCGCCGCGCCGGCCACCAGCGGCTTGCGGTGCGCGACGCAGGCCGCGTTGACGGCCTGGCGCGTCGCGAAGTTGTCGCTGCAGTCGAGGACGACGTCGGCGTCGCGCACGAGCGCGTCGAGCGCGGCGGCGTCGGCGCGCTGCACGAGCGCGGTCACGGCGACGTCGGGGTTGATCGCGGCGATGCTGCGCTTGGCCGACTCGGCCTTGGGCAGGCCCACGCGCGCGAGGTCGTGCGCGATCTGGCGCTGCAGGTTGGTCACGTCGACGGTGTCGTGGTCGACGATCGTCAGCCGGCCGACGCCGGCGGTGCCCAGGTACAGCGTCACCGGCGAGCCCAGCCCGCCGGCGCCGATGACGAGCGCGTGCGCGTCGAGCAGGCGCTGCTGGCCGTCGACGCCGATCTCGTCGAGCAGGATGTGGCGCGAATAGCGCAGCAGCTGGTCGTCGGTCATCGGAAAGGACGCATGGCGAATGAAATCGGGGCGCCCTCGGCGCCCCTCATCCTTCATGCCAGGCGCGGCAGGCGGTCGTCCATCACTTGCCGCCGGGGGCTTCGGCCTTGCGCTCGGCCATCGTCTTGCTCGTCGTCACCGGCTGGCCCTTGAGGTGGTTGAGCGCCTGGATCAGCGGGAAGTCCTCCGCGCTGCCGAACTCGGGCAGCGGCTTCGGCGCCTCGTTGCCCTTGGCGGCCTGCTCCTCGAGCTTGCGGCGCGCTTCCTCGCGCGCCTTCTCGCGCGCCGGGTCCTTCTCGTCGGCGCCGTTCATCAGGTGGCGCTCGTAGTCGGCCTCGCGCAGGCGCAGCGCCGAGAACACGTTGCCTTCGGGCGTCTCGTCGATCCACAGGTCGGGCACGATGCCCTTGGCCTGGATCGAGCGCCCCGACGGCGTGTAGTAGCGTGCCGTCGTGATCTTCAGCGCCGTGTCGGCCGACAGCGGGCGCACCGTTTGCACCGAGCCCTTGCCGAAGGTCTGTGCGCCCATGATGGTGGCGCGCTTGTGGTCCTGCAGCGCGCCGGCGACGATCTCGCTGGCCGACGCGGAACCCTCGTTGACGAGGACGACGAGCGGCACCTTCTTGATCGCGTCGGGCAGCCGGCGCAGCGGGTCGCCGGCGGCGCGGCGCACGTAATGTTCCGGCGTCGCGCGGTAGACGGCCTTCGAGTCGGGCACCTGGCCGTTGGTGCTGACGACGACCGCGTCGCGCGGCAGGAACGCCGCCGAGATCGCGATCGCGCCGTCGAGCAGGCCGCCGCCGTTGTTGCGCAGGTCGAGCACGAGGCCCTTGAGGTTCGGGTCCTGCTTGTACAGCTCCTCGACCTTGCGCACGAAGTCCTCGACCGAGTTGTCCTGGAACTGGCTCAGGCGCACCCAGCCGTAGCCCGGCTCGACCATCTTCGCGCGCACGCTTTGCGTGCGGATCTCGGCGCGCGTGATCGTCACCGGGAACGAGCGGTTCTCGGCCTTGCGGAAGATCGTCAGCACGACCTTGGTGTTGGGCTCGCCGCGCATGCGGCGCACGGCCTGGTCCATCGTCATGCCCTTGACCGGGGCGTCGTCGATGCGGGTGATCAGGTCGCCGCTCTTGATGCCGGCCTTGAACGCCGGCGAGCCCTCGATCGGCGAGACGACCTTGACGAGACCGTCTTCCATGCCGATCTCGATGCCCACGCCGACGAAACGGCCCGTGGTGCCCTCGCGGAATTCCTTGAAGCTCTTCTTGTCGAAATACTGCGAATGCGGGTCGAGGCCCGAGACCATGCCCGAGATCGCGTCGGTGATCAGCTTCTTCTCGTCGACCGGCTCGACATAGTCGGTCTTGATCATTCCGAACACGGCGGCGAGCTGCTGCAGCTCCTCGAGCGGCAGCGGTGCGAGCGAGTTGCGCGCGATCGCCTGCACCTGGATCGTGGTCAACGCGCCGGCGAGGGCGCCCACGGCGAGCAATCCGGCGACTTTCAGTTTGGCACCCATGGACGGCGACCTTCAGGCGAGAGTGGACAGCATGGCCCGGCCCGCTGGCGACGGTACCGTGCCTCTTTCGAGAGGGCTGGGCGCCGATCCAGTATACGGCTGGGCGTGCTTTCGAGTGCCGCCGGGCGCGAAAGTTGCGTGACCGTGTCGGCACCGGGGACGGCGGCGCCCGCGGTCGCGCCGCTCAGGCGGCCGACGACGGCCGCGGCTCGCGTGCAAAGGTGACGACGTGGTCAGCCTCGATGCGGATGCCGATCCACTCGCCGACCTGGTGGTCGTGGTGGCTGGGCACGTGTGCCATCACGCGTTCGCCGCTCTCGAGGCGCAGCGTGTAGAGGAACTCGGCGCCGCGGAAGGCCTTGCGCTCGATGCGTGCCTTGACCGGCGACGCGTCGTCGTGCACGACGTCGTCGGCGCGCAGCAACACGTCGCACTCGCCGCCGGGGTAGGCGCTGGGCAGCGGGCACTCGGCCATGTCGTGCAGCTCGCCCAGCGGCGTCATCACGCAGTGGCCGTGTTCGCACTCGACGATGCGCGCCGGCGCGAACACGCCGTGGCCGATGAAGTCGGCGACGAAGCGCGTGGCGGGGCGGTGGTACAGCGCGTAGGCGTCGTCCCACTGCTCGAGGCGGCCGCGGTGCATCACGCCGATCACGTCGCCGACCGCGAACGCCTCGAGCTGGTCGTGCGTGACGAACAGCGCCGTCGTGCCGGTCGTCTTCAGGATCGCGCGCACGTCGTGCGCCAGCCGCTCGCGCAGGTCGACGTCGAGGCTCGAGAACGGCTCGTCGAGCAGCAGCAGCCGCGGCTGCGGCGCCAGCGCGCGCGCCAGCGCGATGCGCTGCTGCTGCCCGCCCGAGAGCTGGTGCGGCGCGCGCTGCGCCGCGTGCCCGAGGCCGACCAGGTCGAGCAGCCGCTGCACGCGCTCGCGCTGCTCGGTGCGCGGCAGGTGGCGGATGCCGAAGGCGACGTTGTCGGCCACGCTCAGGTGCGGGAACAGCGCGTAGTCCTGGAACACCATGCCGATGCGCCGCGCTTCGGGCGCGACGTGCACGCCCTCCGCCGCGTCGGCCACCGTCTCGCCGCCGATCGCGATACGACCGCAGGCCAGCGGTTCGAGACCGGCCACCGCGCGCAGCAGCGAGGTCTTGCCGCACCCCGACGGGCCGATCAGCACGCCGAGCTGCCCGGCGGCCAGACCGAGGCTCACACCCTCGACGGCCGCGCGCGCCGCGGCGCCGGGGTAGCGCACCGTGATCTGCGACAGCTCAAGGAACATGCGCCTATGATAGCCTCGCGCCCGAAATGCGGATTGTTCTTATTCATTGGCGCGACTTCGCGCCAACGGGCCGCTCGTGCGCGTGTTGCTGACGCTGCTGTGCGCGCTGCTCGCGCTGCCGGTGCTCGGTGTGCTCGGCGCCTGGCTCGCGCTAGACGACGCGGCGTGGCGCACGCTCGCGCACCAGTTCGACACCGTGCTGCCGGGTTACGCCGCGCAGTCGCTGGTGCTCGCGGTGTGCGTGGGCGTCGGCGTCGGGGTGCTCGGGGCGGCCACCGCCGCGGCGGTGACGCTGTTCGAGTTTCCCGGCCGGCGCGTCTTCGAGTGGGCGCTGCTGCTGCCGCTGGCGATGCCGGCCTACGTGCTGGCGTACGCCTACACCGACTTCCTGCAGTTCAGCGGTCCGCTGCAGACGGCGCTGCGCGAACTCACCGGCGCGCGCGGCGCGCTGTGGCCCGACGTGCGCAGTCTGCCCGGCGCCGTCGTGCTGTTCGTGCTGTGCCTGTACCCCTACGTCTACCTGCTGACGCGCACGGCGCTCGGCGAGCGCGGCGTGCAGATGATGGAGGCCGCGCGCCTGCTCGGCGCCGGGCTGCGCCGGCGCGTGCTCGAGGTCGCGCTGCCGCTGGCGCGCCCGGCGATCGCCGCCGGCGTCGCCCTCGCGCTGATGGAGACGCTGGCCGACTACGGCGTCGGTGCGTACTTCGGGCTCACGACGTTCTCGACCGGCATCTACAAGGCATGGCTGGTGATGAACGACCGCATCGCCGCCGCGCAGCTCGCGTCGATGCTGCTCGTGCTGGTGGGGCTGCTGCTGTGGGCCGAGCGGCGCGCGCAGGGGCGGCTGCGCTTCGCGACCGCACGGCCCGGCGCCGCGCAGGCCAGCGAGGCGCGGCCGGTCGCGCTGCGCGGCCGCGGCGTGGCGGCGGCGTGGGCGCTGTGCGGGCTGCCGGTGCTGCTGGGCTTCGTGCTGCCGGTGGGAGTGCTCGTGCGCATGCTGTGGCTCGAGGCGGTGCACGCCGAGTTCGGCCTGCCGCTGGCGCGCTTCGCGCAGTGGGCGACGGTGAGCTTCCAGCTCGCGGCCGTCGCCGCCGTCGCGGCGACCTCGCTCGCGCTCGCACTGGGCTTCGTGCTGCGCACGCAAGGCGCGGGCGGCGGGGTGGGCGGCCGCGCGCTGGGCGTCGGCGCGCGTGTCGTCGCGCTCGGCTACGCGGTGCCCGGCGCGGTGATCGCGGTGGGCATCCTGCTGCCGGTGGGCTGGGTGCAGGCGCGCTGGCCGCAGGCGCAGCTGCCGACGCTCGTCACCGGCACGCTGGTCGGGCTGGTCTATGCCTACCTCGTGCGTTTCTCGGCGGTGGCGCTGCAGTCGGTCGAGGCGGGCTACGCGCGCGTGCCGCGCTCGATCGACGACACCGCGCGCATGCTCGGCGCGTCGCGCTGGCGGCTGCTGGCCGAACTGCACGCGCCGCTGCTCAGGCGCTCGGCGCTGGCCGCGGCACTGCTGGTGTTCGTCGACGTGATGAAGGAGCTGCCCGCGACGCTGGTGCTGCGCCCTTTCGGCGCCGACACGCTCGCCGTCGTGGCCTACAACTTCGCGCGCGACGAGCGCCTGGGCGAGGCGGCGCTGCCGTCGCTGGCGATCGTCGCGGTCGGGCTGCTGCCGGTGGTGCTGCTGTCGCGCGCGATGCGCCAGCGCTGAGACTGGTCCCGCCGACAGGAATCGAACCTGTATTTGCCGCTTAGGAGGCGGCCGTTCTATCCATTGAACTACGGCGAGCGGGGCCGCATTGTGCCCGCCGCAGGCAGGCTCAGCGCCAGCGCCAGGTCCAGATCACGTCGAGCGCGGTGTCGGCGCCCGTCTGCGCGCGCACCGTGATGCGCCGCGCGGCACGGTAGATCAGCTGCCAGCTGCCGGTGGCCGCGTTGACGCCGCGCTCGTAGGCCACGTACCAGCGGCGGCTGAGCTGCTTGCCGACGGTGACGACGGTCTCGCGCACCGTCCCGTCCTCGGTCTGCGCGACCGACAGCTCGTCGATCCCCAGCGCGCGCATCAGTGTCGTGTTCGGCCCTTCGCCTTCGCCGGCCAGCAGCGCGAGCGCGACGCTTTGCAGCAGAGCGACGTCGGCGCGCCCGAGGCCGCTGGGCTCGCGCCCGAGCAGCAGCCAAGACAGCTTGTCGACGTCGGGCATCGCCGGGTCGCTGTACAGCCGCACGCGCGGCGCCTGCGCGGTGCCGCCGATCTCGACACCGACCTCGACGTCGAGGTTCGGCCGCACCGCGAGGATGTCGAGCTGGGGGTTGTCGGGCACGCCGGTGAAGACGATCGCGCCGCGGTCGATCTGCAGGCGCTGGCCATAAGCCTGGTAGGTGCCGTCCTCGGCGCGCACGGTGCCGGTGAGCGCCGGTCGACCGCCGGGGGTCGTCAGCGCCAGCTCGCCGCGCAGCAGCGTGTCCAGGCCGCGCCCGCGCAGCCGCAGCTCGCGCCCGAGGTCGACCGCGAGGCGCACGTCGATGCGTCGCTGAGGCGCGCGCGGGCGCGCCGCCGGCGCCGCCGCCTCGCCGCGGCGCACGACGGTGACGTCGTCGTCGAGCGTCGGGGCGTCGGCGCGCGTGAAATCGATCAGCCCGCGGTCGACGCCGAAGCGCCCGTCCAGGCGCAGCGCGTCGCGCGTCAGCGTCGCGTCGGCGCGGCCGCTGACGACGAGCCGGCGGTCGACGCGCCCGAGCAGCTGGAAGCGCTCGGCCACCAGCTGCAGCTGCGCGCGCGGCGCTTCGCCGAACGTCGCGCCGCCGGTGACCTCGATGCTGCCGTCGCCGGCACGCAGCCTCAGCGTCTCGATGCGCGCCTGTTCGCCCGCCAGCGTCAAGCGCAGCACGCCGTCGCGCACGTCGACACCCTGCAGCACGTTGCGCACCGACAGCGCGCTGCCGGTCATCTCGCCGCGGTACTCGGGCGCGCCCAGGCGCCCGCCCAGCGTCGCGCTGGTGTGCAGCTCGCCGCCGAGCCGCCAGCCCGCCGGCAGCCACGGCGCCCACACGCCGACGTTGGCCACGCGCAGCTCGACGACGCCATCGAGCGGTGCGTCGGCGCCGGGCCATGGCGCCGACGGTGCGCTGCGCGCGCGCTGCGCGCCGGCCAGCACGCCGACCTGCGCGCCGGCCAGCGCCTGCGTGAACTCCCACACGCCATCGCGCGCCGTCAGTGCCAGCCGCAGGTCGGTCAGCCCGAGCGGCTGGCGCTGGCCACCCTCGGCCAGCGCGAGGTCGCCGCCGAGCCGCTCGACGACGACGTCGGCCTCGACCTTCTCGGCGCGCCGCCACTGCACGCGCGCGCCGACGCGCAGGTCGCCGACGGCCCCGAAGTCGGGATACAGGCGAGCCAGCATCGCGGCGACGTCGAGCGGCTCGACCTCGGCGTCGAGCGCGATCGTCGCGCCGGCGCCCGGCGCGGCCGCACTCCAGCGCAGCTCGCGCCAGCGCAGCGCGGCGTCGAGCAGCTGCAGCCGCCCGGGTTCGACGCGTGCCTCGCGCACGGCGCCCGCGGCGTCGACGTCGAGCTGCAGCGCCAGCGCGCGCGCCTGCACCCAGCGCGTGTCGATGACGCGCCCGGCGGCGTCGCGCGGCGCAGCGTGCAGGTCGTCGATGCGCGCGTGCCAGCGCCCGCCGCCGCCCACCGCCGCCAGCCAGCGGCCCTCGCCGCGCAGCGCGAGCGTGCTGCCGGCGGCGACCGCCCCGGGCGGCAGCCAGGCGTCGGTCCACGCGGGCGGGCGCAGCGGGCTCGCGGCGTCGAGCTCGATGCGGTGCGCGCGCAGGCTGCCGTCGATGCGCGCGTGCACCGCGTCGAGGGTCTGTTCGCCGCGGGCGAGACCCTCGGCGTCGATCTCGACGCGCAGCGCTTCGTCTGGCCGCGCGGCCGCGTCGAGTGCGAGCGACCAGCGCGCCTGCGCGCGCGCGACGCGGGCCTGCATCGCCTCGACGCCGCGCAGCTCGAGCTCGCCGTCGGTGCGCAACGCCGGCCAGCGGCCGTCGGCGCTCGCACGCGCCTGCAGCGTGCCGGCGCGCGGCCACGCGTCGGTCCACGCCGGCGCGAGCCGCGCGAGCGGCGCCAGCGTGGCGAGCCGCGGCGCGTCGACCTCGGCGCGCCACGCGGTGCCGGCACCGGGGCCGCCACCCGCGCCGTCACCGCGCAGCGCGACGCGGTTGCCGCCGACGTCGGCGTCGAGCGCGACTTGCGGCGCCCCGCCGTCGGCATGCGCCCAGCGCAGCGCCGCCGACAGCGGCACGCCGGCCACGAGGCTGTCGGCGATCTGCACTTCGGCACGCCCGCGCAGCACGGCGAGCGCGTCGGCCGTGGCCGCGGGGGTGGCCGCCGGCGGCAGCGCGAGATCGGCCTGCCAGCGTGCGTCCAGGCGGTGCGGCCCGCGCCGCAGCGGGTCGTCGTCGCGCCCCGGCCACCACAGCAGCGGGTCGAAGCGCGCGAGCTCGCCGCGCGTGGCCAGCGTCCAGCCGGCCGCGTCACGCGAGGCGCGGCCGTCGACGCGGGCCGCGGCCTCGCCGGCCGCGGCGCGCAGTTCGCGCAGCTCGACCTGCCACGCGCCGCGCTCGACGCGGGCGTCGACGCTGGCATCGACGCGCACCGGCGGCGCGGCGGGCAGCGCGCCGACGCGGCCGGCGAGCTGTGCGCGCAACTGGCCCGCCAGCGGCGCGGTCGCGTCGCGCGCCACCGACGCGTCGGGCGACGGCAGGCCCTGCAGCTGCAGCGCGATCGGGCCACCCAGTGTCATCGCCGGCGCGCGCGCGTCGAGTGCGGCGGGCTGCACGTCGGTCAGGCGCGTGTCGAGATCGAGCGTCGTGCCGTGCCAGCGCCCGCGGCCGCTCCAGCGTCCGGCGGCGCCCGAGGCGCCGCCGAGACGGGCGTCGAACGCCGTCAGCTCGACGGTGTCGCGCGCGTCGAGGCGCGCGCGCAGCGTGGCCTTCAGCGCGTGCAGCGGCAGCCGCTGCGCGTCCCAGCGCCCCGGCGCGGCGTTGCGGATCTCGACGTCGGCCTCGAAGGGGGCGTCGAGCGCGCGGCTGCGCACCTCGACGCGCCCCGACAGCCGCGTGCGCGGCGCGGTGCGCGCGAACACCGCGAGGTCGACGTCGTCGGCCTGCATCTGCAGCGCCGCCAGCGGCCACGGCGCGAACGGCAGCAGCGTTGCGCGCAGGTCGAGCGCCGCCGGCGGGTCGCGGTGCTCGGCGCGCGCCTCGACGTCCAGGCGCTGCAGCGGGCCGCGCACCTGCGCCTGCGCCTGCCACGCCGGCGCGGCCGAGCGTGCGTCGAGCGCGAGCTGCAGCGGCAGCTCGCCGCCGGTGGCGACCTCGCCCTGCGCGCGCAGCTGCACGCCGTCGACCGCGAACGCGAGCCGCGGCAGCCGGTGCACCCGCCCGCCGTCGGCGCCGAGCTCGAGCGTGGCGTCGAGCGACTGCAGCGGGGGGGCGTCGTCGATCTCGACGCGCTCGACGCGCAGCTCGACGGCGCGCAGCTGCAGCGGCAGCGCGAGCGAGCGCGGCGGCGCCAGCGGCTCGGCACTGGGCGCGCCGCTGCGCCACTCGACGCGCTGCGCCTGCGGCGCGAGCAGGTCGACGCCGACCCACGCGCCGTCGTGCGGCCGCCAGCGCCACACGAGGTCGTCCCAGCGCAGCTGCTCGATCACGAGCCGCGCGCGGCCGTCGCTCCACTGCACGCGCGCGGCCTCGAATGCCCCGCCGGCCAGCGCGCCGCGCACGCCGCTGACCTGCAGCCCCGGCACCTGCGCGAGCAGCCACGCGATGCCGGCCGAACTGCCAACCAGCCACGCCACGGCCAGCACGAGGGCCAGCGGCAGCCCGAGCGCCAGCATGAGCAGCACGCGCCACGCACGCCGGCGGCGGGGCAGCGGGGCAGCGTCGACGTGAGCGGTGGGATCCATCGGCGTTCAGAACACGATGCCCACGCTCAGGTGCGTGCGCCAGCGCTGCAGCTCGTCGCCGTATGCGAGGTCGAGCGCGAGCGGGCCCACCGGGCTGCGCCAGCGCAGGCCGACGCCGGCGCCGACCGCCGGCTTCAGGTCGCCCCAACGCGCGGCCGCGCGCCCCGCGTCGACGAAGACCGCGCCCCACAGCGACGGCAGGCGCGCCGACAGCGGCCGCGCGAGCTCGACGCTGCCAGTGAACAGCACGTCGCCGGAGGTCACGACGCCGTCGACGACGGGCCCGAGCGAGCGGTAGTCGTAGCCGCGCACCGAGTTCTCGCCGCCGGCACGGAACCGCAGCGTGTCGGGCACCTGCACGCCGTCGGCGCGCAGCACCTGCCCGAGCTCGACGCGCGCCTGCGCGTACCACGTGCGCGCGAGCGGCCGGTACACCGTGTAGCGGCCGTACAGTCGCGTGAACACCCCCGAACGCGCGTCGTCGCTCGTCGAGTGGCCGAGACCGCCTTGCAGCGCGAGCGACTGCCCGGTGGTCGGCAGGATGACGTCGTCGAGGTCGCGCCAGACGACGTGGTAGTTGGCCGACACGGCGGTGGCGGCGCGGCTCGCGAGCGGCTCGACGATTCGGAGCAGCGTGTTGCGCACCGTGGCCTGCTCGACCTCGGCGAACACGAGCTCGTCCAGGCGCCGGGTGCCGCGGCTGCGGCCGAGCCGCGCGCGCCACGACGTCGTCACCTCGTCGTTCGCCTCCTCGCGGCTGTAGGCGCCGCCGACGAGCCGGCTCCAGAAGTCGGGGTCCGGGTCGCTGCGCAGCTCGCCGTCCCACGCCTGGCGCAGCTGGGCGACCTCGATGCGGTTGCGCGCGATCACGTCCCAGCCGAACGGGCGGCGGTGCGTGTACTGCAGCGAGCCGCGTGGGCCGACGTTGGTGCTGTAGCCGACGCCGGCGGTCAGCTCGTGCAGCGGCTTCTCGCGCACGCGCACCGTCACCGGCGTCGCGTCGGCGTGCTCGGCGTCGAGGTCGACCGACACCGTCGCAGCGTCGAACAGGCCCGACGCCAGCAGCCGCTCCTGGTAGTCGACCAGCCGCTGCTCGGTGGCCGGCGCGCCGGCGCCGAATCCGGCCAGGTGGCGCACCGGGCGGTCGGGGTAGCGCTGCAGTCCTTCGATGCGCAACTCGCCGGTGCGAAACAGCGGGCCGCTGTCGGCGACGACGAACAGCCGCGCGGCCTGTGCGGCGACGTCGATCTGCGCACCGGTGCCGTTCCACTGCGCCGCGAGGTAGCCGTCGGCACGCAGGCGCTTGAGGACGTCGGCCTTCGCGCTGGCCCACTGTGGGTTGCGAAACGGCGCCCCCGGCGGCAGCGACCAGCCTTGGCGCACCGCGTCGAGCGTCGCGCGCGCGTCGTGCTCGCCGGCGGCCGCGCGCCGGTCGAGGTCGCCCTGCACGTCGACGGTCGCGGCCGCGACACGCACGCGCGGGCCCGGGTCGACCTCGACCGTCACTTGTGGCGTGCCGTCGTCGGCGTCGGCTTCACGGCGCACGTCGACGCGGGGCTCGAAGTAGCCCTCGGTCTGCAGCAGGCTGCGCACCTCGCCGGGCGTGGCGGCGAGCAGGCGGGCGAGCTCGTCGGCGCCGACCGGCTCGCCGGGCGCGATCAGCGGCAGCCGCGCGAGGTCGAGGTGCGTCGTGAGCAGCGCGTCGAGCGGGGCGGGCGCCTGCACCGCGAGCCGCACCTGCGCCGGTGGCGGCGGCGCGGGCAGCGGCGAGCCGCCGAGCGATGCGCAGCCGGCCCCCAGCACCGCGCACGCCAAGGCCGCCGCGACAGCGCCGCGGGCTCGCGTCATCGGCTCAGCAGCCGCATCGCCCCTTCGAGCCCGGCCAGCGTCAGCGGGAACATGCGCTGGTTCATCAGCTGCTGGATGATCGCGATGCTCTGGCGGTATTGCCACACCCCCTGCGGCTCGGGGTTGATCCACGCGTGCTTCGGGAACGCCTGCGTCAGACGCTGCAGCCACTGCGCGCCCGGCTCCTCGTTGTTGTACTCGACGCTGCCGCCGGGCTGCAGGATCTCATACGGGCTCATCGTCGCGTCGCCGACGAAGATCAGCCTGTAGTCCTTGTTGTAGGTGCGGATCACGTCCCAGGTCGCGAACTTCTCGGAGAAGCGTCGCCGGTTGTTCTTCCACATGAAGTCGTAGACGCAGTTGTGGAAGTAATAGAACTCGAGGTGCTTGAACTCGGACTTGGCCGCCGAGAACAGCTCCTCGACGCGGTGCACGTGCTCGTCCATCGTGCCGCCGACGTCCATCAGCAGCAGCACCTTCACCTTGTTGTGGCGCTCGGGCACCATCTTGATGTCGAGCAGGCCGGCGTTGGCTGCGGTGCTGTGGATCGTGTCGTCGAGGTCGAGTTCGAGGTCGGCGCCCTCGCGTGCGAAGCGGCGCAGCCGCCGCAGCGCGACCTTGATGTTGCGCGTGCCGAGCTCGACGGCGTCGTCGTAGTCCTTGTACGCGCGCTGGTCCCAGACCTTGACCGCGCTGCGGTTGCGGCCCTTGTCCTGGCCGATGCGGATGCCCTGCGGGTTGTAGCCCCAGGCGCCGAACGGGCTCGTGCCGCCGGTGCCGATCCACTTGCTGCCGCCCTCGTGGCGCTCCTTCTGCTCCTCGAAGCGCTTCTTGAGCGTTTCCATCAGCTCGTCCCAGCCCATCTTCTCGATGGCCGCCTTCTCCTCGGGCGAGAGCTCGAGCTCCAGGCGCTTGCGCAGCCACTCGAGCGGCACGTCCTGCGTGAAGTCGGCGCGCATCTCGACGCCCCGAACGTAGGCCGAGAACGCGCGGTCGAAGCGGTCGTAGTGCGCCTCGTCCTTGACGAGCACGGTGCGCGCGAGGAAGTAGAAGTCGTCGACCGACGGCCCGATGACCTGCGCCTTCAGGGCCTCGAGCAGCGTCAGGTACTCGCGCACCGACACCGGCAGCTTGGCTGCGCGCAGCGCGAAGAAGAAGTCGATCAGCATCGCGTCGTGCCCATGGGCGGCGGCCCGGCGTCCAGTGTAGGTCGCTTCAGCGTGGCCGCTCGAGCTGCCAGCGCAGGTGCGCACGCACCGCGGGCCACTCGGCGGCGGTGATGCTGTAGACGGCGGTGTCGCGCAGCGAGCCGTCGGGCAGGCGCTGGTGGCAGCGCAGGATGCCGTCGAGCTGCGCGCCCAGCCGCTCGATCGCGCGCCGGCTCGGCACGTTCAGGCGGTGCGTGCGGAACTCGACGGCGATGCAGTCGAGCGCGTCGAACGCGTGCGCGAGCAGCATCAGCTTGCACTCGGTGTTGAGCGCGGTGCGCTGCACGCGCTTCGCGACCCACGTGCTGCCGATCTCGACGCGCCGGTGCAGCGCGTCGACGTGCATGTAAGCCGTCATGCCCACCGGCGTGCCGTGCGCGCCGAGCACGGCGAACGACAGCATGCTGCCGGCCGCGCGCAGCGCGAGGCGCCGCTCGACCTCGGCGGTCATGCCGTCGGGGGTGGGCACGTTCGTGTACCACAGCGTCCACAGCTCGCCGTCGCGCACCGCGTCGGCGAGCGCGCCGGCGTGCTCGCGACGCAGCGGCACGAGCGCCGCGTGGCGGCCGCGCAGCTCGACCTCGGGCGGCCAGCTCACGCACGCGGCCCCGGCGCGTTCAGCGGTGGTGGCGCTGCATGAAGACGAGCTTCTCGAACAGCGTCACGTCCTGCTCGTTCTTCAGCAGCGCGCCCACCAGCGGTGGCACGGCGACCTTGTCGTCGGCGCTGTGCAGCGCCTCGGGCGGGATGTCTTCGGCCACCAGCAGCTTGAGCCAGTCGAGCAGCTCGGAGGTGCTGGGCTTCTTCTTCAGCCCGGGCAGCGAGCGCACGTCGTAGAAGCTCTTGAGCGCGGCGGCGAGCAGCTCGCGCTTGATGCCGGGGAAGTGCACCTCGACGATGCGCTGCATCGTCTCGGCGTCGGGGAACTTGATGTAGTGGAAGAAGCAGCGGCGCAGGAACGCGTCGGGCAGCTCCTTCTCGTTGTTCGACGTGATGAACACCAGCGGCCGGTGCCTGGCGCGCACGAGCTCGCGCGTCTCGTAGACGTAGAACTCCATGCGGTCGAGCTCGCGCAGCAGGTCGTTCGGGAACTCGATGTCGGCCTTGTCGATCTCGTCGATCAGCAGCGCCACCGGCTGCTGGGCCGTGAAGGCCTGCCACAGCACGCCCTTGACGATGTAGTTGTGGATGTCCTTGACGCGCTCGTCGCCGAGCTGCGAGTCGCGCAGGCGGCTCACCGCGTCGTACTCGTACAGACCCTGCTGCGCCTTCGTCGTGCTCTTGATGTGCCACTGCAGCAGCGGCATGCCCAGCGCCGTGGCGACTTCCTCGGCGAGCATCGTCTTGCCGGTGCCCGGCTCGCCCTTGACGAGCAGCGGCCGCTTGAGCGTGATGGCGGCGTTGACGGCGAGCATCAGGTCGGGGGTGGCGACGTACTGCTCGGAGCCGGTGAACTTCATGATCTGTCGCAAGGCGGCGGGGGTGGCGGAGCAGTATATAGGCCGACCCCTATAATCGCGCCCGCCTTCCCACCCACTCGACCCGATCACGATGAAGCGTGCACTCCTCCTGCTGCTGGCCCTGGCCACCACGTCATTCGCACACGCCGAGGGCGCCAAGGGCGACGCCCAGGCCGGCGCGCGCAAGGTCGCGATGTGCATCGGCTGCCACGGCATCCCGGGCTACCAGGCGAGCTTTCCGGAGATCCACAAGGTGCCGATGATCTCGGGCCAGAACGAGGGCTACCTCGTCGCGGCGCTGGTGGCGTACAAGAAGGGCGACCGCCGGCACCCGACGATGCGCGGCATCGCGATGTCGCTGAGCGACCAGGACATCGCCGACATCTCGGCGCACTACGCGGCCCAGGGCGGCAACCCCGAGGTGCCCGACACCGCGGCGCCGGCGCCGGCGCGCGTCGCCGAACTGCTGACCAAGGGCGCCTGCGCGTCGTGCCACGGCGCCAACTTCAACAAGCCGATCGACGGCACCTACCCGAAGATCGCCGGCCAGCACGCCGACTACCTGTTCGTCGCGCTGCGCTCGTACCGCACGCAGGGCAATCCCAACATCGGCCGCGCCAACCCGATCATGGGCGGCGTCGTGCAGCAGTTCAGCAACGCCGAGCTGAAGGCGATGGCCGACTACCTGGGAACGCTGCCCGGCGACCTGCGCACCGTGCCGCAGCCACGCTTCCGCTGAGCCGGCCGCGCCTGCCCGCCACGAGCCGCTCGCCCGAGCGGCTTTTTCATGCCTTTTTGCCGTGCGCAGGCGGCGGCGTTCTGCCACAGTCGCGCTCTGACGTGGGCGGGCGCCCGCGCGCGGCCGCGATGCTGAAGAAGATCTCCGTCGACCAACTGCGTGTGGGCATGTTCCTGCACGACTTCGACGCCGGCTGGCTCGATCACCCGTTCTGGCGCACGCGCTTCCTGCTGCGCGACGAGGCCGACGTGGCCAAGGTGCGCGCCAGTGCCGTGCGGGCCGTGTGGATCGACGTCTCGCGCGGGCTCGACGTGGCCACACCGGCTGCCGCGCCAACTCAGCCGCCCCCGGGCGACGCGCCGCGGCCGCTGGCTGCGCGGCCGCCGACCGCGGTGCCCATCGACGAGGAACTGCAGCACGCCGCCGCCGTGTGCCGGCAGTCGTTGACCGCGGTCAAGTCGCTGTTTGGCGAACTGCGCCTTGGCCGCGCGCTCGACACCGACGCGTGCGTGGCCGTCGTCAACGACGTCGCGGCGTCGGTGTTCCGCAACCCGGCGGCGCTGGTCAGCGTCGCGCGCCTGAAGACGGCCGACGATTACACGTACATGCACTCGGTCGCCGTGTGCGCGCTGATGGTCGCGCTCGGGCGCGAGCTCGGCTTCGACGAGGCGCGCTGCCGCGCGGCCGGTCTGGCGGGCCTGATGCACGACATGGGCAAGGCGCGCATGCCGCTGGAGATCCTGAACAAGCCCGGGCGGCTGACCGACGCCGAGTACGCGGTGATGAAGACACACCCCCAGCAGGGCTGGGCGCTGCTGCGCGAAGGCGGCGTGACCGACGCGACGACGCTCGAGGTGTGTCTGCACCACCACGAGAAGATCGACGGCAGCGGCTATCCGCACGGCCTGAAGGGCGACGAGATTTCGCTCTTTGCGCGCATGGGCGCCGTGTGCGACGTCTACGACGCGATCACGTCGAACCGGCCGTACAAGCGCGGCTGGGATCCGGCCGAGTCGCTCGCACGCATGGCGGGCTGGCACGGCCACTTCGACACGACGGTGTTCCACGCCTTCGTCAAGAGCCTGGGCATCTACCCGGTGGGCAGCCTCGTGCGGCTGAAGTCGAACCGGCTGGCCGTCGTCGTCGAGCCGAACGCGCAGCAGCCGACGGCGCCCGTGGTCAAGGCGTTCTACTCGCTGTCGCAGCAGATGCCGATCGCGCCCGAGCGCATCGACCTCGCGCGCTCGGCGCGCGAGCGCATCGTCGGTCGCGAGTCGCCGGAGAAGTGGAACTTCCCGTTCCTCGACGCGATGTGGGCCGGCGAGGCGGCGGCGCAGGCTGCCTGAGCCCATCCCGCAGCGCCGTCGCTGTGACAAGATCGCGCCCGGATGGATTGCCCGAGGTGCCGACCGTGACGATCGAACTGACCCTGCCGACGATGACCTGTGGCCACTGCGTGAAGACCGTTACCGAGACGGTGCACCGCGTCGACGCCGGCGCGCAGGTCACGGTCGACCTGCCGACGCACCGGGTGCGCATCGAGTCGGCGCAGCCGCGCGAAGCCTTCGTCGCCGCGCTCGCCGACGAGGGCTACGCGCCGGCGGCCTGAACCGCTGCGGCGGCGCCGGGCGCGCCGTTCAGACGAAGTACGCCTTGCGCACGTACTGGTCGACCATGCGCTCGGTGTTGAAGAACGACGCGTTGAGCGCGATCGCGTGCTTCATCACGTCGACGTAGCGCTCGCGCTCGCCGTAGTACAGCGGCAGGATCGTGCCCTCGAGCTTGTTGTACAGCGCCTGCGCGTCGGCGGCGCGGTCCTCGCCGGCGGCGCTCGCGTGGCCGTTGGCAATCGCCCAGCCGGTGACGCCCTCGATGCAGCCCTCGATCCACCAGCCGTCGAGCACCGACAGCTGCGGCACGCCGTTGACGGCGGCCTTCATGCCGCTGGTGCCCGAGGCCTCCAGCGGCGGCAGCGGCGTGTTCAGCCACAGGTCGACGCCGGCGACCATGCGGCGCGCCAGCGCCATGTCGTAGTCCTCGAGGTAGACGACGTCGAGCTTGCCGCGCAGCGCGGCGATGTGCTCGAACACCTTGCGGATCAGCTCCTTGCCGCCGCCGTCGCGCGGGTGCGCCTTGCCCGCGTAGACGATCTGGATCGGCCCGGCGGCGCGGTGCAGCGCGACCAGCCGCGCGAGGTCGTGGAACAGCAGGTCGGGGCGCTTGTACGGTGTCGCGCGCCGCGCGAAGCCGATCGTGAACACGTTGGCGAACAGCGCCGCGCCCGCGCGCGCGTTGACGAGGTGGATCAGCTCCTCCTTGGCCGCCTGGTGCGCCGCCCACAGTTCCTGGCGCGGGATGCCCAGCGCGTAGCGCAGGCTCGCGTTGTCCTGCCGCCAGGCGGTGATGTGGCGGTCGAACAGCGAGCGCAGCGGCGCCGAGGCCCAGAAGCCCGCGTGCACGCCGTTGGTGATCGAGTCGACCTTGTACTGCGCGAACATCTGCTGCGAGACCTCGCCGTGCTTCTTGGCCACGCCGTTGACGTAGTGGCTGTTGTCGAGCGCGAGGTAGGTCATGTTCAGCCGGCCGTCGAAGCAGAACTCGCCCACGCACGCGTTGAACGCGTCGCCGTAGCAGGTGATCTGCTCGGCCACCAGCCGCAGCGGGAACTGGTCGTGACCGGCCGGCACCGGCGTGTGCGTCGTGAACACGCACAGCGGCTTGACGGCCTGCGCGACCTCGCGCGTGACCTGGGTCAGGCCACGGCGCTTCATCTCCTCGTAACCGAGCTCGACGACCAGCAGCGCGGCGTGGCCCTCGTTCATGTGGAAGCGGCGCAGCGCCGTGTAGCCGAGCGCGCGCAGCAACCGCACGCCGCCGATGCCCAGCACCATCTCCTGGCGCAGCCGGTAGCGCTCGTCGCCGCCGTAGAGGTGGTCGGTGATGTGGCGGTCGTCGTCGGCGTTGTCGGGCAGGTCGGTGTCGAGCAGGAAGACCGGCACGACGTGGCCGCCGACGCCGCTCACGTCGTGGCGCCAAGCGCGGATCACGACGTCGCGGTGCGCGATGTTGACCGTCACGCGCACCGGCGTTTCGGCCAGCGTGGCCTCGGGGCTCCAGGTCCACGGTTCCTCGGTCTGGTGCCCCTCGGCATCGAGGCGCTGGCGGAAGTAGCCCTTGCGGTGCACGAGCGACACCGCGACCATCGGCACCCCGCCGTCGGCGGCCGAGCGGATCGTGTCGCCGGCCAGCACGCCGAGGCCGCCGCTGTAGGTCGGCAGCGCGTCGGCGAGCGCGATCTCCATCGAGAAGTAGGCGATCTTGGTGTTCGCAGGCATGGTTCACGGGGCAGCCAACGGCACCGACTCTACCCGCCGCGCGCCGGCGCGGTGTGACAGCACCGTCAGCGCGTCGCGCGCCGGCGCACGCAGTCGAGGTAGGCGTGGCCGTCGGGCGGCAGCCCGCTGCGCTGCGACGCCCAGATCATCTCGCCGAGGCACTCCATGATCTGGTGGTGCGCCTCGTGCGCCGAGCCCAGCCGTGCGGCGAGCAGCCCAAACGCCTGGCGGATGCCGGTGGGCTGGTCGATCGAGACCTGCTCGCTGATCGACAGGTGCATGCTCAGGTGCAGGAACGGGTTGGTGCGCCCGTCCTCGACGCTGTAGACGGCGGCCAGCGCGGCGTCGACATCGGCCAGGTCGGCGTCGTACTCGGGGTGTTCGGCGATCCACGACGCGGCCAGCGCCTCGATCGGCGTCAGCGGCTCGCCGGCGCGCTGCTTGCGGTGCACGTCGCAGAAGAAGCGGCGCACGTCGTGCTGCGAGGGCTGGAACATCGCTCGTCGGGTCGAGGGCGTCAGTCGTCGGTGCGCCAGGCCGGCAGCCGCCAGTCGAACCACAGCGCGAGCACGCGCAGCCCCGTCGCGACGACGGCGCCGGCCAGCAGCGCCGGCGCCCCGCCGACGCCGGCGGTATGCATCGCGACGACGACCCAGCCGCCGGCGAAGGCGCACACCGCGTACGGGCGGTGGTCGCTGAACGCGGCCGGGACCTGGTTGCACACGACGTCGCGCAGCACGCCGCCGAACACCGCCGTCATCACGCCCATCAGCACCGCGACGAGCGCCGGCGACTGCGCCGCCAGCGCGACCTGCGTGCCGCCGGCGGCGAACAGCCCGAGCCCGAGCGCGTCGGGCCACTGCATCGCGCGCTCGGTGGGGTGCAGGTGGCGCGCGCGCATGAACAGCATCGCCACCACCGCCAGGCCCAGCACGGCCCACAGGTACGCCCCGTGCTGGACCCAGAAAAACGGCCGGCGGTCGAGCAGCACGTCGCGCAGTGTGCCCCCGCCGAACGCCGCGAGCATCGCGACGACGGCCACGCCGACGGCGTCGAGGCGCTTGCGCGCGCCCTCGATGACGCCCGACAGCGCGAAGGCCAGCGTCGCGGTGGCCTCGAGCACCGTGTGCGCGGCCGACAGCGGCCAGCCTGGCGCGTCGGTCAGCGGCATCGCGAAAATGGTTGCGGCGACATGCGCGCATTGTCGCCGCGGGGCGCGCCGGGCCGGCGCAATCCCCGCGCCGCGCGCCGCCGGCGCGGTGCCCGTACAGTGCACGCATGGCTGCTTCGTCCCCATCGTCGTCCGCCGCGTCGGTGTTCGCGCTCGCGTGGCGGCAGACGCTGCGCGACTTCCGCGCCGGCGAGCTGCGCCTGCTCGTCGTCGCGGTGCTGCTCGCGGTGGCGGCGCTGACCGCGGTGGGCTTCTTCGCCGACCGGCTGAGCCAGGGGCTCGCGCGCGACGCGCGCCAGCTGCTCGGCGGCGATGCGGTGATCGCCAGCGACAAGCCGCTGCCGCCGGTGTTCGCCGAGCAGGCCGCCTCGCTCGGGCTGCGCACCGCGACGACGACGAGCTTCCCGAGCATGGCGCGCGCCGACGACGCGCACGGCGGCGCGACGCGGCTGGTGGCCGTCAAGGCCGTCAGCGACGCCTACCCGCTGCGTGGCACGGTGCAGGTGCGCACCGCGCCCGACGCGCCGCCGGTCGCCGCCGACGGCCCGCCGCCGCGCGGGCGCGTTTGGGTCGACGCGGCGCTGCTCGACGCGCTGCAGATCTCGGTGGGCGACACGCTGCTGCTCGGCGACGCCGCGCTCGTCGTCGACCGCATCGTTGCGATCGAGCCCGACCGCGGCGCCGGCTTCCTGAGCTTCGCGCCGCGCGTGCTGCTGCACCAGGCCGACCTCGCCGCCACCGCGCTGATCCAGCCCGCCAGCCGCGTGACGTACCGCTTCGCGGTCGCCGCCGGCGGCCGCAGCGCCGCGGCCGACGTGCGCCGCTTCGTCGCGTGGGCGCAGCAGCAGGTCGAGTCGCAGCGGCTGCGCGCGGTGCGCATCGAGTCGCTCGAGTCGGGGCGGCCCGAGATGCAGCTCACGCTCGAGCGCGCCGAGAAGTTCCTCAACCTCGTCGCGCTGCTCGCCGCGCTGCTGGCGGCGGTGGCGGTGGCGATCGCGTCGCGCGACTTCGCCAACCGCCACCTCGACGACTGCGCGATGCTGCGCGTGCTTGGACAGTCGCAGCGCTCGATCGCGCTGGCCTACGGGCTCGAGTTCGGCGTCGTCGGCCTCGCCGCCAGTGCGGCCGGCGTCGCGCTCGGGCTCGCGGTGCACCACGTGTTCGTCGCGCTGCTGGCCGGCCTCGTCGACGCCGCGCTGCCGGCGCCCACCGCGTGGCCGGCGCTGTTCGGTGTCGGCGTCGGGTTGACGCTGCTCGTCGCATTCGGGCTGCCGCCGGTGCTGCAGCTCGCGCGCGTGCCGCCGCTGCGCGTGATCCGCCGCGACGTCGGCGCGCTCAAGCCCGCGTCGGCGCTGGTGCTGGCCGCCGGCACGCTCGGCTTCGCGGCGCTGCTGCTGGCGGTGTCGTCCGACGTCAAGCTCGGCCTGATCGCGGTCGGCGGCTTCGCCGCCGCGGTGGCGGTGTTCGCGCTGCTCGCGTGGCTCGCGGTGGTCGCACTGCGGCACGCGGTGCCCGAGGCGCGCGCGCCGCGCTGGCTCGTGCTCGCGACGCGGCAGATCGCCGCGCGGCCGGCCTTTGCGGTGCTGCAGGTGTCGGCACTCGCCGTCGGGCTGCTCGCGCTGGTGCTACTCGTGCTGCTGCGCACCGACCTGATCGCGAGTTGGCGCCAGGCGACGCCGCCCGACGCGCCGAACCGCTTCGTGATCAACATCCAGCCCGAGCAGGGCGAGCCGTTCCGCGCCGCGCTGGCCGAGGCGGGTGTGGCGCGCTACGACTGGTACCCGATGATCCGCGGCCGCCTGGTGGCGATAAACGGTCGGCCCGTCGATCCCGATGACTACGCCGACGAGCGCGCGCAGCGCCTCGTCGAACGCGAGTTCAACCTCAGCCACACGGCCGCGATGCCGGCGCACAACCGGCTCGCCGGCGGGCGCTGGACGGCCGGCGAGGCCGACGGCATCAGCATCGAGGAGGGGCTCGCGAAGACGCTCGGGCTCGCGCTGGGCGACACGATGGCGTTCGACATCGCCGGCATCCGCCACGAGGGTCGCGTGACCAGCCTGCGCAAGGTCGACTGGGCGTCGATGCGCGTGAACTTCTTCGTCATCTTCCCGCTGGCCGAGATGCCGGGGCTGCCGGCGACCTACATCTCGGCGTTCCGCGCGCCCGAGCGCGCCGGTTTCGACAGCGCGCTGAACCGGCAGTTTCCGAACATCACGATCGTCGACCTGTCGGCGTCGATCGCGCAGGTGCAGCGCGTGCTCGACCAGGTGATCCGCGCCGTCGAGTTCCTCTTCGGCTTTACGCTCGCCGCCGGGCTGGTCGTGCTGTTCGCCGCGGTCACGGCCACGCGCGAGGCGAGGGCGCGCGAATTCGCCGTGATGCGCGCGATGGGCGCCGGCAAGGTGCTGCTGGCGCGCGTGCAGCGCGCCGAGCTGATGGGCATCGGGGCGCTGGCCGGTGTGCTCGCGTCGGTGGCGGCGGTGGCGGTGGGCTGGGCGCTGGCCCGCTACGCGTTCCAGTTCGACTGGAGCGTCAAGGCCTGGGTGCCCGCCGCCGGTGGCGCGGCCGGAGCGCTGCTCACGCTGGCGGCCGGCTGGTGGGGCCTGCGCGAAGTGCTGCGCCGCCCCGTCGTCGAGACGCTGCGCCGCGCGGCCGAACGCTGAGCCGCACCGGTGCGACGTAGGCCATGCCGTGGCCGCGTCGTCGCTGCGGCGGCGCGGTGCGAACCCTAAAAGGCGACGGCGTGCGCACAGGCTCGCCGCCGCTGGCGTGGACCGGCGTCAGGCCGCCGCGAGTCCGCCACCGCCGCTGAGGCGGAACGTGGCGACGACGTGGGCCAGCCGCTTGGCCTGCTCCTTGAGGCTTTCGGCGGCGGCGGCGCTTTGCTCGACGAGGGCGGCGTTTTGCTGCGTCATGCGGTCGAGGTCGGCGACGGC
>NZ_QOAZ01000021.1 GCF_003574675.1 Azohydromonas sediminis
ATGCTCAAGCGGCTGATCGCCAACATCGGCGCGGCCTTGCAGCACGTTCGGTCAGCTGCGGAGCAGTTCAAGGACCTCGACCGCTGGGGCTGCCTGCTGCGCTACGTCAGCGACCGCATAGCCCCGATCGTCGGCCCACCACGACCCGCGGCTGGCCTGCCAGCGACGGGGTAACTGCCGGATTTAGGTTCAGCGCTGCTGTCTCATAGACGGTCCCAGTGCCCGTCGAGCTGTAGGCACGCACGGTCAAGTCGGTGACCGTCCCGGCCGGTTGCTGAGTGCAGCTGGCCAGGTTGCCGTACGAACCGTTGTTGATCGAGCATGAGCCGGGCGACGTGGCATCACCGAAGCTCCAGGTCTTGGTCTGAGCCATCGCCGGGGCGGCGAACGCAGAGCCGATCACGAGGGCGGCGAAGACAAGGCGCAAGCTCGGCATGATGGAATCCTTCTGGATCGCGGTGCTCGCCGCAAGAGCGGGCTTTTGCAGCTTCAAGCAATCAGCGGGCCACGATGAAAAGTGTTTGCCTGACATCAACTTGCAGTTCGAATCCCGATCAGGCGTGACGGAGTGTAAGCCGGGCCGACAGATCCAGACACCCCCGTGATCCGGGGCTTCGCGTGGCATCGCGGCCAGCCCCGCGACGAGAAGCCCCCGTGGCCAGCCGGCCGCCGACTCGAAAGCGGCCGCTGGACGTGCTGGCACCGGGTCGCGGCGGGGGCTCACCGCTACTTCAGCCTTGCCAGCAGCTGCTGGGCTTTCGCCCGGTGCTGGCTGCCGGTGCCGGCGGCCAGCGCCGCATTGAGTTCCTCCCGCGCCTCGGCGTCGCGCCCGAGGCTCGCGAGCACGCTGCCGAGGAAGAAGCGCGTGTCGCCGTTGGACGGATCGCGCAGCCGCGCGTCGCGCAGCAGCTGCAGCGCGCGGTCGGTCTGTCCCGCCTTGAACGCGGCCCAGCCGACGGTGCCGACGATGTGCGGGGCTGCGGGCGCCACCGCCAGCGCGCGCTCGGCCATCGGCAGCGCGCCGGGGTCGTTTTGCTGCACGAGGATGTTGGCGAGGTTGTTGATCGCGTCGGCGTCATCGGGCCTGAGCTTCAGCAGCGCCTCGTAGCTGCGTCGGGCGGCGGCGAGCTGGCCGGCGTTGATCTGCGTGTCGGCCAGCGCGCGCCAGACCACGGCGTCGCCCGGATGACTGGCCAGCCACTGCTCGGCAAGCCGCATGGCACCGGCGGTGTCGCGCGGTGCCATCGCAGCGAAGACGCGCATCAGGCTGGCCGAGCTGCGCTCGAGTTCGTGCGACTGTCGGTAGGCCGCGAGTGCCGCATCGCGCTGGCCTCGAGCGGCAGCGACGTCGCCGAGCAGCGCGTGCCCCAGCCCCGAGCGCGGCTGGCTCGCCAGGACGCGACGGGCGCGCTGTTCGGCCGCCGCCAGGTTGCCGAGCTGAATGTCGGCTGCGGTGCGCAGTACCAACAACGGGATGTCATCGGGCCGCTCGTCGAGCGCCTTGTCCAGGCTGTGCGCCGCCGCCTGCGGTGCACCGGCCTGCAGCTGCAGCGCCGCAATCTGCCTGAGCAGCGGCACGTTGTAGCCCGCCGACGTCGCAGCGCGCTGCAGGTGGCTGCGCGCGGCCGCGGCCTCGCCGCGCGCCAGCGCGACCCGGGCGGCGGCCAGTGAGGTCGGCGCCGCCTCGGGCGCCTTGCCGATCGCGCTGGCCACGGCCTCGCGCGCCGCGTCGAGTTGCCGATGCCGCAGGTGAAAGTCGACCAGGGCCAGCGCCGGCGCGGCGCTGCTCGGTCCGGCCACTTCGTCGGCACGGGTCAGCCAGCGCTGTGCGTCGGCCAACTGGCCGGCGCGCTCGGCCACCTCGGCCAGTGTCATCAGCGCCTGGGTGTTGTTGGCATCGAGCTTCAGTGCCCGGTCGAGGTGTTCGCGCGCGCGCGGCAGCGCACCGGCGTCGATCTCCAGCCGTGCCAGCCCGAGGTGGGCGGCAACGAGCGACGCGTCGGTTTCGACCGCCGCTTGCAGCGCGCTGCGCGCACCGGCCGAGTCGCCGGCGAGCCGCCGTGCCGAACCGAGCAGCGCCAGCACCCCGGCATTGCCGGGGTGTGCCTTGTTCACCGCTTCGGCCACGCGCACGGCCGGCCGGCCCTGGCCGGCGTACACGTACATCGAGGCCAGCGCGTATCCGGCGGGCAGCGACTTCGGGTCCTTCGCGAAGGCGGCCTCGAACTCCTTGATCGCGTCGCCGAAGCGCGCACCGCCGACCAGGCTCAGGCCGAGCGCGGTGCGCAGCTGCGGCTGGTCCGCCTGCTTCAGCGCGTCCTGCAGGATCTGGGTCGCGCGGCCGTGGCGACCCTGCGCCATGTGCGCGCTGGCCAGCAGCACCAAGGCCTGCGCGTCGCCCGGGTTGGCGCGCGTGTACTTGCCCAGCACGTCGATCGCGCCGTCGGGGTTGCGATCGGCGATGTAGAGGCTGGCCAGCACCTTGGCGACCGGGCTGCCGGGGTGCGAACGCAGCACGCCTTCCAGATAGGGGCGTGCCTTCTCGCGCTGGCCCAGACCGTAGTGCGCCAGGCCGCCGAGCATCTGCGTCTGCGGCCGGTAGCGCAGGAACTGCGACGGCACGCGGTCGACCAACGCGGTCACCTCGTTGAGTGCGGCGCGCGCGTCGGCCGCCCGGCCTTGGCGCTCAGCGACGACCGCCTTGAGAAACAACACGCGCGGGTCCGCGCCGCCGGACTTGTCGACTTCGGCAATGTCACGCTGCGCGGCGTCGAGGCGATTCTGGTCGACGTAGATGCCGGCTCGCGCGACGCGCGCGGCGACGTAGCCGGGGTCGAGCTCGATCGCCTTGTCGTAGCTGGCCAGTGCGGCGCGCAGGTCGGGCACCACGTGCAGCGCCTCGCCGCGCGCGTAGTGCGCATCGGCGAGCCGCGGCGCCAGCGCCACGGCGCGGTCGGCGGCAGCCAGCGCCTCCCGCAGCTGGCGCGAGCGGATGCGGATCGGCACTTCGGCGATCCAGCTTCCGGCGTCGGTGGCGTCGATGGCGCGCGCGTCGTCGACCGCCTTCAGCGCCGTGCGCATGTCGGCCATCTCGGCCGCCGCCCCGGCGCGCAGCAGCAGCAGCCGGTACTGCGTGGTTCGCGGCAGCCCGTCGAGCGCGAATCGGTGGTCGTTGAGCACCGCATCGGGCTTGCCCTGGCCGACGAGCGCCTGCGCCAGCGGCACGACGACTTCGGCGCGGTTGACGCCAAGCCGCAATGCCTCGCTGAAGGCCACCTCGGCCTGGACCACGTCACCGCTGTCAAGCAAGGCGCGCCCGAGCAGCACCTGCACCGGCAGCAAGTTCTTGTCGATCTGCAGCGCGTTCTTCAGCTGGATGATCGCGCCGGCGAGGTCCTTCTTCTCGTAGCGCGCGAGCGCGTCCTCGTAGTAGCGCGACGCGCGCGTGTCGACGGCGGCGTGGGCGAGGGGGGCGCCGGCCACGAGCGCGGCCAACGCGAGCGCTCGCAGTGCCGGTGTCGGAAATCTTGACTTCACGGCCGTCATCGTAGCCGTCGAGACCCGCGTCGCAGCCCGGAAGATCCCGGCGGCGCCGGCCGGCGTGCCAAACTGCCCGCGCCTGCCCCGCGAATCGGGGGTGTCGTCACGCCGGGCGCAGCATGCGCTCGACGTAGCGCGCGATCAGGTCGACTTCCAGGTTCACGCGCGCACCGGCGGCCAGCGTGCCGAGCGTCGTGTGGGCGACCGTGTGCGGGATCAGGTTGATGCTGAACTCGCAGCCGTCGGGCCGGTCGTCGACGCGGTTGACGGTCAGGCTCACGCCGTTGACGGTGATCGAGCCCTTGTACGCGACGAAGCGCGCCAGCTCCTTCGGCGCCAGCACGCGCAGTTCCCACGACTCGCCCACGGGGGCGAAGTGCGTGACGGTGCCGATGCCGTCGACGTGGCCGCTGACCAGGTGGCCGCCCAGCCGGTCGTTCGCGCGCAGCGCCTTCTCGAGGTTGACCGGGCCGGTCTGCCCGAGACCGGCGGTGCGCGCCAGGCTCTCGGCCGAGACGTCGACGGTGAAGCGCGACGCCGTCGTGTCGAGCGACGTGGCCGTCATGCACGCGCCGTTGAGCGCGATGCTGTCGCCCACGGCGACGTCGGCGAGGTAGCCGGCCGGCGTCTCGACCGTGAGCCGGCGGCCGTGTTCGCGCTCGGTGCCCAGCGGGGCAGAATCGACGATGCGGCCGACGGCGGTGACGATGCCGGTGAACATGCCGGCATTGTCGCAGGACGGCGGCGCAGGCTCAGCGCGAGCGACGGAAGCGCGAACTCCACGCCAGCGCCAGCAGCGCCAGCGCCAGCAGCGCCAGCGATGCGGGCTCGGGGGCGCCGTTGATCGGCGGTTCGTCCTGACGCAGCGCACCGAAAGTCAGGTCGTCGAAACCGATGAAATCCTCGGGGCACGCATTGCCTAGGTTACAGGTGGGTTGAGCGATGTCGAACCCGATGCGGGCGTACTGGCCCTTGTCATCGATGAATCCGAAGAACGTCAGCGAGCCGTTCGCGGCGTCTTGCGGCGCGTCGATCGCGAGTTGGGCGGAGGGAGTGTCGTCATTTGCGCTGGCGTACAGCAGCAACCACAGGGTGCCGTCGAAGTCGCCGAGGTCGGTCAGGTAGAAGCCGAACGCGGAGACGGGGCTCGTGAATGTGATCGAGAACGGGGTCGAGGTTTCCCACCACTGCCCGCCGCCCTCGGTGGTGTTGAAGCGGCCAAAGTATTCGCCCTGCGATCCGTTATTGGAGGGGCCGTAGGGATCGCTCTTGACTTCGCCGGCGCCTTTCAGTGAAGCCGCGTCCGCGTCCTTATCCTTAACCTTAAACAGGGCAACTTCCTTGTCGTCTGCGTACTGGCCGAGTGAGAGTTGCTCAAACCCTTCCGTACGTACCGATCCATTCGCCAGCTTCCCAAGGAAATCCTTACGGGCTTGCCCGGCATCGCCGAAGTCCGTCAGCGGCTTGTCGCCGTCGGCAACCGTCCCGCTGTAGACCGTCGGCGTCGCATGCACGGCGCCCATCGTCACCAGTGTCAGAGCCGCGCAGCCCAGCACGTGCATCAGTCCTCGGATCGTGTTCTTCATGGGGTGCCAGTGATTCGTTTTCGTCGCGGGCCCAGAGGCAAGCAAGTTGCACGCCCGCGCAGACATCCCTAGAAATCAAGGACTTGCCGCCTTGACATCGTGAAGATGTCAAATTTCCCGACCCTCGGGCGCCGGCCGCTTCGCGGCGCTCAGCCCGATGCCCGCAGCCGGTACCTCAGCCGCAGGTCGTCGCCGCAGGCGCTGGCTTCGTGCAGCCGCAGCGCGATGCGGCCTGCGGGCGATGCGGCTGCTGGCAGCGTGGCCATCTCGCGGCCGGGGCCGAGCAGGCGCGGCGCGAGGTAGACGAGCAGTTCGTCGGCCAGACCCGCTTCGAGCAGTGCGCCGTGCAGCGTGGGGCCGGCTTCGACGTGGATTTCGTTGACCTCGCGCTGGTCCAGCAGTGCGAGCGCAGTGACCAGGTCGACGCGGCCGTCGGCCCCGGGCGGCAGCAGCAACACCTCGGCGCCGGCATCGCGCAGCTGCGGCGCGCGTGGCGCCGCCGCGGTGCCGGCGACGATCAGCGCGCGCCCGGGCGGTGCGATCAGCCGTGCAGCCGGCGGCGTGCGCAGCGCCGAATCCAGCACGACGCGCAGCGGCTGTAGGTGGGTGGGTGCCCGCCGCACGTCGAGCCGCGGGTCGTCGGCGAGCACGGTGCCGATGCCAGTGAGCACGGCGCCGGCGCGCTTGCGCCACGCGTGGCCGTCGGTGCGCGCCGTCTCGCCGGTGATCCACTGGCTGCGCCCGTCGGGCAGCGCGGTGCGCCCGTCGAGCGAGGCGGCGATCTTGACGCGTACCCACGGCCGCCCGCGCTCCATGCGCGAGAAGAACCCGATGTTCAGCTCGCGCGACGCGCTGGCGAGGTCGTCGTCGGCCATCTCCACCGCGATGCCCGCGGCGCGCAGCCGGGCGATGCCCTGGCCGGCGACCTTGGGGTTCGGGTCGCCGACGGCCACGACGACGCGGCCGACGCCCGCCTCGACCAGCGCGTCGCAGCACGGCGGCGTGCGCCCGAAGTGAGCGCAGGGCTCGAGCGTCACGTAGACGGTGCTGCCGCGCAGGTCGCGCCCGGCCGCGCGCGCGGCGCGCAGCGCCATCACCTCGGCGTGCGCCTGGCCGGCCGCCTGCGTGAAGCCTTCGGCCTGCCAACCGTTGCCGACGATCACGCAACCCACGCGCGGGTTGGGGTCGCTCAGGCCGATGCTTTGGTGCGCGAGCGCGAGCGCGCGCTGCAGGTGCTGGCGGTCGACGTCGCTGAGCATGCGCGCAGTCTACGGGCGGGGCTGCACCCGCCGGCGAGGCTCAGTTCGGCGGCTGGTGGTGCCAGGTGCGGCCGTTGACGAACTCGGTGGCCGGGTCGTCGTCGGGGCAGTCGAAGGCGAGCGTGCCGTCGCCGGCGCGGATCACGAGGAAGTTCTGGTTGGCCAGCGGCGCCGTGACGTTGCTGTAGTCCAGCGGGTGCTGGTCGTTGGGCAGCGTCTCGTGCGAGCGCTGCGTGGTGTAGCGGCACACGCGGTAGCGCGCTGCGCTGGCGTCGTCGCGGTTCGCGGCCAGCGGCAGGCCCGTCAGCTGCGACCGGCCCGACCAGCGCAGCGCGCCATCGCCTTCGGTGGCCACCGGCACCGCGCACAGGTAGCGCAGGTCGGTCGTGCGGCGCTGCACGAAGCAGGTCACGGTGCGCGCCGACGGTGCGGTGCGCTGCAGCGTGACGCCGACCAGCGGGTCGACGGGGCTCGGCGGCACTTCGGCATCCGCCGCCGTGGGGGCGGTGGACGTCGTCGCATAGCGCACGTGGCCTGCGAGCAGCAGCGCGTCGACGGCGGTGCAGACGCTCGCGGGGCTGCACACCGTCGTGATCGCGCCGGTCAGGTCGTTGAAGACGAGGGCCACCGTGCCGCCGTCGGGCTGTTCGAACTGCAGGCGGCTGCGGCCGCCTTCGATCGGCACCGCATCGAGCGGGATGGCCGGGTGGCGGCCAGCGGGCAGCCGCCCGGGGTTGCCGGCGCCGCGCACGCTCAGCGTGCCGGCCAGCTCGGGCGGCACCGCGGCGATCGCAGTGGCCAGCCGCACGCGCTGCGGCTCGTCGTTGCGGTCGCGCCAGTCGACGTCGACGACCAGGGTCTTGGCGTTGAGCGGCGCGTCGTCGAGCACGAAGCGCGCGACGGTGTAGGTGGCGTTGAGCCCTTCGACGGTCTCGCTCGGCTGCGTCGCGACGGCGTCGTACGTGACGAACTCGGGGTGGTCGGGGTCGGCGTGCATCGCGGTGAACGCGCGCCACGACTCGATGGCTTCCTGGGCGATGCGCGTGGCTTCGGCGCGCTGGCGCGCGATGTCGCCGTTGGCGCGCAGCGCGCTTTGCACGCCGACGTAGGCCACCAGGCCGAAGGCCATCACCGCCAGCGCGACGAGCGCTTCGACGAGCGAGATGCCGAGCTGGCGCTGCCGTGCCATCGTCAGAAGTCCTTCCAGCTGCCGGGCACGCGCACGAACGAGCCGTGCGTCGTGCGCAGCCGCGCGAGCGCGGCGCCGTCGTAGGCGACCACCGTGCGACCGGCGCCGGTGAGGGTCCAGTCGCCTTCGGCGACGAGGCCGCCGACGACGACGAGGCGCCCGTCGCCGTCCCAGGCCGAGCCGCCACCGGCGTTGACGAAGTGCGCCAGACCGTGCAGCCGCACGTCGCTGCCGGCGCGCACGACGACGTCGCCGTTGAAGACCAGCAGCGCGGGCTCATCGGCCGCGCCGATCGCGCCGCTGGTGTCGAGGTCGGCGGTGCCGTCGATCCACAGCAGGCGCCCGGGATTCAGCCGCACGGCATCGGCCAGCATTGCGCGGCCGCAGCCGCTGGCGCAGTCCAGACGCAACGCGGCAGGCTGCTCGCGGTACGTCGAGCGGAACATGCCGAACACCGAGACGAACATGCGCTCGGGCGTCAGCGCCGCCATCGCGGCGTCGCCGAGAAGCTGGGTGCGCTCGGGTGGCATGCCCGCCGGCCCGGCGATCGCCGCGGGGGCCTCGTCGATGCCGACGCCGACGTGCAGCGTGAGGCCACCCGACGCCGCGTCGGCGTTGTACGCCTCGAGCGCGGACGCGCCGCCGATCGTGCGTCGCACCGTGACGGCCGCTGCCGGGGGGGTGACGAGCGCGCTCTTCAACGCGACGAGGGTCGAGACGGTCGCGCGGCTTTCGCCACCGACCGCCTGCGCCGGGAAGGCCAGGCACGCATCGTCCAGGCGCGTGCAGCCGTTGGCCTCGACGCGCACGACGCCGGGGCGGCTCGGCACGTTGACGAAGCGCACGCGAAACGCCGGGGCCGCGTCGGCGCCGGTGGGTGGTGTCAGATCGACCGGGCCGTCGAGCGGGCAGCTGCAGCGCCACGACGGCGGGTCGGCATCGGCGTCGAACACGCAGCCGGCCGCGAGCACGCCGCCGTCGGACCTCGTGCGCACCGTGATCGCGCTGGTGGCGGCGTCGATCGCGAGGTAGCGCTGGCGAAAGCTCGTGGGCAGCGGGGTGGCGCCGGCGTCGTCGTGCGGGCGGCAGAACTCGTCGATGCGCCCGCTGTTGAGCTGCCCGATGGCCCACTCGATGCCGGCCTCGGCGGCCTCGATGGCCTGCGTCGAGCGGTACTGGTTGGCGGCCGTGCGCTGCTCGAAGACGAGGTTGCGCGCGGTGTAGGCCGCCGTCAGCGCGACGACGAACAGCAGCGCCATCACGACGACGAGCGTCGCTGCGCCGCGCTGGCGGGCGGCGCTGGGGCGCGCAGTGGTGATGGAAGCGGCGTGGCGCATGGGGTCAGCCGGGGCAAGCCTGGTGGGCGACGCCGGTGCGGAACTCGACGAGGTCGTTGCGTGGCCGCACGACGGTGGTGAGGCGGCGCTCGACGAGGGGGTCGCGCACCGAGCGCGCGACGATGTCGACGACGAACTCGCGCACCGTCAGCGTCGGCCAGCAGTCGGTGCTGCCGTCGGCACACAGGCGCGCACACGCGATCGGCAGCGGCGGGCCGTGGCGCGGAGTCACGGAAAACGTCGTCACGTCGAGCACGAGGCTGTCGGTCAAGTCCTGCCAGCCGCCGCCGGCCAGCAGCGTCTGCACGACGCCGCGCGCGGCGCTGCCGCTGCCGACGGTGGCGAGCCGGAACCCGAAGGGGCCCTCCTCGCCGGGGCGCCGCATGTAGCGAAACGACGCCTGCGTCGCTTCCTCGTCCGTGGGGCTGACCTCGGCGAAGGGGTTGTTCTCGTTCGGGCCGGCAGCCGTCCACACCAGGCGCTCCGACAGTGTCCAGTGACCGGCACGGCGCAGTTCACGCGTGATGATCTCGGCCGCGGCGCGCAGGTCCTGCTGCAGTTGGGTTTCCAGCAGCAGACGGCGGTTGTCGTTGAGCTGGGTGGCCACCAGCATCGCGGCGGCAGCAACGATGAACAGGCCCACCGCAATGCCCACCATCAGCTCGACGAGCGTGAGACCACGCTGCCGCGCCAGCCCGGGCGCCGCAGCGCGGTGCCGACGGGTGTGCATCACGTGCATGGCGGCTCCGACAGCGTCGACCCCGGCGGGCTGCACACCGAGGTGCGTCCGGCGCGGTTGACGATGGTGCGCAGCACGCGGCTCGAATCGATCGACGCATCGACCATGAAGCGGTTGACCGGCTGCGAGACGTTGTCCAGCGGGATGCGCGCGATCGAATTGGTGATGTGGTCAAACGCGAACGCGGTATCGGCCTGCGCAGGCGTGACGCGCACCGACAGCCGGGCCGGCACCTGCACGGTCTTGATCTCGGTGGCGTTGGTCCCGCAGGCGGCGCCGGCACCGAGCAGGCAGTTGCAGCGCACGCTGTTGACGTTGTTGACGGTGGTGTACAGCGTGTAGCAGGTCACGCTGCTGTTCGAGCGGAACGCCACGCGCACCCAGGTTCGCCGCGCGATGGCCTCGCTGCGCGCGAACTGCAGGTCGGTGACCAGCTGGGCGTTGATGCTCTTCAGGCGCTGGGTGAGGATGAAGTCGCGCAGCGACGGCGCCGCCAGCACCACGATGACGCCGAGCACGGCCAGGACGACCATCAGTTCGACGAGCGTGAACCCGCGCGGCGTCTTCATCACCGCGCCCAGCAGCGGTTGCCCGCCGACTCGTCGAAGTCGCCCGTGGCACCCGCCGAGCCGTAGAAGATGTTGCCGCCGGCCACGCGCACGCGCAGGCGCTGGCAGCTGCCGTCGCCGGCTTGCGTCGTGCCTTCGTTGGCCGTCGCGGTGACGGTGTAGCCGGTGGCCGTCGCGTCGGAGATCGCCAGCGTGTAGTAGCCCTTGGCGCTGGTGCCCAGCAGGCCGAGGCCGGGCGGGTCGTCGGTGGCCGCCGCGGTGAGCGACGACGCGTACGCGGCGCGGTTGCTGCGCCAGCGCTCCTGCGCCTGCTGCACCGCGGACAGCGCGGCGAAGGCGTCGGTGCGGCGGCTCTTGCGCACCGAGTCGACGAACGACGGCAGCGCCACCGCGGCCAGGATGCCGACCACGACGACGGCGATAAGCAGCTCGACCAGCGTGAAACCAGCCCGCCGGTGCCTTCCCAACGACCCGGATACTTGCCGTGACATCGTTCACACCTTAGCAGGAAGCCGGCGGTGAGGCACCGGGACGCGGCCGCCGTTCGTCCTCCGTTCCTGACCGCTCGTCGGCAGGCGCTTGGCAGTGCGTCGCGACGTTCAGCAGGCGCGGTAGCCGGGCACGGCGCCGTCGGGCGAGCACGAGCGCACGCGGCCCATGATGTTGACGGTCTGCTTCAGCGCGCGGCCGTTGGCGGTGGCCACGGTGACGGTGCCGGTGGGCGTCACGGTGCCGCGCACCGGGTCGAAGACCATCGACGCAACGTTGGCGGTCAGCCGCGCCTCGCGCGCCGCGTCGAGCCGCACCGTGCGCAGCGGCTCGGCGCCCGCGCCGCACACCGGTGCGCCGTCGGCGCCGCAGTGGCAGGCGCTGGCCGCGCCGGTGTGCAGCACGTAGCAGCTCGCCGCGGCGTCGCTGGCGAAGCTGATGCGCACCGTCTGCTGGCGTGCGACCGCGACGCTGCGCGCGTGGTGCACGTCGGTCTCGAACTGCAGCGCGATGCCTTCGAGGTGCTGGCGCTGGCGCATCTGGTCGAACGACGGCACCGCGATGCCGACGACGACGGCCGCGACGGCGAGCACGGTCGTCGATTCGACCAGCGTGATGCCGCGCTGGCGGCGGGCGGTGGGGTGCGGCGCGGTGTGCATGGCGGGCGGCGGGTGACGCGTGGACGATGGCGTCACTGTAGGAACCGGCCGCGCCCGGCGCGTCCCGCGCCGGTGGGAGGCGCGGGGGGAACGAGGAGGGCGTCAGAACGGGGGGACGGCACGCCGCAGCGCGGCGCAGCGCCAGCCGACACGCCGTGCCGTTGGCCTGCCGGTGGGCGCGCGCGGCAGCGGGCGCCGGGACCGCGTCAGATGTCGCGGATCAGCTGGCGGAACTCGTCGACGTCTTCGAAGCTGCGATAGACGCTGGCGAAGCGCACGTAGGCCACCTTGTCGATGCGCTTGAGCTCGCGCATCACGAGCTCGCCGAGGCGGCTGGAGGGCACCTCGCGCGCGCCGCTGGCGAGCAGGCGGTCCTGGATGCGCTCGAGCGCGGCGTCGATCTGCTCGGTGCTCACCGGGCGCTTGCGCAGCGCAAGCTGCATCGACGCGCGCAGCTTGGCCGGGTCGAAGTCGACGCGCGAGCCGTCTTTCTTGACGACGGTGGGCAGCGCGAGCTCGGGCCGCTCGTAGGTCGTGAAGCGCTTGTCGCACTTCAGGCAGCGCCGGCGCCGGCGCGTGACGCCACCCTCGTCGGTGTCGCGCGTCTCGACGACCTGTGTCTCCTCGTGGCCGCAGAAGGGGCAGCGCATGGGGCCCCGGGTCGGATTACCGGTACACCGGGAAATCGCGCGTCAGCGCCGCGACCTTCGCGCGCACCGCGGCGATGTTGGCCTCGTCGTGCGGGCGGTCGAGCACGTCGGCGATCAGGTGCGCCGTCAGGCGCGCCTGCTCCTCCTTGAAGCCGCGCGTCGTCATCGCCGGGGTGCCCAGGCGGATGCCGCTCGTGACCATCGGCTTTTGCGGGTCGTTCGGGATGCCATTCTTGTTGCAGGTGATGTGCGCGGCCCCGAGGATGGCCTCGGCCTCCTTGCCGGTCAGGCCCTTCGCGCGCAGGTCGACGAGCATCACGTGGCTCTCGGTGCGGCCGCTGACGATGCGCAGCCCGCGCTCGATCAGCGTGTCGGCCATCACCCTGGCATTGGCGACGACCTGCTGCTGGTAGGCCTTGAACTCGGGCGACAGCGCTTCCTTGAACGCGACCGCCTTGCCGGCGATCACGTGCATCAGCGGCCCGCCCTGGATGCCGGGGAAGATCGCGCTGTTGACCTTCTTCGCGATGGCCTCGTCGTTCATCACGATGATGCCGCCGCGCGGCCCGCGCAGGCTCTTGTGCGTCGTGCTGGTGACGACGTCGGCGTGCGGCACCGGGTTCGGGTAGACGCCAGCGGCGATCAGCCCCGCGTAGTGCGCCATGTCGACCATGAAGTAGGCGCCGACGGCCTTTGCGACCCTCGCGAAGCGCTCGAAGTCGATGCGCAGGCTGTAGGCGCTCGCGCCGGCGATGATCAGCTTCGGTTTGTGCTCGTGCGCCAGGCGCTCCATCGCGTCGTAGTCGATCGCCTCGTTGGCGTCGAGCCCGTAGCTCACGACCTTGAACCACTTGCCGCTCATGTTCAGCGGCATGCCGTGCGTCAGGTGCCCGCCCTCGGCCAGGCTCATGCCCATGATCGTGTCGCCGGGCTGCAGCAGGCCGAAGAACACGGCCTGGTTGGCCTGGCTGCCCGAGTTGGGCTGCACGTTGGCGAAGTTCGCGCCGAACAGCTGCTTGCAGCGCTCGATGGCCAGCGTCTCGACGACGTCGACGTTCTCGCAGCCGCCGTAGTAGCGCTTGCCGGGGTAACCCTCGGCGTACTTGTTGGTCAGCTGCGAGCCCTGCGCGGCCATCACGGCGGGGCTGGTGTAGTTCTCGCTGGCGATCAGCTCGATGTGCTCTTCCTGGCGGCGGTTCTCGGCCTCGATCGCGGCCCAGATCTCGGGATCGATGGCGGCGAGGGTGTGGTGGGTGCGGTCGAACATGGCAGTTCCCTTCTCGTGGACAGTCACGCAAGGCGTCGGAGTGAAGGGCCTTCGCGCACCGCGCACAGCCGCCGTGGCGGCGCGGGGCGAGGGCTGCCCAGGCGAACGGCACACGCCGCCGCGGCACCGCAGGCGGTGGCACGGCGGCCCGCGCTTCCCGGTGGTCGTCCACCTCGGGCGCCGACCCCGGCCCGCGGGCCGCAGGGAGGGCGCGCCTATCGCCAGTCGCGCAGAGGGCGAAAGTGTATCGGACGCGTCTCGGACGCCGCGTGGCTGCGCGCGTCCGGCGGCTTTCAGTTCATCGCGAGCTTGGGCCAGCCCTGCGGGCCGTCCGACGCCGGCGCGGGCGCCGGGGCCGCGGTGGCCGGGTGCGCGGCGTCGGGCGCACCGTCATCGGCCGGCGCCTCTGGCGCGGCCACCGGCGTGGCCGGCGGCTGCGGGCGCAGCGGCGTGAACGGCGACAGCGACTTGCCCTGCGCGACCTGCGCGAGCTTGCTCTGCTCGCCGAGCACCTTGCCGACGTAGCCACCGTCGCTGTCGAGGTTGGCCGCGCCGACGTACCAGCGCAGCCCGTCCTCGACGCTTCCGCTGCGCGCGACGTATTCCTTGAGCACCTGCACGCCCACGCGCAGGTTGGCCACCGGGTCGAACGCGGCGTGTGCGCCGCCGAAGGGCTCGTACTTGTCGGTGTGCACGCGCGTCATCACCTGCATCAGACCCTGTGCACCGACCGGGCTTTGCGCGAAAGGGTTGAAGCGCGACTCGATGGCCACCACGGCGAGGATCAGCGTCGGGTCGAGCCCGGCGCGCTCGCCCAGGTGCCAGGCCTCCTGCACCAGACGGCTCACCGGTTCGAGCGCGACGCGGTAGCGGCGCGAGATCCACTGCGCGACGGCCGCCTGCTGGCGGTCGAGGGCGCCGGGGTCGGTCGCCGTGGCGCGTTCGACCGCCGTCGGCTCGGCCAGCGCGACCGTGAGGTCGGCGTCGGCGTCGATGCGCGCTTCCTGCCGCGACTGCAGCCAGTCCAGCGCGGCGACCTCGGCGCGGTGGCGCAGGTCGTCGTGCCCGACGGCGAACACCGCGGCCAGCAGCACCGTGAAGCCCAGCAGTGCCAGCCCGTTGTGGCCGACTTCGAGCAGCCCGTGGCCGACGTCGCGCAAGAACACCGACGCGCCTTCGCGGGCCTTGTGTGCGATATCGCGAACGCTCATCACACGCTCCTTTCTTCAAGTCACCGCTGCGGAGGCGGTCGTCGGCAGACGGCCGCGATGCGGTGGCGATAATGGTTTGCTGCACCTCGGTGCAGCCTGCAGCGGCGCGCATGGCCTGCGCTGCAGCGTCCGTCGTCGGCGTCCCAACTTGCGGCGGCGACGGGTAAACCCTTATCGATTCGGGTTGGGCGGATTCTAGGAACGCCAAAAATAACCGGTCAAGCATAAAGAAACATAATTTAATTCTCGAAAGGCATGAAGTACCGCGACCTGCGCGACTTCATCGGGCAGCTCGAGGCGGCTGGTGAGCTGCGTCGCGTCGCCAACGTGGTGTCAACGCGCCTCGAAATGACGGCTTTGTGCGACCGCGTACTGCGCGCCGGCGGGCCGGCGCTGCTGTTCGAGCGGCCCGACGGTTACACGACGCCGGTGCTCGGCAACCTCTTCGGCACCCCCGAACGGGTGGCGCGCGGCATGGGCGCGCACAGCCTCGCCGACCTGCGCGACGTCGGACGCGTCCTGGCGAGCCTGAAGGAGCCCGAGCCGCCGAAGGGTCTGAAGGACGCTGGCCGCCTGCTGCAGATGGCCAAGGCGCTGTGGGACATGAAGCCCGCCAACGTCCGCTCGGCCCCGTGCCAGGAGGTCGTGCTCGACGGCGCCGACGTCGACTTGGGGCAGATCCCGGTGCAGTGGTGTTGGCCCGGCGACGCCGGGCCGCTGATCACATGGGGGCTCGTGATCACGCGCGGGCCGCAGTCGGTACCGAACCCGAGGCGGCGGCAGAACCTGGGCATCTACCGCCAGCAAGTCATCGGCCGGCGCGAGGTCATCATGCGCTGGCTCGCGCACCGCGGCGGCGCGCTCGACTTCCGCGACTTCGCGCGCGCGAACCCCGGGCGGCCGTTCCCGATCGCCGTCGCGCTCGGCGCCGACCCGGCGACGATCCTCGGCGCGGTGACGCCGGTGCCCGACACGCTGTCGGAGTACCAGTTCGCAGGTCTGCTGCGCGGCGGACGCACCGAAGTCGTCGCGTCGTCGGTCGGCGAGGGCGACACGAGACTCGACGTACCGGCCAGCGCCGAGTTCGTGCTCGAGGGCCACATCCCGCCGGCCGAGCCGGGGGCCACCGCCACCAGCGAGCACGGCGTGCCGATGAAGGAAATCGGCGGCTACTGGCACGCGCTCGAAGGGCCGTTCGGCGACCACACCGGCTACTACAACGAGCAGGACTGGTTCCCGGTGTTTCGCATCGAGCGCCTCACGCACCGGCGCGAGCCGATCTACCACTCCACCTACACCGGCAAGCCGCCCGACGAGCCGGCGGTGCTCGGCGTCGCACTGAACGAAGTGTTCGTGCCGATCCTGCAAAAGCAGTTTCCGGAGATCGTCGACTTCTACCTGCCGCCCGAGGGCTGCAGCTACCGGCTGGCCGTCATCAGCATCCGCAAGAGCTACCCCGGCCACGCCAAGCGCGTGATGTTCGGCCTGTGGAGCTTCCTGCGCCAGTTCATGTACACGAAGTTCATCGTCGTGACCGACGACGACGTCGACATCCGCGACTGGAAGGAAGTCGTGTGGGCGATCACGACGCGCATGGACCCGGTGCGCGACACGACGCTCGTCGACTCGACGCCGATCGACTACCTCGACTTCGCGTCGCCGGTGTCGGGGCTCGGCGGCAAGGTCGGATTCGACGCGACGAACAAGTGGCCCGGCGAGACGAGCCGCGAGTGGGGACGGCCGATCGCGATGGACGCGGCCGTCGAGGCGCGCGTGGCCGGCCTGTTCGACGACCTGATGCAGCCGGCCAAGCGCTGAGCCGGTCGCGATAGATCGAATTTCGCGCTGCACCTGCCGATCGGGCTTGCCCGCTGCTGGCGGCGGCGGTAAGGTTTACCCGCCTGCCGCGGGCAGGCCTTCAGGTGGAGGCAGTCTTCTGCCCCCCAGGGGCCCCGGACCACATCTCTCCGGATCCCCGAATCGGCGGCGTCAGCCGCCAGCCCCTCCCCGCTTCGGCGCGGAGGGGTTTCCTTTTTCTGGGCCGCGCTTGATCGGTGTTGCCCTCTGCGTCGCCTGCCCCGGCGGCCGCCCGCCGGGGGCGCTCGCCGGCGCCACTACACTGACCGCGTGAGTCGTCGCATCAGGGTCTGGCTGGCATCGGCGGCGGTGTTCGCGGCCGCCGTGACGGCGGCCGTCGTCTGGGGACTGCCCGCGCTGGTGCAGTCGCAGGCGCAGCAGCGGCTGTCGGCGCTGCTCGGCCGCGAGGTGACGATCGGCCGTGTCGAGACGTCGCTGTGGCGTCTGTCGGTCGATTTTGGTGACGTGCGCGTCGCCGCGCGCGACGCGACACAACCGCCGCAGCTCGAGCTGCGGCGCTTGGCGGTCGATGCGCGCTGGCGCTCGCTGTGGGCCGGCGCGCCGGTGCTCGATCGGCTCACCGTCGAGGCGCCGCGGCTGCGGCTTCGCGTGCGCACCGACGGCTCGACCGACGTCGACGACATCCGCGCCCGGCTGGCCGCGGCCGACGCCGGTGCGGCGCCAGCCGCCGACGCGCCGCCGAAGTTCGCGCTGCACAACATCCGCGTCGGCGATGGCGAACTGCACGTCGCCGACGAAGGCGCCGGCGTGGTGCACGACGTGCGTGCCTTCGACCTCGGGCTGCCGTTCCTGTCGAGTCTGCCGCTGGACGCCGACATCGACGTCGAGCCGCGGCTCGCGTTCGTCCTCAACGGCGCCGCGTTCGACACCGGCGGCGTGTCGACGCCGTTCGCGCCCCACCGGCGCACGCGCATGACGCTGCGCATCGGCGACCTCGACCTCGCGCCGTACCTGCCGTACCTGCCGCGCGACTGGCCGTTCGCACTGCGCTCGGCACGGCTGGCCGGTGAGGTTCAGATCGACTTCGAGGTCGGTGCCGACCGGCAGCCGCGCGTGACGCTCAGCGGCCAGGCGACGGCGCGCGACGTCGCGCTCGAAGGCGTCGTGAGCGGCGACGCGACGCTGGCGCCGCGCGTGCGCTGGGCTGCACTCGAGGTCGCGCTTGCCGACGTGCAGCCGCTGCAGCGGCGCGTCCAACTCGGCGGCGTTGCGCTGCGGGGGCTGCAGCTCGAGCTCGGGCGTGACGCGCGCGGCGAACTGGTGGTGCCCGCGTGGGGCACCGCCTCGCCGAGCGCCGCCTCGACGTCCCCGCCGCCCGCGGCGTCGCCGTGGCAGGTGGCCGTCGAGCGCGTCGAACTGGACGACGCGCGGCTGCGCTGGCGCGACGCCGCGGTGCGGCCGGCGGTCGACTGGCAGTTCGCACCGATCACGGCCGCGGTCGGTCCGCTGGCGTGGCCGACGACGGCGCCGGTGCCGCTGCAGTTCAGCATCGCCGGCCCCGTCGACGCGGGCGGGGCGGCGGCGACGACGGTCAGCGGCGAGGGCGAGTTCACGGCTGAGCGCGCGCGCGTGCGCGTCGACGTGCAGCCGCTGGAGCTGCAGCGCGTCGCGCCGTATCTGGCAGCGGCGCTCACGCCACGCGTCGAGGGACGGCTGGCCGGGCAGCTCGCGCTCGAGTGGGCCGGCGGCGACGCGCCGGCGCTCGTCGTGGCGCTGCCGTCGGCCGCCGTCGACGGCTTGCGTGTGCGCGACGCGCCGCGCGGCGAGCCGGCCGCCGCGTGGCGGCGGCTCGAGGTCGCCGACGCCACCGTCGACCTGCGCGCGCGGCGCGTGCGCCTGGCGCAACTGACGCTGACGCAGCCGAGCGCGCGGCTGCGTCGCGACGCGCAGGGCCGCTGGAACGTGCTGCAGTGGTTCACCGCCGCCGGCGCCAGCGGGGCCGACGCGGCCGGTGGGTCCGCCGCGGCCGGCGCGGGCCAGGCGCCGTGGCAGCTGCAGGCCGCGCAGCTGCGCATCGACGGCGGCCGGCTGCAATTCGCCGACGAGCGCCCGGCGCCGCCCGCGGCCGCCGCGCCCACTGGCGCGGCGGCCCCCGCGGCGGTCGCCTTCGAGCTGCGCGGCTTGCGCGCCGACGTGCGCGACTTCCAGTGGCCGCAGGGGCCGCAGGCGCCCGCGGCGCGCGTGCAGCTGGCCACGCGCATCGAAACGGCGGCGGCCGCGACGGCCGCCGACGACGCCACCGCCACGCGCACCGAGGGGCGTCTGGACCTGCGCGGCCGCGCGCGCGTGCAGCCGCTGGGCTTCACCGGCACGCTCGACGCCGAGCGCTTGCCGCTGCACGCGTTCATGCCCTACGTCGGCACCGCGCTCGACGTCGACGTCGTGCGCGCGCAGGCGAGCTGGCGCGGACCGCTCGACGTGCGGCAGGCGCCGCAGGGCTGGGCCGTGTCGGTGCGCGGCGACGGCGCGCTCGGCGACGTGCGCGTGCACACGCGTGGCAGCGACGCGCGCACCGGCAGCGAGCTGATCGGCTGGCAGTCGCTGGCGCTGCGGCAGGTGGCCGTCGAGGTCCCCGCCGGCGGGCGGCCTTCGATCGAACTCGGCGAGGTCGTGTGGTCGGACTTCGACACGCGGCTGCTGCTCGACGAGCAGGGCCGCTTCAACCTGCGCGACGTCGCCGGCGCGCGCGCAGCGGGCGGCGCGCCCACCCCCGCGCCCGCGGCGCCGGGCGGTGCGGCGCCGGATGCGGCACCGCCTCCTGCCGCGCCCGCTTCGGATGCGGCACCGAGCGCTGCGGCTGCTTCGGCGGGGTTCGGTGCGTCGTGGCCGTTCGACCTCGCCGTCGGCGGCGTGCAGTTCGTCAACGGCCGCGTCGACTTCACCGACCGCTTCATCCGCCCGAACTACCACGCCGAGTTGACCGCGCTGAACGGCCGCCTCGGCGCGTTTCGCAGCGGCACGCGCGAGATGGCCGCGCTCGAGCTGCGCGGCAAGGCGGCCGGCACCGCCGATCTCGAGATCCGCGGCGCGCTCAACCCCAGCGCCGACCCGCTCGCGCTCGACATCCAGGCGCGCGCCACCGGGCTCGAGCTCGCACCGCTGTCGCCGTACGCCGGCAAGTACGCCGGCTACACGATCGAGCGCGGCAAGTTGAGCGTCGACGTGGCCTACCGCATCGACCCCGACGGTCGCCTCGAGGCGCGCAACCAGGTCATCCTCAACCAGCTGACCTTCGGCGAGAAGGTCGACTCGCCGCTGGCCACCAAGCTGCCGATCAAGTTCGCGCTCGCGCTGCTGTCGGACCGCAACGGCGTCGTCGACATCAACCTGCCGATCCGCGGCAGCATCAACGACCCGCAGTTCAGCATCTGGGGGCTGGTATGGCGCATCGTCGGCAACCTGATCGTCAAGGTCGTCACGGCGCCGTTCGCGGTCTTTGCCGGCGGCGGCGGCCCCGAGCTCAGCCGCGTCGAATTCGTCGCCGGCACCTCCGCGTTCGCGCCGTCGGCCGCCGACGTGCTCGACCGCGTCGCCAAGGCGATGGCCGATCGCCCGGCGCTGCGCATGACGGTGGCCGGCAGCGCCGACCGCGAACTCGAGCGCGACGCGATCCGCCGCACTGCGCTGCAGGCGCGTCTCGTGGCCGAGCAGCGCAAGGACGCGCTGCGCGCCGGCGCGGCGGCCGACGCGCCGCTGCCGCCGCTGACGGGCCAGGCGCGCGAGGCCCTCATCGCGCGCCTGTACCGCGAGACGCCGCTGCCCGACAAGCCGCGCAACGTGCTCGGGCTGCCGAAGGCGATCCCGCTGGCCGAGATGGAGGCGCGCCTGCTGGCCGCGATCCCCGTCGACGACAATGCCGCGCGCGAGCTCGCGCTGCAGCGCGGGCTGGCGGTGCGCGAGGCGCTGGTCGCGCGCGGGATGGAGCCCGACCGCCTGTTCCTCGGTGCGCCGAAGCTGCGCGCCGGCGGCGCCGCGGCGCCGGCCGGCGCGGCGGGCACCGCGGCGGGCGATCCGGCGGCCGATGGCGCCGCCGATGGCGCGGCCGACGCGGCGGGCGAGACCGCACCGTGGACGCCGCGCGCGGAACTTTCGCTCGCGCTGCGCTGACCCAATGCGCCGCGCAGGAACGACGACGATGACGACCGAGACGATCACGCTGGCCGGGGGCTGCTTCTGGTGCCTGGAGGCGGTCTACGAGCAGGTCGACGGCGTGCTCGCCGTCGAGTCGGGCTACAGCAACGGGCACGTCGTGCGCCCGACCTACGAGCAGGTGTGCACCGGCACCACGGGCCACGCCGAAGTCGTGCGCGTGACTTTCGACCCCCAGCGCATCTCGCTGCGCGAGATCCTCGAGATCTTCTTCGCGATCCACGACCCGACGACGCGCGACCGCCAGGGCAACGACGTCGGGCCGCAGTACCGCTCGGGCATCTACGTGCACGACGCGGCGCAGGAGGCGGTCGCGCGCGAGGTGCTGGCCGAGGTCGACGCCGCGCACGGCGGGCGTGTCGTGACCGAGCTGCTGCCGGTGGCCAACTACTGGCGCGCCGAGGAGTACCACCAGCACTACTTCGCGAAGCACCCGCACCAGGGCTACTGCGCGTTCGTCGTCGCACCGAAGGTCGACAAGTTCCGGCGCCAGTTCGCCGCGCGCGTGCGCGGCTGAAAGCGCGACCGATGCTCGCGGTGCACGGGCTGCGCCACGCCTACCGCGGCGGGCCGGCGATCGCCTTTCCCGACCTCGACGTGCCGCAGGGCGCGCGCGTGCTGCTGCGCGGGCCCTCGGGCAGCGGCAAGTCGACGTGGCTGGCGATCGTCGCTGCGCTGCTCACGCCCACGGCGGGCCGCGTCGTCGCCGCCGGCGCCGACTTGCTCGCGATGAGCGCGCGCCAGCGCGACGCGTGGCGCGGCGCGCACCTGGGCTTCGTGCCGCAGCGGCTGCACCTGAGCGAGGCGCTCGACGTCGCGCACAACCTCGCGCTGCCGTACGTGGCCGCCGGCGAAGCGGTCGACCGCGCGCGCATCGACGCGCTGATGCGCCGGCTCGGCCTCGCGGGGCTGGGTGCGGGGCGGCCGCGCGAGTTGAGCGTCGGCCAGGCACAGCGCGTCGCGCTCGCGCGGGCGCTGCTGCGCCGCCCGCGGCTGCTGCTGGCCGACGAGCCCACCGCCAGCCTCGACGACGACCACGCGCGCGAGGTCGTCGCGCTGCTCGCCGAGGGCGCGGCCGAGCAGGGCGCGACGCTGGTCGTCGCCACGCACGACGCACGCGTGGCCGCCGCGCTGCCCGACGCCGTCGAACTGCGGCTGGAGGCGCACGCGTGAGCCTGGCCGCGCTCGCGTGGCGCTACCTGTGGGCGCGGCCGCTGGCCGCGGCGCTGAACCTCGCGCTGCTGGCGCTCGGACTGGGCGCGATCACGTTCGTGCTGCTCGTGAGCGAACAGGTCGAGCGCGCCGTGCAGCGCGACCTGGCCGGCATCGATCTCGTCGTCGGCGCCAAGGGCAGCCCGCTGCAGCTGATCCTGTCGGGCGTGTTCCACCTCGACGTGCCGACCGGCAACATCCCGCTGGCGGCGGTGCAGACGCTGCGCGCGCATCCGCTCGTCGAGCGCGTGATCCCGCTCTCGCTCGGCGACAGCGTGCAGGGCTTTCGCATCGTCGGCACGACGCCCGACTACCTCGCGCTGTACGGCGCGACGCTCGCGCGTGGACGTGCATGGGACGCGCCGATGCAGGCGGTGCTCGGTGCCGACGTCGCCGCGGCCACCGGCCTCGCGCCAGGCGCGACCTTCGCCGGCCAGCACGGTCTCGGCCGCGACGGCCACGCGCACGACGGCACGCCATACACCGTGGCCGGCGTGCTCGCGCGCTGCGGCTGCGTGCTCGACCGCCTCGTGCTGACCGCGCTCGAGTCGGTGTGGCAGGTGCACGAGGACGACACCGCGACCGACGAGACCGACCGCGCCGTGCTCGAAGCCGAGCGCGAGGTCACGCTGCTGCTGGTGGGCTACCGCTCGCCGCTGGCGGCAGCCACGCTGCCACGCTGGGTCAACGCGCAGGCCGGGCTGCAGGCGGCGGCGCCGGCGGTAGAGTCGGCGCGGCTGCTGCGGCTGGTGGGCGCCGGCACCGAGGTGCTGCGCGGCTTCGGCGCGCTGATGGTGCTGGTGGCGGCGCTGTCGGTGTTCGTCGCGCTGACGCACGCGGTGCGCGAGCGCGAGGGCGACCTCGCGATGCTGCGCATGCTGGGCGCCCCGCCGGCGCGCGTCGCGGCGCTGGTCGCGGCCGAGGCGTCGTGGCTCGCGGCGCTCGGCGTCGCCGGTGGCCTGGCGCTGGGCCACGGCTTGACACATTTGCCAGGCTGGTATCTGGCCGCCGAGCGTTCGCTGGCGGTCACCGGCACGTGGTTCAGCGCTGCCGAGGCCGTGCTCGTGATCGCCGCGTTCGCGCTCGCGTGGATCGCGGCGGCGTGGCCGGCGCGGCGTGCCGCGACGCTGGACGTGACGACGCTGCTGCAAGCGGCACGATGAAGGAACAGGGGAGTTCGTCGACCATGAACGAGGCCCGATGGAGATGGTGGCTGGCGCTGGCCGCAATCGCCACGTCGGCGAGTGCATTCGCGCAGCCCAAGGTGTCGGAGCACGTGCGCAAGGACATCGAGCGCCACCGCGCGATGGCCGCCGCGCACGAGAACGCGGCGCGCTGCCTCGAAGCGGGCAAGCCCGAGCAGGAGTGCCAGGAGCGGCTGCGCACCGAGTGCAAGGGGCTGGCGATCGGCCGCTACTGCGGCATGCGCCATGAGCACTGAGCGCCGCGGCTCCAAGCCCGCCTGCGCGGGCTCGGACGGCGCGAAGGCCGCGAGCTCTGCGAGCGGCATGGGCGTCTGCGGCTCCAAGCCCCGGTCGGCCGCGGGGACGCGGCCGGCCCTCGCCTGGTCCGCGCCCGCGCAGGCGGGCGCGGAGCCGCCGGGCTCGGCCTGTGCGGGCTCGGACGGCGCGAAGGCCGCGAGTGCTACGAGCGGCAGGGGCGGCCGCGCCGGCCTGGCGGCGGCGTTGCTGGCCGCTGCGCTGGCCGCGGTGGCGCAGCCCGCCGCCCCGCCGCTGCCCGGGCAGGGGCCGGGCTACCACGACCCGCGCAGCGCGATTGCGCCGCTGCAGGAGCGCGAGGGTGTCGTCTCTTGGAAGCTGCTCGCGATGGTGACGACGCGCGTCAGTGGCCACCGCGTCGTGCCGACGTTTCCCGACCCGGTCAAGGCGCTCGACGGGCAGACGGTCAGGCTGCAGGGCTTCATGCTGCCGCTCGAGCCGGGCGAGCGGCAGTCGCACTTCCTGCTGTCGGCCGTGCCGACGACGTGTTCGTTTTGCGTGCCCGCCGGGCCCGAAGGCCTGGTCGAGGTGCGCACGCGCGCACCGGTGCGCTACAGCGTCGACGCGGTGACGCTCGAGGGGCGCCTGGCGGTGCTGACCGACGACCGCTACGGCCTGTTCTACCGCCTGAGCGAGGCTGCCGAGGTGCGCTGAGCCGGCGGGCGCCGGCGTCGGCCCGCGGCGCCGCGGTCGCTACACTGCGCGGCGCCCGACCCCGCCGATGGACGCTCCCCGCCGACCGCCGTCCCGCCTGCCGCCGGTGCCGCACGCCCTGCGCGGCACCGGGCGCATCGGCGTGTTCGAGCGCGACCTGCGCACCGGCGCGGGCCGCTGGGACGCGGGCATGTTCGCGCTGCACGGGCTCGACCCGGCGCAGGGCACGCCGTCGCTCGACGAGGCGCTGTCGTACGCCCACGAGGACGACGTCGAGCGGCTGCGCCAGTTCCACGCCCACGTGCGCGCCACGGGGCAGCCGCGCGCCGACATCCGTTTCCGCCTGCGCCGCCGCGACGGGGTCGTGCGCCACGTGCGCTCGTACGTCGACGTTCACTTCGACGACGACGGCACGCCGGTGCTGGTGCGCGGCGTGCTGATCGACGAGACCGAGACCGCCGCCGAGGCGCAGGCCGCGCGCGAACGCAGCGCCGAGCTCGAGCGTGCCGTCGACTTGGCCGACATCACGGTGTGGCGCATCGACCTGGCCACGATGCGGCTGCACTTCAGCACCTCGGGTGGCGCCGTGCGCGGTGCGGCGCCGCCGCCGGACGGCGTGCCGCTCGACGAGGTGCGCGCGACGATCCACCCCGACGACCGCGCCGCCGTCGCCGCGGCGTTCGAGCAGGCCGTCCACGGCGACGCCCCGGTCGACGTGATCGCGCGTTACCGCCGCAGCGACGGCAGCTGGCGCACGCTGCTGACCCGGCGCGTGGCCGCGCGCGACGCCGCCGGGCGCGCGACGCAGCTGCACGGCGTGTCGATCGACCTGACCGAGCTGGTGGCCGAGCGCGAGAACGCGGCGCGGCTGGCCGAGCGGCTCGCACTGATCACCGATGCCGCCGGCATCGGGCTGTTCAGCCGCGACGTCGACACCGGCGAGATGTGGTGGAACGTGCCGAACCTCGAGCTGCACGGCCTGCTGCACGACGACGCGCCGCCGTCGTGGACCGAGTTCGTCGAGCGCTTCGTCCACCCCGACGACCGCCAGCGCGTGCTGGCCGAGGCGGCGCAGGCCGACCGCAGCGGCCGTCCGGTGCGGCACCACGACTACCGCGTGCGCACCGCCGACGGGCGCGAGCGCTGGATCTACAGCTGGGCCGGGCGCGAGGAGCGCGACGGCCGCCGCTACGCCTTCGGCGTCAACGTCGACGTGACCGACCGCCACGTCGCCGAGGCCGAGCGTCGCGAGCGCGAAAGGCTCGAGCAGGCCGGCCGCGCGCAGGCGGCGCTGCTGGCGCGCGTGAGCCACGAGCTGCGCACGCCGATGAACGCCGTGCTCGGCTTCGCCGACCTGCTGTCTGCCGACGCCGGCGGCGCGCTCTCGCCGGCGCAGGCCGAGCACGTCGCGCGCATCCGCCAAGCCGGGCGCCACCTGCTGTCGCTGATCGACGACCTGCTCGAACTCGCGGCCGTCGACGCCGCCGACCGCGTGCCGCAGTGGGAGGCGGTGTCGCTGGCGTCGGTGGCCGCGCAGGCGCTGCCGTGGGTCGCGACGCTGGCCGCGCAGCACGGCGTGCGCGTCGAGGCGCCGGCACGGCTGGGCGGCACGGTGCGCGCCGACGCGCGCTGGCTGCTGCAGGTCGCGAGCAACCTGCTGACCAACGCGGTCAAGTACAACCGCCGCGGCGGCTGGGTGCGGCTCGAGAGCCGCAAGCGCACGCGCGACGGCCAGCGCCAGTGCGCCGTCGTCGTGCGCGACAGCGGCCGCGGCCTGAGCGCCGAGCAGCGCGCGCGGCTGTTCCAGCCGTTCGAGCGGCTCGGCGTCGAGCGCGAAGGCATCGCCGGCAACGGCATCGGGCTGGCGATCGCGCGCCGGCTCGTCGAGCGCATGGGCGGCTCGATCGAGGTCGACAGCACGCCCGGCGAGGGCTCCGAGTTCTGCGTCTGGCTGCCCGCGGCCCCCGCCGCGCCGAAGGCGTCGACGTCGATGCCGCCGCCGGCGGTCGACACCGCACCCGGCGCGCTCGCGCCGCTGTCCGTGCTGTGCATCGAGGACAACGAGGTCAACCGCGCGCTGCTCGAGGGGCTGTTCGGCCTGCGGCCGCAGCTGCGGCTGCGCACCGCGGTCGACGGCGCCGACGGCCTCGCGCAGGCGTTCGCCGACCCGCCCGACGTCGTGCTGCTCGACATGCAGCTGCCCGACCTGCACGGCCACGAGGTGCTGCGACGGCTGCGCGCCGACCCGCGCACCGTCGACTGCACCGTGATAGGGCTGTCGGCCAACGTGCTGCCCGACGACATCCGCGCCGCGCTCGACGCCGGCTGCGACGACTACTGGACCAAGCCGATCGACGTCACGCGCTTCCTCACCGGCATCGACGCGCTGATCCAGCGCCGCGCCGGTGGCGCCGACACGACGCTTTGATCAGGGCGCCAGGCGCTCGCGCACCCAGGTCTCGCCGTCGCGACGGTAGCGCAGCCGGTCGTGCAGCCGGCTCTTGCGGCCCTGCCAGAACTCCCACGCGTCGGGCACCAGCCGGAAGCCGCCCCAGTGCGGCGGGCGCGGCGGGTGCAACGCGAAGCGCGCCGCGTACTTCGCCGCGTTGGCCACCAGCACCGCGCGCGACGCGATGACCTGGCTCTGCGGCGAGGCCCACGCACCGATGCGCGAATCGAGCGGGCGGCTGGCGAAGTAGGCGTCGGACTCCTCGGCGCTCGTCTTCTCGACGCGGCCCTCGATGCGCACGACGCGCTCGAGCTCGACCCAGTGGAATTGCAGCGCGGCATAGGGATTGACAGCGAGCTCGCGCCCCTTGCGGCTTTCGTAGTTCGTGTACCAGACGATGCCGCGCTCGTCGTAGCCCTTGATCAGCACGACGCGCGTCGACGGCCGGCCGTCGGCGCCGACGGTGGCCAGCGTCATCGCGTTGGGCTCGGGCAGTTCGCCCTCGATGGCCTGCGTCAGCCAGAGGTGGAACTGGGCCAGCGGGTCGTGCAGCGCGCTCGACTCGTCGAGCTCGGCCTTCTCGTAGCTCTTGCGCAGTTCGGCGATGCGGGGGTTCATGCGAAGAGGATACCCGCCCGCGCGTGGCCATCCCCCCGACGGGGTACGCCGTTGCGCGTACGGAGTGGGCCTTAGGTACAGGTCCGGGTTCCGTCGGCAGCACATGACGGCGATCCTCGGTGCAGCGGGCGGGCGCCCACGCGCTGCCCGCCCGAAGCCCGCAACGCCATGTCGCCGTCCCGACCCTTTGTCGTCGTCCTCGCTGCCGGTGGCGGTGCGCGGGCCTTCGGGCTCGTGCCGGCGGTGCTGGCCACGACGATCGAGCACGCGCTCGCGAGCCTGCTGCCGGTGGTCGTCGTCACGACGCTGGCGCACGCGCCGCAGGTGCGCGCGCACCCCGCCGTGCACGACGTCGTCGTGCTGAGCGACGACGACGCCGCACGCGGGCTCGGCCGCACGATCGCTGCCGGCGTGGCCGCGTGCGCCGATGCGCGCGGCTGGGTGTTGCTGCCGGCCGAGATGCCACTCGTGCAGCCGTCGACGATCGCCGCCGTCGCGCGCGCGCTCGACGAGCATCCGGTGGCCTACGCGCAGCACGCCGGCCGGCCCGGGCAGCCGGTGGGCTTCGCCGCCGAGCTGTACTCGGAGCTCGTCGTGCTCGACGGTGCCGCCGGTGCGCGCCGCCTCGTCGCACGCTACCCATCGATGGGCGTCGATGTCGACGACCCCGGCACGCTGCGCGAGGCCGGACCGGTCGATGCGATGTCGCTGCTGCGCACCGCCGCCGGCGGCACCGCGGTGACGAGCGCATCGCGTTAGCGGCGCGCTGCGTTCAGTCGAGCAGCCGGTGGCGGCGCGCGAGCGCCACCAGCCGCTCGATCTCGCGGTCGGCGATGCCGTGGTGGCGCAGCGCCTGCGCGGTGCGCACCAGGTAGTCGAGCGTCGTGCCGTAGCGCCCGCGCGCCTCGCGCAGGATCTCGACGAGCGCGTCGTCGGCGAGCGGGCCGGTGTAGCTCGGGCTGCGCCGGCTGAGCGTGAACGCCAGCGCGCGCACCGGACCCTGCGGCGTGCGGCACTCGAGCCAGCGCGGCTCGTAGACGCCGGTGGGCATCTCGCGCGCCCACAGCCGCTCGAGTTCGTCGTGCGCGCGGTGGGCGTCGATGCGGTAGACCAGGCCGCGGCACGCGCCGCCCGACAGCAGCGCGAACACCAGCCCCGGGCGCTCGGGCGTGCCGCGGTTGATGCGCGAGACCATGCGCAGCGCGCGGTGATAGCCGTGCACGAACGCCGGGCGCTGCTCGTCGGGCTCGAACTCGGGGCGCCAGATCAGCGACGCGTAGCCGAACACCCACAGGTCGCCGCGCCCGCCCCACTGCGCGCGCACGTGGTGCAGCAGGTGCTGCGGGTCGCGATGGACGGTGGGTGGCTGGGGGGTCATCGGAACCGGGACGCGTCTGGCAATGATCTCAGCGCGCGAGCCTGCGTTTGCGTGCACAGCGTTTGACGATGTAACTCGGTTACCACAGAATCGCCACACCGGTTACAGGCGGCCGCCGGCCGCCGTGCCGCGCCTCCGGAGAGCCCCCGATGCGAGCCGCCGTTGCCGAGATCACCGAGCGCATCCGCACCCGCAGCGCGCCCACGCGGCGCGCGTACCTCGAGCGCGTCGAGCGGCTGATCGCCCGCCCGCGCGGCAGCGACCGCCTCGGCTGCGCGAACGTCGCGCACGCGTTCGCGGCGCTGCCCGCGGCCGACAAGCTGCGCGTCGTCGCCGAGCGCGCGCCGCACCTGGCGGTGGTCACCGCATACAACGACATGCTGTCGGCCCACCAGCCGTACGAGGGCTTCCCGGCCGTGCTGCGCGACGAGGCGCGCCGCCAGGGTGCCACGCTGCAGGTCGCCGGCGGCGTGCCGGCGATGTGCGACGGCGTCACGCAGGGCACGCCGGGGATGGAGCTGAGCCTGTTTTCGCGCGACACGATCGCGATGGCCACCGCCGTCGCGCTGACGCACGACGTGTTCGACGGCGCGCTGCTGCTCGGCGTGTGCGACAAGATCGTGCCGGGGCTGCTGATCGGCGCGTTGCACTTCGGCCACCTGCCGTGCGTGTTCGTGCCGGCCGGGCCGATGAGTTCGGGCCTGGCCAACAGCGAGAAGGCCCGGGTGCGCGAGCTCGCCGCGCAGGGGCTCGTCGGCCGCGACCAGCTGCTCGAGGCCGAGTCGGCGGCCTACCACGGCCCGGGCACCTGCACCTTCTACGGCACCGCCAACAGCAACCAGATGCTGCTCGAGGCGATGGGTCTGCACGTGCCGGGCAGCGCGTTCGTGCACCCCCACGCCGCAATGCGCGAGGCGCTGACGCGCGAGGCGGTGCGCACGCTGCTCGGCATCACGGCGCGCACGCCGCGCTTCGCGCCGATCGGGCGGCTCGTCGACGAGCGCTGCATCGTCAACGCGATGGTCGCGCTGCTGGCCACCGGCGGCTCGACGAACCACCTGATCCACTGGGTCGCGGTTGCGCGCGCGGCGGGCATCGTGATCGACTGGACCGACTTCGCCGACCTGTCGGCCGCGGTGCCGCTGCTGGCGCGCGTCTACCCCAACGGCAGCGCCGACGTGAACCAGTTCCAGGCCGCCGGCGGTCCCGGCTTCGTGCTGCGCGAGCTGCTCGACGCCGGCTGCCTGCACGCCGACGTGATGACGGTGGCCGAGGGCGGCCTCGCCGCCTACGGCCGCGTGCCCGCGCTCGACGGCGACGCACTGCGCTGGCAGCCGCTGCCGGCCGCGAGCGGCGACGAGACGATCGTGCGCCCGGCCGCGCGGCCGTTCTCGGAGACGGGTGGGCTGCGGCTGCTGATAGGCAACCTCGGCCGCGCGGTGATCAAGACCTCGGCCGTGCCCGACGACCGCCACGTCGTCGAGGCGCCGGCGCGCGTGTTCGCGTCGCAGGAGGCGATGCAGGCGGCGTTCAAGGCCGGCGAGCTCAAGCGCGACGTCGTCGTCGTCGTGCGCTTCCAGGGGCCGGCGGCCAACGGCATGCCCGAGCTGCACAAGCTCATGCCGCCGCTTTCGGTGCTGCAGGGCAAGGGGTTCCGCGTCGCGCTCGTCACTGACGGGCGCATGAGCGGTGCGTCGGGCAAGGTGCCGGCGGCGATCCACGTGACGCCCGAGGCGCTGCACGGCGGGCCGCTCGCGAAGCTGCGCGACGGCGACCGCGTCCGCGTCGACGCGGTGGCCGGCACGCTCGACGCCCTCGTCGATGCCGCCGAGTGGGCGGCGCGCACACCGGCCACGATCGACCCCGCGCAGGCCGACGACCACGCGCACGGCCTCGGGCGCGAGCTGTTCGCCGGCATGCGCCGGCTCGTCACCAGCGCCGAGCAGGGCGCCTGCACGTGGCTGCCCGCCTGAGCACGGGGCCGATGGACCCGCTCGAGCTCGCCGGCCACGGCCCGGTGATTCCCGTCATCGTGCTGCAGCGCGTCGCCGACGCGGTGCCGCTGGCGCGTGCGCTCGTGGCCGGCGGCGTGCGCGTGCTCGAGGTGACGCTGCGCACGCCGGCGGCGCTGGCGTGCATCGAGGCGATCGCGCGCGAGGTGCCCGACGCGATCGTCGGTGCCGGCACGGTGCGCAGCGCCGCCGACGCGCGCGCGGCGCGCGATGCCGGCGCACGCTTTGCCGTCAGCCCCGGCTACACCGGCGAGGTCGGCGCCGCGTGCCGCGACGCGGGCCTGCCGCTGCTGCCCGGCGTGGCCACCGCGAGCGAGGTGATGCGCGCGCAGGCCGACGGCTACTCGTTCCTCAAGTTCTTCCCCGCGACCGCGGCCGGCGGCATCCCGATGCTGCGGGCGCTGTCCGGCCCGTTTCCCGACGTCGCGTTCTGCCCGACCGGCGGCATCACGGCCGAGACGGCGCCGCAGTTCCTCGTGCTGTCCAACGTGCGGGTCGTCGGCGGCTCGTGGCTGACGCCGGCCGACGCGCTGGACGCCGGCGACTGGCCGCGCATCACGGCACTCGCGCGCGAGGCGGCGGCGCTGCGCGGTTGACGCGCCGCGCGCTCAGCGCGCGTCGGCCATCGCCTCGCCCATGCGGATCGGGCGGCCCGGCGCCCACTGCGGGTTGAACGCGAGCGGCCCCGGCGGCAGCAGCACCACGACGGTCGAGCCGAGCAGGAAGCGGCCCATCTCGTCGCCCTGGCGCAGCCGCGGCGCGTCGTCGCCGTAGGTCCAGCGCCGCACGGTGCCCGGGCGCGGCGGGTTGACGACGCCGTGCCAGACGGTGGCCATGCTGCCGACGACCGTCGCGCCGACCAGCACCATCACGAACGGCCCCGTCGCGCCGTCGAAAACGCACACGACGCGCTCGTTGCGAGCGAACAGCCCCGGCAGCGCGCGCGCCGTCGTCGGGTTGACCGAGTACAGCGACCCCGGCACGTGCGTCATCGCCCGCAGCCGGCCGTCGGCCGGCATGTGGATGCGGTGGTAGTCCTTCGGGCTCAGGTACAGCGTCGCGAAGTGGCCGCCGTGGAAGCGCCGCGCCAGCGCGGCGTCGCCGCCGAGCAGCGCGGTGGCGGTGTAGTCGTGGCCCTTGGCCTGCACGAGGCGCTCGCCGTCGAGCGCGCCGAACTGGCTGATCGCGCCGTCGACCGGGCAGATCCACGCTGCATCGGCGAGTGGCCGCACGCCGGGCTTCAGCGCGCGCGTGAAGAACGCGTTGAACGTGCGGTACGCCGCCGCATCCGGCTCGGCCGCCTCGGTCAGGTCGACGCCGTAGCGGCGCACGAACCAGCGGATCACGGCCGTCGTCGCCGCGCCGGCCTCGGCGTCGGCCAGGCGGCCCATCAGTCGCGTGAGCGCGAGCTTGGGCAGCAGGTGCTGGGCGAGAACGGCGAGGCGGTCGGACATCGCGGGCAGTCGGTGGGGTGCGCGCGGCGCGCAACGCCGCCGCCGGCAAGGCCGCGCAGTGTATCGGCGCGCCGATGCACCGCCACCGGCGCCGCGGCCGCGCACCGACAATGCCCGCATGGGACGCAGCGGCGCCGTCGTCGGGGTCGCGCTGCTCGCCGCGGCGCTGGGTGCGCTCTGGCTGGCCGGCGAGTACCGGCGCGACCTGCGCGAGCAGCACGCCCGCGTGGCCAGCGGCAGCCGCGTCGTCGCGACCGCCTGCGGGGCGGTCGAGGTCGCCGAGGCCGGCCCCGCCGACGGCGCACCGCTGCTCGTGATCCACGGCAGCGGCGGCGGCTTCGACCAGGGGCTCACGCTCGGCGCCGACTACGCCGCGCTGGGCTATCGCGTGATCGCGCCGTCGCGCTTCGGCTACCTGCGCACGCCGATGCCCGCTGACCCCTCGGGCGAGCACCAGGCCGACCACCTCGCGTGCCTGCTCGACGCGCTCGGGGTGCGCGCGGCGGCCGTGATGGGCGTGTCGGCCGGCGCCGTTTCGGCGCTGCACTTCGCGCTGCGCCACCCGCAGCGCACGCGCGCACTGGTGCTGATGGTGCCCGCCGTCTACCGCCCCGACCCGGCGGTGCCGATGCCCCACTGGGCGCTGGCCGCGCTCGACGCCGTGATCGGCGCCGACGCCCCGTTTTGGCTGCTCGCGCGCTTCGCGCCCGACGTCGTGCGCCGCCTCGTGCTCGCGACGCCGCCGGCCGTCTACCACGCCGCCGATGCCAACGAGCGAGGCCGCGCCGACACCGTGCTGCACCAGATCCTGCCGGTCAGCGCGCGGCGCCTGGGCCTGCTCAACGACTCGCGGCTGACCACCGGCGCCGCGCGCGTCGCGCTCGAGGCGATCGGTGCGCCGACGCTGGCCATCAGCGCGCGTGACGACGGCTTCGGTACCTTCGAGTCGGCGCGCTACAGCGCGGCGCACATCCCCGGCGCGCGCTTCGTCGGCTTCGAGCGCGGCGGCCACCTGCTGCTGGGCCACCAGCGCGAGGTCGTCGCTGCCGTGCACGCGCTGCTGCGCGCCGCCGACGACAATGCCAACCCATGAGCCCTTCCCCGAGCGACCTCACGTTCGACCACCTCGTGATCGGTGCCGGCACCGCCGGCTGCCTGCTCGCCAACCGGCTGAGCGCCGACCCCGCCAAGCGTGTGCTGCTGCTCGAAGCCGGCGGCAAGGACGACTATCCCTGGATCCACATCCCGGTCGGCTACCTGTACTGCATCGGCAACCCGCGCACCGACTGGTGTTACCACACCGAGCCCGACGCCGGGCTCAACGGCCGCCGGCTGCGCTACCCGCGCGGGCGCACGCTGGGCGGCTGCTCGAGCATCAACGGCATGATCTACATGCGCGGCCAGCGGCGCGACTACGACGGCTGGGCCGCGCTGACGGGCGACGACGCGTGGACGTGGGCGAACTGCCTGCCCGACTTCGTCGCGCACGAAGACCACTGGCGGCTCGATGCCGGCGGCGACGGCGAGCGCGACCCCGCGTTCGCCGCGCTGCACGGCCACGGCCGCCGCGGCAGCACCGGCGAGTGGCGCGTCGACCGCCAGCGGCTGCGCTGGGACGTGCTCGACGCCTTCGCGCTCGCGGCGCAGCAGGCGGGCATCCCGCCCACGCGCGACTTCAACGGCGGCGACAACGAGGGCGTCGCCTACTTCGAGGTCAACCAGAAGGGGGGCTGGCGCTGGAACGCGGCGAAGGCCTTCCTGCGCCCGGTGCGGCACCGCAAGAACCTCACCGTGTGGACTGGCGCGCGCGTGCCGCACCTGCTGCTCGAGCGCGACGCCGACGGCGCGCTGCGCTGCACCGGCGCACGCGTCGTGCGCGACGGCCACGCGGTCGAGGTGCGTGCGCGCGGCGAAGTTATCCTCGCGGCCGGCAGCATCGGCTCGGTGCAGATCCTGCAGCTGTCGGGCATCGGGCCGGCACCGCTGCTGCAGTCGCTGGGCATCGCCGTCGCGCACGATCTGCCCGGCGTCGGTGAGAACCTGCAGGACCACCTGCAGATCCGCGCGGTCTACAAGGTGCACGGCGCGCGCACGCTCAACACGCTGGCGCACTCGGGGTGGGGCAAGGTGCGCATGGCGCTCGAGTACGCGCTGTGGCGCACCGGCCCGCTGAGCATGTCGCCGAGCCAGCTCGGTGCCTTCACGCGCAGCGACGCGCAGCAGCCGTGGCCCAACATCGAGTACCACGTGCAGCCGCTGTCGCTCGATGCGTTCGGCGAGCCGCTGCACCGCTTCGACGCGATCACCGCGAGCGTGTGCAACCTGAACCCGACCAGCCGCGGCCACGTGCGCATCAAGACGCCGCGCTTCGAGGACGCGCCGGCGATCGCGCCGAACTACCTGAGCACCGACGCCGACCGGCGCGTGGCCGCCGACAGCCTGCGAGTGACGCGGCGCATCGTCGCGCAGCCGGCGATGCAGCGCTTTCGCCCCGAGGAGTTCAGGCCGGGCGTGCAGTACCAGAGCGACGACGAGCTCGCGCGGCTGGCCGGCGACATCGCGAGCACGATCTTCCACCCGGTGGGCACGACGCGCATGGGCCGCGCCGACGACCCGCTGGCCGTCGTCGATCCGCACCTGCGCGTGCGCGGCGTGCGTGCGCTGCGCGTCGTCGACGCCGGCGTGATGCCCACGATCACGAGCGGCAACACCAACAGCCCGACGCTGATGATCGCCGAGAAGGCCGCGCGCTGGATCGCCGCCGGCGTCTGACGGCCACCGCCGTCAGACCCGCGCGGCGTGCGCGGCCCTTGCCGCCTCGAGCGCGTGCCGCCACGCCAGCGCGCCTGAGACGATGCAGGCGGCGGTGTCGAGCCCCGGCGCGCGCAGCACGTCGGCCGGTGTCGGCGCCGCGGGTCAGTGGCATGGCGCCGGGCCGAGCTGCAGCCGCGCGACCGCGGCGGCCAGATGCGCGCGCACGCGCCGCGCCGCGCGCGCGAGTGCCGGCAGCGTGCGCGCCGCGACGGCGGTGGGCTCGGCGCGCAGGCATTGCAGCCGCGCGGCAGCCAGCGCCTCGACGACGACGCGGCCGCTGCCCAGCGCGACCTCGTCGCCGGCGTCCAGTACGGTGTCGGCCGCGTCGCGCTCATGCGTGAGCCACAGGCGGCCGCACAGCACGCGCAGGCGCTGGCGCGCGGCGCGGTCGACGACCAGCAGCTGGCCGGCGCCGAGTTCGATCGTGTCCATCGCGTTCTCCATTCGTTGCGTGCATCGGTGAGTGACGCACGCAGGCATTCAACGACGAAGACATCGGCGCCGACAAACGAAAAGAATGCAGTTGATGCATGCGTCTCGTGCATGTATCGTCCGGCGATGCCGACCCGATCCGCTCCCCGCGGCCGACGCACGCGCCCGATCGCGCTCGCTTCGCTGCGCGGCTTCGAGGCCGCCGCGCGGCGGCTGTCGTTCACCGCGGCGGCGCACGAGCTGCACCTGACGCAGTCGTCGATCAGCCGCCAGGTCGCGGCGCTCGAGCGCCAGGTCGGCACGGCGCTGTTCGTGCGCAAGACGCGCGCGCTCGAGCTCACGGCCGCCGGCGCCGCGCTGCAGCGCGCGGTGCAGCAGGCGCTCGCGTCGATCGACCAGTGCGTCGGCGAGATCCGCGGCGTCGGCCATGCGCGCCGCGTCACGCTGACGACCTACGCGTCGTTCGCGTCGCTGTGGCTGGTGCCGCGGCTGGCCGGGTTCCAGCGCGCGCACCCCGACATCGAGATCCGCCTCGACGCGTCGGACCGCGTCGTCGACCTGCGCGCCGAAGACGTCGACCTCGCGATCCGCTGGGTGCCGCACGAGCGCACGCCGCCGGGTGCGACGCTGCTCGTCGACGACGTCGTCGCCCCTGCGCTCAGCCCGCGCCTGCTCGAGCAGGCCGCGGTGCACGCGCCGGCCGACCTCGCGCGCTGGCCGCTGCTCGACCTCGACGACAGCGTCGCCGGGGCGCGGCGGCTGGGCTGGGCGTCGTGGTTCGCGTTCGCCGGCGCCGGCGTCGTCGCACCGCGCGCGGGCCGGCTCGTGTTCTCGTTCGTCGACCAGGCGGTGCAGGCCGCGATCCGCGGCCAGGGCGTCGCACTGGTGCGCTCGCCGTTCCTGCAGGACTGCGTGGCCAGCGGCGACCTCGTGATGCCGCTGCCGCAGCTGCGCATGCCCGCGGGCTTTCGCCATGTGCTGGTGGTCAACCCGGCGACGGCGCGGCGCGCGCACGTCGAAGCCTTCGTCGCGTGGCTGCACGCGCAGTTCCAGCAGGCACCGCGGCTGGCCGATTGACGCCGCCGGGACGCGGCGCCGGCGTTGCCTATCATCCGGCCATGGTGCGCCTCGACTCGAACGCCGACGCCCGCGACGCATGGATGTCGCTGCCACGCCTGGCGCCCTGGCGGGCCGTCACGGGCTGGCTCGCCGGCTGGTGGCGCGTGATCCACCTCGGCGCGGTGCTGCTCGTGCTCGCGCTGTCGCCGTCGAGTTACGCGGCGCGCCACCGGCCGCAGATGGCGCGCCAGCTCGTGCTCGGCACCGCGCCGACGCTGGCGTGGTTCACGCTGCTGTCGGCGTTCCTGAGCGTCGTGCTGATCCGCATCGTGATCGTCACGGCGCAAAGCTACGGCCTGTCGCAGTACGCGCTCGAGATGGTCGTGCGCGTGCTCGTGCTCGAGCTGATCCCGCTGGCCGGTGCGCTGTTCGTCGCGCTGCGCTACAGCCTGCCGGCCGGCGCCGAGCTGGTGGGGCTGCGCCGGCGCCTGGGCCTGGACACGGCGGCGATACGTTCGCGCGCGATGCTGGTTGGCGAGCTGCTGCCGCGCGTGGCGGCCGGCGTGTTCGCGGTGCTGATGCTGGCTGCCGTCAGCTGCGTCGTCGCGCTCGTGATCGCGTACGTGTCGATCCACGGCCTGACACCGTGGGCGCTGGCGGGCTACACGCGTACGGTGGGTCACATCTTCAACCCGCCAGTGGTGCTGATCTTCAGCCTGAAGACGCTCGCCTTCAGCCTGACGGTCGCGCTGATCCCGATCGCCTCGGCGGTGTACGACGCTCCGCCGGGCGCCTCGCGCACGCGCGTCGAGCTGCGCGCGCTGGTGCGCATGTTCGTGCTGCTGCTGCTCGTCGAGATCGCTTCGCTGATGGGCAACTATTACTGACGACGCGATGCTGCCCGCGCCCGACAGCCCTGCGCCGCCGACGCCGGCGCGCGACGCGCGGCTTGAGCTCAAGGCCACGCTGCTGCTGGTCGCGCTCGCGCTGCTGCTGGTCGCCTCGGTGACGTACCTGCTGTACGCGCGCGGCGCGTTCGAGCGCACGCAGGAGCTGGTGCTCGTCGCCGACGACTCCGAGGGCGTCAGCGTCGGCATGGACATGACGTTCTCGGGCTTCGCGATCGGGCGCGTGCGCCGCATCGCGCTGGCCGAAGACGGCAGCGTGCGCATCGTCGTCGACGTGCCGGTGCGCGACGCGAAGTGGCTGCGCGAGTCGAGCGTGTTCGTGCTGGTGCGTAACCTCGTCGGCGGCACCAGCCTGCGCGCCTACAGCGGCGTGCTGAGCGACCCGCCGCTGCCGCCGGGTGCCGAGCGGCGCGTGCTGCTCGGCGACGCCACCGCCGAGATCCCGCAGCTCGTGCGCGACGCGCGCGACCTGATCGCCAACCTGAGGGCGCTGACGGCCGCCGACGCGCCGCTGGCCGGCACGCTGGCACAGGCGCAGCGCTTCGCCGAGCGGCTCAACGCGCCCGGCGGTGCGCTCGGGGCCGTCGTTGGCGACGAGCAGCAGGCGCGCCGGCTCGTGAGCCGTCTGGAGGGCGCCGTCGCGCGCACCGACACGCTGATCGCGCGCATCGACGGCGTCGTCGCGCGCGCCGACGCGCGCGTGCTCGGCGACGGCGGCGTGCTCGCCGACGTGCAGGCCGGCGTCGTCGAGCTGCGCGCGCTGCTCGCCGACGCGCGCGCGAGTGTCGAGAAGGTCAACGCCGTGCTCGACGAGACGAAGGGCATCGCCGGCAACGTGCGCGCGGCCACCGTCGACCTCGACGCGCTGCGCGCCGAGGTCGAGGCGACGCTGCGCCGCATCGACCACCTGATCGGCGAGGTCAACCGCCGCTGGCCGTTCGCGCGCGACACCGAGGTGAAGCTGCCATGAGCGGCCGCGCGGTGTCGGCGCTCGTCATCGCCGTGGCACTGGCCGGCTGCGCTGGCACGCCGCCGCCCGACTGGGCCGCCGACGCGAAGGGCGCGCTCGACCGCGCCGTGGCCGCGGCGCTCGAGGGCCACGCGCGCGTCGAGGCGGTCGAGTTCGAGCGCGCCCGCACGCAGGTCGCGCGCACCGGACGGCCCGAGTTGCTCGCGCGCGTCGAGCTGATGCGCTGCGCCGCGCACGCGGCGCGGCTCGACGTGGGGCCGTGCCCGGGCTTCGACGCGCTGCGCGCCGACGCGACGGCGGCCGACCGCGCGTATGCCGACTATCTCGCTGGCCGCCTGGAGCCGGCCGATGCCGCGCGGCTGCCCGAGCACCACCGCCGCGCCGCAGCGGGCGACACGAAGGCGCCGATGGCCACCGGCGACCCGCTGGGCCGCCTCGTGGCCGCGGCCGTGCTGCTGCAGTCGGGACGAGCGACGCACGAGGTCGTCGCGCAGGCCGTCGACGCCGCGTCGTCGCAGGGCTGGCGGCGCGCGCTGCTGGCCTGGCTGCACGTGCAGCGCAGGCAGGCCGAGCGCGCCGGCGACGCGGCCGAGGCGGCACGCATCCAGCGCCGCATCGACGTCGCCGGCGGCACGCGCTGAGGGCTGCGCCGCCGGCGGCTCAGCGCGACATCCAGCGTGCGAGGTCGGCGCCCTGGGGTGTCCCGTCGTGCGCGAGCCCGTCGGCCACGCCGCGCCGGTCGGCGGCGTCGCGGTTCTGGCTGAGCTTGAACTTGCCTTCGAGCCGCGTCACCGCGATTTCGATGCCGACGATCGCGCGCAGCATCTGCGCGATGTAGTCGGGCGGCGCGTCGGACACGGCCCACGGCTGCGCGCGCGCCGCCTCGTGCGTGTCGGCCAGCCGCGTGACGAGCGCGTGCAGCCACGCCGCGTCGTCGACGGCGCGCAGCGGCCCATGTGCGTGCACGACGGCGTAGTTCCACGTCGGCACGACCTTGTGCGTGACGGCCTTGCTCGGGTACCACGACGGCGTCACGTAGGCCTGCGGGCCATGGAAGATGGCGAGCACGTCGCGGCCGTCCGCGGTGCGCCACAGCGGGTTGGTGCGCGCGACGTGGCCGCGCAGCCACCCGTGCGGCGCCTCGGGCGACGCGGCCGGGTCGTACAGCAGCGGGATCGGGTCGGCGTCGAGCGCGCCGTCGTGCCGGTGCACCAGCGTGGCCAGCGGGTGCGCGCGCATCAGCGTGGCCAGCGCCGCGGGCTCGTCGGTGGCGAAGTGCGCGGGCCGGTACATGTCAGGGGTCCACGTCGAGCATGTGGCACACGTCGCCGATGGGCCTTGCGCCTTCAAGCGACCGCCGCGGATCCGGCTCGGCCGGTCCGCTGGCGGTGCCCCCTCCCCGGGAGGGGGCGCGCGAAGCGCGTAGGGGGAGGTTCACGCGTCGCGCTGGATCAGCTCGATCTTGTAGCCGTCGGGGTCGGTGATGAACGCGATCACCGTCGTGCCGCCCTTGACCGGCCCCGGCTCGCGCGTGATCGCGCCGCCGTACTGCGCGGCCTTCTCGCGCAGCGCCGCGCAGGACGCGTAGACGTCGTCGACGCCGATCGCGATGTGGCCGTAGGCGGTGCCCATCTCGTAGCGGTCGACGCCGTAGTTGTAGGTCAGCTCGATCTCGGCCTGCTCGGGGTTCGCGGCGTAGCCGACGAACGCGAGGTCGTAGTTTTGGTCGGGCCGGCGCGTCGTGCGCAGCAGCTTCATGCCCAGGACCTGGGTGTAGAAGTCGATCGAACGCTGCAGGTTGCCGACGCGCAGCATCGTGTGGAGCAGTCTCATCGTCGTGGGGCCGGCGGGCGCCGGCGACGGGGGGTTGCGATGCCGTCAGCGTACCGCGTCGTGCGCCCCGCTGCAGCGCCGCCGGCGTTCGGCCCTAGGACATCCCGTAGCCCGCCAGCACCGCGACGCCCAGCAGCGCGAACACCGCCGCCGCGATGCGGTGCACCCACGCCACCGGCACCACCTTGACCGCGCGGTCGCCGAGCAGCACCGCCGGCACGTTGGCGATCATCATTCCCAGCGTGGTGCCGGCGGTGACGGCGACGAGCTGGTCGTACTTCGCGGCCAGCATCACGGTGGCGACCTGCGTCTTGTCGCCCATCTCGGCGACGAAGAAGGCCACCACCGTCAGCGCGAACACGCCGAGTCGCCCCTGGCCGCGGCCTTCGACCTCGCCGGCGTCGTCGGGCACCAGCAGCCACACCGCGACGGCGAGGAACGACAGCCCGAGCCCCCAGCGCATCCACTGCGGGTCGATCGTGCGCGCGAGCCAGGCGCCTAGCGCGGCCGCGGCCGCGTGATTGAGCAGCGTGGCCACGAGGATGCCGGCGATGATCGGCAGCGGCTTGCGGTAGCGCGCGGCCAGCAGCAGCGCGAGCAGCTGCGTCTTGTCGCCGACCTCGCCGAGCGCGACGACGCCGGTGGAGACGAAGAAGGCTTCGAGCAAGGAGGCGGACGCAGGCGGGCCGGGGACCGCGGCGCGGCTCAGGCCGGCGGCATCGTGTAGTTCAGCGTCATGCGCCCGCCGTCGACGAGCACCGTCTCGCCGGTGACGTAGCTCGCCGCATCGCTGAGCAGGAACGCGACGACGTCGGCCACCTCGCGCGGCTCGCCCAGACGGCGCATCGGCGTGCGGCTCATGATGCGCGCCTTGGCCTCGTCGCTGGTCAGCACGGCGTTCTTCGCCAGCTCGGTGGCGATCGTGCCGGGCGCGACGCCGTTGACGCGGATGCCGTGGTCGACGAGCGCCAGCGCCATCGCGCGCGTGAGCTGGTCGATGCCGCCCTTGCTCGCGTTGTAGCTGGCGATCGTCGGGATCGCCAGGCGCCCGTTGACCGAGCTCATCTGCACGATCGCGCCGCCGCTGCCCTGCGCGACCATCTGGCGCGCGACCGCCTGGCCGACGAGGAACGCGCCCTTGAGGTTCACGCCGATCACCGCGTCCCAGTCGGCCTCGGTGATCTCGAGAAACGGCGCCGCGCGGAAGATGCCGGCGTTGCTGACCAAGCCGTCGATGCGTCCGAACGCGGCCAGCGTCGCGGCCAGCGCCGCGTCGACGTCGGCCTTGCGCGCGACGTCGCAGTGCACGTAGTGCGTGCGTGCGCCTTGCTGGCTCAGCGACTGCGCGAGCGCGCGGCCGGCGTCGTCGGCGACGTCCCACAGCGAGACGGCGGCACCGTCGTCGACGAGCCGGCGCACACAGGCCTCGCCGATGCCCTGCGCGGCGCCGGTGACGACGACGACGCGGCCGTCGAGCCCGAAGCGGATCGCCGTCATGCGCCCTCCTTGCGGCGGTCGCGGTCGAGCCACGCGGCCATGCCCTGCGCGTTGAGTTCGATGTCCATTGCCAGCAGCGCCTCGATCTCGGTGGCGGGGCGCCGGCAGCCGTGGTCGTCCAGGCTGTTGACGTACAGCGCCGCGAGCGCGGCCTTCAGCCGCGCGTGGCGGTCGTCGGCGTCGCGCAGCCGCTGCCCGATCGCGACCATCTCGCGCAGCAGGCCGAGCCCGAGCGCGCCGAGCCGCTGCACGTCGTCCACGCGCCCATAGTGCGTCAGGTACATGCACGCCGGATCACGCGCGAGCAGGCGGCCGATCGAGTGTTCGAGCGCGTCGGGTTCGAACTGCACCGGCGTCGACGTCGGCAGGATCCACGCGCGGCCGTCGACGTCGAACTCGCGGTAGCTCAGCCCGAACGTGTCGCCGGTGAACCAGCCGCGGCTGGCGGCGTCCCAGACGCAGTGGTGGTGGCGCGCGTGGCCCGGCGTGTCGATGAACGCGAGTGGCCGCCCGGCCAGCTCGACCGTCATGCCGTCGTCGGTCGCGCGTACGCGCTCGGCCGGCACCGGCACGATCTCGCCGTACGAGCGCACCATCTCGTCGGCGCCGTAGACGGCGGTCGCGCCAGCCCACAGCGCCGAAGGATCGATCATGTGCCGCGCGCCGCGCGGGTGCACGAGCATCGTCGCGCGCGGCAGCTCGCGCATCAGCGAGCCGGCGCCGCCGGCGTGGTCCAGGTGCACGTGCGTCGGGATCACGTAGTCGACCGCGTCGCGCGCGATGCCCAGCGCGTCGAGCGCACCGAGCAGGCGCGGCAGCGCGAAGTGCGTGCCGGTGTCGACGAACGCGGCGCGCCCGCGCTCGACGATCAGGTACGCGGCGTCGAAGCGCGCGCGGTGGAAGCCGGTGTCGATCGCGTGGATGCCGTGGCCCAGCGGCTCGATCCAGGCGGGAAGGGTGGCCGTCATGCGCGGCATTCTAGGCAGCGCCTTGCCGCGGCCCGCGCGTTCAGCGCAGCGCGTCGACGAACTGCTCGTGCCCGACGATGCCGATCTTCGCGACGCCCACGCGCTGCGCGCTCGCGAGCACGGCGGCGACGTGCTCGTAGGCCACGTCCTTGCTCGGGCGCACGTGGACCTCGGGTGGGTCGGGGTCGGCGGCCACGCGCTTGAGCCGCGCTTCGAGCTCGGCGCGGCCGGCGAGCACCTCGCCGCTCCAGCCGAGCGTGCCGTCGGCCTCGATGTCGATGCGCACCGGCGCACGCGGCGGCGCCGGCGGCTGCGTCGCGGGCACCGGCATCGCCATCTTCACCGCGTGCGTCTGGATCGGGACCGTGATGATCAGCATGATCAGCAGCACCAGCATCACGTCGATCAGCGGCGTGGTGTTGATGTCGACCATCGGCTCGTCGTCGTCGCGCTGGGGTCCGGGCGGGATCGCCATCGCCTGGCTCCTGTCGTCAGCGCGCCGCGGCCCGCGCCGGCGGCTCGGTCAGGAAGCCGACCTTGCGGATGCCCGCGCGCTGGCACGCGAGCACGAGGCGGCCGACCGCCTCGTAGCGCGCCTGCGCGTCGCCGCGGATGTGCACCTCGGGCTGCGGGGTCTTCACGGCCTCGGCCTTCAGCCGCTCGACGAGCGTCGCGACGTCGGGCACGTATTCGGTACCCCAGAACATCGCGCCGTCGCGGTTGACGGCGAGCACGATCGTCGGCGGCGGGCTCTGTGCCGGCGTCGTGCGTTCCTTCGGCAGCTCGAGCGGGATCGACGCGGTGACGACGGGGATCGTGATCAGGAAGATGATCAGCAGCACGAGCATCACGTCGACCAGCGGCGTCGTGTTGATCGTCGTGTTCAGCGCGTCGTCGTCGCCGTCGGCGCCGGGCAGCGGGATGGCCATCGCGGTGCGTCCGTGCGGGGTTCAGGGCCTGGCCGCGAGCAGCACCTGCTGCAGGTCGGCGCCGAAGGCGCGCACCTTCTCCATCGCGACCTTGTTGCGCCGCACGAGCGCGTTGTAGCCGATGACGGCCGGCACCGCGACGGCCAGCCCGATCGCGGTCATGATCAGCGCCTCGCCGACCGGGCCGGCGACCTTGTCGATCGACGCCTGGCCCGACACGCCGATGGCCACCAGCGCGTGGTAGATGCCCCACACGGTGCCGAACAGGCCGACGAAGGGCGCCGTCGAGCCGACGGTGGCCAGCAGCGCCAGGCCGTCTTGCAGCCGCAGCTGCACCGCGTCGACGGCGCGCTGCACGCTCGTCGCGATCCACGTCGGCCGGTCGACGTTCGCCACCAGCGTGCCGGCCTGCGCCTCGCTGGCCTTCAGGCCCTGCTCGGCGATGAAGCGCAGCGCGCTGTCGGCCGGCAGTGCGCGCGCGGCGTCGGCCAGCGTCGGCGCGCGCCAGAACGACGGCTGCGCCGCCGCGGCGTGCGCCATCAGCCGGCGCTGCTCGACGAGCTTGACGACGATGACCCACCAGCTGCCCACCGACATCGCGAGCAGCACGAGCAGCGTCGCCTTCGCGACCCAGTCGCCCTGCGCCCACAGCGCCTGCAGGCCGTACGGGTTGTCGACGACGACGCTGTCGGGCAGTGGCGGCGGGGGCAGCGGCGCGGTGGCGGTGGCGGGCGCCATCTGCGCGCGCGCGGCGGGCGGCCATGCGGCGATCGACACGGTCAGTGCCAGCAGCAGCGCGGCCGCGGCGGCGCGCACGGTCTTCGACAGGGGCATGCTTTCTCCAGGGGTTCCGGTCACGGTCATTTCGGCATCACGAAAAGGATCGGTCACTCCAGCCGCCACGCGTACTCGACGACCGACGTCGCACCGACCGGCTGGCCGTCTTCGTCGACGCCGGGCTGGAAGCGGCACGCGCTCAGCGCGTCGACGGCGGTGCGGTCGAGCAGGCGGTGCTCGCGCGAGGTGCCCGACGCGCGCTCGATCTCGGCCTTCACGACGGCACCGCTGGCGTCGATCGTGAAGCGGATGCGCGTGACGCCTTCGACGTTGGCGCGGCGTGCGGCGGCCGGGTAGTCGGGCCGCGCGCAGCTGGCGAAGTCGATGCGCGCGGGCCGAGCCGCCGGCTTGGCCGGCGCGGCCGCGGCGGACGGCGGCGCCGGCGGCGGCAGCACGGCCGGCGGCGGCGCGACCGTCACCGGCGCCGCGGGCGGCGGCTCGGGCGTCGCGGTGAATGCCGGTGCCGGGGCCGGCACCGTGACTTCGGGTGGCGGCACGAACGACGGCGGCGCCGGCGGTGGGGGTGGCGCCACCGCGGCGCGCGGCGGCGGTGGCGGGCGCTGCGGCGCCGGTGGTGGCGGGGGCGGCGGAGGTGGTGGTGGGGGCGGGCGCACGTCGTCGACGATGCGCGTCTCGATCGGGCGCACGACGACCTCGACCACCTGGCGCGCGAGGCCGCTGACCAACGCCCAGCCCAGCAGCACGTGCAGCAGCACGACGACGGCCCCCCCGACGAGGTGGCGCATCGGCAGTCGCGGCGGCTCGCTGTAGTTCACGCCGACATTGTCGGTGCCGCGCCGCCGTGTCGCCGGCCGCGGGCTACAGTGCGCGCAAGCCGCCGTCCGACAATGTGCGCCAACTACCAGCCCGTCACTGCGCAGGACCGCCTGCTCGCGCACTTCGGCGCGCAGCGCCCGCGCGACGAGGTGCCGCCCGAGGTCTATCCGGGCGGCTTCGCGCCGTTCGTCGTGCGCGCGCGCGACCGCGCCGAACTGGCCCGCGATGCGCGGCTCGGCCTGTTCGGTCTGGTGCCGCACTGGGCGCGGGACCTCGCGTTCGGCCGGCGCACCTACAACGCGCGCAGCGAGACGGTGCACGAGAAGCCGAGCTTTCGCGACGCGTGGCGCCAGGGCCGGCGCTGCATCGTGCCGGCGGAAGCCGTCTACGAGCCGAACTGGGAAAGCGGCAAGGCGGTGCGCTGGCGCATCGCGCGGCGCGACGGGCTGCCGATGGGCATCGCCGGGCTGTGGGGCTGGTGGCGCGCGCCCGACGGCCGCGAGTGGCTGAGCTTCACGATGCTCACCGTCAACGCCGACGGCCACGCCGTGTTCGGCCGCATGCACCGCCCGGGCGAGGAGAAGCGCATGGTCGCGATCCTCGACGAGGCCGACCACGACCGCTGGCTCGACGGCGACGTGGACAGCGCGCGTGCGCTGCTCGTGCCGTACCCGGCCGAGCGGCTGGTCGCCGAGCCGGCGCCGCGACCGCCCGCGCCGCCACGGCGCTGATCACCAGCGCGGGCGGGTCAGCTCGTCGAGGATCTCGAGGTAGATGCGGTAGCGCGATGCGGCGATCTCGCCGCGCTCGACCGCCGCGCGCACGCCGCAGCCCGGCTCCTCGCGGTGCGTGCAGTTGTAGAAGCGGCACGCGTGCACGTGCGCGCGCAGGTCGGGCATCAGCGCCGGCAGGCGCTGCGCGTCGATGTGGCGCAGGCCGAATTCCTGGAATCCCGGCGAGTCGATCAGCGCCGCGCGCTTCGCCTCGTCGAGCCAGTACCAGGTGGTGGCGGTCGTCGTGTGGCGACCCGAGTGCAGCGCGCGCGAGATCTCGCCGACCTGCGCCTGCGCGCTCGGCACGAGCAGGTTCACCAGCGTGCTCTTGCCGCTGCCGCTGGGGCCGAGCAACAGCGTCGCGCCGTCGGCCAGCAGCGGCGCCAGCCGCGCGCGTGCCTCGTCGGGGCGCGCCTTCAGCGCGACCTCGAGCACCGGCACGCCCATGCGCGCGTACGGCGCGAGCCGCTCGCGTGCCGCGTCGGCGGCCGGCAGGTCGGTCTTGTTGAGCAGCACGGTGGCCGGCACGTCGGCGTCCTCGGCGGCGACGAGCGCGCGCGCGAGCTGCGACTCGCTGAACATCGGCTCGCCGGCCACCAGCACGAGCAGGCGGTCGACGTTGGCCGCGAACGACTTGGTGCGCCACTCGTCCTGGCGGAACAGCAGGTTGCGCCGCGGCTCGATCGCCTCGACGACGCCTTCGTCGCCGCTGGCCTGCCAGCGCACGAGGTCGCCGACGACGCACTCGCTCTTCTTGCCGCGCGGGTGGCCGATCAGGCGCCGGCCCTCGGGCGTCTCGAGCACGACGTGGCGCCCGTGCCCGGCGACGACGCGGGCGATGTCGAGTTCGGCCGGCGCGCCCAAGCCTTCGCGTCAGTCGGTGAGCAGCGCGTCGACGCGCGCCGCGCAGATGAAGTCGTTGATCGAGATGCCGCCGACCGAGTGCGTATTGAAGCGCACCGTGCAGCGGTCGTAGCTCACCCGCAGGTCGGGGTGGTGGTCCTCGCGGTGCGCGATCCACGCCAGCGCGTTCACGAAGGCCATCGTGCGGTGGAAGTCGTCGAAGCGGAACGTCTTCTCGATCGCGCCGTCGACGAGCGCCCAGCCGGGCACGCGCGCCAGGTGCGCGCTGATCTGCACGTCGGTCATCGGCGGCTGGCCTTCGAGCGGCTCGCAGTGCTGGGTCTTCAGGACGTTCATGTCGGCTGCGGCAGGGGCGTGGAGGGGGTGTGCGCGGCCAGCGCCGCCAGGCGCTCGGACGCGGGCGGGTGCGAGTAGTAGAAGCGCACGTACAGCGGGTCGGGCGTCAGCGTCGACGCGTTGTCGGCGTGCAGCTTCAGCAGCGCGCTGGCCAGCTCGCGCCCGTCGGCGTGCGCGCAGGCGAACGCGTCGGCCTCGAACTCGTGCCGTCGCGACAGCGCCGCGGCCAGCGGCGCGAGCAGGAACGCGAACGGCGGCAGCGCGAGCGAGAACAGCAGCAGCGCGAGCGCGTCGTTCGGCGCGCCCAGGTTCGGCTCGACGCCGAGCCCCAGATAGAACCACGGCTGCGCCGCGAGCGCGCCGAGCAGCGCGAGCGCGGCCAGGCTCACGGCGAACATCAGCGCCATGCGCTGCAGCACGTGGCGGCGCTTGTAGTGGCCCAGCTCGTGCGCGAGCACGGCCTCGACCTCGCCCGGCGTCAGCTTGGCCAGCAGCGTGTCGAAGAAGACGACGCGCTTGGACGCGCCCAGGCCGGTGAAGTACGCGTTGCCGTGTGCCGAGCGGCGGCTGCCGTCCATCACGAACAGGCCCTTCGCCGCGAAGCCGCAGCGCTGCATCAGCGCGCGCACGCGCGCGGCGAGCGCCTCGTCGGTGAGAGGTTCGAAGCGGTTAAACAGCGGCGCGATGACGGTCGGGTACAGCACCAGGATGAGCAGCTGGAAGCCGACCCACACACCCCAGGCCCACAGCCACCACCAGCCCCCCGAGGCGGCCATGATCCACAGCACGAGCGCGGCCAGCGGCAGGCCGATCACCGCCGCCACGAGCAGGCCCTTGACGGTGTCGGCCACGTACAGCCGCCACGTCATGCGGTTGAAGCCGTAGCGCTGCTCGAGGCCGAAGATGCGCCACAGTTCGAACGGCAGGTCGAGCACACCGGCGATCAGTGCGAACGCCGCCAGCAGCGCGAGCTGGTAGGCCAGGTCGCCGAAGCGCGGCTGCACGACGTCGCGCACCGCGACGTTGAGTGCGTCGAGTCCGCCGAGCAGCGTCCAGCCGAGCACGACGGCGGTCGCGAACGCGGTGGCCAGCACGCCGAAGCGCGCGCGAGCGACGGTGTAGTCGGCGGCCTTGCGGTGCGCCTCGAGCGTGACCGAGCCGGCGAACGGTGCCGGCACGGCGTCGCGGTGGCGCGCGACGTGGCGGATCTGCCGGGTCGCCAGCCACAGGCGCAGCGAGAACGACAGCGCCACCGCGGCGGCGAAGACGAGCGAGAGGACCGTCGGCAGCGAAGAGGGGGATTCGGACATGCCGTCAGTGTAGGGCTGCGACAATGCCCGAGCGGCGGCCCCACCGGACGCGCCGCGCCGACGAAGATTGACGAAAGACACGCATGACCGACGGCTCCCCGCTGCCGCCCTCCGAGCAGAACCTGATCTGGATCGACCTCGAGATGACGGGGCTCGACACCGAGCGCGACCGCATCATCGAGATCGCCGTCGTCGTCACCGACGCGCAGGTCACGCAGCGCGTCGAGGGCCCGGTGCTCGCGATCCACCAGAGCGACGCCGTGCTCGACGCGATGGACGCGTGGAACAAGGGCACGCACGGCAAGTCCGGCCTGATCGACCGCGTCAAGGCCTCGACCGTCGACGAGGCCGCCGCCGAGGCGCAGGTGCTCGCGTGGCTCGCGCAGTACGTGCCGGCGGGCAAGAGCCCGATGTGCGGCAACTCGATCTGCCAGGACCGGCGCTTCCTCGCGCGCTCGATGCCCAAGCTCGAGGCGTACTTCCACTACCGCAACCTCGACGTCAGCACGCTCAAAGAGCTCGCGCGCCGCTGGCAGCCGGGGCTGATGGACGGCTTCAAGAAGCAGCAGTCGCACACCGCGCTGGCCGACATCCACGAGTCGATCGACGAGCTGCTGTACTACCGGCAGCACTTTCTGCGCGCCTGAGCGTGCGCCGGCACGGATCCCGGCCGGCGGCTACAATGCGGCTCACGCCGCCGATCCCGACGGCGTTCGTTCATCCCCTCTGACCTGCGCCGGCGGCTCCGCCGGCGTCGCGCCCCCCGCCCGACGCGGGGGCCACCGGTCGGCGGCGATGCCGTCGCTCGAGCCGGTGTGTCTCGCAGGTCGCGTTCCCGCGCGGCCGTGCTGCCTGCCCCCCGTTCTTCTCGCGACCTGACCCCGCGGCGCCTCGCGCGCTGCCGGTGCGGCCTGCGCCGTGCCGTGAATGAACTGGAAGGCAAGATGAGTTTCGACACCCTGGGCCTCGCGCCCGCCCTGGCCCGCGCCGTCGCCGACGCCGGCTACGAAAAACCCACCGACGTGCAGCAGCGCGCGATCCCGCCGGCGCTCGCAGGCCGCGACCTGCGCGTGTCGTCGAGCACCGGCAGCGGCAAGACGGCGAGCTTCGTGCTGCCGGCGCTGCAGCGCGTGCTCGCCGCGTGCGCCGCGGCGCCGAAGGGGCACCCGCAGGGCCCGCGAGGCGCCTGCGGAGCCCGTCCGGCGGGCCCGCGCATCCTCGTGCTCGCGCCGACGCGCGAGCTCGCGCAGCAAGTCGCCAAGGCCGTCGCGACCTACGGCCGCCACGTGCCCGGTCTGCGCGTGGCCACCGTGCTCGGCGGCGTGCCGTACGGCGCGCAGATCAAGGCGCTGCGCGGGCCGCTGGACGTGCTGATCGCCACGCCGGGGCGGCTGATCGACCACGTGCAAAGCGGCAAGTGCACGCTCGACGCGGTTGAGATGCTCGTGCTCGACGAGGCCGACCGCATGCTCGACATGGGCTTCATCGACGACATCCGCTTCATCGCCGGCTGCACGCCCAAGGCGCGCCAGACCGTGATGTACAGCGCCACGTTCGCCGGCCACGTCGGGCGCCTGGCGGGCGAGCTGCTGCGTGAGCCGCTGGCCATCGAGGTCGCGTCGCATACCGACACCCACGAGCACATCGAGCAGCGCCTGCATTGGGCTGACCACGGCGCGCACAAGGACGCGCTGCTCGACCGCCTGCTCGCCGGCCGCGAGGTCGAGCAGGCGGTCGTGTTCACGAGCACGCAGCGCGACGCCGACCAGCTCGCCGACCGCCTGGCCGCCATCGGCCATCGCGTCGCGTCGCTGCACGGCGGCATGCCGCAGGGCCGGCGCAACCGCGTGCTCGACGGGCTGCGCCGCGGGCAGCTGCGCGTGCTCGTGGCCACCGACGTCGCCGCGCGCGGCATCGACGTGCCGACGATCAGCCACGTCATCAACTACGGCCTGCCGATGAAGGCGGAGGATTACGTGCACCGCATCGGCCGCACCGGCCGCGCCGGCCGTGCCGGTTTGGCCGTGACGCTGGCCGAGGCGCGCGACGCCGGCATGATCCACCGCATCCAGCGCTTCACGACGCAGGCCATCCCGGTGGCGACGCTGCCGGGGCTGGAGCCCCAGCGCGCGATGCCGTCGCTGCGACCGGCGCACCCGTCGAGGGGCCACCGCCCTGGCGCGGCGCACCGTGCGGCGCTCGCGCAGCCCCGCCGCGAGGGGGCCCGTGCCGATGCGCCGGCGCATCGCGCTGATCGCGGCGACCGCGGCGACGCGCGCTTCGACGACCGCCGCGCGCGGCGCCACGCCGGCATGGCGCGGGGCGCGGACGGGCGTTCCGGCGCGCCGCGCGGCGAATTCCGCCCGCGCGCGGGTCGGTCGGCGCCGCCACGCCGCGGTTGAACGGCGGCGGTCGAGCGCCGCGGTCGGGCGCCGCAGCGCAGCGCCGCGGCTGAAGGCCGCGGCGGGCCCGCTCCCGGTTCACGGGGCGGGCCGGCGTCGCGTCAGACGCTGAGCAGCTCGACCTCGAACATCAGCGTCGCGTTCGGCGGGATCACGCCGCCGGCGCCGCGCGCGCCGTAGCCGAGCTGCGGCGGGATCACGAGCACGCGCGTGCCGCCGACCTGCATGCCCTGCACGCCTTCGTCCCAGCCGCCGATCACGTGGCCGGCGCCGAGCGGGAAGCTGAACGGCTGGCCGCGGTCCTTGCTGCTGTCGAACTTGCGCCCCTTGGCGCCGTTCTCGTAAAGCCAGCCGGTGTAGTGCACCCTGACGTGGCGGCCGGCGGTCGCGGTGGCGCCGCTGCCGGCGACGGTGTCTTCGTACTGCAGGCCGGAGGGGGTCGTGATCATCGTGCGGCTTTCGTCGTATTCGGGTCGCGGATGATGCCAGCTGCCCAGGGCGCGTGCCTGCGAGGCACCGCGCGCCCCTTGCCGCGTGGCCGCCGCGGATCGGGCTTCGCCGCTCCGCTGGCGGCGCCCCCTCGAGCGGGAGGCGCCGAAGGCGCTGCGGGGGTGGGGCTACGCCAGCGGTTGACGCACGAGGTTCATGATCTGCCCGGCGTCGAGCGTGCGCGCGCGCTGCTCGATCTGCGGCAGGTACTGCTGCTGCAGCTGCCTGGCCGGGCCGAGCAGGCCGGCGAAGGTGTCCTTCAGCACCGCGGTGCTCATCTGCCGCCCGCCGCCGTAGTAGCGCTTGGCGAGCTGGCCGAGCGCGTAGGTGGTCGCGAAACTGAACGCGACGCCGGTGGCCGCGCGCCCGACGCCGCGGCCGACGCCGCCGGCGACCTTGCCGAGCAGCCCGCCGATCAGCTTGCGGCCGAACTGCTCGAGGTACTGCGACGTGAGCCCGACGCCGGCGGTGGCGAGGAATTCCTTGATGTGCCCCTGGTCGAGCGTGACGCCGTAGCGCTGGCCGATGCCGTAGACCAGCTTCATCTGCAGCGGGATGATGGCCATCGTGGCCCAGTTCTGCGGCAGCAGCTCGAGCGCGCCGCACAGGATCGCGTGGTTGAGGATCGACTGGTCGAGTGCGGCCGACTCGGCGTCGCTCAGCAGCACGGTGGCCGGCGCCGGGCGCGCGGGTGCCGACGCTGCGGCGGGGGCCGTCGCGGCCGTGGTGCCGCGGGTGGTGCCGATCGCGGCCACCGTGCCGCCTTCGGGGTGGTCGATCGCCTCGGCGAGCGCGTCGGCCTGCGCCTCGACGGCCGCGGTGCCGCCGTCGGCCAGCCCAAGCGTGCGCTTCAGTTCGGCGAGGAAGGCCGCCTCGGCGGCGCTCTTGCTGCCGTCGGCGTCGACGACGCACACGGCGACTTCGTAGGCGAGCTGGCGGTGCTCGGGCGCGCGCAGCTCGCCGGCGGCCTGCGCGAGCGTCAGCCGCTTGAGCAGCACGTCGTGCACCAGCGTGCCGACGTGCAGTCCGGCCGCACTCGCGCCGAGCGAGTCGGCCAGGCGGCGGATCTCTTCGCGTTCGGCGTCGGCCTTGGCACCATCGGCGAACGCAGCCAGCAGCGCGATGCCCAGCAGCGCGCGTTGTTCACGGGGGTCCATCGGGGGAGGTTCCTTTCGTTCGTGGGAATACGGCCTGTCGGCGCGGCAAAGCCCGCATCAGACCGCGGCGCGCAGCCAGCGTTCCGTCCACGCCGCCACCGCGGCGGCGAGCCAGTCGGCCACTGTCGTCGCCGACGGCGCCGGGTCGCCGAGGCCGAGCACCGAGGCCGCCGCGCGCAGCGCGGCCGGCGGCTGCGTGACGTCGAGCGGGGGCGCGCCGGTCTGCTTGCTGAGCTTGTCGCCGTGCGCGTCGCGCACCAGTGGCGTGTGCAGGTAGCGCGGCGTCGGCAGGCCGAGCAGGCGCTGCAGGTGGATCTGCCGCGGCGTGTTGTCGGCCAGGTCCTCGCCGCGCACGACGTCGGTGATGCCCTGCGCGGCGTCGTCGACGACGACGGCGAGCTGGTAGGCCCACGGGCCGTCGGCGCGCTTGAGCACGAAGTCGCCGACCTCGTGCGTGACGTCCTGCCGCTGCGCACCCAGGCGCCGGTCGTGCCACTCGATAACCACGGGGTCGTCGTCGCGGCCGACGATCACGCGCCACGCGCGCGCCGGCTTGCCCTTCAGGCCGCCGCGCTCCGGGCGGCAGGTGCCGGGGTAGACGCGCTCGCCGTGGCGCGGCGGCTTGCGGCCCGCGGCGGCGAGTGCGTCGTCGATCTCGCGCCGGCTGCAGCCGCAGGGGTAGGCCAGCCCGGCATCGACGAGGCGCTGCAGCGCGGCAGCGTAGGCGTCGCCGCGGTTCGACTGCCAAGTGGGCGGTGCGTCGGCGGCGAGTCCGAGCGCGTCGAGCTGGCGCAGGATCTCGCGGTCGGCGCCGGGCACGCAGCGCGGCGTGTCGGTGTCTTCGAGTCGCACGAGCCAGCGGCCGCGGTGCGCGCGCGCGTCGAGCCAGCTCGCCAGTGCGGCCACCAGCGAGCCGGCGTGCAGCGGCCCGGTGGGCGACGGCGCGAAGCGGCCGACGTAGGACACGCGCGCGGTGGTGCTCAATCGACCGGCTGCGGCAGCCCGCCGTGGCGTTCGAGCAGCGCCTTGCGCGTCGCGGGGCTGTCGAGCTGCCGCAGCCACCACTGCAGCGCCAGGCCCAGCGGCGCGCGCGCACCTTTGGCACCGCTGCCTGTGCGCCAGGCATACGCGAACGCGCCCTTGGCGCGCGGGCGCTGCACCGGCTTGACGACGAGGTGACCGGCGCGGATGTGCTGGCGCGCCAGCGGCTCGGGCACGAACCCGCAGCCCAGGCCGCGCAGCTGCGCCTCGATCTTGGCCTGCACGGTGGCCACCGTGAACACCTCCTGCCCGGGCAGCAGGTTGACGGTGAGCGCCGACAGGCGCTGCGCGCTGTCGGCCACCGCGACCGCGCGGTGGTGCACGAGCTCGGCGTCGGGGAGCGGCCCCTCGTATGCTGCCAGCGGGTGGTGCGGCGCGACGGCGAAGACGAAGTCGATCTCGCCCAGCGGCCGGATCTCGACGCCGGGCGACGGCGGCGTCTCGGCCTTGACGCCGATCGCCAGATCGGCCTGGCCCGACATCAGCGCCTCCCAGGTGCCGTTGAGCACCTCGGTGCGCAGCCGCAGCCGCGTGCCGGGGCCTTCGGGGGTCGCGTCGGGCGTCTGGCCGCGCGGGGGCTTCGGGCGCAGCGCGAAGAAGGCCTCGGCGAGTTCGAACAGCGTCAGCCGCGAGATCACGCCGTCGGCGGCCACCGTCAGCTGCGTCTCCCAGCCGGTGGCCACGCGGCGCACGCGGTTGGCCACCGCGTCGAGCTGCGCGAGCAGCCGACGCCCCTCGGCGACGAGTTCCTCGCCGGCCGCGGTCAGCCGTGCCTGCCCCGTGCGGCGGTCGAACAGCAGCACGTCGAGCGCCTCCTCGAGCTGGCGCACGCTGTAGGTCAGCGCCGAAGGCACCTTGCCGAGCTCGCGCGCCGCCGCAGCGAAGCTGCCGGTGCGAGCGATCGCGTCGACCATTGCGAGGGCGTCGGGCGTCAGCGCGCTGCGGCTCGTCGGCATGACTTCATCATATTTGAACGCCTGCTTCAACGCGCCACCCCCGCACGACGGCGCGCCGGGCCCAACATGGCGACCATCGCAAGGAGGCCCTGCCGATGATCACGATCCGCAAGTCCGAGTCCCGTGGCTACGCCGACCATGGCTGGCTGCGCTCGTACCACAGCTTCTCGTTCGCCGACTACCACGACCCGGCGTTCATGGGCTTCGGCAACCTGCGCGTGATCAACGAAGACCGCATCGCCCCGGGCACCGGCTTCGGCACGCACGGCCACCGCGACATGGAGATCGTCAGCTACGTGCTCGACGGCGCGCTCGCGCACAAGGACAGCATGGGCCACGGCGCCGCGATCACGCCCGGCGAGGTGCAGCGCATGAGCGCCGGCACCGGCGTGCTGCACAGCGAGTTCAACCACGCGACCGACCGCGAGACGCACTTCCTGCAGATCTGGATCCTGCCCAGCGACCGCGGCATTCCGCCCGGCTACGAGCAGAAGCGCTTCACCGACGCCGACAAGCGCGGCCGGCTCAAGCTCGTCGCGTCGCCCGACGGCCGCGATGGCGCGTTGACGATCCACGCCGACGCGGCGATCCACGCCGGGCTGTTCGACGGCGACGAGGCGGCGACGCTGCCGGTAGCGCCCGGCCGTCTGGCCTACGTGCACGTCGCGCGCGGCGAGGTCGAGGTCAACGGCCGGGCGCTTGCAGCCGGCGACGCCGCGATGCTGCGCGACGAGGCGCGCGTCGAGATCGCGCGCGGGCGCGGCGCCGAGGTGCTCGTGTTCGACCTCGCGCGCTGAAGTCACCGATTCCCCGACGGCAGCGCCTGGCGCGCCGCTGAGGGCCGCTCTTTGCCCGTTCCGTTCGTCTCACTTCCAGGATTCTCACGATGAATTTCCAGATGTCCGCGGCCGTCATCGGCCGCCTGCTGCTCGGCGGCCTGTTCCTGCTCGCCGGCCTCGACAAGTTCGGCGGCCTCGAGGGCCTGGCCGGCTACATCGCCAGCCGCGGCCTGCCGCTGCCCGGTGTGCTCGCACCGGCGATCGCGGTGTTCGAAGTGATCGCCGGGCTGGCGCTGATCGCCGGCTGGCAGGCGCGCTGGAGCGCGCTCGCGCTCGCGGCGTTTACGCTGCTGGCCACCGTGCTGTTCCACAACTACTGGGCGATGCCCGCAGAGCAGCAGATGGTGCAGCAGCTGATGTTCATGAAGAACCTGGCGATCGTCGGCGGCCTGCTGATGGTCGCGGCGCTGGGCGCGGGCCCGGCCAGCGTCGACGCGCGCCGCGCATCGCAGCGCCTGGCCGCGGCCTGAACGGTCGTCGTCTTTCCCTCCACGTTCACGCAGTCAAGGAGTCGAGTCCATGAGCAAGATCGTCATCGTCTACCACAGCGGCTACGGCCACACGAAGAAGGTCGCCGAGGCGGTGGCCGAGGCCAGCGCAGGCGCGCTGCTGGCCATCGACGCCGAGGGCAACCTGCCCGAGGGCGGCTGGGAGCGGCTGGCCGAGGCCGACACCATCGTGTTCGGCTCGCCGACCTACATGGGCGGGCCGAGCTGGCAGTTCAAGAAGTTCGCCGACGCGTCGAGCAAAGCGTGGTTCACGCAGCAGTGGAAGAACAAGCTCGCCGCCGGCTTCACAAACTCGGCGACGATGAACGGCGACAAGCTGTCGACGCTGCACTACATGTTCACGCTGAGCCAGCAGCACGGCATGCTGTGGGTCGGCACCGGGCTGATGCCGAGCAACAGCAAGGCCGCCACGCGCAACGACGTCAACTACGTCGGCTCGTCGTCGGGACTGATGACGACGACGCCGTCGGACGCATCGACCGACGAGATGGTCGCCGGCGACCTGGCCACCGCGCGCGCCTTCGGCCAGCGCGTGGCCGAGGTCACGGCGCGCGTCGCGCCGGCGCTGCGCTGAGTCGCCTTCGTCGGCCGCTGGCGAGGTGGCCGACATGGCGTATCGTCGGCTCCCGTAGTCGTCTCGGGGGCCGACGATGCCAACCTCTTCGCCTGGCGCTACGCCGCTCGTTCGCGAGGCGCTCACGGGGCTCGTTCAGCACCCGTTGCGCGCTTTCCTGCTGGGCAGTGCCGCGGCGGGCGTCGTCAGTGCGTTGGTCTACTGGGCCTATGCCGCGTGGGCGCTGGGCCGCCTCGCGCCGCCGCCCGACGAGGCGGTGGCCGCGTCGGTCGCCTTGGTGCTCGGCACCGCGGTTTCGTTCGCCGGTGCGCTGGTGGCCATCGTCATCGCCAGCGTCGCGCTGCGGCTGCAGCAGGCACAGGACCGGCGCGAAGACCTGCAGGCGAGCATCGATCTGCTGCGCCTGCTGTCGGAGGAGACCTCGCGCTTTCTGACACCGTATGCGCGTGCGTTGCAGTCGGCGCGCAAGCTGCTGGCCGTCGTCGAGATCCACCGCGATTCTTTCTGGGCGCCGCTGGACCGCCAGCGCTTGCTCGACCCGGCCTACGCCGCCGACCCCGCCGTGAAGGCGCAGATCGACTTCGTCGTGCCCCATTTGGCGTCGATCGCTGCAGCGCTGCGGTCGATGAGCGAGCAGCTGTCGCTGCTGCACACCGACTCGCACGCCAACCCGTTCGCCAGCGCGGTATTCCAGCGCACGCTGGGGCATCGCAAGTGGTGCACCGATCCTGGGGGCGCGCCGTCGGGCGAGGTGGGTCTCGACGCGCTGCCGACCGTGTGTGCCTGGCTGGAGCTCAAGGCCCGGCGGCTCGACGGTCTGGCCGCCGCCCCGACCGGCGACCTGCTCGGTGCCCTCGCCACGGCGCGCATGCTGGCCAACTCGGCACGCACCCAGCATGGCGAGCCGTTCGACGATGCGGCGGTGCGTGGCGTGCTGCTGCTCGGTTTCCTCGCCGATGCCGACGCGGCGCAGGACCTACGCACGGGTCGCGAGCTGCGCCCGCCGCTGGCCGAGCTGCTGCACGCCCTCGCATCGGCTTACGACGCGCAGCGCGTGCGGCAAGCGCTGTGTGCCGTGCTGGCCGACCATCCGCTGCTGGCGGCCAGTGCCGAGCGTTTCGTCGCTCTCGTCCCGAGCCCGGTCGACGCACAGATGCAAGCCTGCCTGACGCGCTACGGTGCGCTGCGGCCGCGCGTGCGCCTGACCGCCAACGGCTTCGCGTGAGCGCGCGGGCGCCGTTGCGGCACCGGGTGGGTGGGCGCATCGCCGCGGGCAGGGTGCGGCCCGGCACGTCGCCTCACGGCGGCGCAGGGGCCGCCAGGAAGCTGCGTACGACCTCGACGGTGCGCCGCGGGTCTTCTTCATGTGGCACGTGCCCGAGGTCGTCGAACACGACGAGGGTGCTGCCGGGAATCTGCTGCTCGAACCAGCGCCCCACCGACGGCGGGATCAGGCGGTCACGCCCGCCCCACAGGATCAGCGTCGGTGCACGGATCGTCGCGATTCGCTCGGCGCCTTCGCCCGGCTGCCACTGCGCCAGGCGCTGCGCGAGCGCGCGGCGGTTACCTTCGCGCACCGTCAGCTCGAAGTAGCGGTCGACCAGTTCGGGCGTCACGCGCTGCGGGTCGCCGTAGACGCTGGCGACGCTGGCGGCGACCATCGCGCGCGGCAGCACGTGTTCCATCACGCGGTTGAGCAGCGGCGTGCGCGCGACGATCCAGCCCACCGGGAGGGTCTGCCGCTCGAATGCCGGGCCCGCGGCGTCGACGAGGATCAGCCGCTCGACACGCTCGGGCGCCATCAGCGCGACGCGCCACGCGACCTCGCCGCCGAGCGAGTTGCCGCCGATCGCGAAGCGCGCGACGCCCAGGCGGTCGAGCAGCGCGAGCGTGAAGCGCGCGTAGGTTTCGCCGCGGTAGTCGCCGCTGGTACTCGGCCCCGTCAGGCCGAAGCCGGGCAGGTCGAAAGTGATGACGCGGCGCTGGCCGCGCAGCGCGGCGACCCAGCCCTCCCACGTGTGCAGGCTCGACGAGGTGCCGTGCACGAGCACCAGCGGCAGCGGGTCGCTGCGCGGCCCCTCGTCGCGCAGGTGCACGAGCTGGCCGTCGAGGTCGACGAAGTCCGACGGCGGCGGCGCCCAGCGCGCGACCAGCGTCTCGACCGGCCGCTCGGGCGCGCGCGACAGCATCACCGCGAGCGCGGTGAGCACGAGCAGCGCCCCGACGAGCTTGACGGCGAGCGTCTTCATCGCGTGAAGTATCCCCTCGCCCGGCGCGCTCGCCGTCGCACGCTTTCGCTACCATCGCGCGCCGTGCGTTCGGCAAGGAGGGTGTGCGATGGCGATGGACGTGGTCGACTACGAGATCCGCGGCGAGGAGATGCAGCTCGTCGAGGTCGAGCTCGACCCCGGCGAGGCGGCGGTCGGCGAGGCCGGCAGCCTGATGTTCATGGACGCCGGCATCGCGATGGACACCGTGTTCGGCGACGGCCGCCCGCAGCAGGGCGGGCTGCTGGGCAAGCTGCTCGGCGCGGGCAAGCGGCTGGTGACCGGCGAGTCGCTGTTCACCACCGTCTACACGAACCAGGCGCGCGTCAAGCAGCGCGTCGCGTTCGCCGCGCCGTACCCGGGCAAGATCATTCCGATGTCGCTGGGCGCGCTCGGCGGCACGCTGATCTGCCAGAAGGACGCGTTCCTGTGCGCGGCGCGCGGCGTCAGCCTGGGCGTGTACTTCCAGCAGCGGCTGTCGGCGGGGTTCTTCGGTGGCGAGGGCTTCATCATGCAGAAGCTCGAGGGCGACGGTCTGGCCTTCGTGCACGCCGGCGGCACCATCGTCGAGCGCGAGCTGCAGCCCGGCGAGACGCTGTTCGTCGACACCGGCTGCGTCGTCGCGTTCACGCCGAACGTGAGCTTCGAGGTGCAGTTCGTCGGCAAGGTCAAGACGGCGCTGTTCGGCGGCGAGGGCCTGTTCTTCGCGAAGCTCACCGGCCCGGGCCACGTTTGGCTGCAGAGCCTGCCGTTCTCGCGCCTGGCCTCGCGCGTGTTCGCCGCCGCGCCGCAGATGGGCGGGCGGCGCGAGGAGGGCTCGATCCTGCCGGGCTTCGCCGCCGGGGGGCTGCTCGGCGGCGTGCTCGGCGGCGACGACGAGTAGCGGCGCCTCAGGCGAGGCCGAGCCGCTCGAGCGTCAGGCCATGGGCCCGCTGGTGCGGGTCGGCCCACGCATCGAGCACGTCGAGGTGGTGGCGGCCCGGCACCTCTTCGCACACCGGCACGGCGCGCTCGCCCCAGCGCCGGCGGATCAGCCGGTTCTGGCGGCGGAACTCCTCGCTCTCGTCGCTGCCGACGAGGGCGACGAGTTCGCCCGCAGCGGGCGCCGGAAGCCGCGCCGGGCTGAGGCGTCGCACGTCGGCGGCGCTGAGCCGCAGGTCCGCGGCGATGAACGGCGCATGGCGCAGCGGCTCGAGGTCGAACACGCCCGAGATCGCGACGGCGCGCGTCACGAGGTCGGCCGGCAGGTCGTCGGCGACGTCGCGCCAGCGGGTGAGCATCAGCATCGCCGCGAGGTGACCGCCGGCCGAGTGGCCGGCGACGACGAGGCGGCGCGCATCGCCGCCGAAGCGCGGCGCCTCGCGCCACACCCACGCCAGCGCCCGCACCATCTGCAGCGTGATGTGTGCGACCGTGACGGCCGGCGCGAGCGCGTAATTCGGCACGACGACCATCGCGCCGGCGTCGACGTAGGCCGGCGCGACGAACGACTGGTCGGCCTTGTCGAGCGCGCGCCAGTAGCCGCCGTGGATGAACACCAGCACCGGCGCGCCGGCGCGCTTCGGCTCGAACACGTCGAGCGTCTCGCCGCCGCCGTCGCCGTAGCGCTCGTCGAGCGCGCAGCGCAGCGACTGCCGCGCGGCCAGCGAGTCGCGCTGCCAGCGCGCGAAGATCTGCGGGTGCTCGGGGATGCGCGCGCGGTTGTTGTACTGCGCGTCGAGCCAGGCGGGGGCAGGGCGGGACGGGGGCATCGCGGATCTCCCGGGGCGGCGCGAGGCGTTGACGCGCCAAGGGCTGGACGGTACGGCCTGATCCATGCGATTGTGGGCGAAGCAAGGATCCGCGCCACCCCGTCGCGCCCGCAGCGCGGGGCGGGGTCAGCCGCGCAGGGCCGCCGTGCGCGTCACCGACCGACGCCGCGGGTGTGCCGATGCACGAAATCGCTGACGGCCGCGATCAGCGCGCCGGGCTGGTCGCGGTGCGGCGAATGGCCGCAGGCGGGCAGCTCGAGCAGCTCGGCGTGCGGCACGCGCCGCCGGATGCCGCGGATCTGCTCGAGCGTGCCGTACTCGTCGTCGACGCCCTGCACCGCGAGCAGCGGGCAGCGGATGGCCTCGATCTCGGCCTCGATCGACCACGCGCGAAACGGCGGGTGCAGCCAGATGTCGTTCCAGCGCCAGAACGCGCGGTCGGGGTCGTCGTGGTACTTCGCGAGGCGCTCGCGCAGGTCGGTGTCGAGGTACGCCTGGCGCGCCTTCGCGATGCTCGCGACCGACAGGTCCTCGACCATGATGTGCGGCGCGAGCACGATGCAGCCGGCCACGCGCTCGGGAAAGCGCGCCGCGTACAGCAGCGCGATCGAACCGCCGTCGCTGTGCCCGAAAAGCCACACCGGCTGCACGTCGGGGTCGATGCGCAGCGCGGTCAGCAGCGCCGGCAGCACCTCGTGCGCCTGGCGGTGCATGAAGTCCAGACCCCAGGCCTGCTCGGGGCCGAGCAGCTTCGAGCCGCCGTAGCCGGGGCGCGAGTAGACGAGGCCGCGGCAGCCGAGCGCGTCGACGAGGCGCTGCGGGAAGTCCTTCCACATCGCGACCGAACCGAGCCCCTCGTGCAGGAACACGACGAGCGGCGTGCCGGCGCGCTCGCGCGCGAGCCAGCGGTGCTCGACGCTGACGCGCAGGCCGCACCAGTCGATGTCGACGAACTCGAGGCCGCTCACGGTTGGGGGGTCACGGCGCGGCGCGTTCGCGCTCGCGCAGCTTGAAGCGCTGGATCTTGCCGGTGGCCGTCTTCGGCAATTCGTCGATGAACTCGATCTGCCGCGGGTACTTGTACGGCGCGAGCTTGTCCTTGACGAAGGCCTTCAGCTCGTCGGCGGTGGCGGTGCCGCCGGGCTTGAGCACGACGAAGGCCTTGGTCTTCGTCAGCCCTTCGGCGTCGGGCACGCCGATGACGGCGGCTTCGAGCACCGCCGGGTGCTGCACCAGTGTGGCCTCGACCTCGAACGGGCTGACGTAGATGCCGCTGACCTTGAGCATGTCGTCGCTGCGCCCGGCGTAGGTGTAGGTGCCGTCGGCGTTGCGCACGTACTTGTCCCCGCTCTTGGTCCAGCCGCCCTGGAAGGTCTCGCGCGTCTTCGCGCGGTTGCCCCAGTACATCAGCGCGGCCGACGGGCCATGGATGTAGAGGTCGCCCGGTTCACCGTCGGGCACGGGGCGGCCGTCCTCGCCGCGCAGCTCGATCTCGTAGCCCGGCACCGGCCAGCCGGTCGTGCCGTAGCGCACCTGGCCCGGGCGGTTCGACATGAAGATGTGCAGCATCTCGGTCGAGCCGATGCCGTCGACGATGTCGACGCCGAAGTGGCGGCGGAAGCGCTCGCCGAGCTCGGCCGGCAGTGCCTCGCCGGCCGACGACGCCAGCCGCAGCGCGACGTCGCCGCGCGCGGGCAGCGCCGGCGACGCGAGCATGCCCGCATAGCCGGTCGGCGCGCCGTAGAACACGGTGGGCTTGAGCCCGGCGACGCCGCCCGTCCAGCGCTTGAAGACGGCGTCGGGCGTCGGGCGCTCGGCCATCAGCAGCGTCGTCGCGCCGACCGACAGCGGGAAGGTCAGCGCGTTGCCCAGCCCGTAGGCGAAGAATAGCTTCGCGGCCGAGAAGCACACGTCGTCCTCGCGCAGACCGAGCACGCCCTTGCCGTACAGCTCGGCGGTCCAGTACGGGTTCGCGTGCGAGTGCACGGTGCCCTTGGGGCGGCCCGTCGAGCCCGACGAATAGAGCCAGAACGCGGAGTCGTCGGCGCCGGTGGCGGCGGGTTTGGGCAGCGGCGCGTGGTCGGCGACGAACGCGTCGAAGTCGACCTGGCCGAAGTGCAGCGGCGCGACGGGTCGCGAGACGATCACCTTGCCCACCTCGTGGTCGCTCTTGACGAGCGCCCCTTCGAGCACCGGCAGCAGCGCGCCGGAGACCAGCACCGCCTGCGCGCGCGAGTGCTCGAGCATGTAGGCGTAATCGTCGGCGGTTAACAGCGTGTTGACGGCCACCGGCACGACGCCGGCGTACAGCGCGCCGAGGAAGGCCACCGGCCAGTCGGTGACGTCGTGCATCAGCAGCAGCACGCGCTCCTCGCGCCGGATGCCCAGCGCGCGCAGCCCGGCGGCCAGGCGCTTCACACGCTCGTCGAGCGCGCCGTAGGTCAGCGTGCCGAGGTCGTCGACGAACGCGGCCTTGGCTGCGCGCGGCGCGTTCAGCGCGAGCAGGTGCTGCGCGAAATTGAACGCCTCGGGGGGCGGCGTCACGCCGGCGGGCGGGTGGAGCGGCATCGGGCTCATCGGGGGTGTCTCCGTGCGCCGGTCAAAACCGGCGAGATGTAGTGAATGAAAGAGTCATACGTTGAAGGCTTAGCCAGCTACGGCGGCCCCGAGTCATGCG
>NZ_QOAZ01000022.1 GCF_003574675.1 Azohydromonas sediminis
CGCCGCACCCTCGTCCCAGCGCACGTGCATGCGCCCGCCCAGCGTGTCCACCACCTGCGGCGCGCCGGCCGCCACTTCGGCCGCCAGGGCCACCTCGCGCATGCGTTGTTTGCTCTCACCCATCGGGTGAGTGTGCCAAGACCCGTCAAAGCCGCGCCAGTGCTCGCTTAGCGCGCGATGACGGACGGTGAACTGCTGGATTCAGGCTGACGCACCACCGACCGGGCGCCGACGCGCGGCGCGCGTCCTCGCGTCAGGCCAGGCCGCGCCGGCGGGCCCAGCGCCACGCGACCGCGATCGCGATGCGGATCGCCTGGCCCTCGTCGCGGCCGCGCTCGAGCAGCGCGTTGGCCACTTCGACCGCCTTCTCGCGCACGGGCCACGGCAGGTGCGTCATCGCCGCCGGCGGGCGCTCGACGGTCCACGGCATCGCGGCGTTTCTCAGGCCATCGCGACGCGCACCGGGATGCGGCGGCGGCCGAACGCGCCTTCGAAGCGGCCGTAGCGCCCGGGCAGCGCGGTCGCGCAGTGCACGCAGCGGCCGGTGTCGTCGAGGTCGTAGCGCAGGATGCGGTGCCAGTCGCGCTCGATCACCGGCTCGCCGCAGCCCGGGCACAGCGTGGTGCCCCCTTCGGCGTCGTGCACGTTGCCGGTGTAGACGTAGCGCAGCCCGGCGTCGAGCGCGATGCGCCGCGCGCGCGTCAGCGTGGCCGCCGGCGTGCGCTGCACGTCGGTCATCTTGTAGTCGGGGTGGAACGCGGTGAAGTGCAGCGGCACGTCGCGGCCGAGGTGGTCGGCGATCCAGCGCGTCATCGCGGCGAGCTCGGCGTCGCTGTCGTTGTGGCCGGGGATCAGCAGCGTCGTGATCTCGAGCCAGCAGCCGGTCTCGTGCACGATGTGCTGCAGCGTGTCGAGCACCGGCGCGAGGTGCGCGCCGGTCTGGCGGAAGTAGAACTCGTCGGTGAAGCCCTTCAGGTCGACGTTGGCGGCGTCCATCTTGCCGAAGAACGCGCGCCGCGGCTGCGCGTGGATGTAGCCCGCCGTCACCGCCACCGTCTTGACGCCGAGGGCGTGGCACGCGTCGGCCGTGTCCATCGCGTACTCGGCGAAGATCACCGGGTCGTTGTACGTGAAGGCCACGCTCGCGCAGCCGGCCTCCTTCGCGACCTGCGCGATGCGCTCGGGACTCGCCTCATCCATCAGGCGGTCCATCTCGCGGCTCTTGCTGATGTCCCAGTTCTGGCAGAACTTGCACGCCAGGTTGCAGCCGGCGGTGCCGAAGCTGAACACGCTCGAGCCGGGCAGGAAATGGTTCAGCGGCTTCTTCTCGATCGGGTCGATGCAGAAGCCCGAGCTGCGCCCGTACGTCGTCAGCACCATCGCGTCGCCTTCACGCGCGCGCACGAAGCACAGCCCGCGCTGGCCGTCGTGCAGCTTGCAGTCGCGCGGGCACAGGTCGCACTGGAGGCGCCCGTCGTCGAGCTGGTGCCACCACTGCGCGGGGTGCGTCGTCTCGACCATGTCGTCTCGTGCATTCATGCGAACGTCGTCTCCCGCGTCTCCTTGAACTTGCGCACCTCGTAGCGGTGCAGCCGCAGGTCGGCGGCCCAGAAGTCGGGGGTGAGCCCCGCCTTGCGCTTGAGCGCACGCAGGAAGTCCTGCGGCCGCTCGAGCTGTTCCCAGACCTGCGGCAGGAAGGTCGCACGCCGGCCGCGCCACTCGAGGATCACGCCGTCGACGTGCGGGCGCAGGCGCTGGTGCGCGTCGGCTTCGTCGCGCACCGGAAGCGGCTGCGCGGCGCCGATCAGCGACACCTCGATCTCGAGCGACGCGACCTCGTGCACCGCCACCGGCGCGAAGCGCGGGTCGCGGAACGCCGCCGCCAGCGCGTTGGCACGCACGTCGTGCTCGAGCGGCCGGTACGGCTCGAGCGAGCCGATGCAGCCGCGCAGCTCGCCGGCGCGGTGCAGCGTCACGAACGTGGCGCCGGGCTGCGCGAGTGCGGCGTGGTGCGGCTCGGCCGCCGTGGGCAGGCCGAACGTGTCGGCGATGGCATTGCGTGCGCGGCGCGTCAGCGCGACGCCGAGCGTGGCGTCGTCGGCCTCGCCTTCGGCGTCGGTCGCGTCGCCCGCCGTGTCGGCGCGCGGCTCGAACGCGACCGCCACATAGCCGACGACGCGCGCGCGGTCGCCGGCGGTGTCGCCGGAGTTGCGCAGGTCGAGCAGCCGTGGCGCGAGTCCGTGGCGCTTCGCCACCCGCAGCGCGCCGGCCAGCGGCGTCGCGCCGCAGGCCTCGTCGTGGTCGAGGTCGTCGTCGAGCGCGAGGATGCGCTGCACCGTCGAGCGGTCGACCGCCTGCGCACGCGCGTAGGGCAGGTAGTGCGACAGGTCCGAGCTGATCACGATCAGCGTCTCGTCGCCGCCCCACAGCCGCTCGATCACCTGCGCGACCGCCCCGGGCGCGACGTGGCCCACCGCCAGCGGCACCAGCGTGAACTCGCCGAGCACGGCCTGCAGGAACGGCAGCTGGACTTCGAGCGCGTGCTCGCCCGCGTGCGCGGCGTCGTGCGCGACGACCTGCGGCAGGTCGGCCAGTGCGTCGATCGCGGCGCGGTCGAGGCGCACCGTGCCCAGCGGCGTCGCGAACGCGTCGACCGTGGGCGCCGCGATGCTGCGCACCGCGACGCGGTGCGTCGGCCCGAGCAGCACGACGCGGCGGATGCGACCGGCCGCGTTCGCGAGCGCCGCGTAGGCGTGCGCCGCCACCGGCCCCGAGTAGACGTAGCCGGCGTGCGGCACGAGCACGATCTTCGGGGTCGTCTTCGGCGGGGCCGCACGCGCGCCCACCTGCGCGAGGTACTGCGCCACCTGGGTGCGCAGCGTGCGCGGGTCGTCGGGGTAGAACAGGCCCGCCACGGCGGCGGGACGGATCGTCTGGGGCATCGGCGGCTCCTCCTGCCCTGGAAGATGGACCCCGGGCGCCCCCCGTCAAGGGGCGACGGTAAAAAGTGGCCTCCGCGGCTTGTCCGAAGTCAAGCCAGCACGCGCCGCAGCCAGCGGTTCAGGTCCTCGACCTCCTCCTGGCAGACGGTGTGCGGGATCGGGTAGTCGTGCCACTCGACGTCGTGGCCGAGCGCGACGAGCGCGTCGCGCGCCGCCGCGCCGCGCGCCAGCGGCACGACGTCGTCGTCGCTGCCGTGCGCGAGAAACACCGGCACCGCGGCGTTGGCCGCGTCGCGCTCGGCGGCCGTCGTGGACGCCAGCGGCAGGTAGCCCGACAGGCCCGCGAGCCCGGCCAGCGGCAGCGGGCAGCGCAGCCCGGCGAGCAGCGTCATCGCGCAGCCCTGCGAGAAGCCCATCAGCACGATGCGCCGCGGCTCGATGCCGCGCGCGACTTCGCGCTCGATCAACGCCTGCACCAGCGCGTGCGAGGCGCGCAGCCCGGCCTCGTCCTCGCGCGCGCTGCGCTGGCCGAGGTCGTCGGCGAGGATGTCGTACCACGCGCGCATCGGGAAGCCGCCGTTGATCGTCACCGCGCGCACCGGCGCGTGCGGCAGCACGAAGCGCACCGCACCGACGCTGCCCAGGTCGAGCATCTGCGCGACGGGCACGAAGTCGGTGCCGTCGGCGCCGAGCCCGTGCAGCACGATGACGCTGGCGGTCGGGTCGTCGCCGCTGGCGAGTTCGAGGCCCTCGAGCGGCGCCGGCGGCGCGTCGGGGTCGTCGTCGAGGTCGTCGGGGTTGCGGTCGGGGTCGCGCGGGTCGCTGGCGTTCATCCGCGGCATCGTACCCGCACGCTCACTCGGGCACGACGGCGGTGACCTCGATCTCGACCTTCGCGCGGTCCTCGATCAGCGCCGCGACGACGACGGCCGTCATCGCGATCGCGTAGTCGCCGATCACCTCGCGGAACGCGGCGCCCACTTCGCGGGCGCGCGCGAGGTACTCGCGCTTGTCGGTGAGGTACCACGTCATGCGCGTGATGTGGCGTGTCTCGGCGCCGGCCTGCGCGAGCACGGCGACGACGTTGGCCAGCGCCTGCCGCACCTGCGCGACGAAGTCGTCGCTGGCGAAGCGCTGCTCGGCGTCCCAGCCGATCATGCCGGCGACGAACACCTGCCGGCCGCGCGCGGCCACCCCGTTCGCGTAGCCCTTCGGCGTCGCCCAGCCGGGCGGTTGCAGGACGGTCTTCATGCGGTCTCCAGGTAGGGTTGCATCGCGGCGCGCAGATCGTCGGGGATCGGCTGCGGGCGGTGGGTGGCCAGCGACGTGCACACCAGCACCTGCCGCACGCGCAGCCGCAGCTCGCCGCCACCGTGGAACTCGTGGTGCAGCTGCAGCGAGCTGCGCCCGAGGTGGCGCACCGCGAGACACTGCGCGAGCTGCTCGCCGTGGCGGCTGATCGCGGTGAAGTCGGCCTCGAGCCGCACCGTGGGCAGCCCGGTGCGGCGCGCGCCGATGACTTCGGCGTACGGTACGCCGAGCCCCTCGTCGAACCACTGCTCGACCAGCGTGTTGACCATCACGAGGTACTGCGGGAAGAACACGATGCCCGCCGGGTCGCAGTCGGCGAAGCGCACCGTGCGCGTGGCCTCGAAGCGCATCAGCCGCCGTCGCGCAGCTTGAAGCGCTGCAGCTTGCCCGTTTCGGTGCGCGGCAGGCTCGCTCGGAACTCGACCGCGCGCGGGTACTTGTACGGTGCGATCGTGCGCTTGACGAAGTCCTGCAGCTCGGCCGCCATCGCGGGGCCGGGCTCGTGGCCCGGCTTGAGCACGACGAAGGCCTTGACGATCTGCCCGCGCTCGGCGTCGGGCACGCCGATCACGCCGCATTCGGCCACCGCCGGGTGCAGCAGCAGCGCGCCCTCGACCTCGGGGCCGGCGATGTTGTAGCCGCCGCTGATGATCATGTCGTCGGTGCGCGCCTGGTAGACGAACTGGCCGTCGTCGTCGATCAGGTACGCGTCGCCGGTGACGTTCCAGCCGTGCTGCACGTAGACCTTCTGCCGCTCGTCGGCCAGGTACCGGCAGCCGGTGGGGCCCTTGACCGCGAGCCGGCCGACCTGCCCCTTCGGCAGCGGCCGGCCCTCGTCGTCGAGCACGCAGGCCTGGTAGCCGGGCACCGGCAGGCCGGTGGCACCGGGCCGGGCGTGCGCCTCGTCGGCCGAGATGAAGATGTGCAGCATCTCGGTCGAGCCGATGCCGTCGATCATCTCGATGCCGGTCGCCTCCTTCCACAGCGCGCGGGTGGCTGCCGGCAGCGCCTCGCCCGCCGAGACGCACTTGCGCAGGCTCGACAGGTCGTGCTCCTTCGCGTGCACGGCCATCGCGCGGTACGCGGTCGGCGACGTGAAGACGATGCTCGCGCGGTACTCGGCAATCGCCGGCAGCAGCGCCTCGGGCGTGGCCTTCTCGAGCAGCACCGTGCTCGCGCCGACGGCCAGCGGGAACAGCAGCAGCCCGCCGAGCCCGAACGTGAACGCCAGCGGCGGACTGCCGATGAAGACGTCGTCCGCGCGGGGCCGCAGCACGTGCGGCGGCCAGCAGGCGCACGCGGCCATCACGTCGCGGTGGAAGTGCATCGTGCCCTTGGGCACGCCGGTGGTGCCCGACGTGAACGCGATCAGCACCGTGTCGTCGGCCGCGGTGGGCACGTCGGCGAACGTCGGCGGCTTGCCGGCCATGCGCGCCTCGAGCTCGTCGGGCGCGTCGTGCGGGCCGTAGTGCAGCACGCGCTCGAGCGTCGGGCACTGCGCCTGCGTCGCGGCGAGCTCGTCGGCCAGGCGCCGGTCGCACAGCGCGTGGCTGACCTGCGCCTTGTCGACGATCGTCGTCAGCTCGCGCGCGCGCAGCAGCGGCATCGTGCCGACTGCGATGCCGCCGGCCTTGACGACGCCGAGCCAGCACGCGGCGAGCATCGGCGAGTTGGCCCCGCGCAGCAGCACGCGGTTGCCGGGCACGAGCTTCATGTCCTCGACGAGCACACGCGCGACGCGGTTGGCCTGCGCGAGCAGCTCGGCATACGTCCAGCGCAGCCCGCCGGCCCCGAGGATCGCGGTGCGCGCGCCCTCGCCGCGCTGCACCCAGCGGTCGAGCAGCTCGGTCGCGCAGTTGAGCTGCGGCGGGAACTGCAGCTCGGGCCGGTCGAACACGAACTCGGGCCACTGGTCGCGCGGCGGCAGATGGTCGCGGGCGAAGGTGTCGACGTGGGCGCTGCGGGTCATGGCGGCATCCGGCTGACGGTGGGGCGACGGCATTTACTTTACCTCTAAACTTTTTAGTCGCAAAATAGTTCCATGCGCACGCGACGCTTGTGGGACCTCTCGCCGCCGGTGCACGCCGGCTCGCCGGTGTTCCCGGGCGACGCGCCGTACCGGCAGCAGTGGGCGATGACGCTCGGCCCCGGCTGCCCGGTCAACGTCTCGACGATCTCGCTGTCGCCGCACACCGGCGCGCACGCCGATGCGCCGCTGCACTACGACGCCATGGGCGCCGCCGCCGGCGCACTCGACCTCGAGCCGTACCTCGGCCGCTGCCGCGTGATCCACGCCGTCGGCGTGCGCCTGGTCGAATGGCGGCACCTCGAGCACGCGCTCGCCGACCTGCCGCCGCGCGTGCTCGTGCGCACCTACGCGCGCGCGCCGCTCGACCGCTGGGACCCCGCGCTCCCCGCGTACGCGCCCGAGACGGTCGAGCGTCTCGCCGACGCCGGCGTGCAGCTGATCGGCATCGACAGCGCGAGCATCGACCCGGCCGACAGCAAGACGCTCGCGAGCCACCACGTGATCCGCCGCCGGAACCTGCGCGTGCTCGAGAACCTCGCGCTCGACGACGTGCCCGAAGGCGACTACGAACTGATCGCGCTGCCGCTCAAGCTCGTCGAGGCCGACGCCTCGCCGGTGCGCGCGGTGCTGCGCGAGCTCTAGGAAGGCCCGATGACGACCCGTGACCACTGCCTCGCGCTCGACGCAGGCGACCCGCTGGCGCCGCTGCGCGAACAGTTCGCATTGCCCGCCGGCACGATCTACCTCGACGGCAACTCGCTCGGCGTGCTGCCGAAGGCCACGCCGGCGCGCGTGCAGCAGGTCGTCGCCGACGAGTGGGGCCGCGACCTGATCACGAGCTGGAACAAGGCGGGCTGGATCACGCTGCCGCAGCGCGTCGGCGACAAGATTGCGCGGCTGGTCGGCGCCGGGCCGGGCGAGCTCGTCGTCGCCGACTCGACGTCGGCCAACCTGTTCAAGGTGCTGAGCGCCGCCCTCGCGATCCAGCACGCCGAGGCGCCGCGGCGCACGCGCATCGTCAGCGAGCGGGGCAACTTCCCGACCGACCTCTACATCGCCGAGTCGCTCGCGCGCCAGCACGGCGCCGAGCTCGTGCTCGTCGACGATGCGCACGCCCTGCCGGCCTGCCTCGACGAGCGCTGCGCGGTGCTGATGCTCACGCAGGTCGACTACCGAAGCGGCCGCCTGCACGACATGGCGGCGCTCACGCGCGCCGCGCACGACGCCGGTGCGCTCACCGTGTGGGACCTCGCGCACTCGGCCGGCGCGCTGCCGGTGGACCTCCAAGGCGCCGACGCCGACTTCGCCGTCGGCTGCGGCTACAAGTACCTCAACGGCGGCCCCGGCGCGCCGGCCTTCGTGTGGGTGCACCCGCGCCACGTCGAGCGTTTCTGGCAGCCGCTGGCGGGCTGGATCGGCCACGCGGCGCCGTTCGACTTCACGCCCGGCTACCGGCCGGCGCCGGGCATCGCGCGCTACCTCGTCGGCACGCCGCCGATCCTGTCGCTCGCCGCGCTCGAGTGCGGCGTCGACACCGTGCTCGCTGCCGAGCCGTTCGGCGGCATGGCGGCGCTGCGCGCGAAGTCGCTCGCGCTGACGCGGCTGTTCATCGAATTGGTCGAGGCGCGCTGCGCGGGCCACGGGCTCGAGCTCGTGACGCCGCGCGACGAGGCGCTGCGCGGCAGCCAGGTCAGCTGGCGGCGCGCCGACGGCGGCTACGCGATCGTGCAGGCGCTGATCGCGCGCGGCGTCGTCGGCGACTTCCGGGCGCCGGACGTGATGCGCTTCGGCTTCACGCCGCTGTACACGCGCTTCGCCGACGTCTGGGACGCCGTCGAGCACCTGCGTGCCGTGCTCGACGGCGGCGAGTGGCGCCGCCCCGAGTTCAACCAGCGCAGCACGGTGACGTGACATGAGCGGATGCCCCTTCGGCCACGGCGGCGACGACGCACCGCCGCCTGCGCCCGCCGCGACGCCGGCGGTCGAACACCACGGCGCCAAGCTCGACTTCAGCGCCGACATGAGCTATGGCGACTACCTGCACCTCGACCAGGTACTGAACGCCCAGCACCCGCTGAGCCCGGGCCACGACGAGATGCTGTTCATCGTGCAGCACCAGACCAGCGAGCTGTGGATGAAGCTGATGCTGCACGAACTCGGCGCGGCGATCCGCGCGATCGCCGCCGACGAGCTGCCGCCGGCGTTCAAGATGCTCGCGCGCGTGAGCCGCATCATGGAGCAGCTCGTCCACGCGTGGGACGTGCTGGCGACGATGACGCCGCCCGAGTACAGCGCGATCCGCGCCTACCTCGCGAACTCGAGCGGCTTCCAGAGCTGGCAGTACCGCTGCATCGAGTTCCGCTTGGGCAACAAGAACGCCGCGATGCTCAGGCCCCACGCGCACCGCCCCGACCTGCTCGCGCACGTCGAGGCCGCGTACCGCGCGCCGAGCCTGTACGACGAGAGCCTGCGCCTGCTCGCGCGCCGCGGCCTGCCGGTGCCGGCGAGCCACGTCGAGCGCGACTGGACGCAGCCCTACGTCGCCAGCGACGAGGTCGAAGCGGCGTGGCTGCAGGTCTACCGCGACCCGCAGCACCACTGGGACCTGTACCAGCTCGGCGAGGAGCTCACCGACCTCGAGGACGCGTTTCGCCTCTGGCGCTTCCGTCACATGACGACCGTCGAGCGCGTGATCGGCTTCAAGCGCGGCACCGGCGGCACGAGCGGCGTGGCCTACCTGCGGCGGATGCTCGACACGGTGCTGTTCCCCGAGATCTGGAAACTGCGCACCGACCTGTGACGGCGGCCGGCGCCGCGCGGACGCGGCAGCGCGCTCAGCCCACGACCAGCCGCGCCGTCGCCGGCGTCGCCGCCTCGACGCGGCCGATGGGCGCCGCCGCGTCGAAGCCGTGGCGGCGGAACACCGCGAGCACCTTGTCGACGGCACCCGGCGCGCACGACACGAGCAGCCCGCCGCTGGTCTGCGGGTCGGTCAGCAGCGCGCGATCGGGCGCGGCGAAGTCGGCGGCCAGCGCGACGTCGTGGCCGTAGCCGGCCCAGTTGCGCGCCGACGCGCCCGTCACGAAACCCTGCGCCGCCAGCTCGCGCACGCCGGGCAGCAGCGGCACCGCGGCCCAGTCGATGTGCAGCGTGCAGCCCGCGCCGCGCGCGATCTCGAGCGCGTGGCCCGCGAGCCCGAAGCCGGTGACGTCGGTCATCGCGTGCACGCCGTCGAGCGCGGCGAGTTCCGGCCCCGGCGTGTTCAGCCGCGTCGTCGTCGCGATCATCTGCGCATAGCCGGCGTCGCCGAGCGCATCCTTCTTCAGCGCCGCGCTCATCACGCCGACGCCCAGCGGCTTGCCGAGCACGAGCACGTCGCCGGGCTTCGCGTCGGCGTTGCGCTTGACGCGCTTCGGGTGCACGAGGCCGAGCGCGACCAGACCATAGATCGCCTCGACCGAGTCGATCGTGTGGCCCCCCGCGATCGGGATGCCCGCCTCGCGCGCGACGCTGGCCCCGCCTTCGAGGATGCGCGCGATCGTCGCCGTGCTCAGCACGCTGATCGGCATGCCCACCAGCGCCAGCGCCATGATCGGCCGCCCGCCCATCGCGTAGACGTCGCTGATCGCGTTGGTGGCGGCGATGCGGCCGAAGTCGTACGGGTCGTCGACGATCGGCATGAAGAAGTCGGTGGTGGCCACGAGCGCCTGCTCGTCGTTGAGCCGGTAGACGGCGGCGTCGTCGGCCGTCTCGATGCCCACCAGCAATTCCTTCGGCACCGGCGTGGCCGCGGTGCCCTGGAGGATGTCGGCGAGCACGCCGGGGGCGATCTTGCAGCCGCAGCCGCCGCCGTGCGACAGCGACGTCAGGCGGGGCTCGGCGGTGCGTGCGGGGGCATTGTTCATTGCGGCGGGGTTCCGTTCGGCAGGCGGCGTCGGCTGCGGCGTCACGGGGTCGCGCCGTGCGCGGCGCATGCACCCGGCGGCGCGACACGCGCACCGCCTCGCTGACGCGGCCGCGAGGATAGCGGCAGCCCTGCCCACCTGCACGCCGGTGCGCGCAGCCCACGGTGGCGCCGTGCGCGGACCGGCGCGCGGCAACGGCATCGCACGGGCCGCCGCCGCCGCGGTTGACGCAGCGCAAACCCGCTGCGATCCGGCGACGCCCTCGTTCTTCCGGACGATGCGCCCGCGCGGTGCCATCGTTCCGTTGCCGCGGCCAGGCTGACCGACGGCAGGATGGGCAACGCCACGCCCGCGGGCCACAGTGAGGGCCGTCCACGAACGGAGCGAACCCCATGGCCGCCCAAGCCACCCCGATCCCCCGCCAGGCCTGGTCGGTGCTGATCGTCAGCACCTGGGCCTTCACCGTGTGCTTCATGGTGTGGATGATGTTCGGCGTCATCGGCATCCCGATCAAGCAGCAGCTCGGCCTGAACGCGACCGAGTTCGGCCTGCTGACCGCCACGCCGGTGCTCACCGGCTCGCTGGTGCGCGTGCCGCTGGGCATCTGGACCGACAAGTACGGCGGGCGCATCGTGATGACGGTGCTGATGGCGGTCACGGTGCCGGCGATCTGGCTGATGGCCTATGCCACCGAGTTCTGGCACTTCCTCGTCATCGGCCTGTTCGTCGGGCTGGCGGGCGGCTCGTTCTCGGTCGGCACGCCATACGTCGCGCGCTGGTTCCCGCCGAACCGCCGCGGCATGGCGATGGGCGTGTACGGCGCTGGCAACTCGGGCGCGGCGGTCAACAAGTTCGTCGCCCCGGCGATCGTCGTCGCCTTCGGCTGGACGATGGTGCCGCAGGTCTACGCCGCGATCATGGCCGGCACGGTCATCCTGTTCTGGCTCTTCAGCGCGAGCGACCCGGGCCACCTCGTGCCATCGAGCACCCGCTTCGTCGACCAGCTGAAGATGCTGAAAGACCCGAAGGTGCTCAAGTACTGCCAGTACTACAGCATCGTCTTCGGCGGCTACGTCGCGCTGGCGCTGTGGATGGTGCAGTACTACGTCGGCGAGTACGGGCTGGACATCCGCGTCGCCGCGCTGCTGGCGGCGGCGTTCTCGCTGCCCGGCGGCGTGCTGCGCGCGATCGGCGGGGTGCTGTCGGACCGGTATGGCGCGCACCGCGTGACGTGGTGGGTGCTGTGGGTCAGCTGGATCTGCCTGTTCCTGCTCAGCTACCCGCAGACGCAGTTCACGATCCTCACCGTCGACGGCCCGAAGACGTTCCACATCGGCCTGAACGTCTACCTGTTCACGCTGCTGATGTTCGTGCTCGGCATCGCGTGGGCCTTCGGCAAGGCGAGCGTCTTCAAGTACATCGGCGACGACTACCCGCACAACATCGGCACCGTCAGCGGCATCGTCGGTCTGGCCGGTGGTCTCGGCGGCTTCGTGCTGCCGATCATGTTCGGCGCGCTGATGGACCTCACCGGCATCCGCTCGAGCGCCTTCATGCTGATGTACGGCGTGGTCTGGGTCTCGCTGATCTGGATGTACTGGACCGAGGTGCGCAAGACCGAGGTCATGGGCGACAAGGCGCCGCCGTCGCCGCTCGCGGCCCTGCGCTGAGAGACCCCCCGGCGAGCCCGCAACGAACGAGGAATGCACATGTCCGCAAGCAACACGACACCGGCGCCGCGCGCGTCCGGCACCTGGCTGCAGCGCTGGGAGCCCGAGAACGAGCAGTTCTGGAACAGCGGCGGCTCGGCGCTCGCGTGGCGCACGCTCACGATCACGACGCTGAACCTGACGATGGCCTTCATGGCCTGGTTCCTCGTGTCGGCGCTCGTCGTGCGGCTGCCGCAGATCGGCTTCAAGTTCACGCCGACCGAGCTATTCTGGCTCGCCGCGATGCCGGGGCTGGCCGGCGGCACGCTGCGCCTCGTGCACATGTTCCTGACGCCGATGTTCGGCACGCGGCACGTCGTCAGCCTGTCGACGCTGTCGCTGCTGGTGCCGCTGGTGGGCTGGTTCTACGCGGTGCAGAACCCCGCGACGCCGTACTGGGTGCTGCTCGTGCTGGCCTTCCTCGCCGGGCTGGGCGGCGGCAACTTCTCGTCGTTCATGCCGTCGACGAGCCTGTTCTTCCCGAAACGGCTGCAGGGCACGGCGCTCGCGATCCAGGCCGGTATCGGCAACTTCGGCGTCTCGATCGTGCAGTTCGTGACGCCGTGGGTGATCGGCTTCTCGCTGCTCGGCGGCGCGGCCTTCATGGGCGAGAGCCAGACGATGACCAAGGCCGGCGTGCAGAGCCAGGTGTGGCTGCAGAACGCGCCGGCGGTGATGATCCCCTTCGTCGTCGTGTTCGGCATCAGCGCGCGGCTGATGCTGAAGTCGGTGCCGATCAAGGCCAACTTCGCGCAGCAGTTCGACATCTTCCGCTCGCGCCACACGTGGTCGATGACGTCGCTGTACATCATGACGTTCGGCGCGTTCTCGGGCCTGTCGGCGACGTTCCCGCTGCTGATCCGCCAGATCTACGGCGGCTTCGAGGGTGCGCCCGACCCGCTGGCCTGGGCCTTCTACGGGCCGCTGGTGGGCTCGGCGTCGCGCGTGATCGCCGGGCCGCTGTCGGACAAGCTCGGCGGTGCGCGCGTCACGCACTGGGCGGCGCTGGGCATGCTCGGCGCGACGCTGTGGGTCACGACGCTGACGTCGCCGACCGGGCTCGACAGCTTCCCGCTGTTCGTCGCCGGGATGCTGACGCTGTTCTTCTTCGCCGGCATCGGCAACGCGTCGACGTTCAAGCAGATGCCGATGCTGTTCGAGCCGCGGCAGGCCGGCGGCGTGATCGGCTTCACCGGCGCGATCGCGGCCTACGGCCCGTTCATCTTCGGGATGCTGTTCGCGTGGTCGTTCGCGACCTTCAAGTCGGCCACACCGATCTTCTACGGGCTCGCGGCGTTCTTCGCCTTCAACGCCGCGCTGAACTGGTGGATGTACGCGCGCCGCGGCGCGGCCAACCCCTGCTGAGGCCCCGCCCGCACACCGACGGCCATGGCTGCGACGCACGTCATCGCGCACTGGGACCCGGAAGACGCCGGGTTCTGGGCGGCGCGCGGCCAGCGCATCGCCGCGCGCAACCTGTGGCTGTCAGTCGCGACGCTGACGCTGTCGTTCGCGGTGTGGATGCTGTGGTCGGCGCTCGTCGTGTACCTGGGCGCGGCGGGATTTCGCTACTCGACGAACCAGCTGTTCTGGCTCGCGGCGCTGCCCGCGCTCAGCGGCGCGACGCTGCGCATCGTCTACAGCTTCGCCGTGCCGGTGTTCGGCGGGCGGCGCTGGGCGGCGTGGTCGACCGCGAGCCTGCTGCTGCCGGCGCTCGGCGTGGGCCTCGCGGTGCGCAACCCCGACACGCCGTACGAAGTGATGCTCGGCCTGGCGCTGCTGTGCGGGCTGGGCGGCGGCAACTTCGCGAGCACGATGGCGCACGTCAGCTTCCTCTATCCGCGCTCGCGCAAGGGCTACGCGCTCGGCATCGCCGCGGGTCTCGGACACCTGGGCGTGCCGCTCGTGCAGTTCGTCGTGCCGGTCGTCGTCACGACGGGCGTGTTCGGCGCGCTCGGCGGGGCGCCGCAGACGACGCCGCAGGGGCAGACGCTGTGGCTGCAGAACGCCGGCTTCGTCTGGGTGCCGCTGATCGCGGCCAGCGCACTGGCCGCGTGGTGGGGCATGAACGACCTGGCCGACGTGCGCGCGCGCTTCGCTGAGCAGGTCGTGATCTTCCGGCGGCGCCACAACTGGCTGATGAGCTGGCTGTACCTCGGCACGTTCGGCAGCTTCATCGGCTACGCGGCCGGTTTCCCGCTGCTGGCGCACAGCCAGTTCCCCGACGCGACCGTGACGCACGCGGCATGGCTCGGGCCGCTGCTCGGTGCGCTCGCGCGTCCGCTGGGCGGTGCGCTCGCCGACCGCCTCGGCGGCGGGCGCGTCACGCTGTGGAGCTTCGTCGCGATGGCCGCCGGCGTGGTCGCGGTGCTGCTGTGCCTGCCCGGCGACGCACGGGCCGGTTCGTTCGCCGGCTTCGTCGCCAGCTTCCTCGTGCTGTTCGTGGCCTCGGGCATCGGCAACGGCAGCACGTTCCGCATGATTCCGCTGATCTTCCTCGCCGAGCGCCAGCGCGCGGCCGCCACGACGCCGGCGGCGCAGGCGCAGGCACAGCGCGAGGGCAGCCGCGAGGGTGCCGCGGTGCTCGGCTTCGCGAGTGCGATCGCCGCCTACGGCGGCTTCTTCATCCCGAAGAGCTACGGCTCGTCGATCGCGCTGACCGGCGGGCCCGAGGTGGCGCTCGTCGCCTTCGTCGTCTTCTACCTGACCTGCATCGCGATCACGTGGTGGTTCTACGCCCGCCCGCTCGCGCCCCTGCCCTGCTGAAAGGACCTGCGACCATGAGTCACTTTCTCGACCGCCTGCTGCACTTCTCGCTGCCCAAGGAGGCGTTCGCCAACGGGCACGGCGTCGTCACCGGCGAAGACCGCACCTGGGAAGACGCCTACCGCAACCGCTGGGCGCACGACAAGATCGTGCGCAGCACGCACGGCGTCAACTGCACCGGCAGCTGCAGCTGGAAGATCTACGTCAAGGGCGGCATCGTCGCGTGGGAGACGCAGCAGACCGACTACCCGCGCACGCGCGCCGACCTGCCCAACCACGAGCCGCGCGGCTGCGCACGCGGCGCGAGCTACAGCTGGTACCTCTACAGCGCCAACCGGCTGAAGTACCCGATGGTGCGCGGGCGGCTGCTCGAGCGCTGGCGCGCGGCGCTGAAGGCGCACCGCGACCCGGTCGACGCGTGGGCCAGCATCGTCGAGGACCCCGCCGCGCGCCGCGACTACCAGCAGGTGCGCGGCATGGGCGGCTTTGTCCGCTCGACCTGGGACGAGGTCAACCAGCTGATCGCGGCGGCCAACGTCTACACGATCAAGACCCATGGCCCCGACCGGGTGATCGGCTTCTCGCCCATCCCGGCGATGAGCATGGTCAGCTACGCGGCGGGCTCGCGCTATCTGTCGCTGATCGGCGGCGTGTGCATGAGCTTCTACGACTGGTACTGCGACCTGCCGCCGGCGAGCCCGCAGATCTGGGGCGAACAGACCGACGTGCCCGAGAGCGCCGACTGGTACAACTCGACGTACCTGATCGCCTGGGGCTCGAACGTGCCGCAGACGCGCACGCCCGACGCGCACTTCTTCACCGAGGTGCGCTACAAGGGCGCGAAGACGGTCGCGGTGACGCCCGACTACTCCGAGGTCGCCAAGCTGGCCGACCTGTGGCTGCACCCCAAGCAGGGCACCGACGCGGCGCTCGCGATGGCGATGGGCCACGTCGCGCTCAAGGAGTTCTACTTCGACAAGCGGTCGGCATACTTCGACGACTACGCCCGCCGCTACACCGACCTGCCGATGCTCGTGCTGCTCGACGAGCGCACGCTGCCCGACGGCTCGACGGTGCTCACGCCCGGGCGCTACCTGCGCGCGAGCGACTTCAACGGCAAGCTCGGCCAGACGAACAACCCCGAGTGGAAGACCGTCGCGTTCGACACCACCGGCCGCGCCGTGCTGCCCAACGGCTCGATCGGCTTCCGCTGGGGCCCCGAGGGCCGCGCCGACGCCGGCAAGTGGAACCTCGAGGCCAAGGAGGCGCGGCACGGCGCCGACGTCAAGCTCAAGCTGTCGGTGCTCGAGGACGGCGCGCAGGCGCACGAAATCGTCGACGTGACGCTGCTGTACTTCGCCGGCGCCGACGTGCCGCACTTCCCGAGCAGCAAGCGCGACGGCAACCTGCACCGCGTGCGCGTGCCCGCCGTGCGGCTGCGGCTGGGCAAGGCCGGTGAAGCACGCCACGCGCTGGTGGCCACCGTGTTCGACCTGCAGGCCGCGCAGTACGGCATCGACCGCGGCCTGGGCAGCGGCGCGAAGGACTACGACGACGACTACCCCTACACGCCGGCGTGGCAGGAGAGGATCACCGGCGTGCCGCGCGACCAGGTCGTCACCGTCGCGCGCCAGTTCGCCGACAACGCCGACCGGACGCACGGCAAGTCGATGATCATCATCGGCGCGGCGATGAACCACTGGTACCACGCCGACATGAACTACCGCGGCGTGATCAACCTGCTGATGCTGTGCGGCTGCGTCGGCCAGAGCGGCGGCGGCTGGGCGCACTACGTCGGCCAGGAGAAGCTGCGCCCGCAGACCGGCTGGCTGCCGCTGGCGTTCGCGCTCGACTGGATCCGCCCGCCGCGGCAGCAGAACAGCACGAGCTTCTTCTACGCGCACACCGACCAGTGGCGCTACGAGAAGCTCGGCGTCGACGAGATCCTGTCGCCGCTCGCGGACCGCTCGAAGTTCGGCGGCAGCCTGATCGACTACAACGTGCGCGCCGAGCGCATGGGCTGGCTGCCCTCAGCGCCGCAACTCAAGACCAACCCGCTGCAGGTCGTGCGCGACGCGCAGGCCGCCGGCCTCGACCCGAAGGACTACGTCGTCAAGGCGCTGAAGGACGGCACGCTGCAGATGAGCTGCGAAGACCCCGACGCGCCGCAGAACTGGCCGCGCAACCTGTTCGTCTGGCGCTCGAACCTGCTCGGCTCGAGCGGCAAGGGCCACGAGTACTTCTGCCGCCACCTGCTCGGCACCGAAAGCGGCATCCAGGGCAAGGACCTGGGTGCCGACGGCGCCAAGCCGACCGAGGTCGCGTGGCACGACCGCGCGCCCGAAGGCAAGCTCGACCTGCTCGTCACGCTCGACTTCCGCATGAGCACGACGTGCCTGTACAGCGACGTCGTGCTGCCCACCGCGAGCTGGTACGAGAAGAACGACCTCAACACCAGCGACATGCACCCCTTCATCCACCCGCTTTCGGCCGCCGTCGACCCGGTGTGGCAAAGCCGCAGCGACTGGGAGATCTACAAGGGCTTCGCGAAGGCGTTCAGCGAGGTCTGTGTCGGACACCTCGGCGTCGAGAAGGACGTGGTGCTCACGCCGCTGATGCACGACACGCCCGCCGAGCTCGCGCAGCCGCTCGACGTCAAGGATTGGAAGAAGGGCGAGTGCGAGCTGATCCCGGGCAAGACGGCGCCGCAGATCACCGTCGTCGAGCGCGACTACCCCGGCGTGTTCAAGCGCTTCACGTCGCTCGGGCCGCTGATGGAGAAGGTCGGCAACGGCGGCAAGGGCATCGCGTGGAACACCGCCACCGAAGTCGCACAGCTGCGCGAGCTCAACGGCACCGACGCCGAGGGCCGCGCGCGCATCGTCAGCGACATCGACGCCTGCGAGGTCGTGCTGCAGCTCGCGCCCGAGACCAACGGCCACGTCGCGGTCAAGGCCTGGGAGGCGCTGTCCAAGGCCACCGGGCGCGAGCACGCGCACCTGGCGCTGCACCGCGAGGACGAGAAGATCCGCTTCCGTGACATCCAGGCGCAGCCGCGCAAGATCATCAGCTCGCCGACGTGGAGCGGGCTGGAGAGCGAGAAAGTCTCGTACAACGCCGGCTACACCAACGTCCACGAGCTGATCCCGTGGCGCACCCTCAGCGGCCGCCAGCAGTTCTATCAGGACCACCCGTGGATGCGAGCGTTCGGCGAGGCGATGTCGAGCTACCGCCCGCCGGTGGACCTGAAGACGACGTCGGGCATCCACGGCGTCAAGCCCAACGGCAACCCCGAGATCCTGCTGAACTTCATCACGCCGCACCAGAAGTGGGGCATCCACAGCACCTACTCGGACAACCTGATCATGCTCACGCTCAACCGCGGCGGGCCGGTGATCTGGCTGTCGGAGGTCGACGCGAAGAAGGCCGGCATCGAGGACAACGACTGGGTCGAGCTGTTCAACATCAACGGCGCGATCGCCGCGCGCGCGGTGGTCAGCCAGCGCGTCAACCCCGGCATGACGCTGATGTACCACGCGCAGGAAAAGATCATCAACACGCCGGGCTCGGAGATCACCGGCGTGCGCGGCGGCATCCACAACAGCGTCACGCGCATCGTCACGAAGCCGACGCACATGATCGGCGGCTACGCGCAGCTCGCCTACGGCTTCAACTACTACGGGACGATCGGCACGAACCGCGACGAGTTCGTCGTCGTGCGCAAGATGGCCAAGGTCGACTGGCTCGACACGCCGCGCGACGACCACCTCGCGAAGGCGTACCAGAGCCAGGGCGAGAACCCCTGAACCGCCACCGGCCGCGAACAAGGAGCATCGAGATGAAAGTGCGCGCACAGATCGGCATGGTGCTGAACCTGGACAAGTGCATCGGCTGCCACACCTGCAGCGTCACCTGCAAGAACGTCTGGACCAGCCGTCCCGGCGTCGAGTACGCCTGGTTCAACAACGTCGAGACCAAGCCCGGCATCGGCTACCCGAAGGAATGGGAGAACCAGGACAAGTGGAACGGCGGCTGGGCCCGCAAGGCCGACGGCACGATCGTGCCGCGCCAGGGCGGCAAGTGGCAGCTGCTGATGAAGATCTTCGCGAACCCGAACCTGCCCGAGATCGACGACTACTACGAGCCGTTCACGTTCGACTACGACCACCTGCACTCGGCGCCCGAGATGCAGCACCAGCCCACCGCGCGGCCGCGCAGCCTGATCACCGGGCTGCGCATGGACAAGATCGAGTGGGGCCCGAACTGGGAGGAGATCCTCGGCGGCGAATTCGCCAAGCGCAGCAAGGACAGGAACTTCGACGACGTCCAGAAGGACATCTACGGCCAGTTCGAGCACACCTTCATGATGTACCTGCCCCGGCTGTGCGAGCACTGCCTGAACCCGGCGTGCGTCGCGAGCTGCCCGTCGGGCTCGATCTACAAGCGCGAGGAAGACGGCATCGTGCTGATCGACCAGGACAAGTGCCGCGGCTGGCGCATGTGCGTCTCGGGCTGCCCGTACAAGAAGATCTACTACAACTGGAAGAGCGGCAAGGCCGAGAAGTGCATCTTCTGCTACCCGCGCATCGAGGCCGGCCAGCCGACCGTGTGCTCGGAGACCTGCGTCGGGCGTATCCGGTATCTGGGCGTGCTGCTGTACGACGCCGACCGCATCGGGCAGGCCGCCGCGGTGACGCGCGACCAGGACCTGTACCAGGCGCAGCTCGACGTCTTCCTCGACCCGCACGACCCGGCCGTGATCGAGCAGGCGCGCCGCGACGGCGTGCCCGAAGCCTGGCTCGAGGCCGCGCGCCACAGCCCCGTCTACAAGATGGCGATGCAGTGGAAGGTCGCGCTGCCGCTGCACCCCGAGTACCGCACGCTGCCGATGGTGTGGTACGTGCCGCCGCTGTCGCCGATCACCGCGGCGGCCAACGCCGGGCACGTCGGCGCCAACGGCGAGATCCCCGACGTCGGCCAGCTGCGCATCCCGGTCAAGTACCTCGCGAACCTGCTGACCGCCGGCGACACGATGCCCGTCGTGCGCGCGCTCGAACGGATGCTCGCGATGCGAGCGTACCAGCGCGCCAAGCACGTCGACGGCACGCCCAATCGCGCGGCGATCGACCAGGTGCAGCTGAGCGTCGAGGACGTCGAGGACATGTACCGGATCATGGCGATCGCCAACTACGAGGACCGCTTCGTGATCCCGAGCACGCACCGCGAGTACGCCGAGAACGCGTTCAACGTGCGCGGCAGCTGCGGCTTCAGCTTCGGCAACGGCTGCTCCGAGGGCGTCACCGAGACGAGCCTGTTCGGCAGCGAGAAGAAGCGCACCATTCCCATCAAGGCGGAGGTCTGACCATGTCGCTGCTCCACGGCACCCCCCGCCGCATGACCCACACGCTGCGCGCGCTCGCGTGGCTGCTGCGCTACCCCGACGCCGAGATGCGCGAGGCGCTGCCAGCGGTGCGCGACGCGCTGCACGACGAGCGCGCGCTGACGTTCGGGCGCCTGGCCGAGCTCGATGCGCTGATCGACGGCCTGCGCGCCCAGACCGGGCTGCGCGCCGAGGCCGAGTACGTCGAGCTGTTCGACCGCGGCCGGCGCACCGCGCTGTACCTGTTCGAGCACGTGCACGGCGACAGCCGCGACCGCGGGCAGGCGATGATCGACCTCGCCCAGACCTACGAGCGCGCCGGCCTGCTGCTCGCGCCCGGCGAACTGCCCGACCACCTGCCGGTCGTGCTCGAGTTCGCGAGCACACAGCCGCCGGCGCAGGCGCGCGAGTTCCTGCGCGAGACCGCGCACATCGTGCGCGCGATCTTCAGTGCGCTGCTCGCGCGCCGCAGCGCCTACGCCAGCGTGCTGGCCGCCGTGCTCGACCTCGCCGGCGAGCGCGCCGAGCGCGTCGAGCTGCCCGACGAGCCGCCGCTCGACGAGGCCTGGACCGAGCCCGAAGCCTTTGGCGGCTGCTCGACGCGCGGCCAGGCGCGGCCGGACCAGCCGCAGCCGATCCACGTCGTGCGCCCCGCGGCCCCGCCGCGCGCCGCCGTGCGCTGACCGCCCCTTCGACGCCCCCACGGAGCCCCGCATGGAAACGCTCTACACCTTCCTCTTCGTCGTCTACCCCTACGTGTGCCTGTCGGTGTTCCTGATGGGCAGCCTGGCACGCTTCGACCGCGACCAGTACACGTGGAAGAGCGACAGCTCGCAGCTGCTGCGCGCGCGCCAGCTCAAGATCGGCAGCAACCTGTTCCACTTCGGCATCCTGTTCCTGTTCTTCGGGCACCTGTTCGGCCAGCTCACGCCGCACTCGGTCTACGAGCTCGTGATGACGGCGCAGCAGAAGCAGCTGCTCGCCGTCGTCGCGGGCGGCATCGCCGGGCTGGTGTGCTTCGTCGGTCTGACGATGCTGCTGCACCGGCGCCTGTTCGACCCGCGCATCCGGCTGACGAGCCACCGCACCGACCTCGCGATCCTGATCATCCTGTGGGTGCAGCTCGCGCTCGGGCTGGCCACGCTGCCCGCGTCGTACGCCCACGTGAAGGACCCGCAGACGATGCTGATCCTGGCCAGCTACCTGCAGGGCATCGCCACCTTCCGCCCCGACGCGACGCCGCTGATGGGCATCGCGTGGCACTACCTGGCGCACATGCTGCTCGGCATGACGATCTTCCTGCTGTTCCCGTTCAGCCGCCTCGTGCACATCTGGAGCGGTTTCGCGACGGTGGCGTACCTGTTCCGGCCGTACCAGGTCGTGCGCTCGCGCCGGCTCAACGTGCCGGCGGGGCAGAACCTGCCGCGCCGCGCGCTGTGACGGGAGACGGCCGATGAACGCCCCCGCGATGCTCCTCGCCCCCCGGCCGTCGGTCAACGGCGTGCCGCTCGCGTCGGACGACGAGGTGCTCGACGCCGCGGCGCTGCGCCAGCGCGCCAGCGTCGAGCTGCTGCGGCAGGCCGCGATCGCGGCCGGCCTGCTGGCCGCCGACGACCCGGCGCCGGTGCGCGGCGCGACGAGCGAGGCCGCGACCGCCGCGATCGAGGCGCTGCTCGACCGCGAGCTCGTGCGGCCCGAGCCGGACGACGAGGCGTGCCGGCGCTACCACGCCGCGAACGCCGCGCGCTTCGCCCGCGGCGAGCGCGCGCGGCTGCGCCACGTGCTGTTCGCGGTGACGCCCGGCGTCGACGTCGGCACTCTGCGCCGCCGCGCCGAGGCGCTGCTGATCGACCTGCGCGCCCGCGCTCCCGGCGAGGCCGACTGCTTCGCCGCGGCGGCGGCGCAGTGGTCGAACTGCCCGAGCGCTCAGGCCGGTGGCGACCTCGGCTGGCTCGGCGCCGAGGACTGCGCGCCCGAGTTCGCGCGCGAGGTCTTCGGCCACCCCGAGGTCGGCGTGCTGCCGCGCCTCGTGCACAGCCGCTTCGGGCTGCACGTCGTCGAGGTGCTCGAGCGCCGGGCGGGCGCGCTGCCGCCCTACGAGGCGGTGCGCGGCGCCGTGCGACGCACCCTCGAGGCGCAGGCCTTCGCGACCGCGCTGCGCCAGTACCTGCAGCGCCTCGCGGGCGCCGCCGACGTGCGCGGCGTCGACCTCGACGCGACGGCCTCGCCGCTCGTGCAGTAGCGGCCGACGGATCTGCGGCGATGCCCGACGAACTGCTCGAGCGGCTGCGGCGCTTCCACGACGACGCGTTCCCGACGCAGCGCTCGCTGTTTCGCCACCTCGTCGACGACGGCCAGCACCCGACGACGCTGTTCATCGGCTGCTCCGACTCGCGCCTCGTGCCGTACCTGCTGACCGGCGCCGGCCCGGGCGAGCTGTTCCTCGTGCGCAACGTCGGCGCGTTCGTGCCGCCCTGGGACCAGTCCGAGGGCTTTCACGGCACGGCCGCCGCGATCGAGTTCGCGGTGCTGAACCTCGAGGTCAGGCGCATCGTCGTCTGCGGCCACAGCCACTGCGGCGCGATCCGCGCGCTGTACGGCGAGGTGCCGCCGCAGGCGCAGAACCTGCGCTGCTGGCTCGAGCTCGGCCGCGAAGCGGCGCTGCCGGTGGCCGAGCCCGGCGCCGAGGCGTTGCGCCGCACCGAGCAGCGCGCCGTCGTGCTGCAGCTCGAGCGGCTGATGGACTACCCGATGGTGCGCGCGCGCGTCGAGGCGCGCACGCTGACGCTGCACGGCTGGCACTACGTGATCGAGGACGGCGAGGTGCACGTGTTCGACATCGGCCGCGGCGGCTTCGTGCCGGCGTCGGCGGCCGACAATGCCGGCACCGCGCCGTACCTGCTCGGCGACCCCGACGACCCGTCGCGCACCCTCGACGCCAGCGGGGTGCCGAGCGCAGGATGAGCCGGCTGCGCGCAGTGCCACGACCCGCGGAGACGACGCGATGACGACGATGCCGCCCGACGACCCGCGCCTCGACGGCGAAGGCTACCTCGTCGATCCCGAGCAGTGGGACGAGACGCTGGCCGAAGCGCTGGCGCGCGCACAGGGTATCGCGCTCGGCGACGACCACTGGTTCGTGATCCGCTTCATGCGCGACTGGTACCACGAGCACCAGGTGTGTGCCGATGCGCGCCACGCGATGAAGCACCTCGAGCAGCGCTACCCCGGCGAGGGCCGCAAGCGCATGTTCGAGCTGTTCCCGTACGGCTACGTCGCGCAGGCGTGCCGCATCGCCGGCATGAAACGCCCGCGCGCGTGGAGCACCGGATGAACGACCGCGGGCACGAGGCGCCGCCCGGCACGCTGCACGCGGCGCCGGCGGCCGGCTTCGAGCAGCCGTTCGAGATGCTGCACGCGTGCCACGAACGCGTGCAGCGCATGCTCGCGCTGCTGCTGCGGCTGGGCGAACACCTGCAGCGCCACGGCGCCGACGCCCAGGCCGCCGATGCCGCGCGCAGCGTGATGCGCTACTTCGACGTCGCCGGCCCGGCGCACCACGCCGACGAGGAACTGCACGTGCTGCCGTGGCTTCGCGCGCATGGACGGCAGGCGCTCGCGCAACGCCTGCACGCCGACCACGAAGCGATGGCCGCGCAGTGGCGCGCGGTTCGCGCGGCCCTCGAGCCGGTGGCGGCCGGTCGCTGGACGGGCGATGCGGCGACGCTCGCCGGCTGGCACGCCTTCGCGCAGAGCTACGCCGAACACATCGCCGTCGAAGAGACGCAGGCCTACCCGCCGGTGGCCGCCGCGCTGGACGCCTCGACCCTCGACGCGATGGGCCGCGAGATGGCCGCCCGCCGACGCCACGCCACTTGACGCCCGTCAAGGTCGGCGCGGGTGCGCCGCCCTAGAGTGCGCGCCACGATGCCCACGTCGCCGCGTCCGCGTTCGCTGTCGGCCAAGCTCGGTGCGATCGGCGCCGTGCTGCTGCTGCTCGCACTCGGCTCGATCGGGCTGACGCTGTGGGTGACCTGGCAGCTCGAAGGCGGCGCGGCCGCGGTCAACGAGGCCGGTCGGCTGCGCATGCAGACCTGGCGGCTGGCGCAGGCGGTGCACGCCGGCGACCCGCAGCGCCTGCACGCGCAGGCGCTGCAGTTCGACGATTCGATCGCACTGCTCGAACGCGGCGACCCGGCGCGCCCGCTGTTCGTGCCGCGCGGCGAGACGACGCGCGCCGCGTTCGAGCGCGTGCGGGCGCACTGGGGCACGGTGCGCGTGGCGTGGCTCGCCCCCGGGGCGCTGCAGCCGGGGGGCGTGGCGGCCGAGGCCGACGCGCTCGTGGCCGACATCGACGCTTTCGTCGGCGCGATCGAGGCGCAGCTGTCGCGCTGGACCGCGGTGCTGACGACGTTCCAGCTCGGCCTGATGGGACTCGCGCTCGCCGGCGGCGTCGCGCTGCTGTACGCGGCGGTGCTGTTCGTCTTCAACCCGCTCGCACGGCTGCAAGCCGGGGTCGAGCAGGTCGAGCAGGGCGACTTCTCGGCGCGCGTGGCCGTCGATGCCGACGACGAGTTCGGCCGGCTGGCGCAGGGCTTCAACCGCATGGCGGCGACGCTGGAAGGCTTCTACCGCGACCTCGAAGCCAAGGTGCGCGAGAAGACCGAGAGCCTGCGCGCCGAGCGCGAGCGCCTGGCCGTGCTCTACGAGGCCAGCGCGTTCGTCGCGACGGCGCCGACGCTCGAGGCGCTGGCGCAGGGCTTCGCGCGCCGGCTGCGCGCCGTCGGCCGCGCCGACGCTGCGCTGCTGCGCTGGCACGACGCCGCGCAGCGCCGCCACGTGCTGCTCGCGTCGGACTGCGTGCCCGCCGAGATGCTCGAGCAGGAGCGCTGCCTGCACGACGGCAGCTGCCACTGCGGGCAGCCCGACGCCGGCGGGCGCGCGCGCGTGATCGCGATCCGCCCGCTCGCGCCCGGCGCCGGCGCGGCGGCGTGCGAGCGCCACGGCTTCGAGCACGTCGTCGTCGTGCCGGTGCGCCTGCACGACCAGACGCTCGGCGAGGTCGACCTGCTGTACCGCGGCAGCGTCGCCGCGTGGTCCGACGCCGACCGTGCGCTGCTCGAGAGCCTGGCCAGCCACCTGGCCAGCGGCATGGAGAGCGTGCGCGCCGCCGCGCTCGAGCGTGAGGCGGTGGTCGCCGAGGAGCGCACGCTGCTCGCGCGCGAGCTGCACGACTCGATCGCGCAGGGCCTGGCGTTCCTGAAGATCCAGCTGCAGCTGCTGCGCGGCGCGCTGCGGCGTGGCGACGCCGCGCAGGTCGAGCGCGCCATCGACGAGCTCGACGCCGGCATCCGCGAGAGCACGGCCGACGTGCGCGAGCTGCTGCTGCACTTCCGCACGCGCACCAACAGCGACGACTTCGTCGCTGCACTGAAGGCGACGCTGCACAAGTTCGAGCACCAGACGGGGCTGCCGGCGCACCTCGAGGTGCACGGCGCCGGCGTGCCGCTGCCGCCCGACGTGCAGGTGCAGCTGCTGCACGTCGTGCAGGAGGCGCTGTCGAACGTGCGCAAGCACGCCGGCGCGAGCGCCGTGTGGCTCGACGTGCGGCAGCAGCCGGCGTGGCGCATCGAAGTGCGCGACGACGGCCGCGGCTTCGACGCCCGTGCGCGCGGCGACGACGAGACGCACGTGGGCCTGCGCATCATGCGCGAGCGCGCCGAGGGCATCGGCGCGTCGGTGCACGTCGATTCGACGCCGGGGCGCGGCACGCGCGTCGTCGTCGCACTGCCCGAGCGCGAGCCGCTGGCGGCCTGATCGTTACCCCTCCCCAGCACGATGGACACCCACGCCGACTCCGGATCGAAGGTGCGCGTGCTCGTCGTCGACGACCACACGCTGTTCCGGCGCGGCCTCGTCGCGCTGCTCGCCGCCGACGGCCGCTTCGAGGTCGTCGGCGAGGCGGCCGACGCCAACGAGGCGCAGCGCGCGGCGGCACAGTGCCGCCCGCAGGTGATCCTGCTCGACAACCACTTGCCCGGGGTCACCGGCGTCGACGCGCTGCCGGCGCTGCGCGCCGCGGCGCCGCAGGCGCGCGTGCTGATGCTGACGGTGAGCGAGGACGAACGCGACCTCGCCGCGGCGCTGCGCGGCGGCGCCGCCGGCTACCTGCTGAAGACCGCCGACAGCGACGAACTCGCGCAGGCCATCGAGCGCGCCGCGCGCGGCGAGGCGAGCTTCAGCGCCGCGATGACACCCAAGCTCGCCGCCGCGTTCGCTGGCGGCGCAGCGGCCGCGCCCGACACGCCGGCCCCGGCCGACGACGACGCGCTGGCCAGCCTGTCGCCGCGCGAGCGCGAGATCCTCGAGCTGATCGCGCGCGGCCACAGCAACAAGGAGATCGCGCGCGCGCTGGCGATCGCCGAGACGACGGTCAAGATCCACGTGCAGCACATCCTGCGCAAGCTCAACCTGAGTTCGCGCGTGCAGGCCGCCGTCGTCGCCGCCTCGCGCCGCAGCGGCTGAGCCGGGCGCGGCGCCGCCGGCCGCGCTCAGCGCACCGGCCGCGACGCGAGCCAGCCGCGCATGCGCGCCACCGCCTCGCGCAGCGACGCCATGTCGGTCGCGTACGACAGCCGCAGCCACTTGTGCGGCTCGTACGCACCGAAGTCCTTGCCCGGCACGAGCGCGACGCCGGTGGCTTCGAGCAGCTCGATCGCGAAGCGGTCGCTGTCGTCGGTGAAGCGGCTCGCGTCGAGCCAGACGTAGAACGCGCCGTCGGGCTCGACCGGCACGCCGAAGCCCAGTTCGCGGATCGCCGGCACGATGAAATCGCGCCGCGCGCGGAACTCGTCGCGCCGCGCGCGGAAGACGGCCATCGCCTCGGGTTCGAAGCACGCCAGCGCGGCGCGCTGCGCCAGCGTCGACGCGCAGATGAACAGGTTCTGCGCCAGCTTCTCGACCGGCGCGACCCACGCGGGCGGCAGCACCAGCCAGCCCAGCCGCCAGCCCGTCATGTGGAAGAACTTCGAGAAGCTGCCGACCGTCACGACGTCGTCGCCGAGCGCGAGCGCGCTGCGCGGCGCGTGGCCGTAGGTCAGGCCGAGGTAGATCTCGTCGACGATCGCAAAGCCGCCGCGCTCACGCACCGCGTCGACGACGCGGCCGAGCTCGTCGAACGCGATCGAGGTGCCGGTCGGGTTGCTCGGGCTCGCGAGCAGCACGCCGCGCACCTCGGGGCTCCAGTGCGCGCGCACCGCGGCGGCGTCGAGCTGGAAGCGCTGCGCCGCGCCCACCGGCACGGCCTTCGCGACGCCGTCGAACGCGGCGACGAAGTGGCGGTTGCACGGGTAGCCGGGGTCGCTCATCAGCACCGCGTCGCCGGGGTTGACGAGCGCCGCGCACGCGAGCAGCAGCGCACCCGACGCGCCGGCGGTGACGAGCACGCGCGCCGGGTCGACGTCGACGCCGAACTCGTCGCCGTGCCAGCGCGCGATCGCGCGGCGCAGCGGCTCGATCCCGGTGGCCTGCGTGTAGCCGGTGTCGCCGTCGCGCGCGGCGCGCTCGAGCGCGGCGACGACCGGCGGCGGCGCGGTGAAGTCGGGCTCGCCGATGCTCAGGTGGATGATCGAGCGGCCGGCCGCGGCGAGCGCGTCGGCGTGCTTGACGAGCTCCATCACGTGGAACGGCGCGATGCGCGCATTGCGCGCGGCCAGCGGCGGCAGGGTGGACGGCATGGGCGGTGCGAGGCGGGCGGTGCGGCATCGTAGCGTGCTACCGTCGGCGCCCTGCCCGCTGCTCCAGCCGCTGCACCGTCCGCCGACGCCCGATGACGACCCCGCCCGAGCGACCACCGAACGTCGACCCCCGGCTGAGCACGCTGCGCTCGGCCTGGCACTCGCTGCGCGCCTTCCTCGCGGCGCAGCTGCCGATCGTGCTGCTGGCGGTGGCCGCGTTCGTCGTCGCGTACCGGTGGCTGCAGCCGACGCCGCCCGCGACGCTGACGATGGCCACCGGCGGCGCGCAGGGCGCTTACGCCGAGTTCGGCCGCCGCTACGCCGAGCTGCTCGCGCGTCACGGCATCACCGTGACGCTGCGCCACACGAACGGCGCGGCCGAGAACCTCGCGCTGCTGCGCGACCCCCACTCGGGCGTCGACGTCGCGTTCGTGCAGGGCGGCAGCAGCGGCAAGCGCCCGGTCGACGAGCCGCCGAACGAGGGCATCGTCTCGCTGGGCACCGTGTTCCACGAGCCGGTGTGGCTGTTCTACCGCGACGACAGCGCGCGCCGGCTGCTGCGCGGGCGCCCGCTCGAGAACCTCTCGCAGCTCGCGGGCTGGCGCGTCAACGTCGGCCCGCCGGGCAGCGGCGTGCCGCCGCTGCTGGGCCGGCTGCTCGACGCCTACGGCACCGGGCTCGACGCGCTGCAGGTCTCGCAGCTGGCGCTGACGCCGGCCGTCGTCGAGCTGCTCGAAGGCCGGCTCGACGCCGTCGTCGTCGCTTCCGCCCCCGAGGCGGCGATGGTGCAGATGCTGCTGCGCACGCCGGGCATCCGGCTGTTCGACTTCGCGCAGGCCGAGGCGCTGTCGCGGCGCTTCCCGTTCATGACGCCGGTCGTGCTGCCGCGCGGCATCGTCGACCTCGCGGCCGACCGCCCGCCGGCCGACGTGCACCTCGTCGCGCCGAGCGCGTCGCTGCTCGCGCGCGAGACGCTGCACCCGGCGCTGGTGCAGCTGCTCGTGCAGGCCGCGCGCCAGGTGCACGGCGACGCCGGCTGGTTCCAGCGCGCCGGCGACTTCCCGAGTCCCGAGCGCAGCGAGTGGCCGCTGGCCGCCGAGGCGCAGCGCGTCTACCGCAGCGGCACGCCGTGGCTGCAGCGCTACCTGCCGTTCTGGGCCGCCAACCTGATCGACCGCATGTGGCTCGTCGCGCTGTCGGTGATCGCCGTCGTGATCCCGCTGTCGAAGGTGCTGCCGCCGCTCGTGGAGTGGCGCATCCGCTCGCGCATCTTCCGCTGGTACGCGCAGCTGCGCGCGATCGAGGACGCCGCGGGCCAGCGGCCGACGGCCGAGCTGCTGCGCGAGCTCGACGAGGTCGACCACCGCGTCGAGCACGTCGCGGTGCCGCTGTCGTACGCCGAGGAGCTGTACGCGCTGCGCAGCCACATCCAGCTCGTGCGCCGTCGCGTGCTCGCGCGCGACGCGGCCGCCGCGCCCGGCCCAGCCGGCACCGCCGACGCGGCGATCGCGCGCTCCCTAGAATGACCCGGCACCGCACAGGCCTGCGCATGGACACACGCACTTCCCCGATCCGACTGCGCCTGGCGCGCGTGCGCGAGGCGCTCGCACGCCACGGCGCGGCGGCGCTGCTCGTGCCGTCGAGCGACCCGCACCTGTCGGAATACCTGCCCGAGCGCTGGCAGGGGCGCGAATGGCTGTCGGGCTTCACCGGCTCGATGGGCACGCTGGCCGTCACCGCCACCGAGGCGGCGCTGTTCGCCGACAGCCGCTACTGGGTGCAGGCCGCCGCCGAACTCGAAGGCAGCGGCATCGAGCTGCAGAAGATCCCCACCGGCAGCTCGGCGCTTTACGCCGAGTGGCTCGCGAGCCACGTGAAGCCCGGCGAGACCGTCGTCGTCGACGGTGCCGTGCTCGGGCTGGCGGCCGCGAAGACGCTGCGAGAGACGCTCGACAAGGCCGGCGTCAGGCTGCGCACCGACGTCGACCTGCTCGCCGAGGCCTGGCCCGACCGCCCCGCGCTGCCCGCCGCGCCGGTCTACGAGCACCGCGCGCCGCACGCCGCCGTCACGCGCGCCGACAAGCTCGCGCAGGTGCGCGCCGCGATGCGTGCGCACGGCGCGACGCACCACTTCGTCTCGACCGTCGACGACGTCGCGTGGATCACCAACCTGCGCGGCGCCGACGTGGCCTACAACCCGGTGTTCCTCGCGCACCTGCTCGTCGACGCCGAGCGCGCGACGCTGTTCGTCGGCGCCGGCAAGGTGCCGGCTGACGTCGCCGCCGCGCTCGCCGCCGACGGCATCGCGCTCGCGCCGTACGAACGGGCCGCCGATGCGCTGGCGGCACTGCCGCCGGGCAGCACGCTGCTCGTCGACCCCAAGCGCGTGACGCTGGCCTTCCGCGAACGCGTGCCCGAGGGCGTGAAAGTCGTCGAGGCGATCAACCCGAGCACGCTGGCCAAGAGCCGCAAGACCGACGCCGAAGCGGCCTTCGTGCGCGAGACGATGGCGCTCGACGGCGCCGCGATGTGCCGCTTCTACGCGCGCTTCGAAGCCGCGCTCGAGCGCGGCGAGCGGCTGACCGAGCTGACCGTCGACGAGTGGCTCACCGCCGAGCGCGCGAAGCAGCCCGGTTTCGTGGGCCCGAGCTTCCCGACGATCGCCGGCTTCGCCGCGAACGGCGCGATGCCGCACTACCGCGCGACGCCCGCGTCGCATGCGGTGATCGAAGGCGACTCGCTGCTGCTGATCGACTCTGGCGGCCAGTACCTCGGCGGCACGACCGACATCACGCGCGTGTGGCCGGTGGGCACGCCCAGCGCCGCGATGCGGCGCGACTACACGCTCGTGCTCAAGGGCACGCTCGCGCTGTCGCGCGCGCGCTTCCCGCGCGGCATCCCGGGTCCCGCGCTCGACGCGCTCGCGCGCGCGCCACTGTGGGCCGCGGGCCTCGACTTCGGCCACGGCACCGGCCACGGCGTGGGCTACTTCCTCAACGTGCACGAGGGCCCGCAGTCGATCAGCCGCGCGGTGCCCGACGCGACGATGGCGATGGAGCCGGGGATGATTACGTCGATCGAGCCCGGCGTGTATCGCCCCGGGCGCTGGGGCGTGCGCATCGAGAACCTGGTGCTCAACGTGCCGGCGCGGCTCGACCCGCCCGAGGAGTTCGGCGAGTTCCTCGAGTTCGAGACGCTGACGCTGTGCCCGATCGATACGCGCTGCATCGACCGCAGCCTGCTGACGATCGACGAAATCGACTGGCTCGACCGCTACCACGCCACCGTGCGCGAGCGCCTCGCGCCGCTGCTGGACGGCGACGCGCTCGCGTGGCTCGAGGCGCGCACGCAGCCGCTGTGACGGCATGACGACGGCGCCGCTGCGCCTGGGCGTCGACCTCGGCGGCACGAAGATCGAGGCCGCCGTGCTCGACGACGCCGGCGCCGTGCGCTGGCGCGAACGCGTGGCCACCCCGGCGGGCCGCTACGACGAGACGCTGGCCGCCGTCGCGTCGCTCGTCGACGCGGCGCGGCGCGCCGTCGGCGGCGAGTTCACGGCCGGCGTCGGCCACCCCGGCACGCTGACGCCCGCGGGCCTCGTCAAGAACGCCAACTCGACGTGCCTGAACGGCCGGCCGCTGCAGCGCGACCTCGAGGCGCGACTGCGCCAGCCGGTGCGGCTGGCCAACGACGCCAACTGCCTGGCGCTGTCGGAGGCCACCGACGGCGCCGGTGCCGGTGCCGACGTCGTGCTCGCGGTGATCCTCGGCACCGGCGTCGGCGCCGGCATCGCGGTGCACGGCCGCGTGCTGCGCGGACCCAACGGGCTGGCCGGCGAGTGGGGCCACAACCGGCTGCCGTGGGCCGCGCCCGACGAGACGCCGCCGGCGTGCTACTGCGGCCAGCGCGGCTGCATCGAGACCTGGCTGAGCGGCCCCGCGCTGGCCGCCGACCACGCGCGCCACTGCGGCGAGGCCCTCGATGCGGCGCAGATCGCACAGCGCGCCGCGGCGGGCGACACCGGCTGCGCCGCGGCGCTGGAGCGCCACGCGAACCGGCTCGCGCGGGCGCTGGCGTCCGTCGTCAACCTGCTCGACCCCGACGTGATCGTGCTCGGCGGCGGGCTGTCGGGGGTGGCCCCGCTGTACCGGCGCGTACCGGCGCTGTGGTCACGCTGGGTGTTCAGCGCCGGCGCCGACGATCCGGTGCGCACCCGGCTCGCGCCGGCCGCGCACGGGGATGCGTCGGGGGTGCGCGGTGCGGCGTGGCTGTGGTGAGCCTCAGGGCGTCGGGCAGGGGTAGGTCGCGAGACAGCCGGGGCAGGCTTCGTTGGTCCAGCGCCCGCCGTGGCCGCCGGTGCCCCCACGGTTGGCCAGCATCTGGCGCAGCCACTCGTTGAACGGCGTACCGGTCGATGCCTCGGTGTAGAAAAGCGGGCTGCGCATCAGCGTGTGGTAGGTCCCACCGGCCAGGTAGTAGCGGAAATTCTTCACCTCGTCGTCGTACTCGACGAGCTTGGTGATCATCTGCTGGTTCCAGTCGATCGCCGGGTTCGGGCACGCGCCGCCCGGCGGGTAGTACTGCTTCATGACACCGTAGAAGAGGATCTGGACCTCGTCGAACGTCGTCGTGAACTGCGCCACCTTCGCGCGCGGGTGCGACTGCGCGGCGGCGCGCAGCAGGTCGGCGCTCGGCAGCGCCGCAGGGTTGGGACCGAAGGCGCCGGGCGCAAATTGCAGGTTCCAAGAACTGCGGCCGAACTGGTCCCAGGCCGGTGTCGTCACGCCCTGGCTGGCGTCGGCGACGACGTACAGGTGCGCCTGCGGGTAGGCACGCGCGAGATACGGGAAGTTCAGGCTGGCGCCGTAGCCGCCGGCGCTCGAGCCGGTGACCAGCAGGTTCTTCGGCCGGTCGAGGTTCTTCTTCATCCAGTCGAGCACGACCATGAAGTTGTCGAAGCCGCGGTGCTCGATCGTCAGGGGTACTCCGGCCGGCAACCCAAGCGCCGGATTGCCGACACTGGTGTAGGTCTTCGTCGCCGACCCGGCGTGCAGGTCGCCGGTGCAGTACGGGATGTAGACCATGTTCCAGTCGCGCACCGGGTTGTCGGCACGGTCGGTGCGGAAGATGCCGTCGAACGTCGCCGGGTCGGTGCCCGGTGCAACCTGCGGCACGAAGAACTGTGGCGTGCCGGCGGGCAGCCCGGCGATCGGGAACGTGCAGGTCAGGTTGTCCCAGCAGGCACCGCCGCCTTCGAAGAACACGACGGTATTCTTTGCCGTGCCCTTGCGCGCCCAGAACGAGAAAGTCCTGTCGGTACCCGGGTAGCCCGAGCAGGTCGCCCTGTACGTCTTGCCGCCGATCGTGACGGGCGCCGGGTTCTCGATCTTCTGCCAGCCCAGGTCGGGCGGCGAGGGCTTCTTCGCGTGGGCCACGCCGGCCGTCAGGCCGAGCGCGATCAGCAGCGGCGCGCCCAAGCGCGCGATTCGGTACAGGGGTGCAGTCATCATTCCTCCGGCACTTGTTACTACGTCACGCAATGACCGACCCACGCTAGCGGCGCCGACCGCAGCGTGCATCGGGACGTACCAGAAGTCGATGGCGGTCACCCCCCGATCGCAGGGGATGCCGCCACGGGTCAACTGCAGTCGGGCCGTCAGCCGAGGTGAGTCCCGAAGAACCGCATCGTGCGGTCCCACGCCACCTGCGCCCACGCGGCGTCGTACTGCGTCACCGCGATGCGCCGCGGGCCCTGTGCGGTCTCGTTGGCGAACGCGTGGTGCGCGAGGTAGCGGTGGCCGTTGTAGGCGACGCCGGCGGCCTTGAGCTTGGCTTCGAGTGCCTCGACACCCTCCATCGCGAACGCGGCGTCCTGCGTCGCCCAGTGCGCCATCATCGGCGCCTTGATCTTGCTCGCGTCGACGAACTCGAGCGGCGGGTAGCCGTACCAGACGACGCCGGCGTCGGCCTCGGGCGCCATCGTCAGCGCCAGGATCGTCAGCGCGCCGCCCATGCAGTAGCCGGTGACGCCGACTTTGGCGCAGCCGCGGCCCTTCAGGTGCTGCACGGCGCCGCGCACGTCCTGCGACGCGGCGTCGCCGAAGTTGAGGTTCGTCATCAGGTGATGCGCCTCCTCGGCCTCGACGGTGGAGCGGCCGCGGTACAGGTCGGGCACGAGCGCCGTGTAGCCGGCCAGCGCGAGGCGGTCGGCGACGCCGCGGATCTGGTCGTTGAGCCCCCACCACTCCTGGATCACGACGACGCCGGGGCCGGGCGTGGCCGGCTCGGCGAGGTAGCCGTGGACGGTCTTGCCGTCGGGTCGTGCGAATTCGATCGTGCTGCCCATGCGCGTTGCTCCTCGAACGATGTGTTCCCGCCGCCGCGTGGCGGCGCCGGCGCGCAGTAGACCGCGCAGGCCGCGCGCGGTCAATCGGGGCGCGCCGAGAGCGCGTCAGGCGCCGTGGATGAAGCGGATCACCTGCCTGAGCGTCGTCTCGTCGTCGTCGAAGCCGCCGTGCGTGCTGGCCTTGCTGCGCGCGCCGGGGGCCAGGTGCAGCGTCGTGTTGGGCAGCCCGTCGAGCGCAGCGCGCGCGTCGGCCTCGAGCCCGAGGATGGCCTGGCGGCTGCCGCCTTCGAACGACTCGGCCACCAGGTGCAGCAGCGAGCGGCGGTATGGCCCGCAGGTGGGGTCGTCCTCCTCGGCCTGCGCCGTCAGCGAGAACTGCTGGTAGCGCGCGACCGTGCCCTTCTTCAGCAGCGGCGCGGCGTGGGCCGTGAACGTGTCGCAGCGCACCGCCGGCGCCATGAAGCTCACCGACTCGAAGCGCATCCCCTCGGCCGCGAGGCGGCTGAGCATCAGGCTGCCGACGATGCTGCCGGCCGAGTGGCCGACGAAGTGCATGCGCACGTTCTTGTTCTGCACGTGGTGCTTGAAGTGGCGGTACAGCAGCACGGCACCGGCCTGCTCGTCGTCGGCCACGTGCGCGCGGAACAGGCTGATCGCGTCGGCGTTTTGCTTCATCTCGCCCCACAGCGCGGTGCCGGGCCGCGCCAGCGCGCGCTCGAGGCGCCGGTTCCACCAGCGCTCGAAGACGGCGCCGGCGGCCGTCGTGCGCGGCACGCCCTTGACGGTATCGGCCACGAGGCCGGTGAGCGTGCTCCAGAAGTCGGTCTCCCACATCAGGAAGATCGGGAAGATGCGCGCTTCGTACAGCGCCGGGATCCAGCGCGCCGCCGTCTTCGCCGCGTCCTTCTCGCCGACCAGCCCGCCGTGCGCGTAGACGCACACGTCGACGACGTCGTCGGCCGGCGCCCACTCGGCGCGCGCGCGCTCGAGCTGCACGTCGGCGATCGCGCGCACGTCGTCGGGGGTGGTGCGGAACACGCCGCTGTTGGACAGCGCGCCGTTGTTGCCCATGTTGAGGATGAAGGGCGCCAGCTCGCGGTGGCGCAGCACATCGCTGGCCGCGAGCACGACCTTGCCGGTGCGCTTGTCGCGGCGCAGCGTGTCGCTGCGCGCGAGGTCGCGGTGGTCCTGCGTGACGACGCCGAGCTGCGCGACCCAGCAGTCCATCGCGTTGGCGAGCCAGTCGCCGTAGGTCAGCAGCGCGTAGCCGTGCGAGCCCCAGTCGGGACCCCACGAGTTCTGGATCAGGAAGCCGCGCTCGTTGTAGCCGAGAATCGCGAACGCGTGGCCGGCGTGCTCGGCCTCGCTGCCGCGCACCGGGATCTCCCACACCTCGTCGAACGACACCGGTGGCCGGCGCATCGGCCGGCGGCGCACGCCCTCGTCCCAGCCCGCGTGGCAGCCGCTGCTGACGTAGAGGATGCGACCTCGTGGAGTGCGGCGTGCATATCGGTGAGCTGCGTCGGCGCAATGCGGTAGTACGCGCCGAGCGGGCGGCGCACGGCGTCGTACCACCAGTCGTCGTCGATGCGCGCCGCGGCCGGCGGCATCTGCAGTCCGGGGAACAGCGCCTCGCGGCAGGCGCCGTGCTTGAACCAACCCTTGAGCGCGCCGCGCAGGCTCGAGCCCTCGTCGGCCACCGAGCCCGGGAATTCGTCGTAGCGGCGCGCCATCGAGTACAGCATGAACGGCGAGATCGCCGGCTGCGCCTCGCGCCCGGCGCGGCGCAGCAGGTGCTCGACGACGAGCGCGAGCGCGAAGCCGGTGCACGCGTTGGTCTCGCCCTGGTGTTTGACCGGCAGCGGGTCAGCGGGAAACAGCGTCGGCGGCGGCGCCGACGAGATCGCCGGGACGAACCAGCGGTCGCGAAAGTCGATCGCGTCGGGGCGCGCGGCGCGCTTCCACACCGCGGGCGAGCGTGGCTTCGCGGTCGACGCCACAGGGGACTTGCCGCCGGAGCGGACGGACGGGCTGGGGTTGCGACGCGTGGGCATAGGCACTCCGTGGGCCGTGGTGCACCCCATCGTCGTCGTGCGGCACGCGGCGGGTCAATCCCCTGCCCGCCACGGCCGCCGCACGACGACGCCCAAGCGGCTGTGCTAGCGCTCGGCCTCGCGCAGCGTCGCGAGCGCAGCGTCGCGCCAGCGCGCGTCAGTGCCGGGGCGTTCGGCCGCGGCGACGGCACGCCGCGCCGCGTCACGCGCGGCGGTGCGGTCGCCGCGCTGCAGCTGGACCTGCGCCAGGTTGTTCCACGCTGCGGCACTGTCGTGACGCGCCGCGGCCTGCGCGAGCACCTGTGCAGCGGCGTCGAGGTCGCCCTGCGCGACGAGCGCGTTGCCGAGCCCGATCGCGGCCGGCAGGTTGTCGGGCCAGCGCTGCCGCACCGCGCGCCACGCGCGCGCGGCCTGCGCCGGCGCCGCGACGCGTTCGAAGCCAATGGCCGCCTGCACCGCGTCGGCCTCGCGCGCGGTGGCGGGCAGCCGGTCGGGCGGCAGCGCGACGAAGGCCCAGCGCCCGCCGCGCGCCCAGGTCTGCTCGAACGTGAACCACGACATCAGCTGCCGCGGCTCGTCGCCGCTGCGCAGCAGCACCTCGCGCGCCGGCGCGTCGTAGCCGATCGCCACCGCGTAGTGCCAGCGCGGCGAGATCGAAAGGCCCAGGTTCTGCAGCACGACGACCGCATGGCCGGCAGCCAGTTCGGCGAACAGCGCGCGCAGCTCGCCCGGCAGCACGACGGCCAGCAGCCCCTGGCGACGTGCGGCGGCGAGCATCTCGACTTGCAGCGACCCTTCGCGCGCCGGCAGGAACACCTGCTCGGCCAGCGCGTCGGCCGACACGTCGATGCCCACCGCGCCGGCGGCCATCGCGAGCGACGCCGGCCCGCAGTGGAACCGCGCCTGCGCGACGAACGGCACCGCGCCGAGTTCGACACGCGGCGGCAGGTCGGCCGACCATGGCGCGCCGGACTGCAGCGGGTCGAGCGACGCGCAGCCCGCAGCGAGCCAGGGCAACGACGCGGCCAGCGCGAGCGCCTGGCGACGGCGCAGCACCGGCGGCGTCAGCGCACGGAGCGCGTGAACGGGAAGACCTTCGTGAAGCCGAGGATGTCGGTGATCAGCAGCAGCACGAAGATGAAGACGATGACGCCGAGCACGTCGCCGCCGGCGGGCGCCTGGTCGATCCGCTGCGCGACTTGCAGTGCCTCGGCGTCGGTCAGCGCCGCGACACGCTCGCGCGCGGCTTCGGGCGACACGCCGCGCTCGCGCAGCGCCTGCGCGACCTCGGCGCGGTCGAGCTGCGCATACAGCGCCGCGTGGCCGGGCGACGTCGCGCCAGCGCTGGCGGTCTGCGCGGCAGCCACCTGCTCGGCCGAGATCAAGGCCTGCGGCGCGGCGTACACGAGACCGGCGTGCATCAGTGCGACGGCGGCGGTGGTGGCGATCAGGCGGCGCAGGACGGGCATGACGGGTCTCCGTGACGGGTTGACGATGCACCGAATCGTAACGGCGATCGCGCCGCGGCGGTCACAGGGTGTAACCGCCGCGGGCGCTCCTTACTTCAGCGCGCGGAAGCGCAGCCGGTGCGGCCGCGCGCCTTCCTCGCCGAGGCGCTTGACCTTGTCGGCCTCGTACTCCTGGTAGTTGCCGTCGAAGAAGACCCACTGGCTGTCGCCCTCGCACGCGAGGATGTGCGTCGCGATGCGGTCGAGGAACCAGCGGTCGTGGCTGATCACGAGCACGCTGCCGGCGAACTCCAGCAGCGCATCCTCGAGCGCACGCAGCGTCTCGACGTCGAGGTCGTTCGAGGGCTCGTCGAGCAGCAGCACGTTGCCGCCGCGCGCCAGCGTCTTGGCCAGGTGCAGCCGCCCGCGCTCGCCACCCGAGAGGTTCTTGACCAGCTTCTGCTGGTCGTTGCCCTTGAAGTTGAAGCGGCCGAGGTACGCGCGGCTGGGCATCACGAACTTGCCGACCGTGATGTTGTCCAGCCCGCCCGAGACGTCCTCCCACACCGTCTTGTCGCCCTCGAGCGCCTCGCGGCTCTGGTCGACGAAGGCCATCTTGACGGTCGGCCCGATCTTGATCGTGCCGCTGTCGGGCTGCTCGCGGCCCTGGATCATGCGAAACAGCGTCGACTTGCCGGCGCCGTTCGGGCCGATGATGCCGACGATCGCGCCGGCGGGCACCTTGAAGCTCAGGTTGTCGATCAACAGCCGGTCGCCGAAGCTCTTGCTGACGTTGCTGAACTCGATCACCTCGGTGCCGAGGCGCTCGGCCACCGGGATGAAGATCTCGTTGGTCTCGTTGCGCTTCTGGTACTCATAGTCGGAGAGTTCCTCGAAGCGCGCCAGCCGCGCCTTGCTCTTGGCCTGGCGGCCCTTGGGGTTCTTGCGCACCCACTCGAGCTCGCGCTTCATCGCCTTCGTGCGCGCGTCCTCGGTGCGCTGCTCGAGCTCGAGGCGCTTTTCCTTCTGCTCGAGCCAGGTGCTGTAGTTGCCGTGGTAGGGGATGCCGCGGCCGCGGTCGAGCTCGAGGATCCACTCGGCGGCGTTGTCGAGGAAGTAGCGGTCGTGCGTGATCGCGACCACCGTGCCGGGGAAGCGCTTGAGGAACTGCTCGAGCCAGTCGACCGATTCGGCGTCGAGGTGGTTCGTCGGCTCGTCGAGCAGCAGCATGTCGGGCTTGGACAGCAGCAGCCGGCACAGCGCGACGCGGCGCTTCTCGCCGCCCGACAGCACGCCGATGCGCGCCTCCCACGGCGGCAGGCGCAGCGCGTCGGCGGCGATCTCGAGCTGGTGCTCGGTGTTCTCGCTGCCGGCCGCGGCGATCAGCGCCTCGAGCTCGGCCTGCTCGGCGGCGAGCTTGTCGAAGTCGGCGTCGGGCTCGGCGTAGGCGGCGTAGACCTCCTCGAGCCGCTGCTTGGCCGCGAGCACGCCGCCGATGCCCTCTTCCACCGCCTGGCGCACGGTCTGGTCGGGGTTCAGTTGCGGCTCCTGCGGCAGGTAGCCGATCTTGATGCCCGGCATCGGGATCGCCTCGCCCTCGAACTCCTTGTCGACGCCGGCCATGATCCTCAGCAGCGTGCTCTTGCCCGCGCCGTTGAGGCCGAGCACGCCGATCTTGGCGCCGGGGAAGAACGACAGCGAGATGTCCTTCAAGATCTCCCGCTTCGGCGGGACGATCTTGGTGACGCGGTTCATCGTGTAGACGTATTGAGCCATCGGCTTGTCCTCGAAGGTCGGGGCGCACGGCGCACGCCCAGAAAAGCGAAACGGCAGGACGCGCCTGCCATGGGGCTATTGTCGCGCGAGCGGGCGCACGGCGGCGCGCCGCCGGCGCCGTGCGGCGTCAGCCCAGCACCGTGCGTTCAGCGCGCCGCTGCGGCGCGCGCGATCGCTTCGCGCGCGGCGACTTCGGCACGCGCGGCCGCCACCAGCGGCGCGCGGCACAGCCCGGCGCGCTCGTAGTGCAGGTTCTCGTAGACCTCGGCCAGTACCGGCATCGCGTCCATCAGCGCACGCAGCGCGCGCTGCGATTCGTCGTCGGTCGGCACATCGGCCAGCACCTGCGCGAGCCGTTGCGCGACGGCACGGTACTGCTCGGGGGCCACGCGCTGCGGCTGCTGCTCGAGCCGCTGCAGCAGTCGGGCCAGCAGCGCGACCGAGCCCAGGCGCGCCGGGATGACGAGCATGGCGTTCGGGTCGTTCGTCGAGGGCGTGTTCATCGCGGATCCAGCATGCCGGCAAAGGGCCGGTCACTGCGAGGAAAAATGGGGCGCGCGGCACCGCATTTCAAGGCCGCGCCCGCCGCCGCGCGCACCGCCCGCGGGCGGCGGCTTCAGCCGAAGCGCAGGAACATGCGCCCGTACGGCCCCTTGAGCGCGGCCAGCGCGCGGTCGATCGCTGCGCGGTCGCCCGCCAGCACGGCCGCGCGCAGCGCCGCGACCGACTCGGCCACCGCCCGCTGGGCTGCCGCGAAGTCGGCGTCGGCCTGCAGCGCGGCGGGCGCCTGCGTGCGCAGGCGCGCCGCGAGGTACTCGAGCGTGCCCACGCGCGCCATCAGCTTCAGCGTGCCCTGCGGCTCGTCGAGCAGGCGCGGGCCCTCGGCGATCGCATGCTCCATCTCGGCGTGGTAGGCGTTCATCGCGTCGCTGAACACGACGACGCCGTTGCGCTGCCGCAAGTCCGCCAGCAGGTCGCGCACGCGCTCGAGCACCTCGTGCGCCCCGGTGAGGTCACCGGCGCGCGCGCGCCGCTGCGCCTCGTCGTAGATCGAAGCCACCTCGGCCAGGGTGGCCGCAAAGCGCGCATCGCGGTCGTACGGCGGCGGCGCGACGGCCCCGAAGCGCTCGACGACGCCGCGCCACGCCGCGATCGCGTCGGCGATCGCGCGCTCCGACTCCGCCTGCGCCTTGGCGTTGGTGCGCACCAGCGCCACACGGTACGGCGCGTAAGCGGCCTGGATCGCGTCGGTCGCCGCGTCGGCGGCACGCGCCGGCACGCCGGCCAGCAGCAGCGACGCGACGACACCCAGCACCCGAATCCATCGCAGCTCACGCATGGCACACGCTCCTTGTCGACACCGCGCCGGCCGCGCCCACGAGGCGACCGCCGCGCGCCGCAATTATGGGTCGTCGGGTATCCGGCAACGCCGCGCCGCGGCTTAAGAAAGCCCTAAGCGCGGCGGGGAAACATGCGTTCCATGCGATCCCGACCCGCAGCTGCCATGAAACCACCCATCGTCCCCCTCGTCGCTGCCCTCGCGACCGTGCTCGCGGCTGCGCTCGGCCTGCCGGGCGCCGCGTCGGCGGCCACCGCCGCCGAGCAGCTCGCCGCCTACCAGGCGGCAGCCGGCACCCCGGCCGTCGCCGAGCGCGGCCAGCGGCTGTTCACGGTCACGCACGGCCGCGAGTGGAGTTGCGCGTCGTGCCACGGGGCCACGCCGACCGCCGCCGGCAAGCACGCGTCGACCGGCAAAGCAATCCAGCCGCTGGCCCCCGCGGCCAACGCCGAGCGCTTCACCGATCCGGCGAAGGTCGAGAAGTGGTTCCGCCGCAACTGCAACGACGTGATGGGCCGCGAGTGCACCGCCGGCGAGAAGGCCGACGTGCTCGCGTGGCTGCTCACGCTCAAGCCCTGATCCCTTCCACTGCGACCGGAGTGCCGCGATGACCCACACCCCCACCCCCAGGCGCCGCCTGGCCTGGCTCGGCGCCCTCGCTGCCGTCGCCTGGGCCGGCGCCGCCCGTGCCGACGACGACGGCGTCGCCGCGCGCGTGCCGCTGCTGCCGAAATACCGGCAGGAATGCGGCGCGTGCCACACCGCCTACCCGCCGGGCATGCTGCCCGCGGCGTCGTGGCAGCGGCTGATGTCCAACCTGCAGAACCACTTCGGCACCGACGCGTCGCTCGACGCGCAGACGCTGGCCGAGATCGGCGCCTGGCTCGACAGGCACGCCGGCACCTACCGCAAGACGCAGCGCGAGGCCGCCGCGCCGCCCGAAGACCGCATCACCCGCAGCGCGTGGTTCCAACGCGAGCACCGCGAGGTGCGCCCGGCGACATGGACCTCGCCCGCCGTCAAGAGCGCCTCGAACTGCGCGGCCTGCCACACCCGTGCCGACCAGGGAGACTACAGTGAACGCCACGTCCGCATCCCCCGCTGACGCGCCCGCGACGGCCGCCGCCACGAGGGGCCCGCGCATCCTCGTGTGGGACGTGCCGGTGCGCGTGTTCCACTGGCTGATGGTGCTGAGCTTCGCCGGCGCGTGGATCACCGCCGAGAGCGAGCGCTGGCGCCTGCTGCACGTCACGCTCGGCTACACGATGGCCGGTCTCGTGGCGTTCCGCCTCGTGTGGGGGCTGATCGGCACGAAGCACGCACGCTTTTCCGACTTCGTGCGCGGCCCGCGCGCCGTCGCGCGCTACGTCGGCGCGCTGCTGCGCGGGCAGCCGCAGCACCACGTCGGCCACAACCCGGCCGGCGCGCTGGCCATCGTCGCGATGCTGGCGCTGGCGGCGGTGCTGACCTTCTCCGGCTGGGCCACCTACCACGAGGTCTTCGGCGAGGCGCTCGAGGACCTGCACGAGGGCGCGGCCAACGCGATGATGGCCGTCGTGCTCGTCCACGTGGCCGGCGTCGCGATCGCGAGCTGGATGCACCGCGAGAACCTGGTCGGCGCGATGTTCACCGGCTACAAGCACGGCGACCCGCGCGAGGGCATCCGCCGCGCGTGGACCAGCGTCGGTGCGCTGATGCTGGCCGCGGTGCTGGGCTTCTGGGCGCTGCAGTGGCAGTCGGCCCCGGCCATCGGGGCGGACCGCCCGGCGCTGACCGGCGACGCGGGCCACGGCGGCAAGGCGGGTCACCACGACGAGGACGACGACGACTGAACGTCGACGGTGGCGAGGGCGCGCCGACGGGGTCGCGCCGTCACGGCACGCAGAATCGAGGCATGCGCATCCTGCTCGTCGAAGACGACCCGCTGCTCGGCGACGGGCTGCGCGCCGGCCTGCGCCAGCGCGGCTTCCAGGTCGACTGGGTGCGCGACGGTCTGGCCGCCGAGCGCGAATTGCGCGCCGAACCCTACGCCGCTGCCGTGCTCGACCTCGGCCTGCCGGGCCGCGACGGCCTGGCGGTGCTCGCCACCGCGCGCCGTGCCGGCGCGACGCTGCCGGTGCTCGTGCTGACCGCGCGCGACGCGGTGCCCGACCGCGTGCGCGGCCTCGACGTCGGCGCCGACGACTACGTCGTCAAGCCGGTCGACCTCGACGAGCTCGCCGCGCGGCTGCGCGCGCTGGTGCGCCGCGCGCACGGCCAGCCGCAGGAGCGGCTCGCGGCGCACGGCGTCGTCGTCGACCCGGCCGCACGCGCCGTGACGCTGCACGGCGAGCCGGTCTCGCTGTCGACGCGCGAGTTCGACCTTCTGCACGCGCTGATGCTCAACGCCGGGCGCGTGATGACGCGCGAGCAGCTCGAGCAGCACCTGTACGCTTGGGGCCAGGAGGTCGAGAGCAACGCCGTCGAGGTGCACGTTCATCACCTGCGCCGCAAGCTCGGCGCCGGGTTGATCCAGACCGTGCGCGGTGTCGGCTACCTGCTGCCGCGCGACGCCGCATCGTGAACCCGCGACGGCGCTCGCTGCAGGGCCGGCTGCTGGCCCTCGTGCTGGCCCTCGTCGCCGGCGTGTGGGCGGCCGCCGCCGTGACCGTCTACGTCGATGTCGGCCACGAGCTCGACGAGCTGCTCGACGCACACCTCGCGCAGGCCGCCGCACTGCTCGTCGTGCAGGCCGCCGGCGAGATCGAGCACGACGACGACCGCACGCTCGACGCGCCGACGCTGCACCGCTACGCCCCGCGCGTGGCGTTCCAGGTGTTCCACGAGGGGCAGCTCGCGCTGCGCTCAGCCAACGCGCCGACCGCGCCGCTGGTCGCGCCGGAGCGCGGTTTTCGCAGCGGGTTCACGACGATTCGGCTCGGTGGCGAGCCGTGGCGCGTGTTCGCCGCGTACGGCGCCGAGCGCGACGTGCAGGTCTACGTCGCCGAGCGCACGCGCTCGCGCGACGCGATCCTGCGCGCCGTGCTGCGCGACACACTGTGGCCGATGGCGCTCGCGCTGCCGCTGCTCGCGCTGGCCGCGTGGTGGGCGATCCACCGCGGTCTGGCGCCGCTGCGCCGGCTGCGGCAGGCGCTCGTCGAGCGCACGCCGGCGTCGCTGCAGCCGCTGCGGGTGGGCGGCGCACCGAGCGAGATCGCGCCGCTGATCGACGCGCTGAACGCGCTGTTCGCGCGCATCGGCGAATTGCTCGAGTCGGAGCGGCGCTTCACCGCCGACGCGGCGCACGAGCTGCGCACGCCGATCGCCGCGATCCGCACGCAGGCGCAGGTCGCGCTCGGCGAGACCGACGACGCGGCGCGCCGCCATGCGCTGCGCGCCACGCTCGAAGGCTGCGACCGCGCGACGCGGCTCGTCGAGCAGCTGCTGACGCTGTCGCGGCTGGAGGCCGGGAGCGCGCCGGCGCTGCAGCGCGTCGACCTCGCAGCCGTCGCGCGCCAGGTCGTCGCCGACCTCACGCCGAAGGCGCTGGCGCGCAAGCAGTCTCTCGAGCTCGACGCCGCGCCCGCCTGCGAAGTGCGCGCCGACGCGACGCTGCTCGCGGTGCTGCTGCGCAACCTCGTCGACAACGCGCTGCGCTACAGCCCGCCCGGCGCGCCGGTGCGCGTCGCGGTGCGCACGGTCGGCGCACGCGCCGTGGTCGACGTCGACGACGGCGGCCCCGGACTGCCGCCCGACGCGATCGCGCAGCTCGGCCAGCGCTTTTTCCGCGAGCCCGGCAGCGCTGCCAGCGGCAGCGGGCTGGGCTGGTCGATCGTGCGGCGCATCGCCGCCGTGCACGGCATCGACGTCGACGTCGGGCGCAGTGCCGCGCTCGGCGGCCTGCACGTGCGGCTGAACGCGCCGCTCGCCGACGCGGCGGCGTGAGCCGGGCCGCACCGCCGGCCGGCGGGCGCGCACGCGTCGCCACGGCACAGCGGCTACACTGTGGCCAACGGTCGCGACCCCAGTCGCCGCGACCCCGTCGCTCCGACGTTTCCCCCTGCCCCGCTGCCTTGCCGACTGGTGCACCCGCCCGGGTGCCGCAGGCAGCGACCTGGCCGCCCGTGCGGCCCCCTCACCGATGAAATTCACCGACCTCGGCCTCGCCGAGCCGATCCTGCGCGCCGTGCGCGAGCAGGGCTACGACACCCCCACGCCGATCCAGGCGCAGGCGATCCCCGCCGTGCTGGCCGGCGGCGACCTGCTCGCCGGCGCGCAGACCGGCACCGGCAAGACCGCCGGCTTCACGCTGCCCCTGCTGCAGCGCCTGTCGAGCACGCCGCCGGCGCGCGACGCGCGCGGCCGCATCGCGATCCGCGCGCTGATCCTCACGCCCACGCGCGAGCTCGCCGCGCAGGTCGAGGAGAGCGTGCGCAGCTACGGCAAGTACCTGAAGCTCTCCAGCATGGTGATGTTCGGCGGCGTGGGCATGCAGCCGCAGATCGATCGCCTGCGCCAGGGCGTCGACATCCTCGTGGCCACGCCCGGGCGGCTGCTCGACCACCAACAGCAGGGCACGCTCGACCTGAGCCACGTGCAGATCCTCGTGCTCGACGAGGCCGACCGCATGCTCGACATGGGCTTCATCCACGACATCCGCAAGGTGCTCGCGCTGCTGCCGCCGCAGCGGCAGAACCTGCTGTTTTCGGCCACATTCAGCGACGAGATCAAGGCGCTGGCCGACCGCCTGCTGAACCGGCCGGCGCTGATCGAGGTCGCGCGCCGCAACGCCACCGCCGACACGATCGCGCAGAAGGTGATCCCGGTCGGGCGCGACAAGAAGAAGGAGCTGCTCGCGCACCTGATCCGCAGCGGCGACTGGCACCAGGTGCTCGTCTTCACGCGCATGAAGCACGGCGCGAACCGGCTGGCCGAGTACCTCAACGACCACGGCATCAGCGCGATGGCGATCCACGGCAACAAGAGCCAGGGCGCGCGCACGAAGGCGCTGGCCGAGTTCAAGGCCGGCACGTTGCAGGTGCTGGTGGCCACCGACATCGCCGCGCGCGGCATCGACATCGACCAGCTGCCGCACGTCGTCAACTTCGAGCTGCCCAACGTGCCCGAGGACTACGTGCACCGCATCGGCCGCACCGGCCGCGCCGGCGCGCCGGGGCAGGCGCTGAGCCTCGTGTGCCTCGACGAGGAGATCTTCCTCGCCGACATCGAGAAGCTGATCAAGCGCGCGATCCCGCGCGAAACCGTGCCGGGCTTCGAGCCGCCGCCGGGCGAGCGCGCCGAGCCGATCGTGCTCGGGCGTATGACGATCGGCGTCGGCGGCGCCCGGCGCGGTGGGGGTGGTGGCCGACCCGGCGGCGGCCATCCCGACACGCGCCGCGACGCGCCGAAGCCCGCGGCGCGCCCGCCGCAGCCGGCGCGCCGTGAAGGCACGGCACTGCAAGGCCAGCCGTCGCGTCACGGCGGTGCGCCGCGGCACGACCGCGTCGGCGCCGGCCACGCGACGCAGCCGGCACCGCACGGCCAGCCGCACGGACGGCGCGACGCACCGCGACCGGGGCCGCGGCTGACGCAGCCCAAGCGTTGAGCGCCTGCGGCGCGGCCTGACCGACCTTTACTTGTCGGTCTGGTCGTCGACCGCCGCGCCAGGCGCCTCGGCGGTGACGGCGGCGATGCCGCCGTCGCGCGCGGCCGCGTCGGCATACATCTGGCTGCGCCCGATGACCTGGTGGTTGGCCGCCTTCAGCGTGAAGTACGGCTTGCCGTTGCTGCCCACCGCACGCTCGTAGCGCGCGGCGTCGCCGGCGTTCTTCTTCACCGACTCGATGCCGTTGAGCGCCGAGGCCTTGGTCTCGTACATCTCGCTGGTCAGGATCACCTGGCCGTTGCCTGCGAGCAGGCTGAAGTAGTACTTGCCGTTGCTGGACTTCCTGAGTTCGAACTTGCCGGCCATGGGGGTCCTCCTGCGGATGCGTGATCGACGGCGGGCCGGCACGGACACCGGCCCCTGCGCCAGCCTAACCGCACCGCCGGCGCGGCGCGTCCCCGGGCAAGCCCTGCCCCGCGCCGTGGCATGCTCGCGCCATGAGACTGCACTTCTTCGGTGCCGCCGACACCGTCACCGGCTCGCGTCACGTCGTCGAGATGGCCGGCACACGGCTGCTGCTCGACTGCGGCATGTTCCAGGGCTTCAAGGTGGTGCGCGAGCGCAACTGGCAGCCGCCGCCGGCCGAGATGCTCGCCGCCGACGCCGTCGTGCTCAGCCATGCGCACCTCGACCACAGCGGCTGGCTGCCGCGGCTCGTGAAGGCCGGCTTCAACGGCCCGATCTACGCCAGCCCGGCGACGCGCGACCTCGCCGAGGTGCTGCTGCTCGACAGCGCGCGCCTGCAGGAGGAGGACGCGCGGCGCGCGAACCGCTACGGCTACTCGAAGCACGAGAAGGCGCTGCCGCTGTACACGGCCGCCGACGCGAAGCGCACGCTGGCCCGCATCGTGCCGCTTGCGCCCGGGCGCGAGCTGGCGATCGGGCGCGTGCGCGTCGGGTTGACCCCGGTGGGCCACCTGCTCGGCGCGTGCGCGGTGACGCTGCGCGCCGGCAGCGACACGCTGGTCTACTCGGGCGACCTCGGCCGCGACGACGACCTGCTGATGCCGCCGCCGCAGCGCGTGCCGCACGCCGACGTGCTGCTCGTCGAGTCGACGTACGGCAACCGCAACCACCCGCGCGACGACGCGATGCAGCACCTCGGCGCGGTCGTACGCGACACGATCGGCCGCGGCGGCTCGGTGCTGCTGCCCTCCTTCGCCGTCGGCCGCGCGCAGGCGCTGCTGCTCGTGCTGCAGCGCCTGAAGGCCGCGGGCCAGATCCCCGCCAAACTACCAATCTTCCTCGACAGCCCGATGGCGATCGAGGCCACCGCGCTGTACCAGCGCCACCGCAAGCTGCTGCGGGTGAGCGCGCGCGAGATCGCGACGCTGACCGACGGCGTGACGATGGTCGCGAAGGCCGAGCAGTCGATGCGCCTGGCGCACCGCCACTACCCGGCCATCATCATCGCCGCCAGCGGCATGGCCACCGGCGGGCGCGTGCTGCACCACCTGAAGGCGATGGCGCCCGACCCGCGTCACCACGTCGTGTTCCCCGGCTTCCAGGTGCCCGGCAGCCGCGGCGCGCGCATGATCGCCGGCGAGCCGACGGCCAAGATCCACGGCGAGCACGTGCCGGTGCGCGCGCAGGTCAGCCACCTCGAGGTGTTCTCGGGCCACGCCGACGCCGAGGGGCTGATGCAGTGGCTGCGCGGCTTCGACCGCGCGCCGCGGCAGACCTTCGTCGTGCACGGCGAACCCGACGCTGCCGACGCGCTGCGCCTGCGCATCCAGGACGAGCTGCGCTGGCGCGTGCGCGTGCCGCCGCACGGCGGGCGCTTCGACGTGTGAACGGCTCCGCGCTCGCGTCCGACGCCGTGGTCGGCGTGGCCGTCGCGCTCGGCGCCGGGCTGCTCGTCGGCCTCGAGCGCGAGCGGCGCAAGGGGCGCGGCCCGGGGCGCGAGCCGGCCGGCATCCGCACGTTCACGATCGCCGCGCTCGGCGGCGCGCTGGCGCAGGTCGCCGACGGCGGCGCGCGGCCGGGCTGGCTGGTGCTGCTCGGTGCGCTCGCGGTGGTGTCGCTGGTGGCGATCGCCTACGCGCGCGGGCGCTCGCGCGACCCGGGCATGACCACCGAGCTCGCGCTCGTCGTGACCTACGGCATCGGCGTGCTCGCCGTCTCGCAGCCGGCGCTGGCCGCCGCGGCGGCCGTCGTGCTGACCGTCGTGCTCGCCGCGCGCACGCGGCTGCACCGCTTCGCGACACAGCTGCTCACCGAGGCCGAGCTGCACGACGCGCTGCTGCTGGCCGCGCTCGCGCTCGTCGTGCTGCCGCTGCTGCCCGACGCGCCGCTGCCGTGGCTCGCCGGGCTGCGCCCGCACACGCTGGCGGCGCTGATGCTGCTGATCCTGCTGCTGCAGGCCGCCGGCCACGTCGCGCTGCGCTGGCTCGGCGCGCGCCGCGGCCTGCTGGTGGCCGGTTTCGCGTCGGGCTTCGTCTCGAGCACCGCCACCGTCGCGTCGATGGGCGCGCTCGCGCGGCGCACGCCGTCGGCGCAGCGCCTCGCGATGGGCGGCGCCGTGATGTCGAACGCGGCGACGTGGACGCAGGCCCTCGTGATGCTGACCGCCGTCTCGCCACCCGCCGCCGCCGCGTTCTGGCCCGCCGCGGTGGCCGGCGCGGCGGTGTCGGTGGGCGGCGCGCTCGCGCTGTCGCGCACGCCGGCCGACGCCACGCCCGCGACCCCGGCGGCCGGACGCGGGCCGCTGCGCGTGCGCGAGGCGGCCACCGTCGCGCTGGTGCTGGCCGGCGTCACGCTGCTCGTCAGCACCGCGCAGTCGCGCTTCGGCGACGCCGGCGTGCTCGCCGGCAGCGCGCTGTCGGGGCTGGTCGACGCACAGTCGGGCATCGTCGCGCTCGGCGGGCTCGTCGGCCAGGGGCGCATCGACGTCGGCACCGCGACGCTCGCGGTGCTCGCCGCGATCGGCACCAACACCGTCGTGCGCAGCGTCGTCGCGTTCGCCTCGGGTGGCGCGCGCTACGCCGCCGCCGTCGGCGGCACGCTGGCGCTGTCGTGGCTCGCGGCCGCGGCCGCGCGCGCGCTGGCTGCCGGCTGAGCGCGGCTCAGCGGAACACGCCCTCGCGCAGCCACTTGGTGGCGACCCACTTCTCGCCCTCGATGACGGGGGCGCCGCCGTGCAGCGTCTTCGTCGCCGGGTCGGGACGGTCGTAGCTGAAGAACACCGCGTTGCCCTTGACGGCGCCGACCTCGAGGCCGACGTCGGGGAACGTCGTGCCGCCGCCCTTGAGCGGTGTGTTCAGGTACATCACGAGCGTGCCCACACGCTGGCCGCCGCGCTCGAGGATGCGCGGCGTGCCCGGCTGCGCCGGGTCGAAGTAGTCGTGGTGCGGCTCGTACTGCGCGCCGGGCGCGTAGTGCAGCACCTGCAGTCCCTCGCCGTTCTCGACCGGCCAGTGCACGAGCTCGGCGATGCGCCGCTCGATGCGCGCGACGAGTTCGGTCTCCCCGCGCTGGAAGAACATGCCACGGCTGGTGCGCGCGGCGTGGACCTCGCTGCCGCCGGTGGTCTGCTGCACGGTCTCGGAGCGCTTGAGCCGCGGGCGCGCCAGCGCGATCAGCGCGTCGCACTCGTCGTCGGCGAGCAAGCCACCGAAGACGACGACGCGCGGCAGCTGCATCTGCATCAGCACGCGCACGTCGCGGTCGGCCGCACGCACGACGCTGGGCGAGCCGTCGAGCCGCGGCGCCGGCACCGCCACCGGCGGCGGCACGACGCCGTGCTCGCGCAGGAAGTCGCGCAGCGTCGTCTCGAGCGCGTCGAGCGCGACGTCTTCCTGCCAGCCACTGGCGCGCATCGCGGCGAGGACGGACTCGGGGGGCTGGCCGGCGCGCGCCTGCTCGACGATCCAGCGCCGCAGCTCGGGCGTGACGGCCTGACGGACGATGCTCATGCCGCGATTGTGGCCAATCGCCGGCGCCTCGGATGCGCTCAGCGCGCGGCGTGCGCCTCGATCGCGCGCCGCACCGCGTCGAAGTCGGGCCGCACCTCGTCGACGCGGCCGAAGCCGAGCGCGCGCACGGCCTCGGCGATGCGCGGGTGCGACGCGAGCGCGGCCGACGCTGCCCAGTCGGCACCGGGCGCCAGCGTGCGCAGGTGGCCCGCCGCCTCCGAGCTGCTGAACAGCCACAGGTGCGACGCCGGTGCCGCGAGCGCGGCGTCGCAGCGCGCGCGCTCGATGGCCGTCCACGCCGGCGCGCCGCGGCGGTAGGCCTGCACGAAGCGCACGTCGGCGCCGGCGGCGCGCAGCGTGTAGGCCAGCCAGTCGCGCCCGCCCTCGCCGCGCACGATCCACACGCGTGTGCCGCGCCAGTCACCTGCGCGCAGCTGCAGCCACAGCGACTCGCTGTCGAACTGCCCGCTGTCGGCCGCCGGCTGCACGATCGCCGCGGCCGAGACGCCCTGTGCGGCGAGCGCGGCCGCGGTGCCCGGGCCCGGCGCGCCGGCGCGCGTGGGCGCCGGCCAGCGCGCATGCGGCGGGCGGCGGGCAAAGAACTGAACGACCGCGTTCGGGCTGACGAACACGACCAGCGCCGGTGCCGCGTCGCTGCCGAGTTCGCGCCACGCGGCGTCCAGCGCCGCCGCGTCGTCGACGGGGGCGATGCCGATCAGCGGCAGCGCGACGGCGTCGATGCCCGCCGCGCGCAGCCGCGCGACCCACTCGTCGGCCTGCGGCTGCGGCCGCGTGACGAGCACGCGCATCGGCTCAGCCGCCGAGGTACGCGGCCGCGCCCTGCGCGCGCAGCGCCTGCGCCGCGCGCTCGCCGAGCGCGCTGGCCTGCGCGGCGTCGCCAACGGCGGCCTCGACGCGCGCGCGCAGCAGCGGCCGGCGCCGCCCGTGCGCGTCGGGTTGCGCGTCGCCGAGCAGCGCGTCCAGGCGCAGCACGCCGCCGTCGAAGCGCGCGTGCGCAGCCAGCGGCATGCTGCAGCTGCCGCCGAGCGCGCGCGACACCGCCCGCTCGGCGTGCGTGGCCAGCCACGTCGGTGCATGCGTCAGCGCGGCCAGCATCTCGCGCAGCGCGTGCGCGTCGTCGCGCACCTCGAGGCCCAGCGCGCCCTGCCCGGCGGCCGGCAGCATCGCGTCGACGTCGAAGTGCGCGCGGATGCGCGCAGCGAGCCCGAGGCGCTTGAGGCCGGCGGCGGCGAGCACGATGGCGTCGTAGCCGCCGTCGTCGAGCTTGCGCAGCCGCGTGTCGAGGTTGCCACGCAGCGGCTCGATCCTCAGATCGGGCCGCAGCGCGCGCAGCTGCACCTCGCGGCGCAGGCTCGACGTGCCGACCACCGCGCCGGCCGGCAGCTCGGCGAGCGTTGCGTAGCGGTTGCTGACGAAGGCGTCGCGCGGGTCCTCGCGCTCGAGCACGGCGGCCAGCACGAAGCCCGGCGGCAGCTCCATCGGCACGTCCTTCAGCGAGTGCACCGCCAGCTGCGCGCGCCCGTCCTGGAGCGCGGTCTCGAGCTCCTTGACGAACAGCCCCTTGCCGCCGACCTTCGACAGCGTGACGTCGAGGATCTGGTCGCCGCGCGTCGTCATCCCGAGCAGCTCGACGGTGGCGCCGAAGCGCTCGCGCAGCAGGTCGCGCACGTGGTGGGCCTGCCACAGGGCGAGGCGGCTTTCGCGGGTGGCGATGGTCAGCGGTGGACTCATGCGGGTCATTATCGGGGCCGGCACCGCGCGCGCCACGGCCGCCTGGCACGCGGGTCGCTAGCATCGCGCCCGGACCCGGGGAGAACCCATGCCACGCACCGCCGCGAAGCGCGCGACGAACGCCGCCGACGCCGCCGCCCACAACCGTCCGCTCGTCGACGACATCCGCCTGCTCGGGCGCATCCTCGGCGACGTGATCCGCGAGCAGGAAGGACGCGAGGCGTTCGAGCTCGTCGAGCGCATCCGGCAGCTGTCGGTGGCCTACCGGCTCAAGCGCGACGCCGACGCCGGCCGCGCGCTCGACCGCCTGCTCAAGAGCCTGTCGGTCGACCAGACCGTCAGCGTGATCCGCGCGTTCACGTACTTCAGCCACCTGGCCAACATCGCCGAGGACCGCCACCAGGTGCGCGCGCTCGCCGAGCAAGACCGCCGCGGGCGCAAGCTCGACGGCTCGCTGGCGCGCACCTTCGAGCGCCTGGCCGACGCCGGCGTGCGCCCCGACGACGTCGCGCGCACGCTGCAGCACGCCTACGTCTCGCCGGTGCTCACCGCGCACCCGACCGAGGTGCAGCGCAAGAGCATCCTCGACGCCGAGCGCGCGATCGCCGAGCTCGTCGGCCAGCGCGACGCGCTGCGCACCGACGCCGAGCGCGCCGACAACGAGCAGCTGCTGCGCGCACGCGTGACGCAGCTGTGGCAAACGCGCATGCTGCGCTACACCAGGCTCACGGTGGCCGACGAGATCGAGAACGCGCTGTCGTACTACCCGACGACGTTCCTGCGCCAGGTGCCGCGGCTGTACCGCGACCTCGAGCGCGCGCTGCCCGGGCGCGAGGTGGCGCCGTTCTTCCGCATGGGCGCGTGGATCGGTGGCGACCGCGACGGCAACCCCAACGTCGACGCCGGCACGCTGCGCATGGCGCTCGCGCGCCAGGCCGAGGTCGCGCTGCGCTTCTACCTGACCGAGGTGCACGAGCTCGGCGCCGAGCTGTCGACCTCGCAGCTGCTCGCACCGGTCACGCCCGCGATGCTCGCGCTCGCCGAGCGCAGCCCCGACCGCAACCCGCACCGCGCCGACGAGCCGTACCGCCGCGCGCTGACCGGCATCTACGCGCGGCTGGCCGCGACGCTGCACGAGCTGACCGGCACCGAGGCGCTGCGCCACGCCGTCGCGCCGCAGGACCCGTACGCGAGCGCCGACGACTTCCTCGCCGACCTGCGCGTGATCGAGGCGTCGCTGCACCACCACCACGCCAGCGCGCTCGTCGCGCCGCGGCTCGCGCCGCTGATGCGCGCGGTGCAGGTCTTCGGCTTCCACCTCGCGACGCTGGACCTGCGCCAGAGCTCCGACCAGCACGAGGCGGTGGTCGCCGAGCTGCTGCGCGTCGCGCGCGTCGAGCCCGACTACGCGGCGCTCGACGAGCCGGCGCGCCGCGCGCTGCTGCTGCGACTGCTCGACGATGCGCGGCCGCTGCGCGTGATCGGGCACGCCTACTCGGCGCTCGCGCAGCGCGAGCTGGCCGTCTTCGAAGCCGCGCTCGAAGGCCGCCGGCGCTACGGCGCCGCGGCGCTGCGCCACTGCATCATCAGCCACACCGAGGACGTCAGCGACCTGCTCGAGGTGCTGCTGCTGCAGAAGGAAACCGGCCTGCTGCGCGGCACGCTCGACGCCGGCGCCGTCAACGACCTGATCGTCGTGCCGCTGTTCGAGACCATCGCCGACCTGCGGCGCGCCGAGGCCATCATGCGCGAGTTCTACGCGCTGCCCGGCGTGCTCGCGATGATCCAGCGCGCCGGCGGCGAGCAGGACGTGATGATCGGCTACAGCGACAGCAACAAGGACGGCGGCTTCTTCACGAGCAACTGGGAGCTGTACCGCGCCGAAGTCGCGCTGGCGGCGATGTTCGAGCCGCTGGCGCGCGAGCACGGCATCACGCTGCGCCTGTTCCACGGCCGCGGCGGCACCGTCGGCCGCGGCGGCGGCCCGAGCTACGACGCGATCCTCGCGCAGCCGCCGGGCACCGTGAACGGGCAGATCCGCCTGACCGAGCAGGGTGAGGTGATCCACTCGAAGTACGCCCACCCCGAGATCGGGCGGCGCAACCTCGAGACGCTGGTCGCCGCGACGCTCGAGGCCACGCTGCTGCACCCGACGAAGAGCGCACCGCGGTCGTTTCTCGACGCCGCCGCCGAAATCAGCGACGCGAGCCTGCGCGCCTACCGCGCACTGGTCTACGAGACGCCGGGCTTCGCCGACTTCTTCTTTGCCGCCACGCCGATCCGCGAGATCGCCGAACTCCACATCGGCTCGCGGCCGGCCTCACGCAAGGCCACGCGCGCGATCGAGGACCTGCGCGCGATCCCGTGGAGCTTCAGCTGGGGCCAGTGCCGCGTCGCACTGCCCGGCTGGTACGGCTTCGGCTCGGCGATCGACGCGTACCTGCATGCGCGTCCGGGCGAGCGCGCGCGGCGGCTCGCGCTGCTCCAGCGCATGGTGCGCCAGTGGCCGTTCTTCCGCACGCTGCTGGCCAACCTCGACATGGTGCTGGCCAAGAGCGACCTACGGCTGGCCCAGCGCTACCTCGAGCTGGTCGACGACAGGAAGCTCGGTAAGCGCATCTTCGCCGCGATCGAGGCCGAGTGGCAGCGCACGCACGACGCGCTGACGCTGATCACCGGGCAGCGCCAGCGGCTGGCGTCGAACCCGTCGCTGCGCCGCGCGATCGAGCACCGGCTGCCGTACCTCGACCCGCTGAACCACCTGCAGGTCGAGCTGATGCGCCGCTACCGCCACCGCCGCGACGGCGAGACCGTCAACGAGCGGCTGCAGCGCGGCATCCACATCTCGATCAACGGCATCGCCGCCGGCCTGCGCAACACGGGCTGAGGCCCGCGGCTCCAAGCCCGCCTGCGCGGGCTTGGACGGGCCGAAGGCCCCGAGCTCTGCGAGGGGCTGGGGCAAGGCCCGCGGCTTCAGAACCCGAGGCTTGCGAGCAGGTCGTCGACCTCGCTCTGGTTCTTGACGACGTCGGTGCGCCCCTCGGGGTTGACGACCGGGCCGTTGAGCACGGCAGCCTCGACCTTCTGCGCCTGCTCGGGCGGCGCGGCCTGCACGAGCAGCTTGACGAGGCTGTCCTCGAGGTCGGTGGCCAGCGCGACGACCTTGGCCACCACCTGGCCCGTGAGGTCGTGGAAGTCCTGCGCGAGCATGATGTCGGTCAGGTGCTGGTCGATGCGCGCCGTCGACGCCTCGACGTCGGCGACGAAGTTGAACACCGCGCCCGAGGCCACCGCCTTGACCGGGTCGGCGGTGATCGCCTGCGCGATGCGGCGCGTCTCGGCGGCGATGTGGCCGTGCTCGGCCTTGGCCTGGTCGACCGAGTTCAGCACCTTGTTGGCCGCCTCGGCGGTCTTGTTGGCGATGTAGTTCAGCCGGCTGCGCGCGTCGGGCAGGCCGTCGGCGGCGATCTGCAGCTTGGGCATCACGCCGAGCTGCTGCAGCGTGTCGTGCAGCTGGCGCGTGATGTGGCCGAGCTGCTGGAAGATCTCGGGCGAGGCCTGCGCCGCCATCTGCGGCGCGAGCGTGGAGAGGTCGTCCATCTTCATCTCGTCGTTCCCGCTCAGGCCGTCGCGGCCAGCTTCTGCATGATCTTCTGCACCTTCTCCTCGAGCGTGGCCTTGGTGAAGGGCTTGACGATGTAGCCGGCCGCGCCGCTCTGCGCCGCGAGCACGATGTCCTCCTTGCGCGCCTCGGCGGTGACCATCAGCACCGGGATGTGCTTGAGGCTGTCGTCCGCCTTGATCGCCTTGAGCAGCTCGAACCCGTTCATGTTCGGCATGTTGATGTCGCTGACGACGAAGTCGAACTTTTGCGCGCGCAGCATGTTCAGCGCGATCGCGCCGTCCTCGGCCTCGTCGGCGTTGTTGCAGCCCATCTCCTTGAGCAGGCCGCGGATGATGCGGCGCATCGTGGAGAAGTCGTCGACGATCAGGAACTTCAGTTCGGTCGGGTTGCTCATGGCGGTCCTCTCGGGGGTCTTCAGCGCGAAGCGGGCAGATCGGGGGCGATCGATGGGGTCGGGGGAGCGGCGGCGCCGGTGCCGAGCGCTTCGGCCACCTCGGGGGCGGTGCGGAAGAAGCGGTCCTCGGCGTCGCGGTTCATCACGATGATGCTGATGCGGCGGTTCTGCGGCAGCAGCGGGTCCTGGTTGTCGAGCGGCACGCTGGCCGCCAGCCCCTGCACGCGCAGCACGCGGTCTTCGGGCAGCCCGCCGGCGATCAGCTCGCGGCGCGACGCGTTGGCGCGGTCGGACGACAGCTCCCAGTTGCTGTAGCCGCGCTCGCCGCCGGCAAACGGCGTCGCGTCGGTGTGGCCCTCGAGCGTCAGGCGGTTGGGCACCTCGGCGAGCACGCCGCCGATCTCGCGCAGCAGCTCGCGCATGTACGGCTGCACGACGGCGCTGCCGCTGGCGAACATCGGCCGGTTCTGCTCGTCGACGATCTGGATGCGCAGGCCGTCGCGCGTCATGTCGAGGCGGATCTGCGCGGCCAGCGACGCCAGGCGCGGGTTGGCGGCGATCTGCCGCTCGACCTTCTCGCGCAGCTCCTCGAGCCGCGCGCGCTCGGCGCGGATCTGCTCTTCCTTGAGCGCCTGCAGGTTGACGGTGGCGCGCGGCGCGGCGATGTCGCCGCGCTTGACCTGCCCGGTCGTGCGCGTCAGGTCCTGCCCGCCGCCCTTGATGACGTGCGATGCGTCGCCGGCGCCCGAGCCCGACGACAGCAGCGCAATCTTCAGCGGCGAGTTGAAGTAGTCGGCGATGCCCTTGCGGTCGCCCTCGGTCGTGCTGCCGAGCAGCCACATCAGCAGGAAGAACGCCATCATCGCCGTCACGAAGTCGGCGTAGGCGATCTTCCACGCGCCACCATGCGCGGCGTGCCCGCCCTTCTTGACACGCTTGATGATGATCGGCTGCAGCTTCTTCGCATCACCGGCCATGACTCACTCCGGCATGCGATCGCGAAGGCCGCAAGCGCCGAAGGCGCGAGCGGCCACGTCAAGCGGCCGCCGCGGATCCGGCTTTGCCGGTCCGCTGGCGGCGCCCCCCTGGGGGGGGAGCGCCGAAGGCGCTTCGGGGGGGAGCCTCACTTCTTGCCTTTCACGTGACCTTCGAGCTCGCTGAAGGTCGGGCGCTCGGTCGAATAGAGCACCTTGCGGCCGAACTCGACGGCCACCTGCGGCGCATAGCCCTGCATGCTGGCCAGCAGCGTCGTCTTGACGCACTGCAGCTCCTTCGTGCCCTCGTCGACCTTCTGCTCCATCAGGCCCGCGAGCGGCTCGGCGAACGCGTACGCGAGCAGGATGCCGAGGAAGGTGCCCACCAGTGCCGAGCCGATCATGCCGCCGAGCACCGCCGGCGGCTGGCCGACCGAGCCCATCGTGTTGACCACGCCGAGCACCGCGGCGACGATGCCGAACGCCGGCAGCGCACCGGCCAGCCGCGCCACCGCCGCCGCCGGCGCATGCGCCTCGTGGTGGTGGGTCTCGATCTCGCTGTCCATCAGCGACTCGATCTCGTGCGCGTTGAGGTTGCCCGACACCATCATGCGCAGGTAGTCGGTGACGAACTCGACGACGTGGTGGTCGTTGCCGATGTTGGGGTACTTCTGGAAGATCGGCGAGCTGTGCGGCTCCTCGACGTCCTTCTCGATCGACATCAGGCCTTCCTTGCGCGCCTTCTGCAGGATGTCGTACAGCAGCGCCAGCAGCTCCATGTAGCGCGCCTTGGTGTACTTGCTGCCCTTGAAGCAGCCGGCGATCGCGCCCACCGTCGCCTTCAGCACCTTGGTCTGGTTGTTGACGACGAAGGCGCCGATCGCGCCGCCGAGGATGGCCATCATCTCGGTCGGCAGCGCGTGCAGGATCACGCCGATGTTGCCGCCGTGGATGATGAAGGCGCCGAAGATGCACCCCAGCGCGACGAGCCAACCGATGATGACGAACATGGTGCGATGTGGGCCTGTGCCTGCGGCCGTTATCGGCGCCCTCGGGGGCGACTTGAATCGCCTAGCGCCGCCTGCCCCCCCGAAGCGGCCACGACGGTGAACGGCCGCTCAGCACACCACCGCGCGGCCCGCAAAGAAAAACCGGCGGGCCGTGGCCGACCCGCCGGGGAAAAGCACAGCGGACTGTGCCAGGAGGAGACAAGCAATGAATCGCGATCCGATGTCCGCGGTTTCGGCTGCCGGCGCGCCGGCTTGAGCACGCGCGGCGTGATCAGTGCACGTCGGCGCCCTCGAGCGCGCGCACGCCACCCAGGTGCAGCGCGCCGCTGGCGCGGCCCTTGCCGGCACGCGCCGGCGGGTTGCACAGGCCGCACACGTAGTGCTTGGCGATCTCGTGCGGGTGCGTAACGTAGTGCCCGCCGCACTTGCGGCACTTGGTCATCGTCAGCATGCCGTTGTCGACGAACTTGACCAGCCGCCACGCGCGCGTGATCGACAGCAGCGGCTCCAGGCCCTGCGCCTGCGTCTGCTCGAGGTACAGCTGGTAGGCCTTGATGACGACGTCGATCTCGTCGAGCGCGGCGGCCTTGTTGAGGTATTCGTGGATGTTGAGGAACAGGCTGGCGTGGATGTTGGGCTGCCAGGTCATGAACCAGTCGGTCGAGAACGGCAGCTGGCCCTTGCTCGGGCTCTTGCCCGCGACTTCCTTGTACAGGCGCAGCAGGCGCTCGTAGCTGAGGTCGGTCTCCGACTCCAGCACCTGCAGGCGCGCGCCGAGCCGGATCAGCGTGACGGCGCGCTCGATCTGCTTGGCCTCGGTGAGGATGCTCTTGATGCGGGCCATGGTCGTTCTCCCTCCTGGTGGACTGCTGTGGACTGCGGTGGACGGCCGGTGACGGCGGCTTCAGGCCGCTTCCTGGTGGCGCCCGGCCATCAGGATCGATGCGTGCAGGCGGCTGACGCTGTCGTTGGCGGCGCTCTTGCCGTGGCTCGTGAGCAGGCTCCACACCAGCTCGTCGTCCATGCGGAAGCGGCACAGCAGCGTGCTGCCCGACGAGATCTTCATCATCTGCGCCGGCGTCAGCGAGGCGATCATCGTCGCCGTCTCCTCCGAGATGCCCAGGCGGAACAGCGCCTGCTCGCGGTCGCTGCGGATCAGGCTCTGCGCGAGCATCAGGTACGACAGGTTGGCTTCGCGGATCTCGGCGAGGACTTGGTCGGCGTTCATCGGGGGCTCCTTGTCTGACGGTGGGTTTCGGTGACGGTGTGCAACGAACTGTAGGAGCGCGAACTGGGCGCGGTTATCAGGCCAGTTCGGTGGCTTGAGTCCCCGTTCTTCCGAGCCATCTGTCAGAAAAAGACTTACGTGGTCGGCCCTGCAAAACCCCCGCAACCCGCATGAACACTGGCTTTGCGGGGTGAATGCCGATGGCGCGAACTCCCAGCAACGAATCCAATAGGCCGCAGTTTCTGGGAGTTCTGAGACTGCTGCCGATGGCCACCGACGACTTCTTCCGCGCGCGCCTGGACACGATGATCGACCTGCGCCACCCGCTGGCCGTGCTGGCCACGCGCATGCCGTGGGCGCAGATCGAGGCGGCGCTGGCGCCAGCCTTCGCGCACCGCGATCGCGCCGGACGGCTCGTCGAGGGCGCGGACCTGTTCGGCCCGACGGTGCAGCTGGCCGGCGCGGGCGTGAGCAACGCGGGGCGCCCGCGGCTGCCGCTGCGCCTGATGGTGTCGCTGCTGTACCTCAAGCACGCCTTCAACCTCAGCGACGAGGAGCTCGTCGCGCGCTGGAGCGAGAACGTCGTGTGGCAGTTCTTCAGCGGCATGACCTACTACGAGCCGAGGCTGCCGTGCGACGCCACGCAGCTCGGGCGCTTCCGGCGGGTGTTGGGCGAAGCCGGCGTCGAGCAGCTGCTGAAGTCCACG
>NZ_QOAZ01000023.1 GCF_003574675.1 Azohydromonas sediminis
ATCGTCACCACCCAAGGCAAGAGCCGTGTGCGGTAGCTCCGCATGCACGGATCTGTGGAGGGGGTGCTGGGTGACTGGCATTCCTACTCCGACTCGTTTCGTCGCACGCCGGCGCGACGGCGCCGGCACGGAGCGCATCGTGATCGGCATCGGAGTGCATGTCCATTGCATTATGATCAGCAGTACGATGCGCTGCACGCATCGTGTTGCCATGACGCTGGTCCAGCTTCGGCACTTTCTTGCCCTCGCCGACACCCGCTCGTTCCGCCGCGCGGCCGAGGCGTCGTTCCTGACGCAGCCGGCGCTGAGCCGCAGCATCAAGGCGCTGGAAGACGAGCTCGGCCAGCCGCTGTTCGACCGCGTCGGCTGGACCACCGAGCTGACGCCGTTCGGCCGCGAGCTGCTCGGCCGCGCGCGCCGGCTCGTCGACGAGGCCGACAGCATGAAGGAAGCGGCCCAGCGCCTGGGTCAGGGGCTCGCCGGCACGCTGCGCGTCGGCCTGGGGTCGGGCCCCGGCGCGGTGCTGACCGTGCCCGTGCTCGCACACGTCGCGACGCGGCTGCCCGGTGTGCGCATCGAGTTCGCGCGCGGCGGCATCACGCTGCTCAAGCACGCACTGCGCGAGCGCCGGCTCGACGCCCTCGTGATCGACGCGCGTTCGCTCGATCCGGCGCCGGATCTCAACGTCGAGCCGGTCGGCGAATTGCGCGGCGCCTTCCTGTGCCGGCCGGATCACCCCTTGGTGCGCCGGCGCCGCCCGCCGACCTTCGACGAGGTCGCGCGCTACCCGATCGCGTCGTCGCCGCTGAGCGCCGAGATCGCGCGGCTGCTCGTCGAGCGCTACGGGCCGCAGGCGCACCCCGACGAGTGCGTGCGCCTGCGCAGCGACGAGATCGCGCCGCTCGTGCAGGTGGCGCTGCACACCGACGCGGTGCTGCTGGCGATCCGGCGCGCCGCGCCCGAGCTCGTCGAGCTCGAGCTGGCGCCGCGGCTGGACGCGAACGCGCGCTTCGGCCTCGTCACGCTGGCCGGCCGCGCCGAGGCGCACCTGCTGCCGATGCTGCGCGCGATGGTGGCCACGCACCTGCGCGACTGACGCACCGCTCGCGGCGCGTGTGGCTCAGCCCCCGCCGGTCAGCCGGTAGACGAGCAGGTGGTAGGTCTTGTAGCGCTCGAACACCTCGCGGCTGCGGAACCCAGAGAAATACTTGTAGTTCGCCTTCGCGAGCTTCTTGCGCAGCAGCCAGAACCCGAGGCGGCTGGTCAGCGGGTGGTTCTCGCTCAGGTAGCGGTGCAGCGTCAGGCCGGCCGGCTTCAGGCGGTTCATCAGCAAGTCGTTGAGCAGCTCGAGGTTCGGGCTGACGCGCTGCGTGATGTCCTCGTCCTTCACGAGCTCGAACGGCGCCTGCGCGATGCGCGCCTGGAACTCGCGCCACCGGTGGCCGCCCTTGAAGCTGCGGTCGCCGGGGCCGCCGTCGCCGTCGGCGTCGGTCTTGAAGAAGTCGCAGATCAGCATCGTGCCGCCGGGCTTGAGCATCTTCGGCACGCGCGTCAGCGACGACGCCAGCGCGATATACTGGAAGCTCTCGCTGAACAGCGCCACGTCGTAGCCGCGCACGTCGTCGGGCATGTCCTCGAAGCGGCACTCGTACAGGCGCGGCTCGCGGCCGCGGTGGCCCTCGAGGCGCTGGCGCACCGCGCGCGCGAGGTCCGCCGCCGGCACGACGCCGTCGACCTCGTAGCCGCGGTCGAGCAGCTGGCGCAGCAGGTGGCCGGTCCCGCAGCCGATGTCGAGCACGCGCGCCGGCGCCGGCGGCAGCTCGGCGATCAGCATGTCGTTGTAGCGCTGCTGCGCGATGCCGATGTTCGCGAGCTTGAGCTCGAGGTCGCCGTCCCACAGGCCGTAGTGCAGGTCCTCGACGTCGAGCAGCTGCTTGGCCAGGACGAGGCCGAGTTCCTTGCTGTCCATGCGTGCGTCCGGTGTGCCGCCGGCAGGCGGCTTGTCTCGTGGCGGCGCATTGTCGCCGCGGCGCGTGCTCAGCCACCGGCGTCGTAACGCCGCCCGAGCGCCATCAGCTCGGGCGTGCCGATCACGGCGTTCAGCCCGTCGAAGTCGAGCATGCGCTCGCGCCACGGTGCCGTCGTGCCGTGCGCGGCGAGGCTCGCGTAGTAGCCCTGCAGCGCGTGCGCGAGCGCGCGCACCGTGCCGCCGGGGAAGATCGCCAGCCGAAAGCCGCGCCGCTGCAGTTCGGCCGCCGACTGCACCGGCGTCTTGCCGCCCTCGACCATGTTGGCCAGCAGCGGGGTGCGGTGCGCGAAGCGCGCGCAGGCGGCGTCCATCTGCGCCGGCGTGCGCAGCGCCTCAATGAAGAGGGCGTCGACGCCGCATTCGAGGTAGCGCTCGGCGCGCTCGAACGCCGCGTCGAGGCCCTCGACGGCCAGCGCGTCGGTGCGCGCGAGGATCAGCGTGCGCTCGCTCGTGCGCGCGTCGAGCGCGGCGCGCAGCTTGCCGCACATCTCGGCCACGGGCACGACGGCCTTGCCGTCGAGGTGGCCGCAGCGCTTCGGGAAGGTCTGGTCCTCGAGCTGGATCATCGCCGCGCCGGCACGCTCGAAGCCGCGCACGGTGCGCTGCACGTTCAGCGCGTTGCCGAAGCCGGTGTCGGCGTCGACGATCACCGGCACGCGCACCCGCTCGGTGATGCGCGCCAGCGCGTCGGCGACCTCGGGGTAGGTCGTCAGCCCGACGTCGGAGCGGCCGAGCCGCGTGTACGCGATCGACGCGCCGCTGAGGTACAGCGCCTCGAAGCCGGCCTGCTCGGCCAGCAGCGCCGACAGCGCGTCGTAGACGCCCGGCGCGAGCAGCAGCCGCGCGTCGGCCAGACGCTGCTTCAGGCTCACGCGGCCTCCAGCAGCTCGCGTGCCGTGTGCGCGGCGATGTACCCGCCGGCCACGGCGCTGAGCAGCCCGTTGCCCGAGAGATACCCCCACACGGCGTTGCCCGAGACGCCGCGCGCCGCGCCGCCGGCGGCGAGCAGGTTCGGGTGCACGGTGCCGTCGCTGCGGCGCGCGCGGCAGCGCGCGTCGATGTCGAGGCCGCCTTGCGTGTGGAACAGCGCGCCGGTCACCTTGATCGCGTACAGCGGCGGCGCGAGTGGGCGGCGTGCGCTGGCCAGCGTGTCGGCCAGCGTCTGCGCGTCGCAGCCGATCACGACGGCCAGCGCGTCGATGCTGTCGGCACGCCGCAACGCACCGGCCGCCTCGGCGTCGCGGAAGTCGGGAAACGTGCGGCCGAGTGCGAGCAGCCGCTCGTCGAACACGTTCCACGCGACGCCGCCCGGCTGCGCGAGCACGTGCACCGCGGCCTCGGAATAGCCCTGGGTCTCGTCGTGGAAGCGGCGCCCGTGCGCGTTGACCTGGATGCCGCCTTCGGCCATCAGCGCCCACGTGATCAGCACGCCCTGCGGCACGGCCCACGAGCCGTGGCCCTGGTAGCCGCCGAGGTCGGCGAGCGCCAGCCCCAGCTGGCGCGCCCACGCGATCGCGCTGCCGTCGTTGCCGACGTGTCCGGCGAAGGTCGCATCGCGCATCTCGGGCAGCAGCTCGGCGACCAGCGCGCGGTGGCCGCCGAAGCCGTTGCACGCCAGCAGCAGCACGTCGCTTGCGAGGTGCTCGACGCCGCCGTCGGGACGGGTGTAGCCGACGCCAAGCACCCGATCGCCATCGCCGACCCACAGCTCGCGCACCAGCGCGTCGGTGACGAGCATCGCGCCGGCGCGCTCGGCCGCCGCCGTCAGCGCGCCGACGAGCGCGGCGCCGGTGCGCGCGGGCAGCGTGTGCATGCGGCGCACCGAATGGCCGGGGTAGAGGAAGCCGTCGAGCAGCTCGAAGGCCAGCCCGTGGCGCTGCTGCAGGGCGTCGAGCGCCGGCGCGATCGCCTCGGTGTACGCGCGCACCAGGTGCGCCGCCGCGGTGCCGTGCGCCTTGGCCTGGATGTCGGCAGCGAAGCGTTCGGGGCTGTCGTCGACACCGGCGGCGCGCTGCACCGCGGTGCCGGCGGCCGGCACGAAGCCCGACGACAACGCGGTCGAGCCCTGCGGCACCGCGTCGCGCTCGAGCAGCACGCAGTCGATGCCGGCGTCGCGCAGCCTCAATGCCGCGGTCAGCCCGCAGGCGCCGGCGCCGACGATGGCCACCGGCACCGCCGGCGTGCCGGCGGGCATCGCCGCGGCGCGCACGACGCGCGGCTCGTCGTGCGGGGTCATGCCGTCGGTCGGTGCAGGTACTGGCCGCGCGGCTTGCCGAGCACCTCGCCGTTCTCGTAGATCTTGTGGCCGCGCAGGAAGGTCGCGTCGACGCGCGCCGACAGCTCGAGCCCCTCGAACGGCGTGTAGCCCTGCGTCGACGGCGACTCCGACGCACGGATCGTCCACGTCTTGGCCGGGTCGACGATCGCGATGTCGGCGTCGAAGCCTTCGGCGAGGTCGCCCTTGCGGTTCAGGCCGTAGCGCTGCGCCGGGTTCCAGCTCGTCACGCGCGCCATGTGGTTGTAGCCCATGCCGCGCTTCGTGCCTTCGCTGACGAGCGCGGGCAGCAGGTACTCGGTGCCGCCGAAGCCGCTCTTGGCCATCCAGATGTTGCCGAAGTAGTGCTTCGGCACCTTCATCTCCTGGCGGCAGCACGCGTGGTCGCTGACGACCCAGTCGAGCTCGCCGGCCAGCAGCGCCTCCCACAGGTATTCGACGTCGTCGCGCGGACGGATCGGCGGGTTGACCTTGGCCAGTTCTCCGGCCTTCGAGGTGATGTCGAGCATCAGGTGGCCGATCGTCACTTCGCGCCGGAAATCGATGTGCGGGAACACCTCGGCCATCATCAGCGCGGCCTGCACCGCCTTCTTCGAGCTCAGGTGCAGCAGGTTGATGTTGGGCAGCGCCGTCTCGTGCGCGAGGTAGCTGGCGATGAACACCGCGAGTCCCTCCGAGTGCGGCGGCCGCGACGCGCTGTAGGCGGCCAGGCCCTTGAGGCTCTTGTCCTTCTCGACCAGCTTGGTGTAGGCCGTCATGATCTCGGGCGTCTCGCAGTGCAGGCTCAGCGAAATCTGGCGGGCCTTGTCGGGGAAGCGCTCGCGCGCGGCCTGCAGGCCGCGCATGATGAACTCGAAGTGCGCGAGGTCGTAGCGCTCGTCCTCGCCGATCATCAGGAAGTCGCGCTGGCTGTCGCTGCGCCCGTGCAGGCCGTGCGAGCCGTAGAACATGAAGATCTTGAAGCTCGCGACGCCGTGCTTGTCGATCAGCATCGGGATCTCGTCGATGTGCTCGCGCGCGATCGGCGCGAGGTGGTAGCCATAGTCGACGTGGAAGCGACCCTTGCTGATCTTCAGCACCTCGGGGTAGAACTTCTTGTACGCGCCGCCCTTGTTCAGGTAGTACTGGCCGGTGCGGAAGTAGTTCAGGCTCGAGGTGACGCCGCCCATCGCGGCAGCCTTGCTCTCGGTGACCGCGTCCTCGGCCAGCGGCGAGTAGATCCCGCTGTGCATGTGCGCATCCACGACGCCGGGGAAGGCCAGCCGCCCCTTGCCGTCGTAGACCGTCTTCGCGCGCGTCGCGGCGATGCCGGGCGCGATCTTCGCGATGCGCTCGCCGGCCACGGCGATGTCGGCGTCAAACACGACGTTGCCGTGCGGCCGCACGACGCGCACGTTCTTGATCAGCAGGTCGAACTCGGGTGTGCTCATGGGTTCTCCGTGCGGCGCGCGTTCGCGAAGCGCGCCTTCAGTTGAGGCAGCAGGCCGCCGGCTTCGACCATCTCGAGCAGGAAGCCGGGGATCGGTTCACAGGCCAGCACCTCGCCGCTGGCGCGCACGACGCGGCCGGCGCGCGCGTCGAACGAGATCGTCTCGCCGTCGACGATGCGCTCGGCCTGCGGGCACGTCAGCAGCAGCAAGCCGACGTTGAACGCGTTGCGGAAGTACAGGCCGCTGTAGCTCGGCGCGATCACGGCAGCCACGCCGAGGTGCACGAGCACGCTGGCGGCCTGCTCGCGCGACGAGCCGATGCCGAAGTTGGGGCCGGCGACGATCACGTCGCCCGCGCGCACGCCGCGCGCGAAGTCGGGGCGCACCGTCTCGAGGCAGTGACGCGCGATCACGTCGAGCCCGTGCTTCATCGCGTGGCCGGGCGCGAGCTGGTCGGTGTCGATGTCGGCGCCCAGGCGCCAGACGGTGTGGCGTGCGGCGGCGCTCACGCCAGCAGCTCCCGTGCGTCGGCGATGCGCCCGTGCACGGCCGACGCGGCCACCGTGTACGGCGAGCCGAGGAACACGCGCGCCGACGCCGCACCCATGCGGCCCTTGAAGTTGCGCGCCGTCGACGAGATCACGGTGCTGCCCTCGGGGATCGCACCGCCGTAGCCGGCGCAGGCGCCGCACGCGCTGGGCAGCAGCGTCGCGCCGGCGTCGAGCAGCGCCTGCATCGTGCCCTCGCGCTCGGCGGCCTCGCGGTCCTTGACGCTCGCGGGGGCGACCATCAGCCGCACGCCGGCGGCCACGCGCCGGCCGTGCAGCACGCGCGCGGCGGCGCGCAGGTCGTCGAGCTTGGCGCCGGTGCACGCGCCGATGTAGGCGACGTCGACCTTCGTCGGCTCGAGGTCGTCGACGCCGCGCACGTTCGCCGGGCTGTGCGGCAGCGCGACCTGCGGCGCGAGCGCCGACGCGTCGAAGCCGTGGCGCACGCCGGGGGCGTCCTCGTCGCTGCGCCAGCGCGCGAGTTCGTCGTCGGCGACGTCGACGCCGACCTCGCGCAGCCACGCCTGCGTCGTCGCGTCGGGCGCCACCAGCCCGACCTGCGCGCCGAGCTCGGCGCTCATGTTGCACAGCGTCATCCGCTCGGCCATCGACAGCGCCGCCACCGCCTCGCCGCAGTACTCGACGGCCTGGTACTGGCCGCCGTTCATGCCGAAGCGCCCGAGCATCGCGAGCATCATGTCCTTCGCGCCGACGCCGGGCGCCAGCCGCCCGATCCAGCGCATGAAGATCGTCTGCGGAACCTTGAGCCAGATCTCGCCGGTGGTCACGACGCCGAGCATCTCGGTGGCGCCGATGCCGAACATGTAGGCGCCGAACGCGCCGCCGGTGGGCGAGTGCGAGTCGCCGCCGACGCAGAACATCCCCGGGCGCAGGTGCCCGCCCTGCGGCAGCACGACGTGGCAGATGCCCTCGCCGTCGTGCACGTGCGGCAGCGCCTGCGCGCGCGCCCAGTCGCGCGCGATCGCGACGATGCGCCGCGACTCGTCGTCGTGCGCGGGCAGGTAGTGGTCGATCACGAGCACCACCTTGCGCTTGTCCCAGATCGGCGCGCCGAGCTCGGCGAGCATCGGTGCGAGCCGGCGCGGGCCACTCGAGTCGTGGAACATCGCGAGGTCAACGCGGCACGTCACGATCTCGCCCGGCGTCACGTGCGTGCGGCCGGCCGCGCGCGCGACGAGTTTCTGCGCCAGCGTCTGCGGGGAGCGCGTCGCGTCCATCGTCACAGCCCCAGGTAGGCCTGTTTCAGCTCGGCGCTGGCGAGCAGCTCGGCCGGCGCGCCGGCGAAGCGCACCGCGCCGTTCTCGAGCACGTAGGCGCGGTCGGCGATCTCGAGCGACTGGCCGACGTTCTGCTCGACGAGCAGCACCGCGAGCCCTTCCTCGTGCAGGCGCCGGATCAGCGCGAACATCTCCTCGACGAGCAGCGGCGACAGCCCCAGCGACGGCTCGTCGAGGATCAGCAGCCGCGGCTCGGCCATCAGACCGCGGCCGATCGCGAGCATCTGCTGCTCGCCGCCGCTCATCGTCCCGGCCTTCTGCGCGCGGCGCTCGGCCAGCCGCGGGAACGTCGCGAACACGCGCTCGAGGTTGGCGGCGCGGCGCTCGCGCCCGCGCGTGAATGAGCCGAGCTCGAGGTTCTCGAGCACCGTCAGGTTCGGGAAGATCTTGCGTCCCTCGGGCACCTGGATCAGCCCGGCCTTGACGACGTCGCGGTAGTGCGCGCGGGTCAGTTCGCGGCCGTCGAACGACACCCGGCCGCCCCACGCCGGCACGATGCCGCACACCGTGTTGTTCAGCGTCGACTTGCCGGCGCCGTTGCTGCCCAGCAGCGCGACGATCTCGCCGTCGTGCACCTGCAGGTCGACGCCGCGCAGCACCTCGACGCGGCCGTAGCCGCCGCGCAGGCCCTGGATGTCGAGCAGCGGCGTCATGACGCCTGTCCCCCCCGCAGCCGCGCCGCGGTGCCGTGGCCCAGGTAGGCCTCGATCACGCGCTCGTCGGCCGTCACCTGCGCCGGCGTGCCGCTGGCGATCAGCTGCCCCTGCGCGAGCACCCACACGTGTTCGGCCAGGTTCATCACGGCCTGCATCACGTGCTCGATCATCAGCACCGTGACGCCGCTTTGCGCGATGCCGCGCACGACGGGGATCATCTCGGCGATCTCCTGCGGGTTCAGCCCGGCGAGCACCTCGTCGAGCAGCAGCAGCTTGGGCCGCGTGGCCAGCGCGCGCGCGAGCTCGAGCCGCTTGCGCCCGGCCACCGTCAGGTCGGCGGCGGGCTTGTCGAGCTGCGGCGCCAGGCCCACCTGCTGCGCGACGCGCTCGGCGGCGGCCAGCGCCGCGGCGCGCTTCGGCTCGTGCAGGTGCGCGCCCACCGCGATGTTCTCGCGCACCGTCTGCGCCGCGAACGGCTGCACGATCTGGAACGTGCGCGTCATGCCGGCGCGCGCGTTCCGGTGCGGCGCGCGGCCGGTGACGTCGACGCCGTCGAACACGACGCGGCCGCTGTCGGGCACGAGGAAGCCCGACATCAGCGCAAACAGCGTGGTCTTGCCGGCGCCGTTGGGGCCGATCAGCGCCGTCAGCGTGCCCGCTTGGACCGTCAGGCTCACGTCCTGCACCGCGCGCAGCCCGCCGAAGGCGATCGAGAGGCCCTGCAGGTCGAGCAGCGCGCGCTCAGCCACGGTCGCGCCTCCACAGCTCGCGCACCGAGCGGCCCATGCCCGACAGCCCGCGCGGCAGGAACATCACGATCAGCACCAGCACCGTGCCGTAGATCACCATGTTCAGCCCCGGCAGCTGGCCGAACAGGTTGCGCGTCAGGTCCGCGAGTAGGTGCAGCACGAGGGCGCCGAGCACCGGCCCCCACAGCGTGCCCATGCCACCGACGATCGCGCCGACCAGCGCCTCGACCGACACGTGCGGGCCGAACGCGATCGACGGGTCGATGTACTGGAACACCTGCAGGTAGAACGCGCCGGCTGCGCCCATGAACGCGCCCGACAGCGTGATCGCGCCGAGCTTGGTGCGGTACGGGTCGACGCCCACTGCGCGCGCGGCGTCCTCGTTGTCGCGCACCGCCTGCAGCTGCGCGCCGAAGCGCGAGTGGCGCAGCCACGCGGTGACGAGCAGCGCCGCGACGACGAAGCCGAGCACGACGCCGATGTAGCCCTTGCGCGTGCCGAACTGCAGGTTGGCGACCGACTCCTGCAGTGGCAGCATCAGCCCGACGCCGCCGCCGGTGAACTCGACCGACACCGCGAGGATGCGGAACACCTCGGCGAACGCCAGCGTGACGAGCGCGAAGTACGACCCCTTGAGCCCGTAGCGGAACGTCAGCGCGCCGACGGCGAGGCCCACGGCGCCGGCGACGACGACGGCCAGCGCCAGCGCGACCCACGCGTTGAGCCCGCCCTGCAGCTGCGCGATCGCCTGCACGTAGGCGCCGCAGCCGAAGAAGAGGGCGTGACCGAACGAGAACTGCCCGCCGTAGCCGCCGAGCAGGTTCCACGCCTGCGCGAGCAGTGCGGCGTACAGCGTCAGCATCACGAACGTCAGCCACACGCCCGAGTCGAGCGCCCAGGTCAGCAGCGCGACGCCGGCGGCGAACGCGGCGATGGCGGCGAGGTCGCGTCCCATCGTCGTCAGGCCCTCGCGCCGAACAGGCCCTGCGGGCGGAACAGCAGCACCGCGATGAAGATCGCGAAGATGCCGATCTGGCCGAGCGACTCGCCGAGGAACAGGCCGCCGAGCGACTCGACGACGCCGATCAGCAGGCCGCCGACCAGCGCGCCGGCGAAGCTGCCCATGCCGCCGAGCACGACGATCGTGAACGCGACGAGCACGAAGCCGCTGCCGACCTGCGGGTTGACGTAGTACGCCGGCAGCAGGAAGCACGCCGCGGCGCCGAGGCACGCCAGCCCGATGCCGAAGCACATCGCGTAGACGTGGTCGACGTCGATGCCCATCAGCTTGGCGCCGTGCTTCTCCTTGGCCACCGCGCGGATCGCGCGGCCGAGGTCGGTGCGCGTGACGATCCACAGCAGGACGGCCGACGTGACCAGCGCGCCGGCGAAGGCCACGAGCTTCGGCAGCGCGATGAAGGCGGGGCCGATCGGCACGGTGGTCAGCGTGTAGGCGGTCTCGATCGTGCGCGTGTCGCTCTTGAACAGCATCAGCGCGAGGTTCTCGAGCACGATCGACAGCCCGAGCGTGACGAGCAGGATGTTCTCGTCCTTGCCGTGGCTCGCGCGGTTGACGATGCCGCGCTGCAGCGCGTAGCCGAGCGCGAACATGCCCGGCACCACCAGCGGCAGCGCCAGGTACGGGTCGATGCCCCAGTGCGTCTTGAGCAGGTACACGGCGTACAGCGCCACCATCAGCGACGCGCCGTGCGCGAAGTTGATGATGTGCAGCACGCCGTAGATCAGCGTCAGCCCGAGCGCGATCAGCGCGTAGACCGCACCGGTCGTCAGGCCGTTGAGCAGCGACGGAAAGAGGATGCCGAAGTCGAACAAGGTTGCGCCGGGTCGAATGTCCGTAGGCGCCTCGCGGCGCCTACTGCCGGATCAAGCGGCCGCCGCGGATCCGGCTTCGCCGGTCCGCTGGCGGCGCCCCCTGGGGAGAGGCGGCCGCGAGGCCGCTTCGGGGGGTCACGCCTTGAGCGGGAAGATCGGCTCCACCTCGCGGTACTCGCGCGGCACGATGACCTTGATGTCGCCGCCGACGACCTGCGTCATCAGCGGCTGCGCGCCCTGGTTCTGCCCGTTGACGAACTTCGTCGGCCCGTACGGCATGATGTGGTCGGCGAACGTGCTCTTCTCGAGCGCGTCGATGATCGCGGCGCGGTCGGCACTCTTCGCGCGCTCGATCGCGTCGGCGAGCAGCATCGTCGCCGTGTAGGCCATGAAGACCTCGTAGGTGAAGAACAGCCCCTTGGCCTCGACGCGCTTGCGCAGCGCGGCGCTCTTCGGGTTCTTCGGGTTGAACCAGTGGTTGCAGTCGATAATGCCGTTGGCCGCTTCGGGGAACTCCTTCAGGAACTTGTAGCTCGACGCGGCGCCGCCCAGCACGCTGTAGATCGCCTTCGGCACGACGCGCTGCTGCTGCATCGTGCGCACGAGCAGCGCGTACTCGTTGTAGTAGTTGGCCGGGATCACGATGTCGGGGTTCACCGACTTCATGCGCAGCACGATGTTGTTGAAGTCGCGCGTCGGGTTGGCGTGCTTGATGATTTCCTTGACCTCGAAGCCGAAGCCCGGCAGCTCGCGCGCGAGCAGGTTCGCGGTGCCGGTGCCGAACAGGCTCTCCTCGTGGATGATCATCACCGTCTTGGCCGGCTTGCCCGCCACCGTGTTGAGCACGTGCAGGTTGTTGACCGCGACCTGCGCGCAGGTGCGGTAGCCCGGGCCGAAGCGGAACGTGTTCTTCAGGCCGCGCTCGACGATCTGGTCGGCCACGCCGACGTCGACGACGTGCGGCAGGTTGTACTTGGCCGCGGCCTGCGTCGTGGCCAGGCAGATCGCGCTGGCGAACGCGCCGACGACCGCCGAGCAGCCCGCCTCGTTCATCTTCTCGACCTCGGCGGCGCCGGCCTGCGGCGTGCTCTGCGCGTCGCCGAGCATGACCTCGAGCTTGGCGCCGCCGAGCGACTTGATGCCGGTCTTGTTGATGTCCTCGATCGCGAGCAGTGCACCCTCGCGGCACTGCTGCCCCGAGAACGCGAGTGCGCCGGTGACCGGGTGCAGGATGCCGACCTTGACCGGTCGCGGCTGCGCGCCGCCGATCAGCGGGAACGCGAGGGCGGAGGCCCCGGCGGCGGTGTGCTGCAGGAACTGGCGACGGTTGCTCATGGTGTGCGCTCCTCGGGCAGGGTGGGGGGTCAATGGAACTGCGCGGACAGCTCGGTGCTGACCCACAGCTTGGCGTCGATGCTGCCGACGCGGGACAACTGCATGCGGTACTGGTAGCGGTCGGGGCGGTACAGGCCGTGCAGCCACTGCACCGGCCGCTCGGCCTCGTCGCGCACCAGGCGCGTGACGGCCAGCAGCGCCGAGCCGACCGGCACGTCGAGATGGCGCGCGGTGGCCGCGTCGGCGAGCTGCGCCGAGATCGTCTGCACCGCGCTGCCGATGCGCACGCCCGAGGCTTCGAGCAGCACCAGCAGCGGCTTGCGGCCCAGCTCGCGCCGGCCGAAGCCAGCGGCGAGGTCGGCCGGCACGTGCGTCGTGATCAGCGACAGCGGACCCTGCGCTGTCGAACGCACGCGCACCGCCTTCTGCACCGGCGTGCCGGGGTCGAGCTGCAGCGCGGCGGCGACCTCGTCGTCGGCGGCGAGCGTTTCGCACGACAGCACCTTGACCGATGTGCGCAGGCCCATGTTGACGATGTTCTCGAGCAGCCCGGTGAGTCGCGCGCCGGCGCCGCGCGTGCCGTCGGCCGCCGGCATGCGCGGTATCGTTCCGCGGCCGGGTGCGCGCTCGATCAGGCCCTCGTTCTCGAGCTGCTCGAGCGCCTTGCGCACCGTCACGCGCGCGACGCCGAACTGGTCGGCCAACGCCAGCTCGCCGGGCAGCCCGTCGGCGAAGCGACCCTCCTGCAGCTGCTCGCGCAGGACCAGGTAGATCTGGTGGTACTTCGGCAATGGAAGGCTAGTGCCCATCGCCAGGCATCTGACCACTGTCCTAATGTCCTGTCAATAGGACAAATGCAGCGGCCCGCTGCGGGTTTGCCCTCGGGTCGGGCGGCTCGTGCATCACAGGCGCCGTATCGCGACGGCGCGCGGCAGCGGTGCGCGTTCAGCGCCCCGACAGGCCGGTCACGGCCTGGTGCGCCGCCTCGAGCCCCTGCTCGATGACGCGCCGCTTCCAGTCGTCGGTGTCGGTGTAGAACGCATCGCGCACGCGGCGCTTGATCGCCGCGCGCAGTGCGTCGTCTTCGACCTCGGGGTGGTTCTCGAGCCACTGGTCGGCGCGCAGCGCGTCGATCACTTCGGCCACCGGCACGGTGCCGTATTCCAGCGCGATGCCGGTGTACTCGGCCTGCGGGCACTCGTCGTAGGCGGCGAGCCACATCAGCCCGGTCAGCAGCGCCGACGTCGAGCTACCGTCGTAAATCGACGTCACACCATCACCCCACCACGCCCGTGCGCGCGCCAGCGCGGCGGGGTCGTCGCGGCAGGCGAAGATGCGCTCACCCACACCGTTCGGGCCCAGCCCCGTGTGCAGGTCGATCCAGCCCAGCCGTGTGCAGGGCTGCGCCTGCTCCTGCAGCACGTGGCGCAGCGTCACGTGGCTCCAGGTCGGCGCGCGCCCGCCGTAGAACAGCCCCTGCGGGTGGTCGTACTGGCCGCCGGTCACGGCGGCCTGCAGCGCGCGCTCGCCGTGCTGCCCCGCATAGGCCATCAGCTCGGCCTGCACCTCGGGCGCGGGCGGCCACGTCGGCGGCACGATCAGGTGAGCGAGCCGGTCGTACGCCTCGTTGCGTGGCAGCGGGCGGTGGAAGTCGTGGAAGTTGCGGTTCAGGTCGACGTTCTCGTGCGTCGTGCGCCGCCACCACGAGAAGCCCCACGGGTTCAGCGCGTGCAGGTACAGCACCGCGACGCCGGCGGTCCGCGCGGCGGCGTGGAACGCCGGGTCGGCGAGCAGCGCGCCCTGCACGCCCGAGCCGCAGAAGCCCTCGACGCCGTGGCAGCCGCTGCTGACGATCAGCAGTGCCGGCGCGTCGTGCGGTCCGAAGCGCGCGACGTCGAGCGCCAGCGCCTCGCCGTCGCGCCCACGCAGCGGGTGCATGCGGCTGTGCACCTCGAGCCCGGCGCGCTCGGCGGCGGCGAGGAACTTGCGCCGCGCCTCGGCGTAGCTCTGCGCGAAGAAGCGGCTCGCGTCCATCGCCGCCACGTCAGCCGCGCGGCGTCGCGAGCCACTTCTCGGCGAGCCGCACCCACAGCGTCGCGCCGAGCGGGATCAGCTCGTCGTTGAAGTCGTAGTGCGGGTTGTGCAGCGTGCACGGGCCCAGGCCGTGCACGTGGTCGCTGTAGGCCTCGCGGTGCGCGCCGTCGCCGTTGCCGATCACGAAGTACGCGCCGGGCTTCTCGAGCAGGAAGTAGCTGAAGTCCTCGGCGCCCATCGTCGGCTCGAACTCGAGCGTGTTCTCGGGCCCGACGACGTCGCGCATCACGCCGCGCACGAAATCGGCTTCGGCCTTGTGGTTGATCGTCGGCGGGTAGTTGCGGCGGAACTCGAAGCGGCACTCGGCGCCGAACGCGGCGCAGGTGTGCTCGGCGATCTCCTTCATGCGCCGCTCGATCAGGTCGAGCACTTCAAGGGTGAAGGTGCGCACCGTGCCCTGGATCTCGCAGCGGTCGGGCACGACGTTGGTCGCCTCGCCGGCGTGGATCATCGTCACCGAGATCACGGCGGCGTCGGTAGGCTTCTTGTTGCGCGTGACGATGGTCTGGAACGCCTGCACCATCTGGCACGCCACCGGCACCGGGTCGATGCCGTTGTGCGGCAGCGCCGCGTGCGAGCCCTTGCCGGTGACCGTGATGCGGAACTCGTTGCTCGACGCCATCGCGGGGCCGTCGCACACCGCAAACTGGCCCACCTTCAGGCCCGGCCAGTTGTGCATGCCGAAGACGGCCTCCATCGGGAACTTGTCGAACAGGCCGTCTTTGATCATCTCGCGCGCGCCGCCGCCGCCTTCTTCGGCCGGCTGGAAGATCAGGTAGACGGTGCCGTCGAAGTCTCGGTGCCGCGCGAGGTGCCGCGCGGCGGCCAGCAGCATCGCGGTGTGGCCGTCGTGCCCGCAGGCGTGCATCTTGCCGGGGTGCTTGCTCGCGTGGGCGAACGTGTTGTGCTCCGTCATCGGCAGCGCATCGATGTCGGCGCGCAGCCCGACGGCGCGGTTCGACGTGCCGTTCTTCACGATGCCGACGACGCCGGTCGTGCCGAGTCCGCGGTGGATCGGGATACCCCAGTCGGTCAGTGCCTTGGCGATCACGTCGGCGGTGCGCCGCTCCTCGAAGCACAGCTCGGGGTGGGCGTGGATGTCGCGGCGGATCGCGGTGATCGCGGCCGCGTCGGCGAGGATCGATTCGATGAGTTGCATGGCGTGTCTCCTGCGCGGTCGATCTTACGCGGGGGCTGCTGCGGGCATGAACTCCGCGCGCCGATGTCCCCCATCGCGGCGGCCTAAACTGGTCGGCGTTTCGCAGGAGTCACGCGATGACGAAGATCCCCTCCGCTGCCGAGCGGCCGCAGCCGCGGCTGGGCGACCAGTGGCAGTTCGCGACGCGTCTGGTCGGCGGTGCGTCGCCACTGCTGCTCGACCACGTCGTGCGCGAGCTGCGCCCCGACGGCGGCTGGACCATCGCGGTGCGCAAGGCCGGCAGCGACGACCCCTGGCTCACGCAGGTGTTCGACGCCGAGTTCAACCGCGTCGCGCGCGAGCTGATGCCCGGCGAGTCGATGCGCTACACGCCGGCGTTCCCGCTGTTTCGCTTCCCGCTCGAGCCGGGGCGGCGCTGGAAGGCCGCCGTCGAGCAGCGGCAGGACGGCGAGCCGGGGCACCGCATCGTCGAGGTCGACGCGCGCGTCGTCGGCCCGGAAGCCGTCGAGGTGCCGGCCGGGCGCTTCGACGCGTGGCGCATCGAGGCCGTGCACCTGGCCGGCGGCGTGCGCATCGACACCGTCTACTGGTACGCCCCGCGCGCCAAGCGCTCGGTGCGCGGCATCGAGAAGAGCCGCTCGGCGCAGGGCACGAGCGAGCTCGTCTACGAGCTGCAGTCGCTGCGGCTGGTCTGAACCGCTGCTCCCACACCCCTCGCGGCGGTGCGGGCAAGCGCTTTCGTCAACCACAGGTGGCGCTTGGAGCGACCGCTCTAACGTACGTCCTGTTACTGGCTGCTGACACTTTGGCACAGACCCTGGGAGAAACCCTCCCCATACTCCGTGACGTATTCCACGAGAAGGGGACGTCATGCGACGCAAGCAATTCCTGCGTGTCCTGGGGGCGGTCATCGGTGTGGCGGCAGCGGGCCCGCTGCTGACGGCCTGCGGCGGCGGTGACGATATCGACGCCACGACGGCAACGATCTCGTCGGTCACACGGACGCTGTCGGACGAAGAGATCGAGGGACTCAAGTTCATGCGCGAGGAAGAGAAGCTCGCGCACGACGTCTACGTCACCCTGTTCGCGCGCTGGGGCGCCACCGTGTTCGCCAACATCGCCGAGAGCGAGACCGAGCACACGAGCGCGATCCTCGACCTGCTGCTCAAGCACGGCATCGAGGACCCGGCCGCCGGCAATCCGGTCGGCGTGTTCGACAACGACGATCTGCAGGCGCTGTACGACCAGCTCGTGGCCGCGGGCCAGGCCAGCCTCGTCGACGCGCTGAAGGTCGGCGCGCTGATCGAGGAGAAGGACATCCAGGACATCAACGACAAGCTCGCCGCGACCGACGAGACCGACATCGCCCAGGTCTACGGCCACCTGCTGTGCGGTTCGCGCAATCACCTGCGCTCGTTCAACCAGGCGCTGCTCGACCAGGGTGTGACCTACGTGCCCACCGTGATCACGCAACAGGAGTGGGACGCGATCGCGTCCTCGGCGTACGAGACCTGCGGCGGCTGATGCCGCGGCACCGAGCGGTGCCATCAATGAAAACACCGGGCCGCGGCCCGGTGTTTGTCTTCTCGCAGGCCCCGCGCGTCATGGCGCGGGGCGCAGGGACTCAGCGACCGCCGCCGCCACCCCCGCCACCGCCGGCCCCCGGGCGCGGCCCGGCGCCGGGGCCAGGGCCCATGCCCGGGCCAGGACCCATGCCCGGCCCGGGGCCCATGCCCGAGCCCGGCCCGCGGCCGGCCGGCGGGTCGTCGGGCAGCGTGACGCCGCGCTCGCGCGCGCGCACCTTCATGCGCTCGTGGTGCTCGGCGCGGATGCGCTCGCGTTCCTGCGCCGTCGTCGCGGTGCGCATGCGCTGGCGGTACTCGTTGCGCTCCTGCTCCGTCATCAGTTGGTGGCCGTAGATGTCCTGATCGCGGATCTGCAGCCGCTCCTGCTCGCGCAGCTGCTCCTGCGTCATCGTCTGGGTCTGCGTCTGCGCCTGCGCCACGGCCGCGCCACCGGCGAGCGCGGCGGCCAGCGCGAGAGCCGTCCATCGGGTGGGATGTCTCATCGTCTGCTCCTGGAGTTGAGTCCGAACGTGGGCGGGTCTGTATACCCCCCACAGGTATATTAACGCCAGACGACTTCCGCGCGTTGACGGGCCGCGGTAACGGTTTGTGGGGTGGTGCTCGTGCGCCTCAGCGCGCCAGCGCCGCCGCCGCGCCGAAGCCCAGGTTGTAGAGCGCGTGCAGCGCCACCGCCGGCCACACGCTGGCGAAGCGCTCGCGCAGGTGGCCGAACACCAGCGACGGCGCCGCCACCGCCAGCGCCCACGCCAGCGGCTGTGCCGGCAGGTGCAGCGCGACGAAGACCGCGGTGGTCAGCGCGTTGGCCACGCTGACCGGCCCCCAGCGCCGCGCGCGCGTCAGCCGCAGCAGCTGCCCCTGCAGCACGCCGCGCAGCACCAGCTCTTCGAGCAGCGGCTGCACGACGACGAGCGACACCCACGCCCACGCCCCGGCCGGCGCGCGCATCTGCGGCCCCGTCCACAGCGCCAGCGCCAGCCACACCGGCGCCGCGGCGGCGAGCGCGAGCAGCCAGTGGCGGTCGGAGGGCCAGCGCGCCGGCCGCGGCGCGACGAGGCCGCACTCCTCGCGCAGCGACGGCAGGGGCGAAGGCGGCGGCGGGCTCACGGGGCGCGATCGTCGCATGCGCGGCTGGCGAGCGTCCCGGTGCGTCCCGGCGCGCCGTGTCTGGTGCCGAGGGGGAAATGAAAACGCCGCCCGCAGGCGGCGTTGCAAACCCCCGGGCGGCAGGCGCCCGGGGTGCCGTGCGCATCAGCGGCGGCGTGCGCGCTGCACGCGGCGCAGGCCGACGCCCGCAAGGCCGAGGCCGGCCAGCAGCAGCAGTGTCGGGTCGAAGCCGCCGTTGCCGGTCGTGCAGCCGCCGCCACCGCCGCCGCCACCGTCCGTGCTTTGCACCGCTGCGTCGGCGCTGCGGAAGCGTGCCGCCGAGCCGGTCGGGCTTTCGGTGTTGAAGACGGCATAGACACGCTTGCCGTCCGGGCGCGCCTGCGGCTGGGTCTCGAACGCCGACTCGTCGTCGTTGAACAGGCTGCCCTGTTCTTCGGAGATCCGCACCGGCGTGGCATAGGTCGCGCCAGAGTCGAAGCTCACCGTGGCGTACACGCCCAAGTCATCACCGCCCTCGGGGTCGGACGGGTAGACGTTCTCCTGGCTGCCCCACATCAGCCAGATCACGTTGCGGTTCTGGCAGAAGGCCGGGTCGCTGGCCGTGGCCGGATCGTTGCCCTCGCAATAGCCCGGCGCCGTGTTGCTCGCGGGCGTGCCGAAGATCCGCGGCTCGCGCACGTTGATGCGCTTGTCGGTGACGTTCGTGACGTTCTTCGGCAGACCCCAGCTTCCGCCGCTGGCGTTCGAGGTGCCGTCGAACGTGAACTTGCGGATCCAGAAGTTGTAGTTGTTGATCAGCGCCCAAAGCTCGTAGAGGTTGCTCGTGTAGTTGTAGCCGACCCACAGGTCGTCACCCCGCAGCACGCCGCGGTGGGCGAGTGCGTTCTCGGTGAAGTTCCGTTCGGTGTCGTCAGCCAAGCCATCAGTGCCCGATGTCAGCACGGAAGCACGGCTGCTGATGTTCTCGGCACGCGCATGACCAGCCGTCGGGGTCAGCGCGATCGCTTCCGAGTACAGCGAGGTGGCACAACCTGCCGACACCGCCGGCACCATCCGGCTGCTCGCCAGGCCGCTCTGGATGCTGGTCGCTACGTCTGGATCCACCATTCCGCGGCGAATCACGATGTCAGAAGGCCCGCCTTTGTCGGCTTCCCCTTCTTTCCAGAAGATCGCGATGTTGATGCCGCTGCGGTTGGGCACGGCCGGCGCGGCCACCCCAGTGGCTTCGGCGGCGCTCTGCGTCAGGAAGCGCACGCGGCGCGCGTTGCGCTGCGGATCGCTGATGATGCAGCCGGACTTGACGTTCGAAGTCGGCACCGATGCCGAGTCGCCGGCAAACTGCGGCGGATTGTTGTACGGGAACGAGTGATAGCGGATGAACTTGCCGCTGTCCAACCCTTCGGCGCCTTTCGTCTCTTCCCAGGCGAGCACCGTTGTCGTGCCAACCATCCCGATGTTCGGCCGCGCCGCCCCGGCGTTGCCCTTCTCGACGAGGTTGCCATCGACCGGATTCCCGTTCGCGTCGAACACGTTGACGATCTGGCCGGACAGCCCCGTCTTCTTTTCCAGTTCCCAGTTGTCGGTCACGCGATAGCCGAAGGCGCGCGCCGTGCCCTGCGTCAGTGGCGACAGGTGGTACGTCGGCACCTCCGTCGTCGCGTTGACCTCGAAGTACGTGTACCAGACGTCGGTGCCGCCCGTGACATTGGCGCCCGAGGCGCCGTCGCCGGGACCATCCGCTTCGCCGAGCTGCAGCCCTTCCGGGTCCTCCTGCCACGAGACATTGATGCGCGCAGTCGGCGCTTGGTAGGTGCCGAAGCTCGAATCCTGCTTGGCGTCGCGCTCCCCGTTGCTCAGTTGCTTTGGTTCCGACCACGTGAGGCCGCTGTCGGCCGAGTACGCCATCCACGTGCAGTGGAACGGGATGGTGCGCATGTCGCGCTCGACATACCGGATCGCCCTCTGGTTCGGGTTCGGGTAGAAGCCGGGATCGGTATCGGTTTCTGCCGGAGCGATGCCATCACGCAAGTCGCCATCCGGACAGAAGGCGCCGATCCAGGTCAGCACCAGCACCGGGCCGTTTTGCTTGATGTTGGGCTTGTCGGTGTTGCCGTAGTACGGTGCCAGTGTGGTGCCGCTAGCCTGCCACCTGGTCTTGATGCTGTACTTCAGCGCTGAGCCCGACACGTTGCCGCCACCGAAAGGCGTCGTTGCGTACGTCCAATCGCTTTCCTGGTTGCAGGTCTTGCGCGGCGCGGGCGCCGTGTCCTGGTCGGGCGTGCAGACCTTGACGAAGATGTCGCGTGCAGGTCGGTCTTTGTCGGCTTTGGTGTCGTACACGTTGAGCGCGCCAGCCGGGGAGTCGCCATAGACGGCAATCAGCGTGCCGTCGGCCGCACGTATGAGCTTGGGCTTGTGGCCGTTGCTGCCTTCGCTGAGTGTGATCTCAGGTTGCAGCGTGATCAGGTAGGTGGCGGCATAGGCCAGTCCGGCGACGCCGGCCAGTCCCAGCAGCGCCAGCGGCAGCGTCTTCTTCAATGCGAACTTCTTCACCACGGTCTCCATTCCGTCGGTTGACCTTCCAGGCGGCGGCAGCCCGCCGCGATCAAGACCCTCTACCCCGTGGGGCTTGGGGCCTGAACAGTCTCGCTGACGGTGCGCTCGACGGTTGTTGTGTCAGGTCAAGAACGCCACGTCACGCCCTCCCCCGCAAATCGGTGTTTCGTCGCAATTGCGACGTTTCGCGTGCGCGCGGTGTGCCCTACGGTCGCGCGGACAACGGCCCGCTCAGGGGGACGGTGACTATGCGATAGGCTCGCCGCGCTGTTCGGCAAGCGCCCGCTGCACAGATCAAGCGCGGGTTCGCACCTGGAGGAGAAGCGTGAAGTCCGAAAAACAGACGGTTTTGTGTCCTTGGCCGGCGGGCCCCGAGGCCGTGACGGGGCGGCACCCGCTGTGCCTGATGTGCGACGTCGTGGACCGTGCGCCCCCGGCGTCGGCGCTCGCGGCCGACGGGCTGCCGCCGGCGGTGCGCATGCCGTTGCGTGCCGGCGTGCGGCTGTTCGAACAGGGCACGGTGGCGCACGCGGTCTACGTGGTGCAAAGCGGCATCGTCAAGGAGACGCTGCGCGACGACGACAGCGGCGAGTGCATCGCGCGGCTGGTGATGCGCGGTGGCGTGGCCGGCATCGGCGGGCTCAGCGGGCCGCATCCGCATTCCGGTCAGGTGATCCACCCCGGCTACGCCTGCCGCATCCCGATGGCGCGGTTCGAGAAGGTACTCGCCGAGCACCCCGGCGCGCTGCCGCGCCTGTACGCCGATGGCCGGCAGGCCATCGCCGACGCCGACCGCATCATCAGCGAGATGTGCCACGGTCCGGCACGCGCGCGGCTGGCGCGCGCGCTGCTGTACCTGCGCAGCACGCTGGCGCCCGGCGAGGCGCTGCGCCTCAAGCGCGCCGACCTCGCGCAGCTGATGGCGCTGAACCCCACCAGCGTCGCGCGGCTGCTCGGCGAGTTCCGCCGCGACGGGCTGCTCGAGCAGCAGGGCCGCTACTGCGTCGCGATCGACACTGCGCGACTGCGCGAGCTCGCGCACGCCGAGGCTTGAGCGCCGAGCACGCCTGCCGTGCGCGTCCGCGCCACCGTGTCGGGGCGGGCGATGTGCCATATTCGGCGCCGATGGACGCCACCGCTTCGCCCGCCGCGCGCACCGTGCGCGGCGCCTGCCCGCACGACTGCCCCGACACCTGCGCGCTCGTCGTGACGGTCCAGGGCGGCCGTGCGGTGCGCGTGCAGGGTGCGGCCGACCACCCGCCGACCGGCGGCGTCCTGTGCACCAAGGTCAGCCGCTACGCCGAGCGCACGCACCACCCGGATCGGCTGCTGCACCCGATGAAGCGCGTCGGCCGCAAGGGCGAGGGGCGCTTCGCGCGCATCTCGTGGGACGAGGCGCTGGATACCGTCGCGGCGCGGCTGAAAGCCATCGCCGCGCGCGACGCGCAGGCCGTCGTGCCGTACAGCTATGCCGGCACGATGGGGCTGCTGCAGGGCGAGTCGATGGCGGCGCGCTTCTTCCACCGCCTGGGCGCCAGCCGGCTGGAGCGCACGATCTGCGCCAGCGCCGGCGGCGAGGCACTGGCCGCGACCTATGGCGGCAAGATCGGCATGCACCTGCGCTTCTTCGCGCAGTCGAAGCTGATCCTGATCTGGGGGAGCCACTCGATCGCGTCGAACCTCCATTTCTGGACGCTCGCGCAGCAGGCCAAGCGCGCCGGCGCCAAGCTGTGGTGCATCGACCCGCGGCGCACCGAGACGGCCGACAAGTGCCACCGCCACCTCGCGCTGCGCCCCGGCACCGACGGTGCGCTGGCGCTGGCGCTGGTGCACGAGCTGATCGCGCACGGCTGGATCGACCGCGACTACGTCGACCGCCACGTCGACGGGTTCGACAAGCTCGCCGAGCGCGCGCGGCCGTGGCCGGCCGAGCGCGCCGCGGCCGTGTGCGGCGTGCCGGCCGACGACATCCGCGAGCTCGCGCGCGACTACGGCACGACGCAGCCGGCGGCGATCCGCCTGAACTACGGCATGCAGCGCGTGGCCGGCGGCGGCAACGCGGTGCGGCTCGTCGCGCTGCTGCCGTGCCTCGTCGGTGCGTGGCGCCATGCGGCCGGCGGGCTGCTGCTGTCGAGTTCGGGCTGGGCCGCGCCATTCCGCGACGACGCCGCGCTGCAGCGGCCCGAGCTCCTCACGGGCCGGCGGCCGCGCACCGTCAACATGAGTACGATCGGCGACGCGCTGCTGCACCCCGGCGGCGGTGCGTTCGGCCCGCGTATCGACGCGCTCGTCGTCTACAACAGCAACCCGGTGGCGGTCGCGCCCGAGTCGCGCAAGGTCGTGGCCGGCTTCGCGCGCGAGGACCTGTTCACCGTCGTGCTCGAGCAGTTCCCGACCGACACCGCCGACCACGCCGACATCGTGCTGCCGGCCACGACGCAACTCGAGCACCTCGACGTGCACACGAGCTACGGCCATACCGACGTGCTGATCAACGAGCCGGCGATCGCCCCGCTCGGCGAGGCGAAGCCCAACACGCAGATCTTCCGCGAGCTCGCGGCACGCATGGGCTTTACCGAGCCTTGCTTCGCCGACGACGACGAGGCCTTGCTGCGCCAGGCGCTCAAAGGCATCGACCTCGACGCGCTGCGTGCGCGCGGCTGGGCGAGCCTGCCGCTGCCCGACGCGCCATTCGCCGACGGCGGTTTTCGCACGCCGTCGGGCAAGGCGGTGGTCGACGCGCCGGGGCTGGGCGTGCCCGACTTCGTGCCGAACCACGAGTGCGTGCAGACCGCGCCGGCACTGGCAGCGCGCTACCCGCTGGCGATGATCTCGCCGCCGGCGCGGCACTTCCTGAACTCGACCTTCGTCAACGTCGCGAGCCTGCGCGCGATCGAAGGCGAACCCCTGCTTGAGATCCACCCCGACGACGCGGCGCCGCGCGGCATCGCCAGCGGCGCCGTCGTGCGCGTGTTCAACGACCGCGGCACGCACCGCTGCCGCGCCGAGGTGACGACGCGCGCGCGCCCCGGCGTCGTCGTCGGGCTGGGCATCTGGTGGCGCAAGCTCGGGCTCGACGGCACCAACGTCAACGAGCTGACGAGCCAGCGGCTGACCGACCTCGGCCGCGCGCCGACGTTCTACGACTGCCTGGTCGAGGTGGCGGTCGACACCGCGGCCGCGGCTTGAAGCGCGCCGCGGCGATCGCACTCGTGGCCGGCCTGTCGCTCACCGGTGCCGCCGCCGTCGCGCTCGCGGCGGCGTGCCTGACCGCCGGCTGCGCCAGCGTCGGCTACTACGCGCAGGCGGTCGGCGGCCACGTCGATCTGCTCAACCGCGCGCGCCCGGTGGCCGACGTGATCGCCGACGACGCGACGCCGCCGGCGCTGCGCGAGCGGCTCGCGCTCGCGCAGCGCATCCGCGACTTCGCGGTCGCCGAGCTGGCGCTGCCCGACAACCGCAGCTACCGCCGCTTTGCCGACCTGCAGCGCCCCGCGGCGGTGTGGAACGTCGTCGCGGCGCCCGAGCTGTCGCTCACGCTCAAGACCTGGTGCTTCCCGGTCGTCGGCTGCGTCGGCTACCGTGGCTACTACGACCGCGCGGCGGCCGACGCGCTGGCTGCGCAGCTGCGCGCCGACGGCTGGGAGGTGCTGGTGTACGCGGTGCCGGCGTACTCGACGCTGGGCCGGCTCGAGTGGCTCGGCGGCGACCCGCTGCTGTCGACCTTCATCCACTGGCCCGAAGGCGAGCTGGCGCGGCTGATCTTCCACGAGCTCGCGCATCAGGTCGTCTACGCCGCCGGCGACACGACATTCAACGAGTCGTTCGCGACCGCCGTCGAGCGGCTGGGCGGTGCGCGCTGGCTCGAGCGCCACGCCAGCGCCGCGGTGCGCGACGAGTACGCCGCGTTCGATGCGCGCCGCCGCCAGTTCCGCGCGCTGGCGCTGGCCGCGCGCCGCGAGCTCGAGGCGGTGTATGCGAGCGCGGTCGACGACGACGCCAAGCGCGCCGCGAAGGCCGAGGTGTTCGCGCGCCTGCGCGCCGACCACGAGCGCCTGAAGCGTGAAGAATGGGGCGGCTTCACCGGCTACGACGGCTGGTTCGCGCGCGCCAACAACGCGGCGCTGGGCGTGCAGGCCGCGTACGACGAGTTCGTGCCGGCGTTCGAGCGCCTGTTCGACGCCGCCGGCGGCGATTTCGCGCGCTTCTACGCCGAGGTGCGCCGGCTGGCCGACTTGCCGAAGGCCGAGCGGCACGCGACACTGCGCGCCGCCGTGGCCACCGCCGCCGGGGGCGCGGCCGCTCAATAGGGGGAAGAGGGGGAGTCGACGTGTCCGAGATCCGCATCCGCCGCGAGCACGACCTGGGCCTGGACGAGGCGCGCAAACTCGCCTTGAAGTGGGCCGAAGAGGCCGAGCGCCGGTTCGGCATGGATTGCACCGTCGTCGAAGGCGAGTACAGCGACACCGTCGAGTTCAGCCGCAGCGGCGTCAAGGGCCAGCTCGTCGTCGCGGCCGACCACTTCGACCTGCAGGCCAAGCTCGGCTTCCTGCTCGGCGCGTTCGCCAAGACGATCGAGACCGAGATCGAGAAGAACCTCGACGACCTGCTCGGCGCCCGCCAAGCGCTGGCGAAGACCCCGAAGGCCGCCGCCAACAACGGCGCGGCGAAGAAGGTCGCCGCGAAGAAGAACGGCAACGGCGCGCGCAAGAAGGCGTAGGTCAAGATCCCGTAGCCGAGGTCGCCACGCGCATTCCGGCACTAGGGTTCAAGCAGACGCCGCGGATCCGGCTTCGCCGGTCCGCTGGCGTCGCCCCCTCGAGGGGGCAGCGGCGAAGCCGCTTCGGGGGTGGGCCTACTTCAGCGACTCGATCAGGTCGACATATTCCTGCATCGCCGCCTCGGCGCTCTTGCCTTTCTGCTCGTTCCAGGCATCCCACTTCGCGCGCCCGACCATGTCGGTGAAGCCGGGACGCTTGCCCTCGACGTCGCCCTCGGTGGCCTGCTTGTACAGCGCGTAGATCTTCAGCAGCGTCGCGTTGTCGGGCCGCTCGGGCAGCTTCTTGCTGTCGGCCACGGCCTGTTCGAAGCGGGACTTGAGGTCGGCCATCGCGCGTCTCCTGGTCGGTGAAAATGGGCCTTGACGGGCGGGATGTTAACCAGCATCGTGCCCACGACCACCGCCTCCAGGAGCCTGTCGATGTCCTCTGCCGCCGAGCGCATGTCGCGCGTCGACACCGCGTGGCTGCGCATGGACAGCGACGTCAACCTGATGATGATCGTCGGCGTGTGGCTGCTCGCGCCGGCGGTGTCGTACGAGGCGGTTTGCGAGCGGCTGCGCACCGCGCTGCTGCGCTACCCGCGATTTCGCCAGAAGGTCGTCGAGGACGCGCTGGGCTACCTGTGGGTCGATGACGAGCATTTCGACATCGAGCGCCACGTCAGCCGCGAGCGGCTGGCACGCCGGCGCGGGCAGAGCGAGCGCCAGGCGCTGCAGGAGCGCACCGCCGAGCTGGCGACGACGCCGCTGGACCGCGAGCACCCGCTGTGGCACTGGCACCTGATCGAGGACTACGAGGGCGGCAGCGCGATCATCATCCGCATCCACCACTGCATCGGCGACGGCATCGCGCTGATGTCGGTGCTGCTGTCGATCACCGACGGCGGCCACGCGCCGCCGCGGCGGCGCCCACGCGGCAACGGCCGCGATGGCGACTGGCTCGCCGACACCGTCGTGCGCCCGCTGACCGACCTGACGGTGCGCGCGATCGGGCTGTACGGCGAGGGTGTCGCCAGGTCGATCGACCTGCTCGCGCACCCGGGCAAGCCGCTGGCCGGCTCGCTCGACATGGCGCGCGTCGCGCTGCAGGTCGCCAGCGACGCCGCGTCGCTCGCGCTGATGCCCGACGACTCGCCGACGCGGCTCAAGGGCCACCCGGTGGGCCTCAAGCGCGTCGCGTGGTGCGAGCCGCTGCCGCTCGACGACGTCAAGGCGGTGGCCAAGGCGATGCACTGCACCGTCAACGACGTGCTGCTGTCGTGCGTGGCCGGCGCGATCGGCGCGTACCTGCGCGAGGTCGGCGACGACCCGGCGGGCAAGGAGATCCGCGCGATGGTGCCGGTCAACCTGCGCCCGCTCGAGCAGGCGCACGAACTGGGCAACGGCTTCGGCCTCGTGCCGCTGGTGCTGCCGATCGGCATCGAGCACCCGATCGAGCGGCTGTACGCCGTGCACGCGCGCATGAGCCAGCTCAAGGGCAGCTATCAGCCGCTGCTGGCGTTCCTGATCCTCGCGGCGTCGGGGCTGCTCGTGAAGCCGGCGCAGGACCTCGTCACGGGCCTGTTCGCGAGGAAGACGACGGCCGTGATGACCAACGTGCCGGGCCCGCGCGAGCCGCTGAAGTTCTGCGGCTCGACGCTGCGGCAGAACATGTTCTGGGTGCCGCAGTCGGGCCACATCGGCATGGGCGTGTCGATCCTCAGCTACGGTGGCGGCGTGCAGTTCGGCCTGATCACCGACAAGAAGCTGTGCCCCGAGCCGCAGAAGATCATCGACCGCTTCGCGCCCGAGTTCGCGAAGCTGCTGTGGGTGACGATGATGCTGCCGTGGGGCGATCAGCTCGAGGCGCTCGAGCCGAACGGTTCGCCGGGGTACGGCCCACCGGCGCGAAGCGCATCGCCAGCGCGATCTCGCGCAGCCAGCGGTGGCCGGCGTCGTGCTGCGCGCGCCAGTGCCAGTGCATCGACACCGTGAACGGCGGCAAGCCGAGGTCGGGCTCGACGACCTGCAGGTCGTGCCGCTGCGCGAAGCGCTGTGCGGGCCGCAGCGGCAGGATCACCGCGAGGTCGGTGGCCGCGAGGATCGTCGGCACGACCATGAAGTGCGGCAGCGCGAGCCGGATGCGCGGCTCGAGCCCGAGCATCTGCAGCGCGCGCGCCGGCTCGGCGTGGCTCTTGACGACGATGAAGTCCAGCCGCTCGAGTGCGGCACGGTCGGTCAGCCGCCTGGCCAGCGGGTGGCCCCGGCGCAGCAGCACGACGTAGCGCTCCTCGAGCAGGGGCGCGTGCTCGGTACCCACGAGCGAGGGCAGGTAGCCGAGCGCGAGGTCGAGCCGGCCGTCCTCGAGCGCGGGGCCGATCGCCTGCGGCTCCATCTGCACCGCCTCGACGCGCACGCCCGGCGCCTGCGCACCGACGGCGGCCATGATCTGCGGCAGGAACTCGTCGGCGCCGATGTCGCTCATGTGCAGCGTGAAGCGGCGCACCGAGCGCGCGGGGTCGAACGCGTCGGCCTCGTGCAGCGCGGCGTCGAGCAGCTGCAGCGCCGCGTCGACCTGGCGCGCGAGCTGCTCGGCGCGGCGCGTCGGCGCGACACCGCCGGGGGCGCGCACGAACAGCGGGTCGCGCAGCGCGAGCCGCAGCCGCGTCAGCGCGTGGCTCGCGGCCGGCTGCGACAGCCCCAGGCGCCCGGCGGCGCGGCTGACGTTGCGCGTCTCGTGCACGGCGCGGAAGACGTGCAGCAGGTTCAGGTCGAGCTCGTGCAGATGCATGGGCCGAATCGTACTTAGTGATTTCATCGCATGGACGAATGACGCGCCGCTGGCTAGATTGCTTGCCTCGGCACAACACGGCGGCCACGGCGTGGAAGTCCAGTTCACCGAAGAGATCGAGCAGCTCAAGAAGGGCGCCGGCCAGACCTTCCAGGGCGAGGGCATCCTCGCGATCACGAAGGCGCTGCTGCAGTCGGGCGTGGCCTACATCGGCGGCTACCAGGGCGCGCCGGTGTCGCACCTGCTCGACGTGATGGTGCAGGCCAAGCCCTATGTCGACACGCTCGGCGTGCACGTCGAGGCCTGCGCGAACGAGGCCTCGGCCGCGGCGATGCTCGGCGCGAGCCTGCACTACCCGCTGCGCGGCTGCGTGACGTGGAAGTCGATCGTCGGCACCAACGTCGCGGCCGACGCGCTGTCCAACCTCGCGTCGCCGGGGGTGGTCGGCGGCGCGCTGATCGTCGTCGGCGAGGACTACGGCGAGGGCGCGAGCGTGATCCAGGAGCGCACGCACGCCTATGCGCTCAAGAGCACGATGCTGCTGCTCGACCCGCGCCCCGACCTGCCGACGATGGTGCGCATGGTCGAGCACGCGTTCGCGCTGTCGGAGGCGTCGAACATGCCGGCGATCCTCGAGCTGCGCATCCGCGCGTGCCATGTGCGCGGGCGCTTCGAGTGCAAGGACAACGTCGCGCCGGCGTGGTCGACGCGCCACCCGATCGACGAGCCCGCCGGCTTCGACTACATGCGCCTCGCGCACCCGCCGGTGACGTTCCGCCACGAGAAGCTCAAGGTCGAGCAGCGCATCCCGGCCGCGCAGCGCTACATCGCCGAACACCGGCTCAACGAACACGTCGCGGGCGACTTCGCCGACGTCGGGCTGATCGTGCAGGGGGGGCTGTACAACGCGACGCTGCGTGCGCTGCAGCAGCTCGGGCTGGCCGACGCGTTCGGCGCGAGCCGCGTGCCGCTGCTGGTGCTCAACGTGACGTTTCCGCTCGTGCCCGACGAGGTCGTCGCGTTTTGCGCCGGCAAGCGCGCGGTCGGCGTGCTCGAGGAGGGCAGCCCCGAGTACATCGAGAAGGACGTCGTCGCCGCGATGCGCCGCGCCGACGTGCCCACGCCGCTGCACGGCAAGGACCTGTGGCCGGCCGCGGGCGAGTACACGGTCGAGGTGATCGCGCAGGGGCTGGTCGCGTTCGCCGAGCACCACCTGCCGCAGGTCGATCTCACCGCCGCGCGCGCGTGGCTGGCCGGCAACCGCGCGCGGCGCGACGACGTCGCGAAGGCGATGGGGCCGCTGCCGGCACGTCCGCCGGGCTTTTGCGTCGGCTGCCCCGAGCGGCCGGTCTTCTCGGCGCTCAAGCTCGCGCAGGCCGAGGTCGGGCCGGTGCACGTCGCGGCCGACATCGGCTGCCACGCGCTCGCGACCTTCGAGCCGTTCAGCTCGGGGCACTCGATCCTCGGCTACGGCATGAGCCTCGCGAGCCGCGCCGGCGTCAGCCCGATGATGCAGCGCCGCACGATCGCGATCATGGGCGACGGCGGCTTCTGGCACAACGGGCTGCTGACCGGGGTGCAGTCGGCGCTGTTCAACGGCGACGACGCGGTGCTGCTGATCATGAAGAACGGCTACACGTCGGCCACCGGCACGCAGGACATCATCAGCACGCCCGACGACGAGGCCAAGGCCGCGGCGGCCAGCGCCGGCACGCTGCACCAGAGCCTGGCCGACAAGAACCAGACGATCGAGACGACGCTCAAGGGGCTGGGCGTGCAGTGGCTGCGCACCGTGCACACCTACGAGGTCGACGTGATGCGCCGCACGCTCGAGGAGGCGCTGACGAGCGACTTCACGGGGCTGAAGGTGATCGTCGCCGAGGGCGAGTGCCAGCTCGAGCGGCAGCGGCGCATCCGGCCGTGGATCGCGCAGCGCCTCAAGTGCGGCGAGCGCGTCGAGCGCGTCAAGTACGGCGTCGACGAGGACGTGTGCAACGGCGACCACGCGTGCATCCGCCTGTCGGGCTGCCCGACGCTGACGCTGAAGGACAACCCCGACCCGCTGAAGGTCGACCCGGTGGCCACCGTGATCGACGGCTGCGTCGGCTGCGGGCTGTGCGGCGCCAACGCGCACGCGGCGACGCTGTGCCCGTCGTTCTACCGCGCCGAGGTCGTGCGAAACCCGAAGTGGCACGAGAAGCTGCTGCACGCGCTGCGCACGCCGCTGGTGCGCGCGCTGCAGACCGCCTGAACCCCGCACCCCCATCGACAAGAGAACGAAAGGAGACGGCGATGACCCGAACCGCACCCCTGTCGCGCCGCGGCGCGCTCGCGCTGGGCATGGCGCTGGCGCTGGCCGGCGCCGCCTTGCCGGCCGCGGCGCAGACCTTCCCCGACAAGCCGCTGAAGCTGATCGTCAACTTCCCGCCCGGCGGCGCCGCCGACGTGATCGGCCGCGCCGTCGCGCAGGCGATGGGCGAGTCGCTGAAGCAGCAGGTCATCGTCGAGAACCGGCCCGGCGCCAACGGCAACATCGGCGCCGAGGCGGTGGCCAAGTCGCCGGCCGACGGCTACACGCTGCTGATGAGCAGCGGCGGCGCGATGACGGTCAACCCGTTCCTGTACCGGCAGATGCCGTTCGACGCCGAGAAGGACCTCGTGCCCGTCGCGTCGGTCGCGCGCGTGCTGGTGTTCCTGATGGCGCACCCGTCGGTGCCGGCCAACAGCGTCGCCGAGTTCGTCGCCTATGCGAAGGCCCACCCGGGCAAGCTCAGCTACGGCTCGGCGGGGCAGGGCAGCTCGCCGCACCTGGCTGCCGAGATGTTCACGCGCCAGGCCGGCATCCAGGCCACGCACGTGCCGTACCGCGGCGCCGCGCCGGCGCTCACCGACCTGCTCGCCGGGCAGGTGCAGTTCATGTTCGACCCCGGCCCGGGCCTGAAGCACGCCGCCGAGGGCAAGCTCAGGCTGCTCGCGGTCGGCAGCCCGCAGCGCGCGTCGCAGCTGCCGAACACGCCGACGCTGGCCGAGTCGGGCTTCCCGGGCTTCGACGCCGACACCGTGTTCGGCATCTACGCGCCCGGAGGCACGCCGGCCGCGCTGGTCGCGCGGCTGCACGACGAGGTCAACAAGGCGGTGGCGAGCGCGAAGGTGCAGGAGGTGATCAAGGGCATCGGCGGCGAGCCGCTCGCGCTGACGCGGCAGGCCTTCATCGAGCGCCAGAACGCCGACCGCGCGCGCTTCGGCAAGTTCATCCAGGACGCGGGCATCAAGGCCGAGTGACGCCATGCCTGGCACCGGCTCGCGCCCGATCACGATCCTCGTCTGCGCGCTCGGCGGCGAGGGCGGCGGCGTGCTGTCGCAGTGGCTGTTCGACACCGCGCTGGCCTGCGGCCACAGCGCGCAGAGCACGTCGATCCCCGGGGTCGCGCAGCGCACCGGCGCGACGACGTACTACCTCGAGGTCCACCCCGAGCCCGACGCCGCGCTCGGCGGCCGCCGGCCGGTGTTCAGCCTGAACCCGGTGCCCGGCGCGATCGACCTGCTGGTGTCGTCGGAACTGCTCGAGACGGTGCGCCAGATCGGCCTGGGCATGGCCAGCGCCGAGCGCACGACGGTGATCTCGTCGTCGTCGCGCGCGCTGACGGTGGCCGAGAAGATGCAGCCCGGCGACGGCCGCGTCGGCGACGCCGCGCTGCTGGCGACGCTGCAGCGCCACGCGCGTGCGGCCGAGGTGTTCGACATGAGCGCGCTGGCGCGCGAGACGGGCACCGTGATCAGCGCGGTGCTGCTCGGTGCGATCGCCGCATCGGGCGTGCTGCCGTTCGCGCGCGAGGCCTACGAGGCGACGATCCGCCGCAGCGGCCGCGGCGTCGACGCGAGCCTGGCCGGCTTCGCGCGGGCCTACGAGCGCGTCGCGGCGAGCCGGCGCCAGCGCGCGCAGGCCGAGCAGGCGCTGCAGGCGGTGACCGCCGCCGCCGGCGCGAAGGCCTGCGACGGCGCGCCTGCGCTGCCGGCCGCGGTGCGCGACGCGTTCCCGGCCGCGGTGCACGACGTGCTCGCGCTCGGGCACGCGCGCCTCGTCGACTACCAGGACGCGCGCTACGCGGCGCTGTACGTGCAGCGGCTCGCGCGCGTGCTCGATGCCGAACGCGCCGGCGACCCCGGCGCGGCGCTCGGCCACGCGACGACGCGCGAGACGGCGCGCTGGCTCGCGCTGTGGATGGCGTTCGACGACATCGTGCGCGTCGCACACCTGAAGCTGCGCGCCGCACGGGCGCAGCGCGTGCGCGCCGAGGTCGGTGCGCGCGACGACGAACTCGTCAAGGTCTACGACCACTTCAAGCCCGGCGTGCCCGAGTTCGCTGCGCTGCTGCCGCAGCCGCTGGCCGAGCGCCTGCTTGCGTGGGACGCGCGCCGTCGCGCGCAGGGCCGCGCCCCGTGGGCGCTGCCGCTGAAGGTCGGCACGCACACCGTGCTCGGCGCGCTCGCGCTGCGCACGGTCGCGGCCCTGAAGGGCCAGCGCCGGCGCGGCAGCCGCTTCGCGCTCGAGCAGTCGCTGATCGAGCGCTGGCTCGCCGCCGTCGAGCGCGGTGCGCGCGAGCACGCGGCGCTCGGCCACGAACTCGCGCAGTGCGGGCGGCTGATCAAGGGCTACGGCAGCACGAACGAGCGCGGCAAGGAGAACCTGCTGCACATCGTCGACCACCTCGCGACGCGGCCGGTGCCGCCTGCCGAGCGCGCTGCCGCCGTGCGCGCCGCGCGCGAGGCAGCGCTGGCCGACGAGGGCGGGCGCGCGCTCGACCGCGCGCTGGTCGCGCACGGCGCGCCGCCGCGGCCGCCGAAGCCGCAGCCGGTGCGCTTCTACCGGCGGCGGCCGCAGACCTGAGCGGCGTCAGTCGTCGAGCTCGGCGCGCGCCATCTCGACGTCGAGCCGTTCCATCGCGTCGATCGGCTCGCACGCGGCGGCCTCGGCGTAGAGCTTCTCGGCCTCCTTGAGCTTCTTCTCGCCCTCGAGCATCACGAGGCCGTTGGCGTACTCGACCCTCGCGATCGCGCTCCTCGGGTTGAGCTTGAGCGCCTCGCGGTACATCTTCAGCCCGGTGGCCGCGTCGGCGCCCTGCGTGCGGCCGATCAGCTTGCCGACCTTGTCGATCACCTCGGCGTGGAACGCGCCGAGCGCGATGTGCGCGTCGGCGTGCTTTGGCGCGAGCGCGATCGTCGTCTCGAGCGCGTGCTTGACCTTGGCACCCAAACCCTGCGCGAGCGCCTTCGCGACGCTGATGCCCTGCCCGTAGCGGCCGAGCGCGTAGGCCTGCCAGTACCACGCGTTGGGGTTCTTCGGCTCCGCGGCCTGCTGCTTCTCGGCGCGCTCGGCGGCCTCGAGGAACATCGCGAGCTTGGTCTTCTCGCTCTTCTCGAGGTAGTTCGCGTAGATGCACTGCGCCTTGTTGGCCACCGTGAGGCCAGCGCCACCGGCTTTCAGGCCCGCTTCGTAGGCCTTCTGGAACTCGCCCGCGTGGAACAGCGCCCACGCGGCCTGCACCGCCTCGTCCTTCGGCCACGGCTCGACGTCGCCGGCGTGCAGCCGCGGCCAGTGCTTCTTCAGCGCCGCCGCGTCGTAGCGGTACGCGCTGGCGTCGTACGGGAAGGGGGTCCACTTGGCCATCGTCGTCTCCTCGTCGTTGGCGTTCTCGGGACTGCGGCGCGCCGTCGCTCAGGTCGTGCGGTAGGGGCCCGCGAGCGTGTGCAGGTGCTCGGAGGTGGCCGGCTCCAGGTACGGCGCGAGCAGGCTCAGCACGTGGTAGGCGCCACGCGCGAGCGCCGCGCCGGCGGCGTCGGGCTCGAGCGCGTGGCGCGGGTCACGCACGTATTCGTAACTCAGCCAATAGGTCAGCACGACGACCATCGCGGTGGCCACCGGCTCGGCCTCGCGCGCGCCGATGCGCACCGCGCTGCCGCGCGCCAGCCCGTCGAGCACCGCACGCACCGCGCGGCCCTTGTCCTTGAGCACGCCCTGGAACTGCGTCTCGAGCCGGCGGTTCTTCGACAGCAGGTCGTTGAGGTCGCGGTACAGGAAGCGGTACTGCCAGATCAGCTCGAACAGCATGTGGAAGAACAGCCACGCGTCCTCGACGTGGCGCACGTCGTCGGCGGCGCGCAGCAGTTCGGCGAGCGCCTTCTGATAGCGCGCGAACAGCGCGTTGATCAGCTCGTCCTTGGCCGGGTAGTGGTAGTACAGGTTGCCCGGGCTGATGTTCAGTTCGGCCGAGATCAGCGTCGTGCTGACATTGGGTTCGCCGAAGCGGTTGAACAGGTCGAGCGTGACGTCGAGGATGCGCTCTGCGGTGCGGCGCGGCGGCTTCGCGGGCTTCGGCGACGGCATGGTGCGCCGATTCTGGCGCATCGGCATGCGCGCCCGGCGCGGGTGCGGCGCGGGTGCGGCGCCGGCCTAGAATCCGCGCCCCATGCCCGCGATCAGTTTCCATCACGTCAGCAAGGTGTATCGCGGCGCGCGCGGCCCGCTGTGGGCGCTCGACGACGTCACGTTCGACATCGAGCGCGGCGAGTTCTTCGGACTGCTCGGCCCCAACGGTGCCGGCAAGACGACGCTGATCTCGATCCTCGCCGGCCTGGCCCGCGCCACGGCGGGCCGCGTCAGCGTGATGGGCCACGACGTCGTCGCCGACTACGCCGCCGCGCGCAAGGCGCTGGGCATCGTGCCGCAGGAGCTGGTGTTCGACCCGTTCTTCAGCGTGCGCGAGACGCTGCGCATCCAGAGCGGCTATTTCGGCGTGCGCGGCAACGACGCGTGGATCGACGAGCTGCTCGAGGGGCTGGGCCTCGCGGACAAGGCTGGCGCGAACATGCGGCAGCTCTCGGGCGGCATGAAGCGCCGCGTGCTGGTGGCGCAGGCGCTGGTGCACCGCCCGCCGGTGATCGTGCTCGACGAGCCGACCGCCGGCGTCGACGTCGAGCTCAGGCAGACGCTGTGGGCCTTCGTCGACCGGCTGAACAAGCAGGGCCACACGGTGCTGCTGACGACGCACTACCTCGAGGAGGCCGAGGCGCTGTGCGGGCGCATCGCGATGCTCAAGCTCGGGCGCATCGTCGCGCTCGACCGCACGTCGGCGCTGCTGGCCGGCACCGCGAGCACGATGCTGCGCTTCAAGACCGACGACGCGCTGCCGCCCGACGTCGCCGCGCACGCGCGCGTGACCGGGCGCATCGCGCAGGTCAGCGCACACGACGCCGCCGAGGTCGAGCGCATCCTCGCGCGGCTGCGCGAGGCGGGCGTGCGCGTCGAGGACCTCGAGATCGGCCGCGCCGACCTCGAGGACGTGTTCCTCGAGATCATGCAATCGGCCCACACGACGACGCGATGACGCTCGAAGGCGCGACGACGCTGTTCTACAAGGAGGTGCTGCGCTTCTGGAAGGTCAGCTTCCAGACGATCGCCGCGCCGGTGCTCACCGCGGTGCTGTACCTGCTGATCTTCGGGCACGTGCTCGAGGACCGCGTCGAGGTCTTCCCGGGCGTGGGCTACACGAGCTTCCTGATCCCGGGGCTCGTGATGATGAGCGTGCTGCAAAACGCGTTCGCGAACAGCTCGTCGAGCCTGATCCAGAGCAAGATCACCGGCAACATCGTGTTCCTGCTCGTGACGCCGCTGTCGCACTGGGCCTGGTACGTGGCCTACGTCGGCGCGTCGATGGTGCGCGGGCTCGTCGTCGGCGCCGGCGTGTTCGCCGTCACGGTGTGGTTCGCGCCGATGCGCTTCGAGCAGCCGGGGTGGATCGTCGTCTTCGCGGCGCTCGGCGCCGCGCTGATGGGCTCGCTGGGGGTCATCGCCGGGCTGTGGGCCGAGAAGTTCGACCAGATGGCGGCGTTCCAGAACTTCATCGTGATGCCGCTGACGTTCCTCGCCGGCGTGTTCTATTCGGTGCACGGGCTGCCGCCGTTCTGGCTCGAGGTCAGCCACCTGAACCCGTTCTTCTACATGGTCGACGGCTTCCGCGCCGGGTTCTTCGGCGCGAGCGACGTGTCGCAGTGGATCAGCCTCGCGGTGGTCGGCGCCGCGTTCGTCGCGGTCGCGGCGATCACGCTGCGGCTGCTGGCCAGCGGCTACAAGCTGCGCCAGTAGGCGCCGAGGTCGGGCACACGCGCGGCGAGCGCCGGCGGCAGCGGCACGTCGAGCAGGTGCGCCGCGGCCGCGATCACGGCCGCGACGTCGTCGCTGACGGCCAGCACCGTGTCGTCGGCCCACGCCTGCACCCATGCGCGCACCGGCAACGGGCGCTGCAGCGCGGCCAGCCGCTGCAGCCGCGCGAGTGCGCGCAGCGCCGCGCGCGGCGTCGCCGTCGGGACCGCGATGTCGGCGACGCCCATGGTGTGGCGCGCGCGCCTTGCCCACGCGGCGGCGCGCGCGGTGCCGGCGCCAGCGCTGGCGGCGATCACGTCGGCGAGCCACTGCGTCGCGAGGGCGGCGTCGCGGTGGCGGGCGGCCAGCGTGTTGCGCGCGGTCGGTGCCGCGAACGGCAGCGCCCGCGCGCGCAGCCGGTGCCGCAGCAGCAGCCCGCGCAGCGCGACGTCGGGGCTGCGCGCCACGGCGCGTGCCTCGGCCTGCAACGCCCGCCGTGCGGCCGCAGGGGCCTGCGCGGCGCGCCGGGCCAGCGCGTCGAGCACCGCGAGCCGGGCGGCCGGCCCCAGCGCGGCGAGGTCGCCTTGCATCGCCGCCGCGCGTGCGGCCGGCAGCGGCTGCCACGCCGCGGCGTGCGGGGGCGCCGCGGCCGGGCGCAGCAGCGCGAGCAGCGCGGCGCGCAGTTCGCCCGGCCCCTGCCAGCGCGCGATGCGCGCCAGCGCCTCGGCTTCGCGCGCGGCGCGCTGCGCGCCGGGGTCGGCCAGCGCGGGCCGCTGCACGGCATCGTGGCGGGCGGCTTCGGGCGACGCGGCCATCCCGCCAGCCGCAGCGGCGGTGTGCCCGGCGGCCGGCGTGAGCGCCGCGATCGGCAGCCGTGGCTCGTCGGCGACCGGGCGTGGCAGCGGGTCGGCGGGCAGCCCGGGCATCGCGCGGCCGTACAGCCGGCGGATGCGCTCGGCCAGCGGCGGGTGCGTCGCCCACCAGGCGCCGAACGACGACGAGACGAGGAACAGGTGCGCGAGCGGGCCGGTGCGCGCCGACAGCGCATCGGCGTGCGTGCGCTGCTGCTCGGCGATCTTGCGCAGCGCGCCACCGAGCCCGGCGACCTGGCGCGTGTACTTGACGGCCGACGCGTCGGCGAGGAACTCGCGCTGGCGCGACACCGCGGCCTGCAGCAGCCGCCCGGCGGCCCAGCCGAGCGCGCCCACCGCCATCAGCGCGAGCCCGAACAGCACGCCGGCGTGGCGACGTCCGCGCGCGTCGGGCTCGGTCAGCTCGTGGCCGAGGTCGAACAGCAGCCGCAGCCCCCAGACCATGCCGACCAGCCGCATGTTCAGCGCCGTGTCGCCGTGCACGAGGTGGCTGATCTCGTGCGCGACGACGCCCTGCAGCTCGGCGCGGTCGAGCCGCTCGAGCGCGCCGCGCGTGACGGCGACCACCGCGTCGTCGGCGCTCCAGCCGGCGGCGAAGGCGTTGATCGCGTCCTCGCGCGGCAGCACCCACGCCGCCGGCGGCTTCGTGTTGGCGGCGATCGCCATCTCGGCGACGACGTTGGCCAGCCGGCGTTCGAGCATGTCGGTGCGGTCGGCCTCGCGCGCGCCGGCCAGCCGCGCGACGTGCGCGCCGCCCTCGCGCAGCCGCATCGACTCGACGGCGCAGCCGCCGAGCACGTACAGCAGCACCAGCGCGGTGTTGGTCGCGAAGAACCAGTCGGGGTAGCCGCTGGCCCACGGCACCGTCGCGCGGTACGCGAGCGCGAGCGCGCCGTTGACGGCCAGCACGAGGCCGGCCACGACGAGCACGAACAGCGCGATCAGCTGCCGCGAGCTCGCCTGCGCGGCCTCCTGGTGGCGGCGAAAGCGCATCGTGCCCGCGAGCGGTCCGCGTCCGCGGCGCGTCAGAACTGCACGCGCGGCGCGCGCCGCTCCTCGTCGCTCGCGGTCGACTCGAGCATCGCGGCCGGCCGAAAGCCCGTCAGCCGCGCGACGATCAGCGACGGGAAGTGCTGCACGGCGTTGTTGTGGTCGAGCACCGCGTCGTTGAACGCCTGGCGCGCGAACGCGACGCGGTTCTCGGTGTGCGTCAGCTCCTCGCTCAACTCGCGCATCGTCTTGTCGGCCTTCAGCTCGGGGTAGGCTTCGGCGACGGCCAACAGCCGCCCGAGCGCACCGCCGAGCACGCCGTCGGCGGCGGCCAGTGCGCCGATCAGGCCGGGGTCGGCGGGGGCCAGCTTCGCGCGGTCGGCCGCGGCGCGCGCGGTGTTGCGCGCGGCGGTCACGGCCTCGAGCGTCTCGCGCTCGTGCTGCAGGTACTTGCGCGCCACCTCGACGAGGTTGGGCACCAGGTCGTAGCGGCGCTTGAGCTGCACGTCGATCTGCGCGAACGCGTTGGCGATCTCGTTGCGCAGCCGCACGAGCCGGTTGTAGACCCACGCCGCCCACGCGAGCACGGCAGCGGCGAGCAGCCACTTGAGCAGGGTGGTCGGCGCGAGGCCGAGGGCATCGAGGGATTCCATCGCAGGCCTTTCGGGGAGGGTCGACGGCGAGCGGGCAGGGCCGTCCTTACAATCGGCGCACCATGGCCGATCCGACCGCTGCCGACGTGCGCGCCTATATTGCCGCCGGCCTCGACTGCGAGCACCTCGAAGTCGAAGGCGATGGCCGCCATTTTTTCGCGACCATCGTCTCGCGCGAGTTCGACGGCCGCTCGCGCGTCGCGCGCCACCAGCGCGTCTACGCGGCGCTGGGCGATAGAATGCGCGAGCAAATCCACGCGCTGTCGATGAAGACGCTGACCCCCGCCGAGTGGGCCGCCCAGGACGGGCCGGCCGCCGGCCGGAGCGCCCCCCACCACCACTGAACACCGCCGCGGCGACCGCGGCGGTGGGGACGTGCGCGACGGCATCGGGCCCGCGCCGTCCGCCTCCCGCCCGCGGCGCCGCCGCCCCGAAGCCATGGACAAACTCCGGATCCGCGGTGGCCGCCCCCTCGAGGGTGAGGTGGTGATCGCCGGCGCGAAGAACGCCGCTCTGCCCGACCTGTGCGCCGCGCTGCTGACCGCCGAGCCGCTGACGCTGGCCAACGTGCCGCGGCTGCAAGACGTCGCGACGATGCTCAAGCTGCTCGCGCACATTGGCGTGCGCATCGAACGCGGCGACGCGCAGGCCGACGTCGTCACGCTCGACGCCAGCCGCATCACGGCGCCCGAGGCGCCGTACGACCTCGTCAAGACGATGCGCGCGTCGGTGCTCGTGCTCGGGCCGCTGCTCGCGCGCTGCGGCGTGGCGCGCGTGTCGCTGCCCGGCGGCTGCGCGATCGGCTCGCGCCCGGTGGACCAGCACATCAAGGGGCTGCAGGCGATGGGCGCGGAGATCGCGGTCGAGCACGGCTACATCGTCGCGCAGGCCCCGGCCGGCGGGCTGCGCGGCGCGCGCATCACGACCGACATGATCACCGTCACCGGCACCGAGAACTTCCTGATGGCCGCGGCGCTCGCGCGCGGCGAGACGGTGCTCGAGAACGCGGCGCAGGAGCCCGAGGTCGTCGACCTCGCCGAGCTGCTGATCGCGATGGGCGCGAAGATCGACGGCCACGGCACGAGCCGCATCCGCATCCAGGGCGTCGACGCGCTGCACGCGCCGCGCGCGCCGCACCGCATCATCCCCGACCGCATCGAGACCGGCACCTTCCTGTGCGCCGTCGGCGCCGCCGGCGGCCACGCGCGGCTGCGCGGCGCACGCGCCGACCACCTCGACGCCGTGATCGACAAGCTGCGCGAGGCCGGCGTGAGCGTCGACGCCGGCGACGGCGTCATCGAGGTGCGCATGAGCGGCCGGCCGCGGCCGGTGAGCTTTCGCACCAGCGAGTACCCGGCGTTCCCGACCGACATGCAGGCGCAGATGATGGTGCTCGGCTGCATCGCCGACGGCACCTCGCGCGTCAGCGAAACGATCTTCGAGAACCGCTTCATGCACGTCAACGAGCTGGCGCGGCTGGGCGCGAAGATCGAGGTCGACGGCCACACGGCCGTCGTGCACGGCGTGCCGCGGCTGTCGGGCGCCACCGTGATGGCCACCGACCTGCGCGCGTCGGCCAGCCTCGTGATCGCCGGGCTGGTCGCCGACGGCGAGACGGTCGTCGACCGCATCTACCACCTCGACCGCGGCTACGACCGCATGGAAGTCAAGCTGCGCGCGCTCGGCGCCGACATCGAGAGAGTGAAGGCATGAGCATCACGCTGGCGCTGTCCAAGGGCCGCATCTTCGACGAGACGCTGCCGCTGCTCGAACGCGCCGGCGTGCGCGTGCTCGAGAATCCCGAGACCTCGCGCAAGCTGATCCTGCCGACCAGCCGCGACGACCTGCGCGTCGTGCTGGTGCGCGCGTCCGACGTGCCGACCTACGTGCAGTACGGCGGCGCCGACCTCGGCGTCGCCGGCAAGGACGTGCTGCTCGAGCACGACGGCACCGGGCTGTACCAGCCGCTGGACCTGCGCATCGCGCGCTGCCGCATGAGCGTGGCGGTGCGCGACGACTACGACTACGCCGCCGCCGTGCGCCAGGGCGCGCGCATCCGCGTGGCCACCAAGTACACGAAGACGGCGCGCCAGCACTTCGCCGACAAGGGCGTGCACGTCGACCTGATCAAACTGTACGGCTCGATGGAGCTCGCGCCGCTGACGGGGCTGGCCGACGCGATCGTCGACCTCGTCTCGACCGGCAGCACGCTGCGCGCGAACCACCTCGTCGAGGTCGAACGCATCATGGACATCTCGTCGCGGCTGGTCGTCAACCAGGCCGCGCTCAAGCTCAAGCGCGAGCCGCTGCGCGCGCTGATCGACGCCTTCGCCGCCGCCGTCGCGCCAACGCCATGACCGTCGCCATCCGCCGTTTGACCACCGCCGCGTTCGAGTTCGAGCAGCACTTCCAGCGTCTGCTGCACTGGTCGGCCGAGACCGATCGCGAGATCGAGACCCGCGTCGCACAGATCCTGGCCGACGTGCGCGCACGCGGCGACGCCGCGGTGCTCGAGTACACCGCGCGCTTCGACGGCGTGCAGGCGGCCTCGGTGGCCGCGCTCGAGATCCCGCAGGCCGAGCTGCACGCCGCGCTCGCGGCGCTCGCGCCGGCGCGCCGCGCCGCGCTCGAGGACGCCGCGCGTCGCGTGCGCGACTACCACGAGCGCCAGCTCGACGCGTGCTGCCGCGGCTGGAGCTACCGCGACGCCGACGGCACGCTGCTCGGGCAGAAGGTCACGCCGCTGGACCGCGTGGGCATCTACGTGCCCGGCGGCAAGGCGGCGTACCCGTCGAGCGTGCTGATGAACGCGATCCCGGCGCAGGTGGCCGGCGTCGGCGAGATCGTGATGGTGGTGCCGACGCCGAAGGGAGAGCGCAACGCCCTCGTCCTCGCCGCGGCGGCGGTCGCCGGCGTGCACCGCGCCTTCGCGATCGGCGGCGCGCAGGCGGTGGCCGCGCTGGCCTACGGCACGGCCACCGTGCCGCGCGTCGACAAGATCACCGGCCCCGGCAACGCCTACGTCGCGAGCGCGAAGAAGCACGTCTTCGGCCAGGTCGGCATCGACATGATCGCGGGGCCGAGCGAGATCCTCGTGCTCGCCGACGGCACGACGCCGCCCGACTGGGTCGCGATGGACCTGTTCAGCCAGGCCGAGCACGACGAACTCGCGCAGAGCATCCTGCTGTGCCCCGACGGCGGCTACATCGACCGCGTGCAGCAGGAGATCGAGCGGCTGCTGCCGACGATGCCGCGCGCCGGCATCATCCGCGCGTCGCTCGAAGGGCGCGGCGCACTGATCCACACGCGCTCGATGGAAGAGGCGTGCGCGATCGCCAACCGCATCGCGCCCGAGCACCTCGAGGTCGCCAGCGCCGAGCCGCAGCGCTGGGAGCCGCTGCTCAGGCACGCCGGCGCGATCTTCCTCGGCGCGTTCACCAGCGAGAGCCTCGGCGACTACTGCGCCGGGCCGAACCACGTGCTGCCGACCTCGGGCACCGCGCGCTTCAGCTCGCCGCTGGGCGTGTACGACTTCGTCAAGCGTTCGAGCCTGATCGAGGTCAGCGACGCCAGCGCGAAGGCGCTCGGGCCGATCGCCGGCGAACTGGCCGACGGCGAGGGGCTGGCCGCCCACGCCGAGGCGGCGCGCATGAGGTTGCGGGGATGACGTTGTGGGAATGAGGCGGCAATGAGCGGCATGCCGACGCTGGCCGAACGCATCGCGCGCACGATCCGCCAGGACGTGCAGTCGATGCACGCCTACGCGATCCAGCCGAGCGCCGGGCTCGTCAAGCTCGACGCGATGGAGAACCCGTTTCGCCTGCCGCCCGAGCTGCAGCGCGAACTCGGCGAACGGCTCGCGCGGGTGGCGATCAACCGCTACCCGACGCAGTGCGTCGCCGACGTGATCGCGGCGCTGGCGCACTTCGTCGAGCTGCCGGCGGGCTGCAAGCTGATGCTGGGCAACGGTTCCGACGAGCTGATCTCGCTGCTCGCGCTCGCGTGTGATGTGCCGGGTGCGACGATCCTCGCACCGGTGCCCGGCTTCGTGATGTACGAGATGTCGGCGAAGCTGCAGGGCCTGCGCTTCGTCGGCGTGCCGCTGACGGCCGACTTCGAGCTCGACGAGGCGGCGATGCTGGCCGCGATCGAGCGCCACCGCCCGGCGATCACCTACCTCGCGTACCCGAACAACCCGACCGCGAACCTGTGGGACGACGCGGTCATCGACCGCATCGTCGACGCGGTCGCGCAGCAGCATGGGCTGGTCGTTTTCGACGAGGCGTACCAGCCGTTCGCGTCGCGCACGTGGATGCAGCGCATGGCGCATCACGACCACGTGCTCGTGATGCGCACGCTCTCGAAGTTCGGCCTTGCCGGCGTGCGGCTCGGGTATCTGGCCGGCGCGGCGGCGCTCGTCGAGCAGATCGACAAGGTGCGCCCGCCGTACAACGTCGGCGCGCTCAACGCCGAGGCGACGCTGTTCGCGCTCGACCACGCCGACGAATATGCCCGGCAGGCCGCGCTGCTGCGCGCCGAGCGCGAGCGGCTGCAGCGCGCGCTGCGCGAGCTGCCCGGCGTGCGGCCGTACCCGAGCGAGGCGAACATGATCCTCGTGCGTGTGCCCGACGCGGCGCGCGCCTTTGCCGGCATGAAGCAGCGCGGCGTGCTGGTGAAGAACGTGTCGGCGCTGCACCCGCTGCTGGCGGACTGCCTGCGGCTGACGGTGGGCACGCCGCAGGAGAACACCCTCATGCTCGACGCGCTGAAGGCCAGCCTATGACGACGAACCGCAGCGCCGAGGTCCGGCGCGACACCAAGGAAACGCGCATCCGCGTGCGCGTCGACCTCGACGGCACCGGGCAGTCGAAGCTCGCCACCGGCATCGGCTTCTTCGACCACATGCTCGACCAGGTCGCGCGCCACGGGCTGATCGACCTCGAGGTCGAGGCGCAGGGCGACCTGCACATCGACGGCCACCACACGGTCGAAGACGTCGGCATCACGCTCGGCATGGCGGTGGCCAAGGCGGTGGGCGACAAGAAGGGCCTCGTGCGCTACGGCCATGCCTACGTGCCGCTCGACGAGGCGCTGTCGCGCGTCGTGATCGACTTCTCGGGCCGCCCGGGGCTGCACCTGCACGTGCCGTTCACGAGCGGCATGGTCGGCGGCTTCGACACGCAGCTGACCTACGAGTTCTTCCAGGGCTTCGTCAACCACGCGCTCGTCACGCTGCACGTCGACAACCTGAAGGGCGCGAACGCGCACCACCAGTGCGAGACGGTGTTCAAGGCCTTCGGCCGCGCGCTGCGCATGGCCGCGGCGATCGACCCGCGCGCGGCCGGCGTCGTGCCGTCGACGAAGGGCACGCTGTAGGTCATGACGAGGACGGTCGCCGTCGTCGACTACGGCATGGGCAACCTGCGTTCGGTGTCGCAGGCGGTCGCGCACGTCGCGCGCGACGCCGACGTGAAGGTCATCGTCACCGGCAACCCCGAGGAGGTCTATGCGGCCGAGCGCGTCGTGCTGCCGGGCCAGGGCGCGATGCGCGACTGCATTCGCGAACTGCACGACTCGGGGCTGAAGGACGCCGTGCTGCACGCGGCGGCCAACAAGCCGCTGATGGGCGTGTGCGTCGGCATGCAGATGCTGCTCGACCACAGCGAGGAGCAGGACACGCCCGGGCTCGGGCTGATCGCCGGGCGCGTGAAGCGCTTCCGCCTCGAGGGGCAGCGCCAGCCGGACGGCAGCCGCTACAAGGTGCCGCAGATGGGCTGGAACCGCGTGTTCCAGACCCGCGCGCACCCGTTGTGGACCGGCGTGCCCGACGGCGCGTGGTTCTACTTCGTGCACAGCTACTACGCGCAGCCCGACGACGCGCGCCACGCGGCCGGGGAAACCGAGTACGGCCTGCGCTTTACCTGTGCGGTGACGCGGGATAATATTTTTGCCACCCAGTTCCACCCCGAGAAGAGCGCCGCTCACGGCCTGGCCCTGTACCGCAACTTCCTGCACTGGAAGCCCTGACCATCGTCCTGCGGTCTGCCTCGCGCTTCTCGCGTCCCGTTCGTTCACCCCCGCTCTGACCGAGCCATGCTGCTGATCCCGGCCATCGACCTCAAAGACGGCAAGTGCGTGCGCTTGCAGCAGGGCGACATGAACGCGTCGACGACGTTCGGCGACGACCCGGCCGCGATGGCACGACGCTGGCTCGACGCCGGCGCGCGGCGGCTGCACCTCGTCGACCTCAACGGCGCGTTTGCCGGCAAGCCCGTCAACGAGGGCGCGATCAAGGCGATCCTGAAGGAAGTCGGCGACGAGATCCCGGTGCAGCTCGGCGGCGGCATCCGCGACCTCGACACGATCGAGCGCTACCTCGACGACGGGCTGAGCTACGTGATCATCGGCACCGCGGCGGTCAAGAACCCGGGTTTCCTGCGCGACGCGTGCACCGCGTTCGGCGGCCACATCATCGTCGGCCTCGACGCGAAGGACGGCAAGGTCGCCACCGACGGCTGGAGCAAGCTCACCGGTCACGAGGTGATCGACCTCGCGAAGAAGTTCGAGGACTACGGCGTCGAGGCCGTCATCTACACCGACATCGGCCGCGACGGCATGCTCACCGGCATCAACATCGAGGCCACCGTCAAGCTCGCGCAGGCGCTGACGATCCCCGTCATCGCCTCGGGCGGGCTCGCCGACATGGCCGACGTCGAGCGCCTGTGCGCCGTCGAGGACGAGGGCATCGCGGGCGTGATCTGCGGGCGCAGCATCTACACCGGCGCGCTCGACTTCGCTGCCGCGCAGGCGCGTGCCGACGAACTGAACGGCGCGCCGTGAGCCCACCCCGAAGCGCCTTCGACGCTTCCCGCCCGGGGGGGCGACGCCAGCGCACCGGCAGCGCCGGATCCGCGGCGGCCGCGTCGACATTCGCTTGGCCGGCGCGAGGCTGAGATGCTCGCCAAGCGCATCATCCCCTGCCTCGACGTCACCGGCGGGCGCGTCGTCAAGGGCGTCAACTTCGTCGAGCTGCGCGATGCCGGCGACCCGGTCGAGATCGCAGCGCGCTACAACGACCAGGGCGCCGACGAGTTGACTTTCCTCGACATCACCGCGACCAGTGACGGACGCGACCTGATCCTGCACATCATCGAGGCGGTCGCGTCGCAGGTGTTCATCCCGCTGACGGTCGGCGGCGGCGTGCGCAGCGTCGACGACGTGCGGCGGCTGCTCAACGCCGGTGCCGACAAGGTCAGCTTCAACTCGGCCGCGGTCGCCAACCCGCAGGTGATCCGCGACGCGTCGGACCGCTACGGCGCGCAGTGCATCGTCGTCGCGATCGATGCCAAGCGCCGCCACGGCGACGACCTCGCCGCGCGCGGCCCCGGCTGGGACGTCTACACGCATGGCGGGCGGCGCAACGCCGGGCTCGACGCCGTCGCGTGGGCGCGCCGCATGGCCGAGATGGGCGCCGGCGAAATCCTGCTCACGAGCATGGACCGCGACGGCACGAAGAGCGGCTTCGACCTCGAGCTCACGCGCGCGGTGGCCGACGCGGTGCCGGTGCCGGTGATCGCCTCGGGCGGCGTCGGCGCGCTCGAGCACCTGAGCGAGGGCATCCGCATCGGCGGCGCCGACGCCGTGCTCGCCGCCAGCATCTTCCACTACGGCGAGTTCACGGTCGCGCAGGCCAAGGCGCTGCTCGCGCGCGACGGCATCCCCGTGCGGCTGTGAGGCCCGTGCGCGGCCACGCGCCGCCGCGCGAGGTGCGGCTGATCGGCGGGCGCTTCAAGCGCAGCAAGCTGCCGGTGGCCGACCGCCCCGGCCTGCGGCCCACGCCCGACCGCGTTCGCGAGACGCTGTTCAACTGGCTCGGCCAGGACCTCAGCGGCTGGCGCGTGCTCGACGCGTTCGCCGGCAGCGGCGCGCTGGGCTTCGAGGCGGCGTCGCGCGGCGCGGCGCAAGTCGTGCTGGTCGAGCGCGACGTGGCCCTGGCCGCGAGCCTGCGCGAGAGCGCACAGCGCCTCGGCGCGAGCCAGGTGCAGGTCGTCGCGACCGACGCGCTGGCGTGGATGGCGCGTGCGGCGCCGGCGTCGTTCGACCTCGTGTTCATCGACCCGCCGTTCGACGCGGGCCTGTTCGACGCCGCACTGGCCGCCGCGGCGCCGCTGCTCGGCGAGGGCGGCTTCGTCTACCTCGAGGCACCGCGCGCCTTCGAGCCGCCGCCAGCGGGGTGGACGCTGCACCGCCACGGCCGCGCCGGCGCGGTGCACTACCACCTGCTGCAACGCTACACTGACCCGGACCCCGACCGCAGGAGCGAGCCGTGACCTCGACGACCCGCCTGACCGCCGTCTATCCCGGCACTTTCGATCCGATGACCCTCGGTCACGAGGACCTGATGCGCCGCGCCAGCGCGCTGTTCGAGCGCCTGATCGTCGGCGTCGCCGCCGGGCACCACAAGCGCACGATGTTCACGATCGGCGAGCGCATCGAGATCGCGAAGGAGGCCGCGCGGCCGTACCCCAACGTCGAGGTGATCCCGTTTCGCGGCCTGCTGCGCGACTTCGTCGTCGACAACGGCGCGAAGGTCGTCGTGCGCGGGCTGCGCGCGGTCAGCGACTTCGAGTACGAGTTCCAGATGGCGGGCATGAACCGTCAGCTGATGCCGCACGTCGAGACCGTGTTCATGACGCCGAGCGACCAGTTCCAGTTCGTCAGCGGCACCTTCGTGCGCGAGATTGCCACCTTGGGCGGTGATGTCTCCAAGTTCGTGTCACCCTCCGTCCTCGAGCGGTTGAACGGACGCGTCGCGGCGTCCACCTGAACAGACGAGGGACCCCCGATGGCGCTGATGATCACCGACGAGTGCATCAACTGCGACGTCTGCGAACCCGAGTGCCCGAACCAGGCGATCTCGATGGGCCCCGAGATCTACCAGATCGACCCCGAGCGCTGCACCGAGTGCGTCGGCCACTTCGACGAGCCGCAGTGCGTGCAGGTCTGCCCGGTGGCGTGCATCCCGCTCGACCCGCAGCGCGTGGAGTCGAAGGAGACGCTGTGGGCCAAGTACCGCCGGCTGCAGGCGCAGGCGGCGGCGACCTGACGCGCCTCAGTCGCCGGCGCCGGCCGGCGGGGTTCGCGCCGGCTTCTTCGTCGTCGGCACCTTGGGCGACTTCGCACGCCGCGTCTCGCGCGGCGTGTCGGCCGCACCGCGGGGATCGGTGCGCGGCGCCAGCGTGAAGCCGGCCGCCTGCCGCGTCGCGAAGCCCTCGGCCTCGCGTGCGCGTCGTTCTTGCGCGAGGCGCTCGGCGAGTGCGGCGTCGCGTGCCGCGACGGCCCGTGCGGCGTCACGGGCTGCGGCGTCGGTGCGGCCGTCGACGACGAATCCGCGTTGCTCGCCGCACGGCGTCTGCGAGAACGTGCGGCCGTCGCCGCAGCGATAGATCGTCGTCTGCGCGGCCACGCCGCAGGCTGCGAGCAGCGGCAGCGCGGCAGCGACGGCGCGCCAAGTGTTCATGGCTGCGGCGGGGCGGGCGCCGCTGCTGGTGCCGCCGGCTTCGGCCGCGGCGGCTTGGCGTGCAGGCGCATCGTCGCACGGTCCATCTCGCCGGCCAGCAGCAGGTCGAGCGCGTCGAGCGAGCGCGCGATGCACTGCTCGATCGCGTCACGCTCGGCCGGCGGCGGCTTGCGCAGCACGTAGTTGACGACTTCGGCCTTGACGCCCGGGTGGCCGATGCCCAGCCTCAGCCGCCAGAAGTCGGCACTGCCGAGCTGGGCGACGATGTCCTTCAGGCCGTTGTGGCCCGCGTGGCCGCCGCCGAGCTTGAGCTTGAGCTGCCCCGGCGGCAGGTCGAGCTCGTCGTGGGCGACGAGGATCTCGCCGGGGGCGATCTTGAAGAAGCGCGCCAGCGCGGCGACCGACTTGCCCGACATGTTCATGTAGGTCTGCGGCTCGAGCAGCCACAGCGGTCCGGCGGGCCGGTTCACACGCGCGACGAGGCCGTGGTAGCTGCGCTCGGCCACCAGCGTCGCGCCGAGCTTGCGTGCGACCGCGTCGATCCACCAGAACCCGGCGTTGTGGCGGGTGGCGTCGTATTCGGGGCCCGGGTTGCCCAGGCCGACCAGGAGTCGCAGCATGCGGTCGATTATCGAAGCGCCGCGGCCAACAAAAAGCCCCACCGCGGTGGGGCTGCCGAAGAGGGGGCCGCGGCTCGGCTCACTTCTTGTTCTGCTTCTCGTCCTTCTTGCCCTTGGCCGGCTTGCCCTTCTCGGCCTTCGGCGCCGCCGGCGCCGGCGCGGCCTCTTCCTCTTCCTTCGGCACCGTCACCGCGACGATCACCGGGTTGAGCGTGCCGCGACGCACGTACTTGATGCCCGGCGGCAGCTTCAGGTCGCTGGCGTGCAGCGACTGGCCCTTGACGAGGTGCGACAGGTCGATCGTGATGAACTCGGGCAGCTGCGAGGCCAGGCACTCGACCTCGAGCTCGGTGGCCACGTGGCTGACGAGGCACTTGTCGGTCTTCACCGCCGGCGAGTTCTCCTCGCCCGTGAAGTGCAGCGGCACCTTCTTGCGCAGGCGCGTCGTCTCGTCGACGCGCTGGAAGTCGACGTGCAGCACCTGCGGCTTCCACGCGTGCATCTGGAAGTCGCGCAGCAGCACCTTCTCGGTCTTGCCGCCGAGCTCCATGTCGAGCAGCGACGAGTGGAACGCTTCCTTTTTCAGCGCGAAGAACAGCGCGTTGTGGTCGAGCTCGATCATCTTCGGCTCGCCGGCACCGTAGACGATGCCCGGCACCTTGCCCGCGTTGCGCAGGCGGCGGCTCGCTCCGGTCCCCTGCTGCGTACGCTCGTAAGCGGTGAACTTCATCTTTCACTCCGGTTGAAAACGGCCCCGCGACCAGGGCCCTGACTCGCGGGCTGCGTGCCCGCTGCTCGATGGGTTGCCGGCGCGGCGCACCCACCCAAGGAAAGGGTCGCCGCGAGGCGACCCGCTCTTCCCTCTAGAAGTTACTGTTCTGCTCGGCGAACAGCGACGTCACCGACTCGCCGTCGCTGATGCGACGGATCGTCTCGGCGAACAGGAACGCCACCGACAGCTGCCGGATCTTCGGGCACGTCTTGGCCGACTCGCCCAGCGGCAGCGTGTTGGTGATGACGACTTCGTCGAGCGCCGAGTTGCGGATGCGCTCGATCGCCGGGCCCGAGAACACCGCGTGCGTGCAGTACGCGTAGACGCTGCCGGCGCCGCGCTCCTTGAGCACCTCGGCGGCCTTCACGAGCGTGCCGGCGGTGTCGATCATGTCGTCCATGATCACGCAGTTGCGGCCCTCGATCTCGCCGATCACGTGCATCACCTCGGCGACGTTGGCCTTCGGCCGGCGCTTGTCGATGATCGCGAGGTCGCAGCCGAGCTGCTTGGCCAGCGCGCGCGCGCGCACGACACCGCCGACGTCGGGCGAGACGACGACGAGGTCGCGGTAGTTGCGGCCCTTGAGGTCCGACAGCAGCACCGGCGACGCGTAGATGTTGTCGACCGGGATGTCGAAGAAGCCCTGGATCTGGTCGGCGTGCAGGTCCATCGTCAGCACGCGCTCGACGCCGACGACTTCGAGCATATTGGCGACGACCTTCGCGCTGATCGGCACGCGCGTCGAGCGCGGCCGGCGGTCCTGGCGCGCGTAGCCGAAGTAGGGGATCACCGCGGTGATGCGCCGAGCGCTCGCGCGCTTGAGCGCATCGACCATGATGCACAGCTCCATCAGGTTCTCGTTGGTCGGAGAACCGGTGGGCTGGATCACGAACACGTCGCGCGCGCGGACGTTCTGCTGGATCTCGACGTCGACCTCGCCGTCGGAGAAGCGCCCGACCTTGGCGTGGCCGAGTTCGACGCCGAGGTGCGTCGCGATCTCTTGCGCCAGCGCCGGGTTGGCGTTGCCGGTGAACAGGACGGTGTTGAACAGCACGGTGGGTCGCGGCGTCGGTGCCGGGCCGCGAGCGCGGTCAACGCGCGCTGCCCTCGGGCGGGATGGTCATGCGGATGGGGTTTGGCAGGGGAGGAAGGATTCGAACCCTCGAATGTCGGAATCAAAATCCGATGCCTTAACCAACTTGGCGACTCCCCTACACAGGACACGGCTCGCGCCGCGCCCTCGAAACCGGATCAGTCGGCCCAGTGCGCCAGAGGGTGCACCGGCAGACTGCGAGACAGGCGCCCCGTCCAGCCCGGCGGCAGGGTGTCGAACACCTCGCTGCCCGGCGTCGCCACGGACGGATCGCCGTCGTCGATTCTCGCAAACACCGCGCTGCCCGAGCCACTCATCCGGGCGGGGCCGAAGCGCGCAGCGAGCCACTGTCGCGCCTGTCCCACCTCGGCGCACAGCGCCTCGGCCACCGGCTCCAGGTCGTTGCGCCCGAAAAGCTCGGACGTCGCGCCACGATCCCGGGCGATGTCGGCAAGAAAGCCTAGAAGTATAACAGGGGCGGTGTCGCGCGTCAGCCGCGGGTCGCCGAAGACGGCCGGCGTCGACACCGATGCGGCCGGCTTGACGACGGCGAAGCGCATCGGTGGCAGCTCGACCGGCGTCAGCCGCTCGCCGATGCCCTCGACGAAGGCGGGCGTGCCGGCGACGAAGAACGGCACGTCGGCGCCCAGGCGCGCCGCCAGCGCGAGCAGCCGCGAGCGCGGCCAGCGCAGGCCCCACAGCCGGTTGAGCGCGAGCAGCGTCGTCGCCGCGTCGGAGCTGCCGCCACCCAGGCCTGCGCCCCACGGCACGCGCTTGAGCACGTGGATGTCGGCGCCCAGCGGCGTGCCGCTTTCGCGCTGCAGCAGCGTCGCCGCGCGCACGCTCAGGTCGTCGGCGGGCAGCGCCGGGCCGAGGTCGTGGCGCTGCAGCCGGCCGTCGTCGCGGCGCTCGAAGTGCAGCGTGTCGGCCCAGTCGATCGGCACGAACACCGACTGCAGCAGGTGGTAGCCGTCGTCGCGGCGGCCGACGACGTGCAGGAACAGGTTCAGCTTGGCCGGGGCCGGGACTTCGTACAGCGCTTTCAGCGTCATCGTGCGCTCACGACGCGGCGTCGAGCCGCACGCGCACCGTCACCGCCGGCGGGCGTGCCCGCTGCAGCACGATCCAGCCGTCGGCGCGGCGGGCCAGGTCGACGGACCAGCCCAGCTGCGCGAAGCCCGACGCGGTCGGCTCGCTCGGTGCGGCCGGCCAGGGTCGCGCGCGCAGCCAGTCGAACAGCGCCGCCAGCGGCAGCGCCTCGCCGAGCACGTCGCGGGTCAGCGCGTCGAGGTCGGCGTAGACGCGCGCGCCGTCGCCGGTGGCCAGCTCGACGCGGCCGGGCTGCCAACGGGCCTGCGCGAGCGTCGTGCCCAGCGGCGCCGTCAGCAGCAGCGCACCGCGCTCGGCGCTGCCGCTGAGCTCGAAAGCGCTGGCGAACTGCCGCTCGGCCGCACCGTCGTGCGCGGCGACCTGCAGCGCCAGGCGGCCGGCGATCACGTCGGCGGCGGGCGGCGCCGTCGCGCAGCCGGCCAGCAGCGCGAGCGCGGCCAGCGCCGGTGCGCACGCACGCCGCAGCGTCACAGGTCGACCCGCAGCCGCGACAGCGTCTCGCGCAGCACCTCGTTGTCGGCGTCGCGGCGCTGCGCGTCGCGCCAGATGCGCCGCGCCTCGTCGCGCTCGCCCTTCATCCACAGCACCTCGCCGAGGTGGGCGGCGATCTCGGTGTCGGGGCGCGACGCGTAGGCCAGGCGCAGCAGCCGCAGCGCCTCGGCGAGGTTGCCGGCGCGGTACTCGACCCACGCCAGGCTGTCGGTGATGAACGGGTCGCCCGGCGCCAGCTCGAGCGCGCGTACGATCAGCGCGCGCGCCTCGTCGAGGCGCAGGTTGCGGTCGGCCAGCGAGTAGCCGAGCGCGTTGTAGGCGTGGTGGTGGTCGGGACGCACCTCGATCACGCGGCGCAGCAGCCGCTCCATGTCGGCCAGCCGGTCCATCTTCTCGGCCATCATCGCCTGCTCGTACAGCAGGTCGGTGTCGTCGGGGAAGCGCGCCGCCGCGGCGTCGAGCACGGCGTAGGCGTCGGCCCAGCGGCGCACCTCGCGCAGAACCTGCGTCTCGGCGAGCACCTTCGCGCGCGCGTCCTGCAGCGTGCGCTCGGGCACCGCGCGCACGAGGTTGCGCGCGCCGTCGACGTCGCCGCGGCGCGCCAGCAGCACGGCGCGGCGCGTCTGCACCTGCAGCAGCTGCTCGGGGTTCTCGATGCGCGCGAGCCACTGCTCGGCCGCCTGCAGGTCGCCGCGCTGCTCGGCGGCCTGCGCGAGCAGCAGCCAGGCCTGCGTCAGGCTCTCGTCGTCGCGCGCGTCGCTGCGTTCGTCGGCGCCGCGCTCGGTATTGCTGGCCGTCTCGCTGCCGCGCGCCGGCGCGCCCGGTGCCGTCTGTACCAATTCGAGGTAGCGCTGCAGGGCCTGCTCGGCCGCCACCGGCTCGCGCAGCTCCAGCCGCAGCGCACCGAGGGTCAGCCACGCCGGCGCCAGCCCCGGCTGCAGCCGCGTGACGTCCTCGAGCTGGGCCACCGCATCGGGGTAGCGCTGCGCGCCGGCCAGCGCGCGCGCGTAGGCCAGACGCAGCGCGACGTCGGTGTGCGGCGCGCGCAGCGCCGCGCGCACGATCTCTTCGGCCTGCGGCGTCTCGCCCATCATCTCGATGGCCAGCAGCGTCGGGCCGGGTGCGGCGGGGTCGTCGGCAGCGGCCTGCCGCAGCAGCGCCAGCGCACGTTCGCGCTCGCCGGCGGCGCGCCACAGCCGCGCCAGCGTCACGCGCGCGGCCACCCGCGTCGACTCGGCGTCGAGGTACGGACGCAGCACCGGCTCGATCGTCTGCGCCACCAGCGTCGCATCGGGCTGGCGCTGGAACAGCCGCGGCAGTGCGGCGATCATGCCCGGCCGGTCGGCCGGCGCCGAACGCTCGAGCAGCGTGCGCAGCGGTGCCGCGAGCTCGCCGGTGCGGTTCAGCGCGAGCAGCAGCTGGATCTCGTAGCGCGCGGCCTCGAGCGACGCCGGTGCCGCGTCACGCCACGCGCGCGTGGCCGCGAGCGCCTGCTCGCCGGCGCGCGCCTGCAGCGCGATCTCGACGCTGCGGCGGAACAGCGCCTCGTCGCGCGTGCGCCGCGCCGCGTCGAGGATGATCTGGTAGGCCGCGCCGGGCTCGCCGCCGCGCAGCTCGAGCTCGCCGATCAGCAGCTGGTAAAACAGTTGCGCGTCGAGCGCCGATCGTGCCGGGGGAGCCGCGGGCGCTGCGGCCGCGTCCGCCGGCGCGGTGGGCGGGGCGGGCGTCTGCGCCGCGCAGCCCGCGGCGAGCGCCAGTGCCGACACCGCCAGCGGCCACGCGCGCGACGCGGCCGGCGCGTGGCCGGCCCGCGCCGCACGGTGGCGCGCCGCTGCGCGCCAAGCTGCCAGGCCACCACGCCACATCTCGGACCCCGTCGACAAAAACCCATTCTAGGGGCCGGGCGCGCCGCCCCGCGCCGCAGGGGCGAACGCCCGGGCGGCGCGCCTGCCGGCCCGGATAATCGCGCCCGATGCCCGAGATGCCCGAGGTCGAAGTCACGCGCCGCAGCATCGCGGGCCGGCTCGAGGGGGCGCGCATCACGGGCGTGCGGCTCGGCGCGCCGCTGCGCTGGCCGCTGGGCACCGAGACCGACTCGCTCGTCGGCTGCCGCATCGGCGCCGTGGCGCGGCGCGGCAAGTACCTGTGGCTGCCGCTGGCAGCCGCGGGCGCGTCCCGCGGCGGCCTGCTCGTGCACCTGGGCATGTCGGGCTCGCTCGCGCTGCTCGCGTCGCCGCCGCCCGCCGGCCGGCACGACCACGTCGACCTCGTCACCGACCGCGGCACGCTGCGCCTGACGGACCCGCGCCGTTTCGGTGCCGTCGTGTGGGCGCCGGCGCTCGACGCCGGAATGGCCGCGAAGCTGCTCGCCGGGCTGGGCGCCGAGCCGTTCGACCCCGCACTCGACGCGGCGGCGCTGCACGCCGCGCTGCGCCAGCGGCGCACGCCGATCAAGCTCGCGCTGCTGGCCGGCGACGTCGTCGTCGGTGCCGGCAACATCTATGCGTGCGAGGCGCTGTTCGACGCCGGCATCGACCCGCGCACGCCGTGCCGCCGGCTCGGCCCCGCGCGCTGCGCGCGGCTGCTGGCATCGCTGCGGCGCGTGCTCGCGCGCGCGATCGAGCTCGGCGGCTCGACGCTGCGCGACTTCCGCGACGCGCACGGCGTGGCCGGCGCGTTCCAGGCCGAGGCGCGCGTCTACGGCCGCGAGGGCCAGCCCTGCCTGCGCTGCGGCGCGACGGTGCGGCGCATCGTGCAGGCGCAGCGCTCGACGTATTTCTGCCCCGGTTGTCAGCACTGGTAATCGACCCGCTTTTCGTGCGATCGCGCGCGTTTGTCTGCAGCGGCGCTGCGCTACAGTGAATCGAACGGTGCGGTGTGCCCCCGCCACCGACGCCTCGGTTCACATGCAGACCTCGTTCGCCCGCCACCTCGACGCCTTTTCCAGCTGGCGCCGCCTGCTCGAGCGCCGGCTCGTCGAGCTCGCGCAGGGGCTGGGCGACGCGCAGCTGCTCGACCCCGATGCGTCCGACACGATCGAGACGCTGCGGCGCCAGGTCGCCGGCGACCGCGTCGTCGTCGCCTTCGTCGCCGAGTTCTCGCGCGGCAAGTCGGAGCTGATCAACGCGATCTTCTTCGCCGACACCGGGCGGCGCATCCTGCCGGCCACGCCGGGTCGCACGACGATGTGTCCGGTGGAGATCGGTTGCGAGCGCGGCGAGCCGCCGATGCTCGCGCTGCTGCCGATCGACACGCGCACGCTGCCGCAGTCGCTCGACGAGCTGCGCCGCAAGACCGAGCTGTGGACGCGCATCCGCCTCGACCCGACGGCGCCTGACCGCCTGGCCGACGACCTCGCCGAGGTGATGCGCACCAAGGCCGTGCCCGTCGACGAGGCGCGCGCGCTGGGCCTCTGGGACGACGAGCGCCCCGACGACAACCCGCCGCTGGTCGCCGAAGGGCTGGTCGAGATCCCGAGCTGGCGCCACGCGATCATCAACTACCCCCACCCGCTGCTCGAGCGCGGGCTGGTCGTGCTCGACACGCCGGGGCTCAACGCGATCGGTGCCGAGCCGGCGCTGACGATCGGGCTGCTGCCGGCCGCGCACGCGGTGGTGTTCGTCGTCGGTGCCGACACCGGCGTGACGCGCTCCGACCTCGCGATCTGGCGCGACCACCTCAGCGCGCTCGCGGCGCAGCGCTACGCGGTGCTCAACAAGATCGACGTGCTCGCCGACCCGCTGCTGACACGGCAGGAGGTGATGGAGCAGATCGAACGCCAGCGCGTCGCGACGGCGCAGGCGCTGGGCATCGAGCCGCAGCAGGTCTACGCGCTGTCGGCGCGGCAGGCGCTGACCGCGCGCATCGACGGCCAGCGGCTCGGGCTGCTCGAGAGCCGCCTGCCCGCGTTCGAGGAGCTGCTCGCGCAGGACCTGCTGCCGCGGCGCCAGCAGATGCTGCAGCGCGCCGTGCTCGACGGTCTCGCGCCGATCGAGCAGCGGCTCGAGCGCCAGCTCGGCGACCAGCGCCGCCAGGCCGCCGAGCAGCTGCTCGAGCTGCGCGGGCTGCGCGGCAAGAGCAAGGGCAAGGTGCAGCTGCTGCTGCAGCGCGTCGCCGACGACGCGAAGGACTTCGAGCGCTGCACGGTGCGCCTGGGCGCGCTGCGCGCGGTGCACTCGCGCATGCTGCGCCACAGCCTCGACGCGATCTCGATCGACCGCCTGCGCGACGACGTCGCGCGGCTGCAGCACGACATCGCTGGCACGCTGCTGCACCTGGGCGCCAAGCGCCTGTTCGGCGAGCTCGTGCAGCGTCTGCGCGAGCGCGTGGTCGTCGCCGCCAAGCGCAACGACGAGACGCGCGCGATGCTGCAGGCCAGCTTCGCGCAGATCAATGCCGAGTTCGGCTTCGCGCTCGTGCTGCCGGACCCGCCGTCGCTCGAGCGCACGCTCGCCGAGCTCGCCGACGCCGAGCGCAACGTCAACGCCTACCTCGGGCTCGCGACCGCGCTGCGGCTGGCCGACGCGCGCCAGCTCGAGCAGTTCCGCCGGATGGTGTGGTCGCGGCTGCGCACCGTGTTCGAGGCCGCGATCCGCGACCTCGAGCACTGGAACCGCGCCGCGTCGGCGCAGGTCGACGCGCAGCTGCGCGAGCGGCGCCTGGCCTTCGTCAAGCGCCGCGACGCGCTCGAGCGCATCCGCAGCGCCGCCGGCGAGCTCGAAGGGCACATCGACGCCGTCGAGGCCCAGGAAAGGCAGCACCGCGAGCTCGCGGCGCGCGTGCAGGCGCTGTTCGGTGCGCTGCGCGAACACGCGCAGCGCACGCCGGACCCCGACGCGGCGACGCCACCACGGCACGCCGAGGCGACGACGATGCGCCTGCCGTTGCCGCCGTCGCGCTTCGGCACGCTCTGAGCCGCAGCCACGGCGCCGCGCCGCGGCCGATGCCACACTGCGCGGCGTGAGGGTCCCTCGTCGTTTCGTGTGGAACCCAACATTCACAATGACCCTTGGTCGTCGAGCCCGGTGGGTATGTGGACAGGCCGCTTGCCGGCCTGTCCACATGTCCACGGGGCGGGCTTCGCCGGGGGAGTTGATTCGATGAGCGTCGGGGTCGAAGCGCTGTTCACCAGCGCGCTGGGGTTGCAGCCGCCATGGGTGGTCG
>NZ_QOAZ01000024.1 GCF_003574675.1 Azohydromonas sediminis
CGCCGCACCCTCGTCCCAGCGCACGTGCATGCGCCCGCCCAGCGTGTCCACCACCTGCGGCGCGCCGGCCGCCACTTCGGCCGCCAGGGCCACCTCGCGCATGCGTTGTTTGCTCTCACCCATCGGGTGAGTGTGCCAAGACCCGTCAAAGCCGCGCCAGTGCTCGCTTAGCGCGCGATGACGGACGGTGAACTGCTGGATTCAGGGTCATGGTACGCCGCGCGCGTCGCTCAGCCCGGCCGGTGCCGCGCGGCGCGCGCGCTCAAGGCGTTCGGGAAGAACAGTGCCGTCAGGCTCTTGCTGTGCACCGGCGAGAAGCCGCCGGCGTCGCCGCCGCTGCCGAAGCGGCGCCAGTCGCGCACCCAGTGGATGTCGTCGCAGACTTCCATCAGCCCCATCGTCTCGCGGTCGCCGACGAGGATGCCCTGCACGTGCAGGCCCAGTTCGGCGCGCGCGGCGTCGAGTCGCTCGAGCGTCGCGCGCGTGCAGCCGAACTCGCCGTCGCTGACGATCAGCAGGTCGGCGCCGCGCCAGCGGCCGGCGCCGTCGTGCACCGCCTCGATGGCATGCTCGATCGGCCCGGCCACGTCGGTGCCGCCGTCGAAGCCCTGGCCGAGCAGCTCGAACAGCGCCGCGAGGCCCGCGGCGCCCGCGTCGAGGTCGCGCTCGACGAGCTCGCCGGCGCCGCCGAACGCGATCAGCTTGCAGCCGCGCCGCTCGGCGTGCGCGGTGCGCAGCGCCTGCAGCACGACGGCTTTCGCGATCTGCTCGGGCGCACCGGCCATCGAGCCCGAGCTGTCGAGGCAGACGATGAACGGGCCGCGCGCCAGCGGCGGTGCGGCGGTCGGTGCGGCGGCGGCGCGGGCCTTCGCCTGCGGGTCGGCGCGCCAGTCGGCGAGCACCGCTTCGCTGTCCCACGCGAGCAGCCGCGCCTCGGCGCGCCGTGCGCGCCACAACTTGCGGCCCGCCGGGTGGTGCATCAGCATCGCTTCGCTGGCGAGCTGGCGCTCGACGTGCGCCGAGCGGCGGATGCCGGTGATCTCGCCCGGCGCGTCGGGAATGCGCGTCTCGACGGCGGCCAGCGCACGCGGCGGTGCCGCGCGCGCCGGTGCCGGCGTCGGCTGCGGCGCACCGGCGGCCACGTCGCGCCGGCCGAGGCGGCGGATCACGTCGGCCAGCGCCGGCAGCCGCTCGAGCACCGCCGCCAGCCGTTGCGCCTCGCGCCACTCGCGCGCACGCCACAGCCCCTGCAGTTCGTCCCAGCGCAGCGCGCGCAGGTCGCCCAGGCCCTGCAGCAGCGCGAGCATCTGTTCCCAGTCGCCGCGCTCGACCTGCCACTCGGCGCGAAACGCCTGCACCGCGCGCGCGATCGCGTCGGCGCGCGGCTCGCCGGGCGCGCGGTCGATCACGCGGTCGGCGTGCCACAGCACGGTGCGCAGCACCTGCTCGGCCATCGCCGGCACGCCGCGCGCGAGCGCCGGCAGGTCGAGCTCGCCGACCGCGGCGCGCAGCGCGCCGACGAGCGCCGGGTCGCCGAAGTCGTCGCCGGCATCGGGCAGCGCGCCGGCCTCGAGCGCGTCGCGCCAGCGCGGCAGCGCGTCCAGCCGCGCGGCGGCGGTGCCGGCGCTCGTGACGACGGCCGGCAGCCACAGCCCGCGCGCGAGCGCCGCGAGGCGGTCGTACGGGGCGTCGCGCGCGCTCACCGCGTCAGCCGGCGAGCGCGACCGGCTCGGGTGCGCCTGCCGCGAGCGTCTCGTCGACCGGCAGCGCCGCGAAGCCGGCGCGGATCGCCTGCAGCTGCGCGGCGAGCGACTGCGCGCGCGCCAGCGTCGCGGCCGGGCCGTCGACCAGCCGCGCGGCCAGCGTCGGCGGCAGCCACAGCCGGCCGGCGAGCCGTGCCTGCAGCCGCGCGAGCCGGGCCTGCGCGTCGGCGGCGATGCGCGTCGCGTCGGCGATCACGGCGTCGACCTGCGCGGTGCGTGCGGCCACGTGCACCGGGCTGAAGCGCCGGCGCAGCCGCTCCTCGAGCGCGGCCGCGACGACGCGCAGCATCCCGCCACCGTCGGCGGCGCCGCCGACCGCGCGCGCGAGCGCGAGCTTGCCTGCGGCGTCGTCGCCGTCGTCGGCCGGCAGCGACTGTTCGATCTCGAGCTGCTTGCCGAAGGCCTCGACGGCGCGCGCGAGCCAGGGCAGTTCGTCGGCGGCGGCGTCGGCCACCTGCGCGACGAACCACGCGGCCAGCACCGGCTGCTGCGCCGGCTCGTGCGCGACGACGTACGGCGCCAGCCACAGGTCGAGCGCGTCGACCTCGGCGCGGCCTTCGCTTGCGGCGGCGGTGCGCAGCAGCGCGACGAACTGGCGCCAGCGCCGGTCCGACACCGCGATGCCGGCATCGCGCAGCGCCGCGCGCAACGCGTGCAGCGCGGCCCGCGCGTCGGCGCCGAGCGCGACGGTGGCGGCGGCGTCGCGGATCGCGTCGCGCTGCGCGGCGTCGATCGTTGCGGCGTGCCGCGTGTCGGTGCGCGGCGGCAGGGTCAGCAGCGCGTCGAACGCGCCGTCGCTGACCGGCGCCACCGGCACGCGCACGAGGAAGCGGTCGTAGAACGCGAGCAGCGCCTCGTCGGCGGGCACCTCGTTGCTCGCGCCGACGACGCTGACCAGCGGCGTGCGCGCGCGGCCGGCGCCGTTGTCGAACTCGCGCTCGTTGAGCAGCGTCAGCAGCGCGTTGAGGATCGCCGAGTTGGCCTTGAACACCTCGTCGAGGAACGCGATGCCGGCGGTGGGCAGGTAGCCGTCGACGAGGCGCTCGTAGCGGTCGGCCTCGAGCGCCTTCAGCGACAGCGGGCCGAACAGCTCCTCGGGCGTCGAGAAGCGCGTCAGCAGCCGCTCGAAGTAGCGGCAGCCGGCGAACGCGCGGTGCAGCCGGCGCGCGAGCTCGCTCTTCGCGGTGCCGGGCGGGCCGATCAGCAGCACGTGCTCGCCGGCCAGCGCCGCGAGCAGCGCCAGCCGCACCGCGGCGTCGCGCTCGAGCAGGCCGTCTTCGAGCGCCGCGACGAGCGCGCGCAGCGCCGCGGGCGACGGCGGTGGCGTGCCGTCGCCGGCGGCGCCGGTGTCGTGGCGGGCGGGCACCGTCAGACGGCGGCCATCACGCGCTGCAGGCGCTCGCGCACCTGCGCGGCGACCTGGGCGAGCGCGGCGTTGTCCGACAGGCGGCGCATCGCGTCGGGGTCCATGAACTCGACGTGCACCGCACCTTGCGCGTCCTGGCGCACGACGACGTTGCAAGGCAGCAGCAGCCCGATCGTCGGCTCGGCCTCGATCGCCTGCCGCGCGAACGGCGGGTTGCACGCGCCGAGGATGCGGTACGGCGGCATGTCGTGTCCGAGCTTCTTCTTCAGCGTCGCGGCGACGTCGATCTCGGTCAGCACGCCGAAGCCCTCGGCCTGCAGCGCCGCCGTCACGCGGGCGACGGCGTCGTCGAACGAGAGCGAGACGGTCTTGCCGAATCCGTAGGCGTTTTGCATCGGGGCTCCTGCACAGGGGGTCAGCGGCCGAGGATACCGCGCAGCACGTCGACCGGATTCGGCATCGCCGGCTGCTGCGGCTGCGCGGGCCGCTCGGACGCGGTGCCGGCCGGCTCGCGGGACGCCTGCGAGTCACGCGACGGCACGCCGCCGCCGTCCATGCCGAGCATCGCGGTGGTCATTGACTTCACGCGCACCTTGACGGCCCACTGCGGCTCCCACGCGACGCGCGGGTCGCTCGGGCGCGGCGGGTGCGCCAGGTTCAGCTCGCTGCCGTACGCGATCGCGCGCAGCATCGCGCCGTCGCTGCCGAAGATGCCGCGCGGCACCGTGCACTCGGTGACGGTCGGCGCGAGCAGCACCTTGTCGCGCAGCCAGCGGTCGACGGCGGCGTTGGTCTGGTAGTCGAGCAGGCCGAAACCGCTGTCGGGGAGCTCGCTCGACGTCCACAGCACCATGTGTTCGTCGTCGCCGGCCTTGCTGCCCATCGCGGCGACGAAGTACGCGCGCGCGGCGGGAATCGCGTTCCAGCGCAGCTTCGTTGCGCCGCCGGCGTCGGTCTGCGTCAGCTCGAGCGGGGGCATCAGGTCCTGCGCGGGTGGCAGCGTGAAGCGGAAGCCCTCGGGCACGCCGGCGCCGGTGAAGCCGTGCTCGCCGGCCAGCGTCGCGCGCGCCGGCACCAGCCGGCTGTCCTGCTCGTTCGGCCACACCGGGCGGCCGACGGCCAGGTGCGTGCCGCGCTGCGTCGCGCGCCGGCCCTGGAACACCTGCATCAGGTCGGCCGGCTGCGCGCGCGCGAAGTCGATCGTGCGCGGCTGGCCGGCGCGCACGGTCTCGCCGCAGCCCCAGTACAGCGAGACCTTGCCGCGCGGCTTCTCGGGCTCGCCCTCGATCACCGACTCGTCGCCCGGCTCGGGCGGCGGCGACTTCTGCGTGCGCGGCGCGACGAGCTTGAGCGTGGGCGCGAGCTGCGAGCCGGCCGGCACCGCCATCGTCGCGTCGGCGAGGTTCGGGTTGGCGCGCGTCATCAGCGTGACGTCCATCCAGCGTCCCGTCATGCCGGTGTGCGTGCGGCCGAATTCGTTCTTGCCGCCACCGCCGCCGAACAGGCCGCCGAGCGCGGCCATCGGGTTGGCACCACCGCCGCCGAGGGCGGGCATGCCCATGCCGCCGAAGGTCGCGAGGTCGATCCACGCCTGCGACACCGGCGGGCTGACCTTTTGCGCGGGGGCCTGGGCGAAGGCGATCGAAGGGGCGACCAGCGCAGCCGTAAGGGCGACGGCGCGCAATGGGATGGTCCTGGGCATGGCGTTCCTCCTGCGTGTGGCCCCGCGGCCGGCGAAAGGGGCCGCCAAACGGGGCCGCCGGCGGCATGGCGCGGCGGCCCTGCGGGCGTCCGATAGTGTGGGCCCGACCGGCGCGCGCCGGTGTGATCCCGGTCAGGCGTCGTGGACGACGCCGTCGCGCAGCGCGAGCGCGCCGGTGTCGACGAGCTCGCGCAGCAGCACGTCGCACCACGCGTGCAGGCTGCGCTGCGGATGCCCCAGGCGCTGCCACACGGCGCGCAGGTACGGCGTGTCGCCGGCCCACAGGTGCAGCCGCGCGACGCTCTGCGAGCGCACCTCCATCAGGTGGTACTTCAGCAGCACCTTGGCGGCGTGGCGCGCGTGGCGCGCCGGGTCGCCGCGCATCGCGTCCAGCCGCGAGCGCGCGCGTGCGAGCGCGCCGGGCACGTCGGTGAACGGCGCGCCGTGGCCGGGGATGACCCAGCGCGCGTCGAGCCCGGCGATGAGGTCGAGCGTCGCGCCGACCTCGTCGAAGCCCGGCTCGCCGGCGAGCTCGGGGAACACGACGCCGAAGCCGTTCTCCCACAGCGCGTCGGCCGAAATCAGCACGCCGTTCGCATCGTCGAACAGCACCACGGAATGCGGGTCGTGGCCCGGCGCGGCGAGCACCTGCCAGGCGCGCCGGCCCACCCGCAGCGTCTCGCCCGGCAGCACGGTGCCCTGCGGCGTGAAGCGCTCGCAGGTCTGGCGCGTCGGCGCGTAGCTCAGCGTGTCCTCGTCCCAGTCGAGCGCGGCCTGCCAGTGCCCGGGCGGGATGAACACGACCGCGCCGAACTCGCGCTGCAGCGTCGCGTTGCCGCCGCAGTGGTCGGAGTGCAGGTGCGTGTTGACGACGCAGGCCAGCCGCTCGCCGGCCAGCGCGTGGCGCACCAGCGCCACCGTCTGCGCGGCGTGCGCCACGTGGCCGCTGTCGACGAGCGCCGCACCGCCGCCGTCGCCGGCCAGCAGCACGTTGTTCGACGACAGCCAGCCGCGCTCGAACACCGTGAGGCCGTGCAGGACGGGGTGGTCGATCACCATCGCGCCGATGGTAGGTCAGCGCCGGCCCGCGCGCCGTCGCCGGGGCGACGGCGGCTCACGCCGCGGCGGCGGCGGGATCGACCGGCGCGACGCCGCCCGGGCGCAGCGTGTCCATCAGCCAGCGCGCGGTGCGCAGCAGCCGCGCGTCGTCGTCGCGCGCGGCGACGAGCTGCACGCCGAGCGGCAGGCCGTCGGCGCCCGCCAGCAGCGGCAGCGAGACGGCCGGCGTGCCGGCGGCGGTCCACAGCGTGCACATCAGCGGGTCGCCGGTCGAGGCCAGCCCCGCCGGCGCGGTGCCGAGCGCGGCCGGCGTCAGCACCGCGTCGACCTGCGCGAGCGCGGCGTCGAGCGCGTCGGCGTACGCCGCCAGACGCGCCAGCGCCTGGCGGTGCGCGACGGCGCTCGTCTGCCGCCCGCGCTCGATCTGCCCGCGCAGCGACGCCGACAGGTGCTCGCGCCCGCGCTCGTACTCGGCGTCGAACGAGCCGGCGATCTCGGCCTCCATCACGAGGCGGTGGTCGGCGACGACGGCGTGCGCGTCGGCGGGCAGCTCGAACGCGACGAGGTGCGGCGCGAGCCGCTCGCGCAGGCGCTCGAACGCGGCGCGCGCGTCGGCGGCCACGCGGTCCCGGAACGGCCCCGGGAACCAGCCCAGGCGCGGCGGCGCGGGCGGCGGCTGCAGGCACGCGTCGAGCAGCGGCGGCGTCGCGCGCAGCGCGGTGGCCGGGTCGCCGGCGTCGGCGCCGGCAAGCACCTGCGCGAGCAGCGCCGCGTCGGGCACGCTGCGCGCGAACACGCCGACGTGGTCGAAGTTCGGCGATTGCACGAGCACGCCAGTGCGCGCGATCCGGCCGAACGTGGGCTTGACGCCGACGACGCCGCAGAACGACGCCGGGCGGATCACCGAGCCGTTGGTCTGCGTGCCCACCGCCAGCGGCACGTGGCCGGCGGCCACCGCGGCGGCCGAGCCGCTCGACGAGCCGCCGGGCGTGTGCGCCGTGTCGTGCGGGTTGCGCGTCTTGCCCGGCGCGTAGGTCGCGAGCTCGGTCGTCACCGTCTTGCCCATCACGACGGCGCCGGCGGCGCGCAACCGCTGCACCAGCACGGCGTCGCGCCGCGGCTGGCGTCCGGTGTGCAGCACGGTGCCGTTCTCGGTGGGGAGGTCGGCGGTGTCGACGATGTCCTTCAGCCCCACCGGCAGCCCGAACAGCGGTGCGCCGCGCGCTTCGGGCGGCAGCGCGTCGAGTGCCGCGGCCTGCGTGCGCACGTGCGCGGCGTCGAGCGCGGCCCAGGCCTGCACGGCCGGCTCGCTGCGCCCGATGCGCGCGAGCAGCGCGTCGGCGTAGCCGCCGGCCGTCAGTGTGCCGGCGCGCAGGCGCTCGCGCGCCTCGAGCGCCGTCAGCGCCGCCGCGTCAGCGGCCATAGAGCACTTGCGGCAGCCACAGGCCGATGCCCGGGAACAGGTACAGCAGCACGATCGCGATGACCTGGATGCCCATGAACGGCAGCATGCCGGCGAAGATCTGGTTCAGCGTCACGTGCGGCGGGCTGACGCCCTTCAGGTAGAACGCGCTCATCGCCACCGGCGGGCTCAGGAACGCGGTCTGCAGGTTCAGCGCAACGAGCAGGCCGAAGAACAGCGGGTCGACGCCGAAGTTGTCGAGCAGCGGGATGAAGATCGGCATGAAGATGACGATGATCTCCGTCCACTCGAGCGGCCAGCCGAGGATGAAGATGATGACCTGGCTGAGGATCAGGAACTCCGTCTTGCTCAGGTTCAGGCCCATCACCCACTGCTCGACGAGTTCCTGCCCGCCGAGCAGTGCGAACGCCGCCGAGAAGATCGCCGAGCCGACGAACAGCCAGCACACCATCGCGCTCGTCTTCGCGGTCAGGAACACCGACTCCTTGAGCACCGTCGCGTTGAACTGCTTGTAGGCCACCGCGAGCAGGAAGCCGCCGAAGGCCCCGACCGCCGCCGCCTCGGTCGGCGTGGCCAGGCCGAACACGATCGAGCCGAGCACCGCGAGGATCAGCACCAGCAGCGGGAAGAAGCTCGACAGCAGCATCTTGAAGATCTCGAGCCGCTGGAACGTCAGCAGCGCGTAGAACGCCACGAGCGCCAGCGCACCGACGCCGGCGCCGATCCACCAGCCGGTGGTCGGCGGCGTGCGCCCGGCGCTGGCGGCGGCATCGGCCACGCCCGGCGGCTCCTGCACGTCGTCGCCGGGCGCGGCCGGCTCGGAGGCTGCCGCCTCGCTGCCCGGCGGCTCGGCCAGGTCGCCGTCGGACGCGTCGCCCGGCGGTTCGGCGAGCCCGCCCTCATCGCGCGGCTCGGCCAGGCCGCCCGGCGACGAGCTGCCGCCGAAGCCCATCTCCTCGAGCCCCTCGATTGCCGCCTCGGCCTTGGCCGGTGCGGTGTTCAGGTGCCAGCTCCACGCGGTGACGAGCGCGAACAGCAGCGCCGGCAGCAGCGCGACGCCGAGCTGGCGCAGCAGGTAGCCGGTGGGCACGTCGACGTTGCGCGCGCCCTTGAGCGCGCGCAGCAGCGCCGGCAGCGCGGTGTTCGACACCGCGTCGGCGATCTTCTGCGTCAGCGCGGGCAGGGGCACGTGGCGTTCCTCGGCCGTCAGCGGCGGCATCAGGCTCGGCTTGAGCTTGGCGACCAGGATCACGTAGACGACGTACAGCCCGGCGAGCATCAGCCCGGGGAAGAACGCGCCGGCGTACAGCTGCACGACCGACACGCCGGCCGTGGCGCCGTAGACGATCAGCAGCACCGACGGCGGGATCAGGATGCCCAGGCAGCCGCCGGCGGTGATCGCACCGGCCGACACGCGCACGTCGTAGCCGGCCTTGAGCATCTGCGGGAACGCGAGCAGCCCCATCAGCGTGACGACCGCACCGACGATGCCGGTGGCGGTCGCGAACACCGCGCAGGTGAAGAGGGTCGCCACCGCGAGTGATCCGGGCACGCGCGCCATCGACAGGTGCAGGCTCTTGAACAGCTTCTCGATCAGGTTCGCGCGCTCGACCAGGTAGCCCATGAAGACGAACAGCGGGATCGAGATCAGCACGTCGTTGCTCATCACCGAGAACGCGCGCTGCACCATCAGGTCCAGCGTCTGCTTGACGGCGCCGGCCACGCTCTGCCCGCCCGAGTGGTAGGCGAAGAACGTGAAGATGATGCCCATGCCCATCAGCGTGAACGCGGTCGGGAAGCCGAGCATGATCGCGACGACGACGAGCGCGAGCATCAGCAGGCCGTAGTGGCCGTTGGTCATCTCGTCGGCGCCGAGCACCAGCGCGACCGCGCCGGCGACGATGACCGCCATCAGCGTGAAGCCGAACCACAACTCCTTGCGCAGCTTCATCGTGCGGCTCCCGACTTGTGCTCGTGTTCGACGACGAACCGGTCGAGCGCGGCGATGTCCTCGTCCTTGACGTGGACCATCTCCTTGAGCTTGTCGACGTCGACCTCCTCGACGTCGTGCTCGCGCGAGGGCCAGTGGCCATCGCGCAGGCAGATCACGCAGCGCACGATCTCGGCCGCCCCCTGCAGCAGCAGCAGCGCGCCGGCGAACGGGATGATGAACTTGAACGGGTACAGCGGCAGCGGCGTGGCCGAGAACGTCTTCTCGCGGATCGCGAGCGAATCCTGGAAGTAGCTCCACCCGGCCCAGGTGAGCGCGACGATGCCGGGCAGGAAGAACACGACGTACAGCACGAGGTCGATCGTCGCCTGCGTGCGCGGGCGGAAGAAGCCGTACAGCACGTCGCCGCGCACGTGTCCGCCCTTGGCCAGCGTGTACGCGCCGGCCATCATGAACAGCGTGCCGTACATCATGATCTGGGCATTGAGCGCCCAGTCGTGCGGGTCGTTGAGCACGTAGCGCGAGAACACCTCCCAGGTGATCATCAGCGTGAGTGCGACGATGAGCCAGGCGAAGGCCTGGCCGATCCAGGTCGACAGGCGGTCGACCCGCAACAGGAGCGCTTGCATCGGAAGTCCTCGTCGGTCGCGGCGCACCTCGCAAAGCGCCGCAAACGCGAAGGGCCACCGGCCTTGCAGCAGCGGTGGCCCCCCGCAGGGTGGGCGTTGATTATCAGCTGCGGCGGCGGAAGTAGTGGTTCCACGCCATCTTGAAGTCGACCAGGTAGTCGTTCTGCCACGCGCCGGCACGCTCGGCGAACGCGCGCTGGCTGTCGAGCACCTTCTTGAACATCGGGTTCTCGGCCGACTTCTTCTTCATGATGTCGTCCCACGCCGCCAGCTGCGCGCGCAGGATCGCGTCGGGCGTCTTGTAGAACTTGACGCCGGCCTTCTTCAGCTCGATGTAGTCCTGCGAGTTGCGCTCGATCGCCTTCCAGCTCATGTCGGCACTCGCCGCCTGCACCGCGTAGTCGATGACGGCCTTCAGCTCGGCGGGCAGCGCGTCGTACTTGCCCTTGTTGAACAGGATCTCGAACTGCTCGGTGCTCTGGTGGAAGCTCTGCAGCATGCAGTTCTTGACGACGTCGGCAAAGCCGAGGATGCGGTCGGACGTCGCGTTGTTGAACTCGGCGCCGTCGATCAGGCCGCGGTCGAGCGCCGGCACGATCTCGCCGCCGGGCAGCGGGTTCACCGCGGCGCCCATCGCGGTGTACATGTCGACCGCGAGGCCGACGGTGCGGAACTTGGTGCCCTTGAGGTCCTCGACTTTCGCGATCGGCTTCTTGAACCAGCCGAACGGCTGTGTCGGCATCGGGCCGTACAGGAACGAGACGACCTCGAGGTTCAGGCTCTTGTAGATCTCGTCGAGCAGCGCCTTGCCGCCGCCGTAGTAGTGCCACGCGAGCAGCATGTTCGGGTCCATGCCGAAGCCCGGGCCCGAGCCCCACAGCGCGAGCGCCGAGTTCTTGCCGTAGTGGTACGCGACGACGCCGTGGCCGCCGTCGAGCGTGCCCTTGGCCACACCCTCGAGCAGCTGGAACGCCGGCACGACCGCGCCGGCGGGCAGCACCTCGATCTTCAGGCGGTTGCCCGCCATGTCGTTGACCTTCTTCGCGAAGTCGTTGGCGTACTCGTGGAAGATGTCCTTCGCCGGCCACGTGCTCTGGAAGCGCAGCGTCGTCGTCTGCGCGACGGCCGTCATCGGCGCGGCCATCGCGGCGGCGCCGGCGACACCGGCGGTGCCGAGGAAGCGGCGGCGGGACTTGGTCTTGGCTTGGGCGGGGGATTGGCGTTCGCTCATCGGGGTCTCCGTGCGTGTGTCGATAGCGGAAAGGGGCGCGGCCGGTGAGCGCCGGCGGCGCCGAAGCGGTCCGAGACGATGGTGGGGCTGGACTATCGAGGCCGCCCGCCGGCCCCACAACTGGGTCTTACCCGTGCGGCACGCAAGCCCCAGGGCGGTCCAACGCGTCAGATTGACGCGCGCTGCGGGCGCATGCGCGCCGGGGGCGCTGCGGCCAGACCGCGGCGGGCGGCGCGACGCACGAGGGGTCAGGCGGCTGCGTCGCCGGTGCGCCACAGCGAGGCGGCGCGCTCGGCCAGCCGGGCGTGCTGCGCCGCGTCGAGCAGGCGGTGGCGCAGCGCGAAGTCGAGCGTCGCCAGTGCGGCGTCGACCGTCATCGCGCCAGTGGCGGCGAGCGCGAGCGCCTCGTCGACCGGCACGAGGCGCAGCGCGGCGACTTCGCCGTCCTGGTTGCGCGGCATCACGTCGCGCGGCAGCGGCAGGTCCCACACGTGCAGGTGCTCGTGCTGCAGCCCTTCGGCGATGTCGCAATCGAGCACGATCACGCGCCCCGGGCGCGCGGCGGCCATCGTCGCCGCGTCGAGCCCGGCTTCTTCCCAGCCCTCGCGTACCAGCGCGTCGAACGGCGACTGGCCGTGCGGCACGCCGCCGCCGACGAGGTTGTCGAGCTTGCCCGGGTCGGTGGGCTTGTGCGGCGAGCGCTGCGCGATCCACAGCGCCCGCGGGCGGCCGCTGTCGTCGGCGACGTAGCCGTTGGCGTGCGCGCCCAGCGTCAGCGTGCCCCAGAAGCGCGCCGCCGCGCGCTCGATCGCCGCCAAGGCGCGCATCGTGCGCGGCTGCCACAGCGTGAAGCGCTCGTCGCGCCACGCGCGGATCCACCCGTCGTCGCGCAGCGCGGCGTGCACCTCGTCGAGCCGCGCGTCGAGGTCGGGCACCGCACGCAGCCGCACCGCGTCGGGCGCGACGTCGATGAGCGTGGGCCAGCGGCCGAGCGCCTCGAGGTGCGCGCGGGCGACCGAGCCGACCGGGGTGTCGTCGCTCCCGACGAACAGCGGCACGCGCGGCACGCGCCGCCGGCGCGCCGCGTCGATGCAGCACCAGTCGCGGTCGCCCACCGGCAGCCGCTCGCGAGCGCCGTTCAGGCGGCGCGTGCCACCGCGGTGCCGGCCGGCTGTCCGCGCCAGCGCGCCATCAGCGCGTCCCACTTCGCGCGCGCGGCCTTCAGGTGGCGTGCCTTGACGTGGCCGTAGCCGCGGATCTCCTCGGGGATGCGGGCGATCTCGACCGCGAGCGCGAGCCGCTCGGCGGTCAGGCCCTGCAGCAGCTCGTCGATGCACGCGCGGTACTCGCCGATCAGCGCACGCTCGGTGCGCCGTTCCTCGGTGCGGCCGAACGGGTCGAGCACGGTGCCGCGCAGGCCCTTGAGCTTCGCGAGCACGCCGAACGCCGTGCGCACCCACGGCCCGAACGGCCGCTTGACGAGTTCGCCCTTGGCATTGGTCTTCGCGAGCAGCGGCGGCGCGAGGTGGTGCACGAGCCTGAAGTCGCCTTCGAACATCGAGGCGATCTTCGCGACGAACGCCGGGTCGGTGTGCAGGCGGGCGACTTCGTACTCGTCCTTGTACGCCATCAGCTTGAACAGGTAACGCGCGACCGCTTCGGTCAGGCCCGTCGAGGCGAGCGGCGCCTCGGCGGCGCGCACCTTGTCGACGAACGCCTTGTAGTCGGCGGCGTAGGCGGCGTTCTGGTAGCCGGTGAGGAACTCGACGCGCCGGGCGACCATCTCGTCGAGCGACGGCCGCCTGACGAACTCGATCACCTGCGCGCCCTTGAAGAGTGCGCGCACCGCGGCGAGGTCGTGCGCGCAGCGGCGGCCCCACTCGAACGCGGCCTTGTTGGCCTCGACCTGCACGCCGTTGAGCTCGATCGCGCGCAGCAGCGACGCCTGCGTCAGTGGCACGCGCCCCTGCTGCCACGCGTAGCCGAGCATCAGCGGGTTGGTGAAGATGCTGTCGCCGAGCAGGGCTACCGCGACTTCCTCGGCGTCGAACGCGCCGACGAGGGTGTCGCCGGCCGCCGCGCGCAGCGCGGCTTCGCAGTTCGCGCCCGGGAACTGCCAGTCGGGCTGGTGCACGAACGCGGCGGTCGGCGTGCCGTGCGTGTTGACCGCGACGTAGGTGCGGCCCTTCGCGATCGCGCCGAGCGTCGTCTTGCCGGCGGTGACGATCGCGTCGCAGCCGATCACGAGGTCGGCCTTCGCGGTGTCGACCTTCGTCGTGTAGATCGCCTCGGGGCGGTTGGCGATCTGCACGTGGCTCCACGTCGCGCCGCCCTTTTGCGCGAGGCCGGCCGAGTCCTGCGTGACGACGCCCTTGCCCTCGAGGTGCGCGGCCATGCCGAGCAGCTGGCCGATCGTGATCACGCCGGTGCCGCCGACGCCGGCAACGACGATGCCGTAAGCCGTCTCGGCCGCCGGCAGCACCGGCTCGGGGATCGGCGGCAGCGCGAACGGGTCGGCCTTCGTCTCCTTCTTCGGCTTGCGCAAGCTGCCGCCTTCGACGGTGACGAAGCTCGGGCAGAAGCCCTTGACGCAGGAGAAGTCCTTGTTGCAGGTGTTCTGGTTGATGCGCCGCTTGCGGCCGAACTCGGTCTCGAGCGGCTCGACCGACAGGCAGTTGCTCTGCTCGCCGCAGTCGCCGCATCCTTCGCACACCAGCTCGTTGATGACGACGCGCTTGGCCGGGTCTTCCATCGTGCCGCGCTTGCGGCGGCGGCGCTTCTCGGTGGCGCAGGTCTGGTCGTAGATCAGCACGGTGCAGCCGGCGATCTCGCGCAGCTCGCGCTGCACGGCGTCGAGCTCGTCGCGGTGGCGCACCGTGACGCCGGCAGCGAGCCGCTGCCTCACGCCGGCGTCGTCGTACTTGTCCGGCTCGTCGGTGACGACGACGATCTTCTTGACGCCTTCGGCGTCGAGCTCGCGCGTCATTTCGGGCACGCGCATCGTGCCGTCGACCGGCTGGCCGCCCGTCATCGCGACCGCGTCGTTGAACAGGATCTTGTAGGTGATGTTGACGCCGGCGGCCACGCTCTGGCGCACCGCGAGCAGCCCCGAGTGGTAGTAGGTGCCGTCGCCGAGGTTGGCGAACAGGTGCTTGTCGGTCGTGAACGGCGCCTGGCCGACCCAGCTGACGCCTTCGCCGCCCATCTGGCTGAACGTGACGGTGCTGCGGTCCATCCACACCGCCATGTAGTGGCAGCCGATGCCGGCCGCCGCGCGCGAGCCCTCGGGCACGCGCGTGCTGGTGTTGTGCGGGCAGCCGCTGCAGAACCACGGGATGCGGTCGCCGGTCGTGACGGTGGTGGCCGCCATCGCGCGTTCCTTGGCCTCGATGACGGCGATGCGCGCGTCCATGCGCGCGGCGATGTCGGCGCTCACGCCCATCTTCTTCAGCCGCTTCGCGATCGCCTTCGCGATGATCGACGGCGTGAGATCCGCCTTGGCGCGCAGCAGCCAGTTCTGGCTCGGGTTCGGCATCGCCCACTCGCCACCCGAGAAGTCGCCTTCGGGCTCGTCGAACTTGCCGAGCACGTTCGGCCGCACGTCGGGGCGCCAGTTGTAGAGCTCCTCCTTGAGCTGGTACTCGATGACCTGGCGCTTCTCCTCGACGACGAGGATCTCCTGCAGCCCGGTGGCGAAGTCGCGCGTGATCGTCGCTTCCAGCGGCCACACGACGTTGACCTTGTGCAGCCGGATGCCGAGCTGCCGGCAGGTGTCGTCGTCGAGCCCGAGGTCGGCGAGCGCCTGGCGCGTGTCGTTGAACGCCTTACCGCTGGCGATGATGCCGTAGCGGTCGTTCGGCCCTTCGATGACGTTGTGGTTGAGCCGGTTTGCACGCACGTAGGCGAGCGCGGCGTACCACTTGTAGTCCATCAGCCGCGCTTCCTGGTCCAGCGGCGCGTCGGGCCAGCGGATGTGCACGCCGCCGGCGGGCATCACGAAGTCCTCGGGCAGCACGATGCGCACGCGCTCGGGGTCGACGACGACCGACGACGCCGACTCGACGACTTCCTGGATCGTCTTCATGCCGGTCCACACGCCGGCGAAGCGGCTCATCGCGAACGCGTGCAGCCCCATGTCGAGGATGTCCTGCACGTTGCTCGGGAAGAACACCGGCAGCCCGCAGGCCTTGAAGATGTGGTCGCTCTGGTGCGCCGCGGTGCTGCTCTTGGCGACGTGGTCGTCGCCGGCCACCGCGATCACGCCGCCGTGCTTCGCGGTGCCGGCCATGTTGGCGTGCTTGAACACGTCGGAGCAGCGGTCCACCCCCGGGCCCTTGCCGTACCAGATGCCGAACACGCCGTCGTACTTCTTCGAGGACGGGAACAGGTCGAGCTGCTGTGTGCCCCACACCGCGGTGGCGGCGAGCTCCTCGTTGACGCCGGGCTGGAACACGACGTGGTTCGCCGCGAGGTGCTTCTTGGCCTGCCACAGCGCCTGGTCGTAGCCGCCGAGCGGGCTGCCACGGTAGCCGCTGACGAAGCCCGCCGTGTTCAGCCCCGCCATCGCGTCGCGCTGGCGCTGCAGCATCGGCAGCCGTACGAGCGCCTGCACCCCGCTCATGAAGGCGCGGCCGTGGTCGAGGGTGTACTTGTCCTCGAGCGTGACGCTCTCGAGCGCCTTGCGGATCGATTCGGGCAGCGGTGCATTCATCGGGCGGACTCCGTCGGTGGGGGGTCGGTGCGGCGTTCGCGCGCGAGGCTCGTGACCCCGCCGCGGCTGCGTGCCAGTGTAGGAGCGCGGCGCCGACAGGTGTTTTCTATTCGTGCTTTCCAGGGCATGATGGGCGCATCGATCTTGCTCTGTCGCCGAGTTTCACGAATCAATGTCATCGCCGATCGCCGAATCAGGGAAAACCAGAAGGCCGCCCCCGGGTGACGGTGCCGAGGCGGCGCACGGCCCCGACCTCGACCGCTACGACATCGCGATCCTGGCCGAGCTGCAGCGCGACGCGCGGCTGTCGAACGCCGAGCTGGCGTCGCGCATCGGGCTGTCGGCCGCGCCGACGTGGCGGCGCGTCAAGTGGCTCGAGGAGCAGGGCTACATCACCGGCTACCGCGCCGAGATCGACCGCCGCCGCATCGGGCTGGGCGTGCTCGCGTTCGTGCGCGTCGACACCGAGCGCGCCAGCGGCGCCGCGATGCGCGAGCTCGAAGCGGCGATCCGCGCGCTGCCCGAAGTCGTCGCCTGCCACTACGTCAGCGGCAGCGGCACCTTCGAGCTGCAGGTGATGGCCACCGACCTCGACGCGTATGCCCACTTCTCGGTCGACACGCTGCTGAACCTGCCGAACGTGAAGGACATCCACACGCGCTTCTCGCTCGGCGAGGTCAAGGCCGGCGGCGCGCTGCCGCTGGCGCACCTGCGCGCGCGGCGTGGCTGACGCACGCGGCGCCCCCGCGCCGGTGCTGCCGTGGCGGCACCTGCTGCTGGGGCTGGTCGTCGTCGCCGTGTGGGGCAGCAACTTCGTCGTCATCAAGGCCGCGCTGGCGCACCTGCCGCCGCTGTTCCTCGCGTTCCTGCGCTTCGCGCTCGCGTTCGCGCCGGCGCTCGTGATCGTGCGCCCGCCGGTGCCGTGGTCGCAGCTCGCCGCGTACGGCGTGCTGATCGGCGCCGGCCAGTTCGGGCTGCTGTTCTTCGCGATGACGGCCCACATCTCGCCCGGGCTGGCCTCGCTCGTGATCCAGACGCAGGTCTTCTTCACGATCGGGCTGGCGGCGTGGCTCGGTGGCGAGCGCGTGCGCCGCGTGCAATGGCTCGGACTCGGCTGCGCCGCCGCGGGGCTCGCGCTGATCGCGTGGCAGGGCGACGCGAGCGCGACGCCGCTCGGGCTGGCGCTGGTGCTCGCCGCCGCGGCGAGCTGGGCCGGCGGCAACCTCGTCGGCCGGCGCGCCGGGCGCGTCGACATGCTCGGCTACATGGTGTGGTCGAGCGCGTTCGCGCTGCCGCCGCTGCTCGCGCTGTCGCTCGTGTTCGAGGGGCCGGCCGCGATCGTCGAGGGCGTGCGCGGCGCCGACGGCGCGACCTGGCTGGCGGTGGCGTGGCAGGCGCTGGGCAACACGCTGTTCGGCTACGCGGCGTGGGGCTGGCTGCTCGCGCGCCACGCGGCAGCCACCGTGGCACCGCTGGCGCTTGGCGTGCCGGTGTTCGGGATGGCGGCGTCGGCGTGGTGGCTCGGCGAGGCGCTGCCGGCGTGGAAGCTCGTCGCCGCCGCGCTCGTGATGCTGGGGCTGGCGCTGAACGTGCTGTGGCCGCGCGTCGAGTCGGCGTTGCGCGGCAGGTCGAAGTGACGCGATACCCGAGGAAGCCGGGCACGGATGGCGCAAGCCCTGGGCCGGGATCGATGGCGCGCGGCACTGGTACGCACCTTGCACCGGGGTGTCCCAGTCGTGCCAGCGAATCCTGCCCCTCCCGAACCGTCGCTGATGTCCAGTGTCCACGACGCCGCCCCCGCGCCTGCCGCGCTGCCTGTGCACGCCGACGGCTGGTACGAGCGTCTGTCGCTGCTGCTCGAGTCGACCGGTGACGGCATCTATGGCATCGACGACGCCGGTCGCTGCACCTTCATCAACCGTGCTGGTGCGCGCATGCTCGGCTGGCGCACCGAAGAGGTGCTCGGCCGCAACATGCACGACCTGATCCACCACCGGCGCGCCGACGGCTCGCCATACCCCGAGCACGACTGCCCGATCTTCAACGCCTTCCGCCAGGGGCTTCCGTGCCGCATCGACACCGAGGTGCTGTGGCGTGCCAACGGGACGTCGTTTCCGGCCGAGTACTCGTCATACCCGATCGTGCAGGACGGAAGGCTCATCGGCGCCGTCGTGACCTTCGTCGACATCACCGAGCGCAAGCGCGGCGAGGAGCTGCTGCGCCAGGCACGCGACGAACTCGAAAAGCGTGTGGCCGAGCGCACGGCCGAGCTGTCGGCCGCGCTCGGCCAGCTGCGCGAGCTCGCCGCGTATTCCGAGACCGTGCGCGAGGACGAGCGCACGCGCATCGCGCGCGAGATCCACGACGAGCTCGGTTCGCTGCTGGTGGCGCTGAAGATGGATGTCGACTGGCTGGCGCGCCGCCTCGACGACCGCCCGGCACTGGCTGCGAAGTGCCACGGCATGGGGCGGCTGATCGACACCGCGGTCGACAACGTCGGGCGCATCATCACCGACCTGCGCCCGAGCATCCTCGACCACCAGGGGCTGTGGGCCGCGCTCGAGTGGCAGGCGCAGGAGTTCGCCGGCAGCGCCGAGCTCGACGCCGACATCCAGGTCGTCGTGCCGGCCGGTGCCGTCGCGCCGCAGGGCGGGCAGGCCACCGCGGTGTTCCGCATCTTCCAGGAGATCCTGAGCAACGTCGCGCGCCACGCGCGCGCCCGGCACGTGTGGATCCGCATCGACGTCGATCCGCCGCCAGGGCCGGTGCTGTACATCGAGGTGCGCGACGACGGTGTCGGCGCCGCGCCCGACGCGCTGAGCCACCCGCGCAGCTACGGCGTGATGGGCATGCGCGAGCGCGCGCGCCATTTCGGCGGTCGGCTGACGATCGACAGTGCCCCCGGCCAGGGCACGCGCGTGCGGCTCGTGATGCCGATCGAGGAGACCGCGACATGATCCGCGTGCTGATCTGCGACGACCACCTGATCGTGCGGCAGGGCATCAAGCAGATCCTCGCCGACGCGAGCGACATCGAGCTTGCCGGCGAGGCCGCCGACGGCCCCGATGCGCTGGCGTGGGTGCGCCGCGCCGCCGCCGACGGCACGCTGCCCGACGTCGTGCTGCTCGACATCGCGATGCCTCGGCGCGATGGCCTCGACGTGCTCAAGGCGCTGAAGAGCGAGTTCGCGAAGCTGGCGGTCCTGATGCTCAGCACCTACCCCGACCGCCAGTACGCGGTGCGCAGCCTCAAGCTCGGCGCGTCCGGCTACCTGAACAAGAGCGCCGACTCGGAGCAGATGATCGAGGCGATCCGCAAGGTCGCCGGCGGCGGGCTGTTCATCACGCCGGCGATCGCCGAGCAGCTCGCCACCGCGCTCGGCGCCGGCGCGAGCCGGCCGGCGCACGAGCAGCTGTCGCACCGCGAGTACCAGGTGTTCCGCCTGCTCGCCGCCGGGCGCAGCGTCGGCGAGATCGCCGAGCAGCTCGTGCTGTCGCCGAACACCGTGAGCACGTACCGTGCGCGCATCCTCGAGAAGACCGGCGCGCGCAACGACGTCGAGCTCGCGCTGTACGCGGTGCGGCAGGAGCTGCAGTCGGTCTGACCGCGCCGTGTGCGCGATGTAGGGCCAGCCCTACGCGGTGTCGTCGGCGCGGCGACGCCGACTTCATTGCCGGCGCGATGGTCCGCGCGGCGGGCGCTTCCTACGATGGGCCATCGACCTGGTTGGAGCTGCGATGGACACCGACCGCAATGCTGCCCTCGACCCGTACGACGCCGACCGCCCGCTGCGCCTGCGCTGCGCGTGCGGCGGCGACCACGCACCGAAGGACCACGCACGCTGCGCCACGCCGGCCACTGCCGTCGCGGCGGCGGCGCTCGACGAAGAGCGGGTCGGGCGCGACCTCGTCGAAGCGACGCTCGTCAAGGCGCTGTTCCCGCACGAGCCGCTGCGGCGCGCGTTCCTGAAGGCGGTGGGCCGGCGCACCGCGATGGCGGCGATCGCCAGCGTGGTGCCGCTCGCGTCGCTGCAGGCCATGGCGCAGGAGAGGAAGCCGCCCGAGAAGAAGAACCTGAACATCGGCTTCCTGCCGATCACCTGCGCGACGCCGATCGTCGCTGCCGACCCGCTCGGGTTCTACGCGCAGGAGGGGCTGCAGGTGTCGCTGCAGCGCACGGCGGGCTGGGCCGTCATCCGCGACAAGACGCTGGCCGGCGAGTTCGACGCGTCGCAGATGCTGTCGCCAATGCCGCTGGCGATCACGCTCGGGCTGGGCTCCACCGGCACGCCGATGGTGATGCCGGCGATGGACAACATCAACGGCAACGCGATCACGCTGGGCATCCAGCACAAGGACCGGCGCGACCCGAAGACGTGGAAGGGGATGCGCTTCGCGATCCCGTTCGACCACTCGATGCACAACTATCTGCTGCGGCACTACCTCGCGGCCAACGGCATCGACCCCGACCGCGACGTGCAGCTGCGCGTGATGCCACCTCCCGACATGGTGGCGAACCTGCGCTCGGGCAACATCGACGGCTTCATCGTCGCCGAGCCATTCAACCAGCGTGCCGTCGTCGACGGCGTCGGCTTCATCCACATGCTGACGAGCCAGATCTGGGACGGCCACCCCTGCTGCGCGTTCGTCGCCACCGAGAAGTTCGCGCGCGAGCTGCCGAACACGTTCGCCGCGCTGTTCCGCACGATGGTGCGCTCGGCGATGCACTGCTCGCAGCCGGCCAACCGCAAGGCCGTCGCCGAGGCGCTCGCCGGGCCGAACTACCTGAACCAGCCGCCGGCTGTGCTCGAGCAGGTGCTGCTCGGACGCTTCGCCGACGGCCTGGGCAACGTGCGCAACGTACCCACGCGCATCGACTTCGACCCGTTCCCGTGGCACTCGATGGCGGTGTGGATGCTCACGCAGATGAAGCGCTGGGGCTACGTCAGTGGCGACGTCGACTACGCGCAGATCGCGCGGCGCGTGTTTCTCGCCACCGACGCGCAGAAGCTCATGGCCGAGCTCGGCTTCCAGCCGCCCGCCACGACGATGCGCACGCACACCATCCTGGGGCAAACCTTCGATCCGGCACGGCCCGAGCAGTACCTGTCGTCGCTGCCGATGGTGCGCAGCTGAGGTGGCTTGTAGGGCCAGCACTACAAACCGTCGGCGGGTGCACGACAGCGGATTCACCGCTGCCGCGATGGTGTGCACGGCGCTTGCTTTCTACGATCGTCCCCACGATTGCCAGGAGTTGTCATGAGCGACGAGCGCCCCACTGCCTACGACCCGTACGACGCCGACCGGCCGCTGATGCTGCGCTGCGCGTGCGGTGAAGACCACGCGCCACAGGACCATGGCAAGGCCGTCGCGACGGCCGATGCGGCGAATGCCATGCAGGCTCCACCGGCGCCGGTGAGTGAGGAGCAGCTCGGCCGCGAGTTCATCGAGGCGGCGCTCGTCAAGGCGCTGTTCCCGCGCGAGCCGATCCGCCGCGCGTTCCTGAAGGCGGTGGGACGCCGCACCGCGATGGCGGCGATCGCCAGCGTGCTGCCAGTCGCATCGCTGCAGGCGATGGCGCAGGAGAAGAAGGCGCCCGAGAAGAAGGATCTGAAGGTCGGCTTCATCGCGATCACCTGCGCGAGCCCGCTGATCATGGCCGACCCGCTGGGTTTCTACCGCCAGCAGGGCCTGAACGTGCAGTTGATGAAGACGGCGGGCTGGGCGCTGATACGCGACAAGATCCTCAACAACGAGTACGACGCGACGCATTTCCTGTCGCCGATGCCTCTGGCGATCTCGCTGGGTCTCGGCTCGACACAGACGCCGATGAACGTGGCGACGATCCAGAACACGAACGGCCAGGCGATCACGCTGCACGTCAAGCACAAGGACCGCCGCGATCCGAAGACGTGGAAGGGCTTTCGGTTTGCCGTGCCGTTCGACTACAGCATGCACAACTTCCTGCTGCGCTACTACCTCGCGGAGCACGGCCTGAACCCCGACACCGACGTTCAGATCCGCGTCACGCCGCCGCCCGAGATGGTCGCCAACCTGCGCGCCGGCAACATCGACGGCTTTCTCGGACCCGACCCGTTCAACCAGCGTGCCGTGTTCGACGAAGTCGGCTTCATCCACATCCTGTCGCGCGAGATCTGGGACGGCCACCCCTGCTGCGCGTTCGGGCTGAGCGAATCGTTCATCCAGCAGAACCCGGCCACTTACGCTGCGCTGTTCCGCGCCGTGCTGACCGCCGCCGCCATGGCGCGCGAGGCAAAGAACCGCGAACTGATCGCCAAGGTGATCAGCCCGACGCAGTATCTGAACCAGCCCGAGGCGGTCGTGTCGCAGGTGCTGACCGGCCGCTTCGCCGACGGACTGGGCAACGTGCGCAACGTGCCCGAGCGCGCCGACTTCGACCCGGTGCCGTGGCAGAGCATGGCCGTGTGGATGCTCACGCAGATGCAGCGGTGGGGCTACCTGAAGGGCGACGTGAATTACCGCCAGGTGGCCGAGAAGGTGTTCCTGCTGACCGACGCGAAGAAGTACATGAAGGAACTCGGCCAGCCGGTGCCCGACGGCGCCTACAAGAAGTTCAAGGTGATGGGCAGGGAGTTCGACCCGGCCAAGCCGGCCGACTACCTGAAGAGCTTCCCGATCCACCGCATGGCCTGAGCGGACACGGCGATGACGACCACGCGCACGCAATCGCTGCGGGCGGCGATGCTCTCGCTGCTGATCCTGCTGACGCTTCTCGGGATCTGGCACCTCGCCACGAAGCCGACCACCATCGCCGGGCCGGCGGTGACCTTGACCGCCGAGGAGATCGAGTACGCCAAGCTGATGGGTAAGGACGTGTCGGCGCTCGCCGCCGGCACGCAGACCAGGAGCAGTGGCTTTCCGACGCCAGCGCAGCTCGGCGAGACCATCGTCGAGCAGCTCTCGCGCCCGTTCTACGACAACGGCCCGAACGACAAGGGCATCGGTGTGCAGCTCGCGCACTCGCTCGGGCGCGTCGCCGCCGGCTTCGCGATCGCGGCGCTGGTCGCGATCCCGCTGGGCTTCGTGATCGGGATGAGCCCGCTGCTGTACCGCGCGCTCGACCCGTTCATCCAGGTGCTCAAGCCGATCTCGCCGCTGGCGTGGATGCCGCTGGCGCTGTACACGATCAAGGACTCGTCGATCTCGGGCGTGTTCGTGATCTTCGTGTGTTCGGTGTGGCCGATGCTGATCAACACCGCGTTCGGCGTCGCCGGGGTGCGCCGCGAGTGGCTCAACGTCGCGAAGACGCTCGAGGTGCGGCCGCTGCGCAAGGCCTTCGAGGTGATCCTGCCGGCCGCCGCGCCGACGATCCTCACCGGCATGCGCATCAGCATGGGCATCGCGTGGCTCGTGATCGTCGCCGCCGAGATGCTCGTCGGCGGCACCGGCATCGGCTACTTCGTCTGGAACGAGTGGAACAACCTCGCGCTGACGAACGTGATCTTCGCGATCCTCGTGATCGGCGTCGTCGGCATGGGGCTCGACGCGATGTTCGCGCGCATGCAGAAGGCGGTGACCTATGTCGAGTGAAGCCACGCCGCGTCCGTTCCTGCAGGTGCAGGGGCTGGCCAAGACCTACCCGGGTGCCGCCGAGCCGGTGTTCGACGGTGTCAACTTCGGCATCGCCAAGGGCGAGTTCGTCTGCATCATCGGCCACTCGGGCTGCGGCAAGACGACGATCCTCAACGTGCTCGCCGGGCTCGAGACGGCGAGCGCCGGCACCGTGATCATGGACGGGCGAGAGGTCGCGGGCCCTAGCCTGGACCGTGGCGTCGTGTTCCAGGGCCACGCGCTGATGCCGTGGCTGACGGTGCGCCGGAACATCGCGTTCGCGGTGCGCAGCAAGTGGCCCGACTGGCGTGCCGCGCAGGTCGACGCGCACGTCGAAAGGTACGTCGCGATGGTGGGCCTGGCGCACGCGATCGACAAGAAGCCGGCGCAGCTGTCGGGCGGCATGAAGCAGCGCGTGGGCATCGCGCGCGCGTTCGCGATCCAGCCCAAGATGCTGCTGCTCGACGAGCCGTTCGGCGCGCTCGACGCGCTCACGCGCGGCACGATCCAGGACGAGCTGCTGAAGATCTGCGCCGAGACGCACCAGACGGTGTTCATGATCACGCACGACGTCGACGAGGCGATCCTGCTCGCCGACACGATCCTGCTGATGAGTAACGGCCCGCGCGCGCGCGTCGCCGAGATCGTGCGCAACCCGCTGCCGCGCTCGCGCCAGCGCGCGACGCTGCACCACGAACCGCTGTTCTACGCGGTGCGCAACCACCTGGTCGACTTCCTCGTCAGCCGCTCGAAAGCGCTGGCGCACGGCCAGGCGCCCGAGTTCCCGCCCGAGGTGCACCCCGGCGTCGACCCCGAGCCCGAGCCCGACACCCCGTTGCCGCGCCCGGCCGCCCGCCCGGCCCTGCAGCGCGTGGCCTGATCCCGCCCCATCCCCATCCCCGTCACGAGGACCGAAGGAGAGAACCCGATGAGCCGTCTCGAAGTCACCGAAAAGATCGTCGCCACCAAGGTGGCGAAGGGCCTGAAGTGGGCCGACGTCGCCGCCAAGGTCGGCTTGAGCAAGGAGTGGGTCACGGCCGCGTGCCTCGGCCAGATGACGCTCAACGCCGAGCAGGCCGACGTCGTCGCCGAGATCTTCGGCCTCACACCCGACGAAAAGAAGTGGCTGATGGTCGTGCCGTACAAGGGGTCGCTGCCGACCGCGGTGCCGACCGACCCGCTGATCTACCGCTTCTACGAGCTCGTCAACGTCTACGGCACGACGTTCAAGGAGCTGATCCACGAGGAGTTCGGCGACGGCATCATGAGTGCGATCGACTTCAAGATGGATTTGAAGCGCGAGCCGAACCCGGCCGGCGACCGCGTGTCGATCACGATGTCGGGCAAGTTCCTGCCGTACAAGACCTACTGACGACGACGCGCTTCGCGCGCGTCGTCAGTGTCGCCGGGTTCGCCCCCACGCCGCTGCGCGACGGGGGTCAACCCCGCGGGCCCAGCGGCTTCACCGCGTTCGCGTTGTCTCTGCAGTCGTCGATGGGCGAGGCGCAGCGCTGCCCCGACGACCATCCTTGGCTCGGCGGCCTCGGGCTGTAGCGCCCTCTTCCCCGGCGCGCGCGATCGCCGGGCACGCGCTTTGCTGACATCGTCTCTCGCATTGCTTCACTCCACGACGAGGATGACCATGACCCCTTCGATCGGACGCCGCCGTGCCCTGCAGGCCGGCCTTGCGGGCGCGCTCGCCGCACCGGCCGTCGCGCACGCGCAGCAGACCTTCAACTGGAAGATGACGAGCGCCTACGGCAAGGGCTCGCCGTTCTACATGGAAGGCCCCGGCAGCGCGACCGACCTCGCGCGGCGCATCGAGGCCATGTCCAACGGCCGCATCAAGATCCAGGTCTTCGGCGCTGGCGAGCTGATACCGGCGCTCGAGGGCTTCGACGCCGTGCGCGCCGGCACCGTCGAGATGAACCACGCCAACGCCTACTTCTGGACCGGCAAGACGGCGGCGGCGCAGTACTTCACTGCGGTGCCGTTCGGGCTCAACTTCCAGGGCATCAACGGCTGGCTCTACGACGGCGGCGGCCAGGCGCTTTACGACGAGGTCTACGCGCCGTTCGGGCTCAAGGGCCTGGCGTGCGGCAACACCGGCGTGCAGATGACCGGCTGGTTCAAGAAAGAGGTGCGCGGCATCGACGACTTCAAGGGCCTGAAGATGCGCATCCCCGGTCTCGCGGGTCGCGTCTATGCGGCGCTCGGCGTCGACGTCAAGCTGCTGCCGGCTGGCGAGATCTTCCCGGCACTCGAGCGCGGCGTGATCGACGCGGCCGAGTTCGTCGGCCCGTTCCTCGACCGGCGCCTCGGCCTGCACAAGGCGGCCAAGTACTACTACACGACCGGGTGGCACGAGAGCGCGACGGTGTCGGAGCTGCTGATCAACAAGGCCGCGTGGGACCGCCTGCCCGCCGACCTGAAGGCGATCGTCGAGAACGCCTGCGCCGCGTGCAACGTGATCAGCGAGGCCTGGTGCCAGCGCAACAACGCCGAGGCGATGGACGACCTGATCAAGAACCAGGGCGTCATCGCGCGCCCGCTGCCCGAGTCGGTGCTCAAGCGGATGCGCGAAGTCACCAACGACGTGCTCGCCGAGGCCGCGGCCAAGGACCCGCTCACCAAGAAGGTGCACGACTCGTACATGGCCTACAAGAAGAAGTACGACGCCTGGGCCATGTACAGCGAAGGGCAGTACCACGAGAAGGTTCTGACGGCCTGACCCCCCGATGAACGACCAGCCTCCTGCCGGCACGACGCCGGAGGGCGGCGCGCCGCTGCGCGGGCCGGACAACGGCTTCGTCGCCGCCGTCGAGCGCGCCGTCGACCTCCTGGGCCGTGGCGCAGCGTGGCTCACGCTGGCCATAGTGCTGCTGATGGCCACCAACGTGCTGCTGCGCTATGCGTTCAGCATCGGCTCGGTGTGGGCGCAGGAGCTCGAGTGGCACCTGCTCGCGCCGCTGGTGCTGTTCGGCATGACGTACGCCCTGCTCAAGGGCGACCACGTGCGCGTCGACGTGTTCTACGCGCGCATGGCGCCGCGCGGGCGTGCCGCGGTCGATCTGCTGTCGGCGCTGCTTGCGGTGGCGCTCGCGGTGCTCGTGATCCGCTACTCGATGCCCTACGTGCAGCAGAGCTACGCCATAGGCGAGATCTCGCCCGACCCCGGCGGCCTCACGCACCGCTGGCTGCTGAAGGCGCTGATCCCGCTGGGCTTCGGCCTGTTCGGGCTGCAGGCCGCGGCGCAGGGGGTGACGGCGGCGTTGCGGCTCGCGCGCGCGGGGCGGTCATGACGCCGCAGGAGTGGCTCGCGCTCGGCCTGCTCGGCGGCTTCTTCGCGCTGCTGATGCTCGGCGTGCCGGTGGGCATCACGCTGGCGGCGAGCGGCTTCGTGTTCGGCTTCCTCGGCTTCGGCGAAACGCTGTTCGGGCTGCTGCCGGCGCGCATCTACGGCGTCGCCGCGAACTACCAGTGGCTCGCGATCCCGCTGTTCGTCTTCATGGGCGTGATGCTCGAGAAGTCGAAGCTCGCCGAGGACCTGCTCGACGTCATTGGCCACCTCGCCGGCGCTCTGCGCGGCGGCATGGCGCTGGGCATCATCGGCGTGGGCGTGCTCATGGGTGCGACCACCGGCATCGTCGGCGCGACCGTGATCACGCTCGGGCTGCTGACGCTGCCGTCGCTGCTGCGCCGCGGCTACGACCCCGGCGTCGCGTGCGGTGCGATCTGCGCGTCGGGCACGCTCGGGCAGATCATCCCGCCGAGCCTGGTGCTGATCCTGCTGTCGGACATCATGCAGCAGTCGGTCGGTACGCTGTTCGCCGCCGCCGTCTTCCCGGGCCTGATGCTCGCCGGCCTGTACTGCGCGTGGATCGTGATCTACGGGATGCTGCGTCCCGCCGCGATGCCGCCAGTGCCGAAGGCCGAGCGCGACGCACTGCCCATGGGCCAACTGTGGCTGCGTGCGACGAAGGTCGCGCTGCCCCCGCTGGCGCTCGTGTTCGCGGTGCTCGGTTCGATCATCGGCGGCGTCGCGGCGCCGACCGAGGCCGCGTCGATGGGCGCGCTCGGTGCCATCGTGGTGGTGGCCGGCGCGCGGCGGCTGAGCCTGCAGGTGCTGCGCGAAGTGATGCAGGGCACGCTGCGCATCTCGGCGATGGTGCTGTTCATCCTGATCTGCGCGCAGGTCTTCGGCCTCGCGTTCCGCGGCTTGCACGGCGAGCAGCTGATCGAGGACCTTTTCGAATTCCTGCCCGGCGGCACCAGCGCCGACATCGCGTTCATGCTCGCGCTGATCTTCGTGCTCGGCTTCTTCCTCGAGTGGATCGAAATCAGCTACATCGCGGTGCCGCTGTTCCTGCCGATCTTCGCCGCCGCGGGAGTCGACCCCGTGTGGCTCGCGATGATGGTCACCGTGATGCTGCAGACCAGCTTCCTGACGCCGCCGTTCGGCTGGGCGCTGTTCTTCCTCAAAGGCGTCGCGCCGCCACAGGTGACGACGCGGCACCTGTACCTCGGCGTGATGCCGTTCGTCGCGCTGCAGCTGATCGGCGTCGCGCTGGTGTTCGCCTTCCCCGGCATCGCCACCTGGCTGCCGAAGGCGATCGGCTGGTAGCGGCAGGCGGCGCCACCGCCCGGGGGCGCCATCGTGCTTGCGTGCCGTTCAGGCGGCGCGGGGCAGCACCGCCGCCGGTGCGGTCGCGACCAGCGTCGCGATCACGGTGCCGGCGGCACCGACGCGCTGCATGCGCAACTCGCGCGGCGTGTCGGCGACGACGCGCCAGTCGCCGTCGCCGCCGATCGCGCCGTGCACCGTGATCGGTAGCGACGTCGTCTTCACGCGCAGCGGTACCGATTGCGGGACGTAGGCCGACAGCGGATCGTCGTCGCCGGCGATCGCCGCCGCGATCGCGCGCGCCTGGCGGCCGATTGGCTCGATGAAGCGGCTCGCCTGCCCGCCGACGGCGACGCAGTCGCCGAGCGCGTGGATGTCGGGGTGGGCAGTGCGCAGCGTCGCCGGCTCGACGACGACGCCGCCGCAGCGCTCGTCGAACGCGAGCTCCGCGCTGCGCGCGAGGCGATCGGGTGCGGCCAGTCCTGTCGCGGCGACGACGTGGTCGGCGCCGAACGCGCGGCCGTCGGCGAGCGCGACGCGGCGCGTGCCGTCTGCGAGCGGCTCGACGCCGGCCACCTGCACGCCGCCGACGAACGTGATCGGCAGCGCCGCCCACGCGGCGAGCAGCCGCTGCGACGCGACTTCGGGCAGCAGCGCGGCGAGCGGCCGCGGCTGCACGTCGAGCAGCGTGACCGCGTGCCCGCCGAGCGCGAGGTCGTTCGCGAGCTCGCAGCCGACGAGACCCGCGCCGACGATCACGACGCGCTGCGGCCGCGGCGCGAGCGCGTCGCGTAGCCGCTGGTAGGCCGCGAGGTCGTTGACGCGCCAGACCTGCTGCGGCGGCAGCGCGGCGGGCAGGCGCGGCGCCGCGCCGTGCGCGAGCACGAGCTTGCGCCAGCGCAGCGTGCCGCGCGTCGTGCGCAGCGTGCGCGCGACGGGGTCGATGCGCACCGCGATCGCCTCGGTCACGAGCTTCACGTCCAGCCGCTTCGCAGCATCGGCGGCGCGCTCGCGCACGATGCGCTGCGGCTCCAGCCCGCGTGCGATCGCGACCGACAGCGTCGGCTTGTCGTACAGGTCGGCGCTGCACGCGGCAACCAGCGTGATCGGCAGCGCGGCGTCGCGCTCGCGCAGTGCCTGAGCGACCTGCCAGCCGGCGCGCCCGCCGCCGACGATGACGACCCCCGGGTCGTGCCGGCCGCGGCCGGCGTGCGCGACCGGCGCCGCGGCACGCGGCAGCGCCGGCGCGACGTAAGGCTCGAAGTCGGCCTTCGTCACACCGCACAGCGGGCAGGCCCAGTCGTCGGGAATGTCCGCGAAGCGCGTGCCCGGCGGCAGGCCGCCGTCGGGGTCGCCCTGGGCCTCGTCGTAGACGTAGCCGCAGGCGCGGCAGATGAACTGGCGGAACGCCGCGTCGTTGGACGCCGGCAGCGCGACCGGTGGCGTGGTCGCGCTCATGCCGGCATCGGCGGTGTCGACAGCCGCGCGATCTCCTTGCGCAGGTGCTTGATCGCCGGCGTCACGATCGCGACGAAGTGGCTCTCGCGCACGCGGCGCTGCACCGGCGAGCTCATCAGGTAGCCGCGCGCGCCGGCGTGCAGCAGTGCGGACTGTGCCGCGCGCAGCGACAGCTCGGCACCGTGCGCACGCGCGTCCAGGACGTCGATGAAGAACTCGGGGTCGGTCTCGAACGGGTCGCGGGCGAGCGCCATCACGCGCGCGGTCAGCGCGTCGAGCTCGGCCTGCAGCGCGTCGGGGCGGTCGTCGAGGAAGCGGTTGACGTGGCCGAGCTGCGGTTCGACCGCCCACATCGAGTCGATCGCGCCTTGCGTGATGCCCACCGCCATGCCGGCCTGCAGCAGCACGAAGGCGCCGCGGATGCGCGCGATGTACGGGCGCGCCGGGTCGGCGAGCAGCCGCTCGGGGCCGACGCGGTAGTTCGAAAGGCGCACGGCCCAGGTGTTGGTGCCCTCCATCGCCGAGAAGCTCGGGCAGTCGCGGCGCTCGACGCCGTCGGCGTCACAGTGGACGAGGAACATGATCTCGTGCGGCGCGCCGTCGGTCGTCGCCGGCGTGCCGTCGGCGGCCACCACCGGCGCGACGACGCCGAAGTAGTGGTCGTCGCCGAGGTTGCTGACCCACGGCAGCGTGCCGCTGACGCGGTAGCCGTCGCCGTCGGGCGTCGCGCGCAGCAGGAAGGGCTCGATGCCGGCGAACGACTTCATCGGGTTGCTCATCCCGGTGGCGCCCATCGTCAGCGCGCGGCCGTGCCGGCGCAGCACCTCGCCGCCGAGCGCCGGGTTGCCCGACTGCTCCATGTACAGGCCGCAGACCATGTGGCACCAGGTCATGAAGCCGGTCGCGCCGCACACGCGCGAGACCTCGGCCATCGCGCGGATCGCGAGGCCGTAGTCGGCCGAGGCGCCGGGCAGGCCGCGGTCGGCGTGGTGGCACTGCAAGGCGCCGAGCCGGCCGAGCTCACGCAGCACCGCCTCGGGATACGTGCCCCGGCGGTCGACGGCATCGGCGATCGCGGCCAGCGGCCCGTCTGCCACGCGCCGCACCGCGGCGATCAGTGCGTCGCCGTCGAGCGGCGGTGGCAGGGCGTCGAGCGTGGCGACCCGCGCAGCGGCAGGCGCGGCGACCGGGGCCGCCGTGGTGGGTTCGAGCACGGCGGCCATCGTCGTCACTCCGCGAGCGCGATCGTCATCGGCACCGGGTTGCGCATCGTATTGGCCACCGGCGAGAAGTAGTTGGCCCGCTGCACGATGTCGTCGAGCACGTCGCGCGGCGCGTCGCCCTCGACGACGACCTTGACGCGGATCGCCTGGAAACCCATCTCGGGCGGCAGTTTCTCGGCGCCGCCGGCGCCCCACGCGGCAGGGTTGCCGATGTCGGCCTCGAGGAACAGCTCGAGCCTGCTCAGCCGGACCTGCTTCCACGTCGCCACCGCGGTGATGCCCACCGCGAGGCAGCCGCCGAGCGCCGACAGCACGATTTCGCCGGGCGCCGGTGCCGTGTTCTGGCCGAACAGGTGCAGCGGCTCGTCGACGACGACGGGTGCGTGGTCGCCGACGTAGCTCAGCGTGCGGTACTGCCCCTCGCAGACGGTGTGCACCTTGTTCGTGCTGCGCGCGTTCGGGTTGGCGCGGCCCTTCTCGGCGAAGGCCATCAACCCGTCGCGGTCGATCGGGCGCAGGTAGGTCTTGACGGTGGTCGGTTCGAGCACGGCGGACATGAAATCTCCTGGGGGTGGGTCGGGAGGGTGCGAAGAATCTCAGGCGGCCATCGCCATCGCGGACGGCGCCTTGGTGACGAGCGGTGGCGTGGCATCGATCGGCAGCGACGGGTCGCGCGACCACTCGTTCCACGAGCCGAAGTACATGCGCACGTCACTGAAGCCAGCCTGCTTGAGCGCGAGGAACGTGTTCGACGCGCGCGCGCCCTTGAAGCAGTAGAGGTAGACGGTGTCGTCGGGCGCGATGCCGGCCGTCGCGCACTCGGCCTGCACCTCGAGCGGCGACTTGAACTGCGGGCCGTGCGGGCCCGGCTTCATGAAGCGGTACCACTCGATCCACTTCGCGCCCGGCAGGCGGCCCTTGCGCGGCGCGAAGTCGCGGCCGTAGGGCGACGAGCTCTCGCCGGTCCACTCGTCGACGTCGCGCACGTCGAGCAGCGTGACGTCGCTGCGCCCGAGCGCGGCCTTCACGTCGTCTTTCGTCAGCATCACGTCGGCGCCGGCGAGGCCGGCCGGGAACGTGGCCGGCTTCGGCGTCACGGCCTCGGTCGATGTCGGCAGGCCGTCGGCCTTCCACGCGCTGATGCCGCCGTCGAGCACGCGGATCTTCGGGTAGCCGAGCCAGGTCAGCAGAAAGTAGCCGCGGCACGACTGGCCGTAGCCGTTGTTCAGCGCGTCCTCGTAGAACACCGCCGTCTCGGCGCCCGACAGGCCCACGGCGCCGAAGTGCGCGGCGAACGTGCTCTTCAGCGCCTGCAGGCCCTCGGCGGTCGAGGTCGCGAGATAAGTGAAGATCTCGCGCAGGTTCACCGCGCCGGGCAGGTGGCCGGTGGCGTACGCCTCGGGATCGCGCGTGTCGATCACGACGACGGGCTCGGTGGCCATCATCGTCTGCAGTTCGGCGGGCGAGATCAGTACGGGGGTCGTGGCCATGGTGCAGCACTCCGGGGTTGAGGGGACGGCGCAGCTCAACGCAACCGCCGTGCCACGCCTTCACGCGATCGTGCGGGCGGCGTAAGTCGTTGTCGCGGCACGCAGTGCGCGGTGTTCGCGAGCACTGCAAGCGCCGCGTAGGCCCGCCCTGGCGGACACGTTGTCGACAATGTGTCGAGGTCTGTCGACAGCGCACGTATCGACCTGCGCGTGCGTGAGCCGACAGCGGCCGTGGCGACAACGCGCCGTGCGCCCGCGCGGGCGCGCGTCGAGCCGAGAGCCGCCGGGTTGCTCTGCGAAGACACGTTGCGCGCGGGCACGCAGCGCTTGCCGCCCCGCCATGAGCCGGCGACGGCCCGATCGAGGCGGGCAGCGATGCGGCGGTCAGGCCGACGCCGCGGCACCACCGCCGCGCTCGGCCGCTTCGGCGCGCGCTGCGATCGCGCGCGCCAGCCCGGGGAAGATCACCGCGTGCGCCGGCAGCAGCGCGTGCCAGTACGCGAGCCCCGGCGCGCCGGCCGGGTGGAAGTAGGCCGTCACGTCGATGCGCGTGCGCCGGGGGGCGAGCGCGCGCACCTCGAAGCCCAGCGCTGCCGCGCCGGGCAGCTTCATCTCGGCCAGCAGCATCAGCCGCTGCGGCGGCTCGAGCGCGACGACGCGCCAGAAGTCGACCGTGTCGCCGACCGCGAGGCGCTGCGGGTCGCGCCGGCCACGGCGCAGCCCGCTGCCCCCCAACGAGCAGTCGATCGCGCCGCGCGCCGACCACAGCGCGTTCAGGAAGTAGTAGCCGTGCTCGCCGCCGATGCCCTCGACTTCGCGCCACACGGCCTCGGGCGACGCGGCGGCCACGGCGTGCGCCGTCATGCGCTTGGCGTAGTACGCGAAGTCGGCGCGCTCGCGGCGGTACAGCATCGAGCCCTCGACCCAGCGCTGGCCGGCGTCGCCCGGCTCGGGCGCCGCGCGCTCGGCGGCCAGCGCCGCGGCGATCGCGCCGCCGCAGCGGTGCAGTTCGAGCGGGATCAGCGCGCGGATCGCCGCGTCGTCGGCGAGCACGTCGTGGCCGAGGCCCTCGATCAGCGCGCGCGCGACGTTGGCCGGCACCGCCGTGACGAGGTCGAGCCAGTACGACGACAGCTTCGGCGTGAGCACCGGCACCGGCACGATCAGCGGCCGGCGCCCGACCTGGCGCGCGAACTCGCGCATCAGCTGCTCGTAGGTCAGCACCTCGGGGCCGCCGACGTCGTAGACCTGGCCGGCGGTCTGCGGTAGCTGCGGCACGCGCAGCAGGTACTCGAGCACGTCGTCGAGTGCGATCGGCTGCGAGCGCGAGCGCACCCAGGTCGGCGTGACCATCACCGGCAGGTGGAACACGAGGTCGCGGATGACCTCGAACGCCGCCGAGCCGGGGCCGATCACGATGCCCGCGCGCAGCTCGGTGACCGGCACCGCGCCGGCGCGCAGCAGTTCGCCGGTCTCGCCGCGCGAAGCCAGGTGCGCCGACCCGGCACCGGCCGGCTGCAGCCCGCCGAGGTAGACGATGCGCTTGACGCCGGCGCGCGCGGCGGCGTCGCGGAAGTTCACTGCCGCCTCGCGGTCCAGCCGCGGGAAGTCGGCGCCGGCGGCCATTGAGTGCACGAGGTAGTACGCGACGTCGACGCCGGCCAGCGCCCGGTCGAGGCCCGCGGGGTCGAGTGCGTCGGCGGCCACCGTCTCGACACCGCGCCAGCCGCGCGCCTCGAGTGCGTCGACGCGCCGCGCCGCGGCGCGCACCGCATGGCCGCGCGCGACCAGACGCGGCACCAGGTGGCTGCCGATGTAGCCGCTGGCGCCGAGCACCAGCACGCGCGCCGGGACGGCGACCGATGTCACCGGGCAACCGCCGGGGCACGCGAGCGGCGCGCGGCCGGCGGCACCGTGCGGCGCGGCGTCGTCTTCGTGGCGGCGGCCGCCGTGGCCGCGCCCGTGGCCTTCGTGGACTTTGCAGCCTTCGACGGCGCTGCGGTCTTGGCGGCCGACTTCATGGCCGCGCGCCGACGCGCTGCCGGCGCGTCGGCGCCCGGCAGCACCTGGCGCAGCAGCGCTTCGCAGTCGTCGCGGCTCATCACGCGCGGCACCGGGTAGTTCAGGTCGGCCTCGCGGCACGCGGCCTGCGCGAGCGCCGGGATGTCGTCGTCGCGCAGTGCCGCCAGCGTGCGCGGGATGCCGACGCGGTCGCCGAGCGCCTGCACCGCGTCGACGAAGCGCGCCGCCTGCGCCGCAACGTCGCCGTCGTCGCCGGCCACGCCGATGCGCCGCGCCAGCGCGGCCAGCCGCGCGGCGGCCGGCTCGAGCGCGAAGCGCAGCACGTGCGGCAGCACGATCGCGTTGGCCAGCCCGTGGGGCGTGTGGTAGCGCGCGCCGAGCTGGTGCGCGATCGCATGCACGTTGCCGACGTTGGCGCGCGTGAACGCCATGCCGGCGTAGGTCGATGCCAGCGCCATGCGCTCGCGCGCGTGCAGGTCGTCGCCGTGCTCGCACGCGCGCGGCAGGTGCTCGAACACCATGCCCACCGCGGCCAGTGCGAGGCGGTCGGTGGCCGGCGTCGCCCACTGGCTGATGTAGGCCTCGATCGCGTGCGTCAGCGCGTCCATCCCGGTGGCGGCCGTCACCGCCGGCGGCAGGCCGGTCATCAGCGTCGGGTCGAGCGCGGCCATGTCGGGCACGAGGCGCGTGTCGGCCACCACCAGCTTGCGCTGCGCGTCGGGGTCGGAGATCACGGCGGCCACCGTGACCTCGGAGCCGGTGCCGGCGGTGGTCGGCACCGCGTAGACCGGCAGCGGGCCGTGCAGGCCGCGGAAGTAGCCCGCGAGGTCGCGCAGCGCCTTCGTGTTGGTCGCCGCCAGCGCGATGACCTTGGCCGCGTCGATCACCGAGCCGCCACCCACCGCGAGCACGGCGTCGCAGCGGTGGCGCCGCAGCGCGAGCAGCCCGCGCTCGACGACGGGGATCGGCGCGTCGGGCTCGACCTCGTCGAACACGTCGAACGCGGTGCCACTGCGCTCGAGCGCGGCGGTGAGGGGCGCCAGCAGCCCGAGCCGCACGATCATCGCGTCGGTGACGACGAGCAGCCGGCGGTGACCGAAATCGCCGATCGCGGCGGCCAACCGTTCGGCGGCGCCCGGGCCTACCATCAGCAGAGGCTGCGGGATCGGCACCAGCCGCGTCACGGCCCCGGCCGCGCGCTTGAGGACCGGCAGCCCCGTCGCGCGGGCGAGGTCGGTGAGGGTGTGGCTGATCAAGGTCGTTCTCCGTCGTCGCGGTGAGGCTGGGGGCTGCGCCTTGCGGCGCTCACGAGGGCAAGTGTATGAAGACGGTCGTCGGCATCAGTCTGGGCTCGAGCCAGCAGGACTTCGAGTTCACGACGCGCTTCCTGGGGCAGCGCCTGACGGTCAGGCGCATCGGCACCAACGGCAGCATCGCCCGCGCGCTCAAGCTGGTCAAGCAGTGGGACGGGCAGGCCGCGGCGATCGGCGTCGGCCTGGTCAAGGACAGCGACGGGCTCGGCGCGCGCGCCGACCACCACGCCGAGCGGCTCGCCGCCGCGGCCGAGACCACACCGGTGACCGCCGGCGGCCGGCTGGCCGACATCCTGCAGGAATGGGCGGTGCGCCACGCGCAGGCCGAGCTCGGCCACTACTTCGACAACGCGCGCGTGCTGTTCTTCTCGGGGCTCGCGAGCCGCAAGCTCGCGCAGACGATGTCGGAGTACACCGAGAACCTGCGCTTCGCCGACCCGGTGCTGCAGCTCGGTGTGCCGAAGCTGCTCGGCTCGCTCGACGCGCTGCAGCTGTACGCCACCGGCGCGCACCTGGTGGCCGAGTGGGTGCCGCCGCGGCTGACGCCGGCGCCGCTGCTGGCGCAGTGGAGCCGGCACGTGCTGCGCCACGCGCTGCACAAGTGCACCGTCGTCGTCGCGCCGGTGCACGAGCTCGACGGCTTCGGGCTGCAGGAACTGGCGGGCAAGACGGTCGTGACCTCGACCGTCAGCGACAAGCGGCTGGCCGCGCTGGCGAAGAAGGGCGTGCAGATGGTGATCGACGGCGCGCCGGTGATCGGCGGCCACGTCGTCGCGCCCGACCTGCTGCACGCGATGATCGTCGCGGTGCGGCGCAAGCCGCCGCAGCAGATCGTCGAGGACGACCTGCTCGAGATCCTCGCCGAGCTGCAGCTCGCGCCGCGCATCCTGTACCCGAATGGCTTCAAGCGCGTCAACCGCTTCGCGTTCGTGATCCATCCGCTGTCGCAGGAGTACTTCAAGGTCGTCAAGCCGGTCGAGATCCTGTCGCAGGTCTCGCCGCCGCTGTTCATGGACACGCTCGAGAAGGTGCTGGCCTACGCGCCGCCGTTCGTCTACTCGACGGTGACGGGCATCAAGAGCCCGACCGGCGTCGAGGCCGAGGGCTGGCTGATCAGCGTCGGCGGCACGCCGCACGAGATCATGAGCCACCCGCCCGAGTTCACCTACAAGCGCCTGCTCGCCGCGGCCGAAATGGCCAGGAAGCTCGGCGCGCAGATCATGGGGCTCGGTGCCTTCACGAAGATCGTCGGCGACGCCGGCGTCACCGTCGCGCGGCGCGCGCCGCTGCCGATCACGACCGGCAACAGCTACAGCGCGTCGGCCGCGCTGTGGGCCGCGCACGACGCGCTGCGGCGGCTGGCGCTGCTGCCGCCGCCCGACGGCGACGCGCGCGTGAAGTTCAAGGCGATGGTCGTCGGCGCCACCGGCTCGATCGGTGCGGCGTGCGCGCGGCTGCTCGCGCGCGCGGCCGAACAGATCTACCTCGTCTCGCCCGAGACGGCCAAGCTGCTCGCGCTCAAGGAGTCGATCCTGAAGGAGAGCCCCGGCGCCACCGTGCATCTGGCTGCGCGCACCGACCGCCACATCGGCGAGATGGACATGATCGTCACCGCGACGTCGGGCGCGGGCCAGAAGGTGCTCGACATCATGAAGGTCAAGCCCGGCTGCGTGATCACCGACGTCGCGCGCCCGCTCGACCTGCCGCCCGAGGAAGTCGTCAAGCGCCCCGACGTGCTCGTGATCGAGTCGGGCGAGATCCAGCTGCCCGGCGAACCGAAGATGAAGAACATCGGCCTGCCGCCGGGCGTGACCTACGCGTGCCTGGCCGAGACGATCGTGCTCGCGCTCGAGGGTCGCTTCGAGAACTTCACGGTCGGCCGCCACATCGAGTGGGAAAAGGTGCGCGAGATCTACAAGCTGGGCCTGAAGCACGGCATGAAGCTCGCTGCGATCAGCGGCGTGCACGGCGTGATCACCGACGAGCAGATCGCCCGCGTGCGCGAGCTGGCGCTGGCCGCGCGCGCGGCGAACGCGGCGCGCGCCGCCCGGCAGCCGCGCGCCGCAAAGGCCGCCAAGGCCGCGACGACGTTGCCGCAGGCGACCCGCGCGCCAGCGGTGCGGCGGCGCACCGTCGAACAGCCGCGGCGGTGAGCGTCGTCGCGCGCTTCGAGATCGAGTGCTGCGCGCTGGGGTGGTGGCACTGGTGCTGAGCGCCGCGGTTCACGCGCGCGGGGGCTGCAGCTTGCGCCAGCGGTAGGCGAACTGCCGCGGCGTCAGCCCGAGCGACTGCGCTGCGCGCGACTGGTTGCCGCCGTGGCGTGCGAGCGCGGCGGCCAGTTCCTGCGCGCTGTGCGAGTCGCGTCGCAGGTAGTCGCGCACGATCGGCGACGCGGCGGCGGTCGGCGGTGGTGCCTGCGCCGCGACGGCAGGCGGCGGCGCGGCCGGCAGGAAGCGCGCGAGGTCGGCCGCCGTGACGGTCGGGTGCTCGGCGAGCAGCACGAGCCGCTCGATCACGTTGCCGAGCTCGCGGATGTTGCCCGGCCAGTCGTGCGCGGCCAGCCGCTCGAGTGCGGCCGGCGCGAGGTGCACGTTGCGCTGGTGCGCCTGGTTCGCGCGGCTGAGGAAGTGCAGCGCGAGCGTCGCGACGTCCTCGCGCCGCTCGCGCAGCGCCGGCAGGCGGATCGGGATCACGTTGAGGCGGTAGTACAGGTCGCGGCGGAAGCGCCCGGCGGCGACTTCGTGCTCGAGCTCGCGGTTGGTGGCGGCGACCAGTCGCACGTCGACCGGGATCTCGCGCTGGCCGCCCAGGCGCACGATCGTGCCTTCCTGCAGCGTGCGCAGCAGCTTGGTCTGCATCGCCAGCGGCAGCTCGCCGACCTCGTCGAGGAAGATCGTGCCGCGGTCGGCCTGCTCGAACCAGCCGGCGCGCGCGGCGTGCGCGCCGGTGAAGGCGCCCTTCTCGTGGCCGAACAGCTCGCTCTCGAACAGCGTCTCGGGGATCGCCGCGCAGTTGACCTTGACGAACGGCGCGTCTCGCCGCGGGCTGGCCAGGTGCAGCGCGCGTGCGAACAGCTCCTTGCCGGTGCCCGACTCGCCGAGCAGCAGCACGCTCGCGGTGGCCGACGACACGCGCTCGAGCTCGCCGAGCGCGTGCAGCAGCGCCGGTGACGTGCCGACGATGCCGTAGCGCGCCGCGGCGCTCTCGAGCGCGCGCGTCAGCAGCGCGTTGCGCTCTTCGAGCGTGCGCGTGCGCGCCGCGACGTGCTGCTGCAGTTGCAGCAGCTGGCCGGCCAGCGTGGCCAGGATCTGCAGCACCGCCACGTCGTCGGCAAGCTGGCGCTGGCGACTTCGGATGCGGTGGCACGCGAGCACGCCGATCGTCTGGCCGTCGACCTCGATCGGCAGCGCGATGAAGGCCACCGTCTCGGGCGGCAGCCGCGCGCGCGCGACGGCGCGAAACAGGAACGCCGGCTCGGCGTCGACGTCCTGCACGACGGCCGGCTGGCTCGTCGCGAGCACGCGGCCGGTGACGCCCTCGCCGGGGCGGTAGCGCCCGCGCGCAGCCTCGTCGCGCGTCAGCCCGTAGGCGTAGCGGATCGACGCGGTGCCGAACGCGTCACCACGGCGGCGCGGCACGGGTGCCGTCAGGTCGAGTCCGTCGATCAGCACGATGCGCCCGCGGTTCAGGCCCAGCAGCTCCGACATCAGGTGCAGCATCTCGCGCAGCACCGTTTCGGGTGCGAGGCTCTTGCCGATCGCGCGCACGACCTGCGACAGCAGCAGCAGCTCCTGCGTGCGCCAATCGGGGGCGCACAGTTCGGGGGCGGTCGGCGCGGCGGGCATGCGCCCCAGCCCTGCAAGAAGCCGGCCAGGGCGCCGGCGTCGCGCCGAGAGGGGGTCGCTCAGTGACTGATCATCCAAGGCCGCCGCCCGACGATGGCCTTGCTGCCATCGGGCAGGCGCCGCGTTGCGCGAGCCCGGCCCGGTGCACAGCAGCCGCACCCGGCCGGATGCGCCAGCCGCGTGTAGCCGGCCGACGACTGCGGCTCGTGGGCCGCGCGCTCGTTGATCTGCATCGCGCGGCGCATCGTCTCGGGCAGGCAGGCCAGGCGCGGCATCGCCGCGAGCACGCGCGGCGACGGTGTGCCGCAATCGGGACAGGTGGCTGGCTCGTCGCGCTGCGCATAGGGGCGCAGCGCGTCGAATCCACCGCAGGCCGGGCAGGCGTAGTCGTAGGTCGGCATGCGGCGGCTCCCGTCAGAGGTCGGGCGACAGCGGCACCTCGATGCCTGGCGTGACAGCCCTGACCGGCCCGCTCGCGCTGGGGCGGATGTCGAAGTCGAAGATCTGCGTCGGCAGCCACAGCGTGGCGCAGGCGTTGGGGATGTCGACCACGCCGCTGATGTGGCCCTGCACCGGCGCCGTGCCGAGGATGGCGTAGGCCTGGGCGCGCGAGTAGCCGAACTTCGTCAGGTACTCGATCGCGTTCAGGCAGGCCTGGCGGTAGGCCACGTGGACGTCGAGGTAGTGCTGCTGGCCGTGCTCGTCGACCGAGATGCCCTCGAAGATCAGCCAGTCGTTGTAGGTCGGCGTGATCGGGCTGGGCCTGAAGATCGGGTTCTTGATGCCGTACTTGGCCACGCCGCCCTTGATCAGCTCCACGCGCATGTGCACCCAGCCGGCCATCTCGATCGCGCCGCAGAAGGTGATCTCGCCGTCGCCCTGGCTGAAGTGCAGGTCGCCCACCGACAGCCCGGCGCCGTCGACGTAGACGGGGAAGTAGATCCGCGAGCCGCGGCTGAGGTCCTTGATGTCGCAGTTGCCGCCGTGCTCGCGCGGCGGCACGGTGCGCGCGCCCTCGGCGGCGATCCGGTCCCGGACGTCGCCCCGGGCCGCGCCGGCGTGGGCGGTCTTGGCGAACGGCGGGTTGGCCAGCGGCGGCACCCGCGTCGGGTTGGTGGCGATGAAGCCGACCTCGCGCTCGTTCCAGGTCTGCAGCAGCCGGCGGTCGGGCAGGCAGCCGATCAGCCCAGGGTGGATCAGGCCGGCGAAGCGCACGTTCGGCACGTGGCGGCTGGTGGTGTACAGGCCGTGGAAGTCCCAGATCGACTTCTGCGCCTGCGGGAAGTGGTCGGTGAGGAAGCCGCCGCCATTCTTCTTGCTGAAGAAGCCGTTGAAGCCCCACAGGCTGTCGGGTTTGGCGCCGACATCGAGCAGGTCCACGACCAGCAGGTCGCCCGGTTCCGCGCCTTTGACGCCCACCGGTCCGGAGAGGAAGTGCACCGTCGTCAGGTCGACATCGCGGACGTCGTCGGCACTGTCGTTGTTCTGGATGTAGCCGCCGGTCCAGTCGTAGGTTTCGAGGATGAACTCGTCACCCGGCTGGACCCAGCAGGCCATCGGGATGTCGGGGTGCCAGCGGTTGTGCACCTTCTCGTTCTCGTAGGGGGACTGCTTCAGGTCGACCTTGATCAGGGTGTCGGGCATGGCGTGCTCCTGGTTCGGGGTGGGCTCACACGGAGAGGTAGCTCTTGATGTGCGCGACGTCGGTGTCGGCGCGCGCGGTTTCGTGCACGAAGCGGCCGCCTTCGATGACGAACAGCCGATCGGCCACGTCCATCGCGAAGCTCAGCACCTGCTCGCTGACGACGATCGTCAGCTCGCGCGTCTTGCGGATCTCGTTGAGCGCTTTCGCGATGTCTTTGATGATCGACGGCTGGATGCCCTCGGTGGGCTCGTCGAGCAGCAGCACCTTGGGCTCGGTGACCAGCGCGCGGGCGATCGCCAGCTGCTGCTGCTGGCCACCCGAGAGGTTGCCGCCCTTGCGCCGGCGCATGTCCCACAGCACCGGGAACAGCGCGTAGATCTCGTCGGGCACGCGCTTGACGGCGGCATTCTCGAGCCCGGTCTGGATGTTTTCCTCGACCGTCAGCGTCGGAAAGATCATGCGGCCCTGAGGCACGTAGGCCAGACCGGCGGCGACGCGGCGGTGGCTCGGCTCCTGCGTGAGATCCCGCCCGTCGACGAGCACGCGGCCGGCCTTGACGGGCAGCAGACCCATCAGCGCCTTGAACAGCGTCGTCTTGCCCATGCCGTTGCGCCCCAGCACGGCCACCGTCTCGCGCCGCGCGGCGGTGAAGGTGATGCCATGCAGCGCCTGGCTCTGGCCGTAGGCGACGACGAGATCCTTGACGTCCAGCATCGCAGCGTCCCTTTCAGTGGCCGAGGTAGACGTCGATCACGCGCGGGTCGTTCTGCACTTTCTCCATCGGCCCTTCGGCGAGGATGCGGCCCTGGTGCATGACGGTCACCTTGTGCGCGATGCGCTTGACGAAGTCCATGTCGTGCTCGATCACGATCACGGCGCGCTCGGTGCAGATGCGCTGCAGCAGGTCGGCCGTGAGCTCGCGCTCGCGCGCGCTCATGCCCGCGATCGGCTCGTCGAGCATCAGCAGCTCCGGCTCCTGCATCAGCAGCATGCCGATCTCGAGCCACTGCTTCTGGCCATGGCTGAGCAGGCCGGCCTCGAGGTCGAGCAGGTCGGCGAGCCCGATCTCGGCGGCAACCGCCTGCACGCGCTCGCGCACCTCGGCGTCGCAGCGGAAGAACAGCGCGCCGAGCACCGAACGGCCGCGCGGGAACGACACCTCCAGGTTCTGGAAGACGGTCAGGTTCTCGTAGATCGACGGCGTCTGGAACTTGCGTCCGATCCCCTTGCGCACCCGCGTGTGCTCCGGGAGCTGCGACATCTCTTCGTTCTTGAACTTGATGCTGCCGCTGCTGGGGCGCGTGCGCCCGCAGATCAGGTCCAGCAGCGTCGTCTTGCCGGCACCGTTCGGGCCGATGATCACGCGCAGCTCGTTGCGGTCCACGTACAGCGTCAGGCCGTCGATGGCCTTGAAACCGTCGAACGAGACGCTCAGATCCTCGACGGCGAGCGCGAAGTCGGTGTTGCTCATCGCAGGGTCCTCAGGCCTTCAGGCCGCCCAGCGGGCCCGCCACCGAGCCCGCGGTCGCCGTGGGGGCGGTTGCCGCTGGCCTCCCCGACGCCGCGTCGATGCGCGCTGCGGCTTCACTGTGCGTTGCTTTCGGCACGGCGGCATGCCGGCGCTGCCACCAGGGCTTGACGTGGCTCGCGATCAGCCCGGCGAGTCCGTTCGGGAAGGCCATCGTCACGCCGATGAACAGCGCCGCCATCAGGAACAGCCACAGGTCGGGGAAGGTCTCGGAGAACAGCGTCTTGCCGGCATTGACCAGCAGCGACCCGTAGACCGCGCCCACGAGGCTCATGCGGCCGCCGACGGCCGCGCAGATCACCATCTCGATCGAGGGCACGATGCCGACGAACGACGGCGACATGAACCCGACCTGCAGCGTGAACAGCGCCCCGCCGATGCCGGCCAGCGCCGCCGCCAGGCAGAACGCGGCGACCTTGAACATCGCCACGTCGTAGCCGGAGAAGCGCACCCGGTCCTCGCGGTCGCGCATCGCCAGAAGCAGCGTACCGAACTTGCTGCGCTGGATCCACAGGCACAGCACGATGCAGCCCAGCAGCAGTCCTGCGCAGACGTAGTACAGCGTGACCTTGGCCGCGTCGGTGCGGATGTCCCAGCCGGCCAGCGTCTTCAGGTCGGTGATGCCGTTGACACCGCCGGTGTAGCCCTGCTGGCCGATGATCAGCACGGTCAGGATCAGCGCGACCGCCTGCGTGATGATCGCGAAGTACACCCCGCCGACACGGCGCTTGAACATCGCGTAGCCGAGCACGAAGGCCAGCGCGACGGGCACCAGCACGACCGCGACGAGTGCGAACGGCAGGCTTTCGAAGGGCTGCCAGAACCACGGCAGCGACGTGACCTGGTTCCAGTCCATGAAGTCCGGAATACCCGGCGTCGACTGGATCTTCGTGCTTTCGGGGTCGCTCGCCTCGAGCTTGAGGAACATCGCCATGGCATAGCCGCCGAGGCCGAAGAACACGCCCTGGCCGAGGCTGAGGATGCCGCCCCATCCCCACAGGATGACCAGACCGACCGCGACGAAGGCGTAAGCGAGGTACTTGCCGACGAGGTTGAGGCGGAAGACGTCGAGGGTGACCGGCAACAGCACGAGCAGCAGCAGCGCGAGCAGTGCGACGCTGCCGACGCCGGGCCGGCGGATCCACAGGCTAAGAGTGTTCATGGGTGGGTCCTCAGGAGGTCGTCAGCGTCTCACCTTGGCCGCGAACAGGCCCTGCGGTCGCACCATCAGGATCAGCACGATCATCGAGAGCGTGAGCACCTTGGCCATCGAGCCGGTGAGGAAGAACTCGCTGATCGACTGCGTCTGTGCGATCGCGAAGGCCGACGCGACGGTGCCCAGCAGGCTGGCGGCGCCGCCGAAGGTGACGACCAGGAACGCGTCGACGATGTACAGCGAGCCCGAGGTCGGGCCGGTCGAGCCGATCGTCGTGAAGGCCGCGCCGGCGATGCCGGCGATGCCGCAGCCGATGGCGAACGTCATGCGATCGGTACGCCGCGTGTCGATGCCCACCGCGCCGGCCATCGGGCGGTTGCTGACGGTGGCGCGTACGCGCAGGCCCCAGCGGCTGCGGTACAGCGCGACCATCACCAGCACGGTGACGGTGGCCGTCAGCGCGAGCACGAACAGGCCGTTGCGGGGAATGTCGAGCCCCTCGACCGGCGACCACGAGCCCATCAGCCAGTCGGGCAGCGTGGGGCTGACTTCTTTCGGACCGATGAAGGAGCGGAACGCTTGCTGCAGCGCCAGGCTCAGCCCCCAGGTGGCCAGCAGCGTGTCCAGCGGGCGCCGGTACAGGTGCCGGATCAGCGCCCACTCGGCCAGCCAGCCCGCCGCGAACGCGAAGGCGAACGCCGCGAGGATCGCCAGCGGGAAGTAGGCCTGCATCAGACCCGGAGCCCAGGTCTCGGTCAGCGTCGAACCGAGGAACACGGTGTAGGCCCCGATGGCCATGAACTCGCCGTGTGCCATGTTGATGACACCCATCTGACCGAAGATGATGGCCAGGCCGAGTCCCATCAGCAGCAGCACCGAGAACAGGCTCAGCCCGGCGAAGCCCTGCATGAGCCCGATGTTGAGCATCTCCGACAGCGACATCGCCGCGCCTCCTGGTGACCGCCTGGCGGCTTACTGGTAGCCCTTCGGGAAGGGGTTCGGCTCGATCAGGTTCGGGCTCTCGGCGACGACCTTGAACTGGCCGTCGGGCAGGATCTGGCCGATGCGCGCCTTGCTCCACAGGTGGTGGTTCTCGTGGATCTTCACGTAACCCTCGGGCGCCTCCTTGAATTCGATGCCCGGGCTGGCGGCTGCGACCTTGTCGACGTCGAAGCTGCCGGCTTTCTCGACCGCGAACTTCCACAGCCACGGGCCGAGGTAGGCGGCCTGGGTCACGTCGCCGATGACCGACTTGGGTCCGTACTTGGCCTTGAAGGCTTCGACGAACTTCTTGTTGTTCGGGTTGTCGAGGCTCTGGAAGTACTTCATGCAGGCGAAGAAGCCCGCGGCGTTCTCGCCGCCGATGCCCAGCAGCTCGTCCTCGGTGACCGAGATCGTCAGCAAGAACTGCCTGTCCGACGTGATGCCCGCCGCCTTGAGCTGCTTGTAGAAGGCGACGTTGGAACCGCCGACGACGATGGCGTATATGCAGTCGGGCTTGGCGACCTTGATCTTGTTGATCAGCGAGTTGAAGTTGGTGTGTCCGAGCGGGAAGTACTCTTCGCCGACGACGCGGCCCAGCTTGGCGACGCGCTCGATGTGGGCGCGCGCGATCTTGTTGCTGGTGCGCGGCCAGATGTAGTCGCTGCCGATCAGGAAGAAGGTCTTGGCCTTCTTCTCCTGGGCCGCCCAGTCCAGGCCCCAGAGGATCTGCTGGGTCGCTTCCTGGCCGGTGTAGATGACGTTCTTGCTCTGCTCGAGACCCTCGTAGAACGTCGGGTAGTACAGCATGCCGTTCTCCTTTTCGAAGATCGGCAGCACCGCCTTGCGCGAGGCGCTGGTCCAGCAGCCGAACACGGCGGCGACGCGGTCGTTGACGAGCAGCTTCTTGCTCTTCTCGGCAAAGGTGGGCCAATCGCTGGCGCCGTCTTCCTTGATCACGCGGATGCGCCGGCCGAGCACGCCGCCGGCGGCGTTGATCTGATCGATCGCCAGCTGCTCGGCCTGGATCGAACCGGTTTCGCTGATCGCCATCGTGCCGGTGGCCGAGTGCAGCTGTCCCACGGTGACCTCGGTGTCGGTCACCGCCAGCCGCGTGGTGTTGACTTTGGCGGTCGGGAACTGCTGCGCGAGCGTGCGCGGCGACAGTCCCACGAGCGGGAGTGCGGCGGCCCCCTGCAGCAGGCGGCGGCGCCGGAGCATCTCGAAAGCGTGGCGTACGGGGTCGTTCATGGTGGACTCTCCTGGGGTGACGTGGCGGGTCGTGGCGCGCTCGACGTGGGGCACCTCCCCGGTGCATCGTGAACGCCACATTGGGGAGCAGCGTAGGCGTCGATGGCGGTAGGCCGAATACGTCATTCGACGTAGCAGCGATGGCGCCGCGCGGCCCGACACTGCAGCCGTGCCGCGGTTCGCTTCTTGCTACGCGCGGGAAGGGCTGCTGCCCGCTGCGGCGGCACCGACCGGGTCATTCACGAGGCCACCCTTGTCCATCGCTCCGCAGAAGATCCTGCGCATCCGCCGCGACTACAACAGCTGGGTCGCCAACGAGACGCTCGAGGACTACGCGCTGCGCTACACCGCCCGCCACGCGCGCAAGTGGAGCGAGTTCCGTGTGGCCAACACGGCGTTCGGCGCGACGTCGTTCCTCGCGCTGGAGGCCATCGGCGCGGCGATCGCGCTGAGTTACGGCTTCACCAACGCGCTGTGGGCGATCCTGGTCGTGGGGCTGATCACCTTCCTCACCGGGCTGCCGATCAGCGTCTACGCGGCCCGCCACGGCCTGGACATGGACCTGCTCACCCGCGGCGCGGGCTTCGGCTATCTGGGTTCGACGATCACGTCGCTCGTCTACGCGAGCTTCACCTTCATCTTCTTCGCGCTGGAGGCGGCGATCCTCGGGCTGGCGTTGCAGATGCTCACCGGCTGGCCGCTGTGGGTCTGCTACCTGGTGTCGTCGCTGGGCATCGTGCCGCTGGTGATGTACGGCATCACGCTGATCTCGCGGCTGCAGTGGTGGACGCAGCCGGTGTGGCTGCTGCTGTGCGTGCTGCCGTACCTGGCGGTGGCGCTGAACGACCCCGCCAAGTACAGCGAGCTGACCTCGCTGGCCGGGCGCGTGTCGGGCAGCGCCGGCTTCGACGCCGTGATGTTCGGCGCCGCGGCGACGGTGGCCTTTTCCCTCGTCGTTCAGATCGGCGAGCAGGTCGACTACCTGCGTTTCCTGCCCGAGAAGACGCGGGCCAACCGCTGGCGGTGGTGGGCGGCGGTGCTGGTGGCCGGGCCGGGGTGGATCGTGCCCGGCATGGCCAAGATGCTCGGCGGTGCCTTCCTCGCCTTCCTCGTGCTGCAGGGGCAGCAGCCGCTGGAGCGGGCGGTGGATCCGACGCACATGTACTTGGCCGGGTTCGGCTATGTGTTCGATGACCCGCGCTGGGTGCTCGGGGCGACGGTGCTGTTCGTGCTGGTCTCGCAGGTCAAGATCAATCTGACCAATGCCTACGCCGGCTCGCTGGCGTGGTCGAACTTCTTCGCCCGGCTCACGCACAGTCACCCGGGGCGCGTCGTGTGGCTCGTGTTCAACGTGCTGATCGCTGTGCTGCTGATGATGCTCGGCGTGTTCGGCGCGCTCGAGAGCGTGCTCGGTCTGTACAGCAATGTCGCGATCGCGTGGGTCGGCGCGCTCGTCGCCGACCTGGTGATCAACAAGCCGCTGGGCTGGAGCCCGCGCCACGTCGAGTTCCGCCGCGCGTACCTGTACGACATCAATCCGGTCGGCCTGGGCGCGATGCTGCTCGCCGCGGCCTGCGCGATGGCCGCCTATGGCGGCACGTTCGGCCCGGTGGCGCAGGCGTACGCCCCGTTCATCGCGCTGGCGGTCGCGCTGGTGGTCTCGCCGGTGCTCGCGTGGTGGACGAGAGGGCGCTACTACCTGGCGCGCCCGCTCTCCACGCCGTGGCGTCCCGGTGAACCGGTGCGCTGCGCGGTGTGCGAGAACACCTTCGAGTCCGAGGACATGGCCACGTGCCCGGCCTACGGCGCGCCGATCTGCTCGCTGTGCTGCACGCTGGAGTCGCGCTGCCACGACCGGTGCAAGACGCGCTCGCGGGTGGCCGAGCAGGTCAGCGCGGCGCTGGCGGCCGTGCTGCCGCGCAGGCTGGCGCGGGCCGTCAACTTCCGCGTCGCGCATTACCTGGTGGTCGCGGCGTCGCTGGTGGGGCTGTGCGCAGCCATCCTCGCGGTGGTCTACACGCAGTACAGCGCCACCCAGCCGCCCGAGGTGGTGAGCGCGCTGCGCGGCTCGCTGCTGCAGGTGTTCGCGCTGCTGTCGCTGGCGGCGGCGGTGGGGGCTTGGGGCATCGTGCTGGGCAGCGAGAGCCGCCAGCGTGCGCAGCAGGAGTCCGACCGGCAGAATCTGCTGCTGACCCGGGAGATCGAGGCGCACCGCCAGACCGACGCGCAGCTGCAGCGTGCCAAGGACCTGGCCGACGCGGCCAACCAGGCCAAGACGCGCTACGTCACCGGCATCACGCACGAGCTGCGCACTCCGCTCAACAGCATCCTCGGCTACGCGCAGATCCTGCTGAAGGATCCGCGCGTCGACGGTGAAGCCCGCGTCGCCGTCGACACGATCCGCCGCAGCGGCGAGCACCTGCACGGCCTGATCGACGGCCTGCTCGACCTGGCCCGTATCGAGGCCGGCAAGCTGCGGCTCGACCTCGCACCGGTGGACCTGCGCGAGCTGCTCGACGACGTCGTCGGCATCGTGGCGCCGCAGGCCGAGGCCAAGGGCCTACGCTTCGAGCTGCGCGTGCACGGCCGCCTGCCGCCTTACGTGCGTGCCGACGCCAAGCGGCTGCGGCAGATCCTGATCAACCTGCTCGGTAACGCAGTGCGCTTCACCGAGCGCGGCGGCGTGACGCTGGCACTCGACCACCGGCGCGAGGTGGCGCGGTTCGAGGTCATCGACACCGGCATCGGCATCGCCGAGCAGGATCTGGAGCGCATCTTCCTGCCGTTCGAGCGCGGTACCGCCGGCCGGCGCAGCGGTGACCCGGGCACCGGTCTGGGCCTGACGATCACGCAGCTGCTCACCCAGCTGATGGGCGGCGAGCTGTCGGTGCGCAGCCGCCCGGGCGAGGGCAGCGTGTTCACGGTGCGCCTGTACCTGAGCGAGTCAGCGCCACCGCCGCGGCGAGATGGTGCGGCGCGCCGCCCGGTCACCGGCTACCTCGGGCCGCGGCGCACGCTGCTGATCGTCGACGACCAGCCGACGCAGCGCCAGATGCTGGCCGGCATGCTGATGCCCCTGGGCTTCGTCGTGCGCGAGGCCGCCAGCGGACCCGAGTGTCTCGAGCGGGCGCGTGACGAGGCCGTCGACGCGGTCCTGCTGGACATCGGCATGGCCCACATGGACGGCTGGGAGACCGCGCGCCGGCTGCGCGCGGCGGGCCACCACCGGCTCCCGATCCTGATGGTGTCGGCCAATGCGTTCGAGAACGTGCCGGAGCGCTTGCGCGAAGCGGGGTGCCAGGCCTTCGTCGACAAGCCGGTGATCGAGTCGGAGCTGCTCGCCGCACTGGAGCGGCACCTGCATCTCGAATGGGCCATCGAACCATCGCCCCGTGAGCGGCTGCAAATGCCACGGCGCGTCGGCGCGCCGTCCGGATCGGTGCTGCCGCCCGAAGCGCTGCAGCGCCTGCGCTACCTGCTGTGGCTCGGCCACCGGCAGGGGGTGGTGCAGCTGCTCGAAGCCTTGCACGACGAGCAACCCGGGGCCGAACCCGAGGTCGCCGTGCTGCGCGAATGCGTCGAGCGGTGGGATGTCGCCGGTGTCGACGACTGGCTGCAACGGGCGCTGCAGGCCCACGAGGAGACGTCGCGGTGACCAAGGGGCGGGACGTCGTGCTCGTCGTCGACGACGCGCCGGGATCGCTGGGCGCGCTCGCCAGCGAGCTCGAGGCGGAGGGCTATACGGTGCTGCTGTCGTCCGACGGTGCCGATGCGCTCGAGCGGCTGCGGTGGGTGACGCCCGATGCCGTGCTGCTCGACGCCGTGATGCCCGGGCTCGACGGCTTCGAGGTCTGCCGCCGCATCAAGGCCGAGCCCGCGTGGTCGCATGTGCCGGTGATCTTCATGACGGGGCTGGCGCAGACCGAGCACGTCGTCGCCGGCTTCGACGCCGGCGGGGTCGACTACGTCGTCAAACCGCTGCGCGCGGCCGAGGTGCTGGCCCGCTTGGCCACACACGTGCGCAACGCGCGCGCGGTGCGGCTGGCGCGCGACGCGGTCGACGTGGCGGGCCACGGTGTCGTCGTCGTCGACGCGCGTGGCCGCGTGGCCTGGTGTTCGCCGCGCGCGCGCCAGCTCATGCACGAGTGCTTCGGCAGCGACGACGCGGCGCTGGTGCCGCTGCAGACCTGGCTGGCCGACGCCGCTGCCGTGGGGCCCGACGGGCTGCTGTGCCGGGCCTGCGGCAGCGGCGAGCTGCTGGCCCGGCGACTCGGCGAGGTGGCACTCGGCGAGACGATGTGGCTGCTGGCGTGGCGCCAGGCGAGCGACGCGACGACGCTGCGGCTGCAGCGCGCGGCGCTGACGCCGCGTGAAGCCGAGGTGCTGTCCTGGGTGGCCAAGGGCAAGACGAACCGCGACATCGCCGACATCCTGGGCATGAGCCCGCGCACGGTCAACAAGCACCTCGAGCACGTGTTCGAGAAGCTCGGGGTCGAGACGCGCGCCGCCGCCGCCGCACTGGCCAGCCGCGCGGGCGGCGATGCGTGATCACTGCAGCGAAACCTGCGTCGTCAGCTTCGCGATCGTGCGCCGCACCAGCGACGACGGCGGCAGCGGCTGCACCAGCCGTGCGGCCTGCAGCCGCTCGAGCGCGCGACGCGTCATCGAGTGCGTCGTGCGCGCATCGGCATCGTCGGCGAGCAGCAGGTACTGGCCGCGCTCGCTGCGCCACAGCAGCTGCACGCGCGTCCAGCGCCCGCCGATGAACATGCGCCGCATCTGGCCCACGGCGAACGTGTCGGCGGGCATGCCGCCATCGTCGACGCCGGTGGGCAGGAACTCGGCGGGCACCGTTTCCATCGACGCGACGTCGATCACCGAGTCGCCGAACGGCCGCGGCGGCGGCTCGTCGGCGCGGATCTGGTCGCGCAGGCGCTGCACGACGTCGGCCGCGCCCGGCGCGCGCGCGTCGCCGGCAGCGCGCCCGCGCAGCGCCTCGGTGTGCGCCGCCATCAGCTGGTCGAGGACGGCGTCGCGCTCGGCGTCGGGCAGCGCGATCGATGCCATGCCGCTGCGCAGCGTGCCCAGCAGCGGCGGCAGCAGCGCGAGCAGCTTCTGGCGGCTGGCCGGGTCGGGCGGCACGTCCAGGCTCCACAGCAGGTCGTCGACGGCGCGCACGAAAGCCTGCGTGCGCGCGTGCGCCTCGCCGTGCTCGACCATCGCCTGCGCGATCACGCGTGCCCACGGCCCGGCGAGGAAGCGGCGCACCGCTGGCGGCACGTTGCGCGACGCCATCTGCTCGGCCAGCCGCTCGGCCAGCCGGTGCTGCAGCACCTCGCGTTGCTCGACGCGTGCCAGCTGCGCGATCGCCGGCTGCCCGGCAGCCAGGCGTTCTTGCCACAGCGCGTCGGCTTCGGCGTCGATCGCGGCCAGTGCGCGGCGCACCATCGCCGCGGTGGGCACGTCGGCGGCGGCCAGCTGGGCGGCCAGCGGCGTGCACGCGGCGAGCAACCGCCGCTGGCGCGCATCGCCGGGCGCGTAGTCCTCGCCGATGCGCGCGATGCGGTCGAGCAGCTGCCACACGGGGTGATCGAGGTCGTGCAGCGCCGACTCGTCGGCGAGCACGAGGCGCAGCACCGGGTCCTGCAGCGCCGCGATGACGTCGCGCGCGTCGGCGCCGACGCGGTCGTCGGCGGCGAACGCGCGAAACAGCCGCGACACCAGCGCCGCGATCTGCGCCGCCTGCACCGGTGCCGCTGCCGTGCCGCCGGCGATCGTGTGGCCGGCGACGGTACTGCCCGGCGCACCGGCCGCCGCACGCGACAGCGAGATCTCGCCGAGCAGCGACTGCAGCGCGCTGGCGGCGCCGCGGCTGCCGCGCAGCGGCACGCTGCCCGGCGGCAGCTTGACGCTGCGGTAGGCGCTGGGCATCACGCCCTGCGCCTCGAGTCGCGCGGTGGCCTGCGCGAAGCCGCGCTTGAGCTCGTCGGCCAGCACGGCGCTGGCCGCGCGCAGCAGCACGATGCGCTGCGCCTGGTTCGCCAGCACCGTGCCGGTGGCGTCCCACAGCGCACCGGCGTAGGTGTGCGGGCGCAGCGGCAGGCTGTGCGCGCTCACGTGGCGCAGCCCGGCCAGCGCCGACGTGAAGGTCTGCAGCTCGCGCAGCTCCCACTCGGCGGTGCTGTCGATGACCTGCGCCGCGCGCGAGATCTCGATGTCGACCTCGACGCGCGATTCGTCGACCAGCTCGAGCTCGAGCGCCCCGCCGCGCGCCGGTGCGGCGGCCTCGCGCGCCGAGCGCATCTCGGCGGCGACGCGGCGCCGCAGCGCGTCGCAGAACGCTTCGCGGAACGCCGCGGCGCGGCCGGTCAGCGCTTCGAGCAGCGCGAAGTGGTGCGCGCGCTCGCTCGGGTACAGCGCGGCGCGCTCGGGGTCCTTCAGCGCGTGCAGCGTGCCGGCGTGCACGCGCTCGGCCAGCTCGGGGCAGCGGCGCAGCTCATCGTCGACGAACTGCTGGATCGATGCGGCGGCGGGCATGCCGCATTATCCGGCGCGGTCGCTGCCACGGCGGCGCTCAGCGGGGGGCGTCGCGCGGCCACAGCACCCACATGCGCAGCGGCTGCTTCATGCGCCCGGCCTGCGCTTCGGCGTCGCCGTCCCAGCCCCAGAAGAAGTCGGCGCGCACCGCACCGACGATCGCGCTGCCGGTGTCCTGCGCGACGACGAGCCGGCGCAGCGGCGTGCTGGCGAGCGGCTCGGTGGTGTCGAGCCACACCGGCGTGCCGTACGGGATGCTGCGCGGGTCGACGGCGATCGAGCGACCCGGCGTCAGCGGCACGCCCTGCGCGCCGCGCGGGCCCACCGCCGGGTCGGGCAGCGGCTCCTCGCGGAAGAACACGACGCGCGGGTTGGCCCATAGCATCTCCTGCACGCGCTGCGGGTTGCGTTGCGCCCAGGCCTTGATCGCGGGCCACGACGCCTGCTCGGCGGGCAACTGGCCCTGGTCGATCAGCCAGCGCCCGACCGAGCGGTACGGCTGGTCGTTGTGGCCGGCGAACGCGAGGCGCACCGTCTGCACGCGCCCGTCGGGCTCGGTCACGCGCAACCGGCCCGAGCCCTGGATCTGCAGCACCAGCGCGTCGAGCGGGTCGGCCACGTAGGCGATCTCGCGTCCGCGCAGCGCCGCCTGCGCCGCCGGCAGCGTGTCGAGCTGCTGGCGCGTCCAGTATGGGCGGCGCGTCGCGAGGTCGGCCGGCGGCGCGTGCAGCGGCACGCGAAACGCGCCGCCGGGGACGCGCCGCGCCTCGACGAGCGGCTCGTAGTAGCCGGTGATCAGGCCGTCGGCGCTGCCGTCGGCCGCTTCGACGCGGTACGGCTGCAGGCGCTGCATCAGCCAGTGGCGCGCGGCGGCATCGTCGACGGGCGTGGCGGCCAGCGCCTGCGCGCACAGCGCGCCCCAGCCCGGCGCCGGGCGCTCGCAGCTGCGCTGCAGCGCCGGCCAGGCGCCGGCGAGCGTGTCGTCGAACCAGCCGGGCAGCGCGAGCCAGTCCACCGCAACCCAGCGCGCGCCCTCGCGCTCGATGACCGGCCCCGCCGCCGGGGCCGCCGGCGGCGCCTCGTGCGGGGGCATTGGCACTGGCGGCACGGCGCACGACGCGAGCGTTCCTAGAATCGTGGCCGCCGCGACCTTCACGACGATCCCCGCGATGTGGCTTCTCCTGCTCGAAGCGCTGGCCGCGCTGCTGCTGCTGATCTTCATCGTGTGGTGGACGATGTTCTCCGGCCGCCGGCGCGGCGAGCGGCGCAGCGGCGACGACGCCGCACCGCGGCGCGACGATCCGCCGCGCTGAGGCCCCGCGGCGCACTCATGGGCCGCCGGGCGCCTCCCGCGGCGGCCACAGGAAGCTCAGCGGGCGGCGCAGCAGCCTGCGGCGGATCGCGCGCGCCACACGGGCGCGGTCCCTGACCTGCACCCCGGTGGCGCGCAGCGCGAGCTTGAACGCGAGGTAGAAGCTGACGCCGACGTTGAGCACGCCGGTGGCGGCGATGCCGGCGACGCACCACCAGAAGTCGGCGCGCTGCAGCACGTCGGGCCCGAGCGCACCGATCGCCGCGGCGAGCTGACCGGTCGACAGCGTCACGTGGCGGACCTCGACGGGCAGCGCGAAGAAGCCGAGCACGGCCGGCACGAGGCCGAGCATCATCCCCAGCGACACGTTGGCCGCGACGCCCGAGACGTTCGCGCGCCACCACGCCGCCCAGCGCCGCGCGCGCGCCGCGCCCAGCCGCGCGACGAGGGCGGGGTGGTGCGCGATCGCGCTGTCGAGGCGGTGGAACACGAAGGCGTTCTCGACCCAGCCGGCGACGATCGAGCTGGCGAACAGCAGCACGCCGGTGAACGCGGCGAACAGCGCGGTGGGGCCCAGCAGCGTCAGCGAGTGCAGCACGTACTCGGCCGTCTCGGGACCGACCGGCGGTGCGCCGAACGCCGCGGCCCAGCCGAGCTGCACCGCGAGCACGAGGGGGAACACGAGTGCGAGGTTGCCGAAGATGCCCGCCGCCTGCGAGCGGATCAGGTGCGTGACTTCGTCGACGAAGGCGGCGACCTCGTCGTCGGGGAGCTGCGCGCGCAGCTTGGCGGCCATCGCCGGTGCGGTCATCGCCGGCTGCTTGGTTGCCACCGTCCAGCCGAGCAGCATCACGACGACGAAGCTCGCCGCGTAGTTGACACCGGCCCAGAAGCCGGTCCAGAACGCGCCGAGCGCGAGCGCACCGATCGCAAACTTGACGAAGGTGGTCAGCGCGATCACGGCACCACCGCCGGCGGCGGCGCGCAGCATCGCGCGGTACTCGGCGGCATTGCGCGTGATGTAGTGGCTGCCGACCTCGGCGTTGCGTTCGGTGAGCTTGCGCGCCAGCAGCGCGTAGTGGCGCTCGAACAGCGAGCGCACGCTCAGGCGCCGGTGCGCGACGTCGACCAGGTCGGCGAGCAGACGCGCGACGTCGTGCGCGGGCGCGGGCGACACCAGGCAGCCCAGCACCTCGTCGAGCCGGCGCGCGCGCGACTTCAGTTGCTCGACTTCGAACACGATGTCGACCGACACGCCGAACTCCTCGAGGTGCGCGTGGACGCTGTCGGCCGCGCGCGCGCAGGCGTCGACGAGCGCGCGCAGGTACGGCAGCTTGCGCAGTGCGAGGGCGTCGTCACCGGCGCGCAGCGCCGCGACGACTTCGGTCGTCGCGGGCACCAGCTGCGGGAATGGCGCGTCGGCCACGAGCGCGGGGTCCATGCGCCGCCGCAGGGGTGCCGACACGCCGGCCGCGGCGATGTGCGTCGCGAGGAAGGTGGCGGCGTCGAGCAGCGGACGTCGCCAGCCGTGGGCGTCGCCGTGGCCTGGTGGCGGCGCGACCAGCGCGACGAGACGCTGCAGCGTCTCATCGTCGATCGCGCGCAGCCGGTCGGCATCCGCGCGCGACGGGAACAGCAGCACGAACAGCTCGGCCAGGTCGCGCGTCTCGGGCGTGGCGGGCAGCAGCCGCAGCGCGAGCCGGTGGCGAAGCTCGCTCCACAGCGACATGCGGGTGCCGTAGCCGAGATCGGCGAACAGCGAGGCGACGTCGACGTCGCGCCAGAACTGCGCCAGCAGCGCCGCGACGCGGGCGCGCGGTTCGCCGTGACGCTCGAGCACGTCGACCAGGTGGCGCAGCCGCAGAACTGGCAGCGGCGTGCGGTCGGCATCGGCTGCGGCGGTGGGGCCACGCGCCGCCGCGCGCAGCCACTGCGTCAGCCCGATCAGCCAGCGGTGGCGCTCGGCGAGCGGCGCGCGTGGATCGGCGGCCGTCAGCAGCGACGGGAGGTCCCATCCGCGTTGACGGGCGGCGGCGGGGACGGACGACGGCGGGGTCGCGACGGCCACGGCGGCGCGAGTCTCAGTGCAGGTCGTGCGCGCGCGCCAGCGGGAACTCGGGCACCGGCGCCTCGAACCAGTGCGCGTCCTCGGTGATGCAGAAGTAGGTGCCGCGCATCGACCCGGTGGGCGTGGCCAGCCGCGTCCAGCTGGTGTACTCGAACGACTCGCCGGGCTTGAGCACCGGCTGGTGGCCCACGACCGCGAGGCCGCGCACTTCCTCGAGATGGCCGTGCGCGTCGGTGATCAGCCACTGGCGGGCCACCAGCTGCGCGGTGATGTCGCCGGTGTTGGTGATCGTCACGGTGTATGCGAACGCGTGTGCACCGTCACCCGACTGCTCGGGCAGGTGCTGCACCTTGACGCTGCAGGTGAACTCGGGTCGTGCCATGGCGGCCGATTCTGTCAGCCTCCTAGAATTTGACGATGCCCACCTACCGCATCGCCCCGTCGATCCTGTCGGCCGACTTCGCGCGCCTCGGCGACGAGGTGCGCGCGGTGATCGCCGCTGGCGCCGACTGGATCCACTTCGACGTGATGGACAACCATTACGTGCCGAACCTGACGATCGGCCCGATGGTCGCCGCCGCGCTCAAGCCGCACTG
>NZ_QOAZ01000025.1 GCF_003574675.1 Azohydromonas sediminis
ATGCTCAAGCGGCTGATCGCCAACATCGGCGCGGCCTTGCAGCACGTTCGGTCAGCTGCGGAGCAGTTCAAGGACCTCGACCGCTGGGGCTGCCTGCTGCGCTACGTCAGCGACCGCATAGCCCCGATCGTCGGCCCACCACGACCCGCGGCTGGCCTGCCAGCGACGGGGTAACTGCCGGATTTAGGATAATTTGTTTTTTGACCGCAGCACATCGACTGCCCCAGGAGAGAGCATCCATGACCGATTTGTCCAAGCGAGCCCTGATGCGGCTGGCCGGTGCCGCCGGCGTCATCGCCACCGCGGCCCTCGTCGGCTGCGGCAAGAAGGAGGAGCCGCCGCCGCCCGCACCCGCCCCCGCGCCGCAGGCCGAAGCGCCGAAGCCCGAGCCGCTGAAGGCGGCGTGGGTCTACGTCGGCCCGGTCGGCGACGCCGGCTGGACCTTCGCGCACGACCAGGGCCGCAAGGCGGTCGAGGCGCACTTCGGCGACAAGGTCGTGACGACCTTCGTCGAGAAGGTGCCCGAGGGCGCGGACGCCGAGCGCGTGATCCGCGACCTGGCGCAGCAAGGCAACAAGATCATCTTCGCGACCAGCTTCGGCTTCATGGAGGCGATGCTGAAGGTCGCCGCCGAGTTCCCCGACGTCAAGTTCGAGCATGCGACCGGCTACAAGACGGCCGACAACATGCGCATCTACGACGCCAGCTTCTACCAGGACACCTGCATGGCCGGCGTCATCGCCGGCCACATGACGAAGACCAACACGCTGGGCTTCGTCGGCAGCTTCCCGATCCCCGAGGTGCTGCGCAACATCAACGCCTTCATGCTCGGCGCGCAGAGCGTCAACCCGAAGGTCAAGATGAAGGTCGTGTGGGTCAACACCTGGTTCGATCCGCCGAAGGAGGCCGACGCCGCGCAGAGCCTGGTCAACCAGGGTGCCGACGTGCTGCTGCAGAACACCGATTCGACGGCGGTGCTGCAGACGGCCGAGAAGAACGGCAAGTACGCATTCGGCTGGGACAGCGACATGAGCGCATTCGCGCCGAACGCGCACCTTGCGAGCGCCGTCGTCAACTGGGGCCCGTACTACATCAAGGCCATCGAAGAGTTGATGAACGGCACCTGGAAGGTCGAGCGCACGGTGTGGGGCGTCAAGGAAGGCCTCAACGACCTGATCAAGATCGCCGACATCGTTCCCGAGGCGGCGAAGAAGCGCATCGAGGAGATCAAGGCCGGCCTGAAGGACGGCAGCTTCGAGCCCTTCACCGGGCCGATCGTCGACAACACCGGCAAGGAGCGGCTGGCCAAGGACCAGAAGGCCGACCGCGCCTGGAAGGACAGCGTCGACTTCTTCGTCAAGGGCATCGAGGGCAAGGTGCCCGGCAAGTGACGCGGGCGCACCGCCCGGCGACGACGGCGGCCTTCGGGCCGCCGTTTTCGCGGAGCACGTCGTTTGTCGTGCTTGTTGTATTGCTTTGCGCGCTGCGTGCTCTCGGCCGGCTGCGGCGGATCGCGACCGTCTGCATGTGACGGGCTGCGCGTGGCGCGCGGCCCGGGCATGCGTGCTCCGGCCCACGCTCGCGCGTCACTGGCTGCGGACTGCCGCGGTTGTGCCGTCGTCACCGCGTCCTCATGCAACGGTCGGGGCGAGCGCGAATCGGGCCTGCGCCCGCATGCCCGCCCCACGCGCCATGCCGACGGACTAGCAGTGCCGTCGCGAGCCCTGCCGCCACGACCTCCGCACGCCCAACAGGCGTTCAGAGAGCGCCTCGGGCCGCAAGCCGCCGCACTTCTGGGCGGGCACCCGCAGCTCGACGCTCACCCGGCGGACCGGTGCCGCTGCAACGACGCCACGCGCACACCGAGCAGTCGCAGCCGCCGGTCGAGCGCGACCCGCTTGAGGCACTGCCCGGCGGCGCCGCGGATCGCGGCCGCGTCGGCCACCGCGTGCGGCAGCGTCAGGTCGCGCGTGACGGTGCGGAAGTCATCGAAGCGCAGCTTGATGCCCACCGTGCGCCCGGCGTAGCCCTTGCGCTGCAGGTCGGCCGCCACGCGCTCGCACAGCGCCGTGAAGATGCGCGACAGCTCGGCGCGGTCGCGCTGCGCGTGCAGGTCGCGCTCGAACGTCGTCTCGCGGCTCATCGACACCGGCTCGTGCGCGGTGACGACGGGCCGTTCGTCGCGCCCGTGCGCGGCCTCGTGCAGCCAGCGGCCGTACGCGTGGCCGAAGCGTTCGACGAGCCACGCCGGCTCGCACGCCGCGAGTTCGCCGATCGTCGTGACGCCGAGCTGCGCGAGCTTCGCGCCCGCCTTCGGGCCGATGCCGTTGATGCGCCGCACCGGCAGCGGCCAGATGCGCGTCGGGATGTCGGCTTCGGTCAGCAGCGTCAGGCCGTCGGGCTTGTCGAGTTCGGACGCGATCTTCGACAGCAGCTTGTTCGGCGTCACGCCGATCGAGCACGTCAGCCCCGTCGTGCGGCGCACGCTGTTGCGGATCTCCTGCGCCAATGCACGCACGCCGCCGAACGGATCGTGCCCCACGGCGTCCTGCGCGCCGGGCACGTCGGTGAGGTCGATGTAGATCTCGTCGATGCCGCGGTCCTCGATCACCGGCGCGATCTCGGCCACCGCGGCCTTGAACGCGCGCGAGCAGCGCCGGTACTCGTCGAAGTCGGTCGTCAGCAGCACCGCGTGGGGGCACTTTAGCGCCGCCTTCATCAGCCCCATGCCCGAGTGCACGCCGAACGCGCGCGCGGCGTACGTGGCCGTCGTGACGACACCGCGCCCGGCGTAGCCGGCCAGCGTCGCGAAACGGCGAGTGCCATCGGCGAGCACTTCGGGCTGGTGACGCCGCCCGCCGCCGATGACGACCGGCAGTCCCTTCAGTTCCGGGTAGCGCAGGAGTTCGACCGACGCGTAGAACGCGTCCATGTCGAGGTGGGCGATCCAGCGGCGCACGCGCGGATTGTGGCCGGGTGGCGGTCTCGCCCGCCGCCATCACGAGGCGGTGAGACCGCACCGGTATCATGGCTGCGAGAGGAGACCCCCGATGACGCTCCGCTCGACATCGCCGACCTTCCTTCAGCGGATGCGCCTGGGCGCCGGGGCCGCCGTTCTGCTGGCGCTCGGCGCCTGTGGCGGCAGCGATGCGCCGCCGAACTGCCCGGCGGGGTTCACCAGCGCGGTCAGTCCGCCGCAGGGGTTCAACTTGGCGGTGTGCGTCGTCAACCTGGCCGTCGCGCAGTCCTACGACATCCTGGACTACGACGCGTCGGTCGAGCCGTCGTCGACCTCCGAGTACACGCTGAGTCTGGAGAACCCCGGGTACGGTTGGGCGATGCCGAGCCCGCAGGACCTCGACGATGCGACACCGCCGCGGTTCAACTCGTACGGCGCCTACGACGTCTACGCGGTCGACAAGCGGGTCGCGGTCGGCACAGTCAACAACGACTACTACGTGTTCTCGTTCGCGCGGGCGCCACGGGTCGACGGCACCCTGCCGAATGCGGCGGAGATCCTGCCGATGAGCCACTTCGACTACGGCATGTGGGACGCCGAGCGCGCCGACGCGGCAACGCCCGACATCTTCGCGCGCTACAGCGGAGGCTGGTACGTCGCCATCAACGCGAGCACGAAGCCGGCCGTCGCGACGACGTACCGTGGGCTGGTGTTCTTCCGCCACGTCGATCGCAACGTCAGCCGCTATGCGTCGCGTGAAATGACGGGCGTGACCTTCGATCCGGCCGTCGGCGCCGACGGCACCCTGGCCGGCAGCATCGGCAGCCTGAGCTACACGCCGACCCCGCTGCCCCAGCAGGTGATCCCCCCGCTGCGGTTCACGAGCGTGACGGTCGACCCCGACGGCCGCGTGACCGGCACCGTCGTCAATGCCGACGGCTTCCCGCCGGCGCAGGGCGAGTTCGAGGGCCGCTTCGGCGGGCTGGCCGGCAGCGAGGGCGACGAGTTCGTCGCGCGCGTGTCGGTGGTCCTCCCGGTGTCGAACCCGCCGGTACGCGCGGTCGGCTTCATCGCGCTGAAGAAGCAGTGACGCCGCGGCGGGCGGTGCGGCAACGGCAGAGTCAACCGCCCAGCCGCTGCCGGTGCCGCGCGACCTGCGCACGCACCTGTGCCGGCGCCGTGCCGCCGAGCACGGCGCGTGCGGCCATCGAGCCGCGCAGCGACAGCACGTCGAACACGTCGGCGTCGATCGCCGGGTGGAACGCGCGCAGCTCGTCGAGCGACAGCGCCGCGAGATCGACACCGCGGCCGATCGCGGTCTTCACGGCGTGCGCGACCGTTTCGTGCGCGTCGCGGAACGGCAGTCCCTTCTTGACGAGGTAGTCGGCGAGGTCGGTCGCCGTCGCGTAGCCGCGCCGCGCGGCCTGCTCCATCGCCTCGGGCCTGACGGTGAGCCCGGCCATCATGTCGGCGAAGATGCGCAGCGTGTCGCGCAGCGTGTCCACCGTGTCGAACAGCGGCTCCTTGTCTTCCTGGTTGTCCTTGTTGTAGGCCAGCGGCTGGCCCTTCATCAGCGTCACCAGGGCCATCAGGTGGCCGACGACACGGCCCGTCTTGCCGCGCGCGAGCTCGGGCACGTCGGGGTTCTTCTTCTGCGGCATGATCGAGCTGCCGGTGCAGAAACGGTCCGGCAGCGCGACGAAGCCGAACGGCTGGCTCATCCACACGATCAGCTCTTCGCTCAGCCGGCTGACGTGCACCATCACGAGGCTCGCCGCGGCGGCGAACTCGATCGCGAAGTCGCGGTCGCTGACGGCGTCGAGGCTGTTCTGGCACACGCTTTCCATGCCCAACTCGCGCGCGACGCGCTCGCGGTCGAGCGGGTAGCTGGTGCCGGCGAGTGCCGCGGCGCCCAGCGGCAGGCGGTTGACGCGCCGGCGCACGTCGGCCAGGCGCTCGGCGTCGCGCGCGAACATCTCGACGTAGGCGAGCAGGTGGTGACCGAAGCTCACCGGCTGCGCGACCTGCAGGTGCGTGAAGCCGGGCATCACGACGTCGGCGTGGCGATCGGCCTGGTCGACGAGCACGCGCTGCAGCTGCTCGAGCAGACCGGCGATCACGTCGATCTCGCCGCGCAGCCACAGCCGGATGTCGGTGGCGACCTGGTCGTTGCGGCTGCGTCCGGTGTGCAGCCGCTTGCCGGCGTCGCCGACGAGCTGTGTCAGCCGCGCCTCGATGTTCAGGTGCACGTCCTCGAGCTCGAGCTTCCACTCGAACGTGCCGGCCTCGATCTCGCGTGCGATCTGCGCCATGCCGCGCTCGATGTCGGCGAGGTTCTGCGCGCCGATGATCCCCTGCGCCGCGAGCATGCGCGCGTGCGCGAGGCTGCCGGCGATGTCGGCGCGCCACAGCCGCCGGTCGAAGCCGACGCTCGCGGTGTAGCGCTGCACGAGTTCGTCGACCGGCTCGGAGAACAGCGCGGACCAGGCTTCGGACTTGTTGGCGAGCGGGTTGGCGGACGTCATGGGCGGGCTCGAGGGGGCCGGTGGCGCGGGCGGCGGAGCGCCGCGAACGGCCAAAAAAGCGGGCGAAGCGACCGCCTCACGTCGCCGCGGCAGGCGAGGGGCGGGCCGACAATGCAAGTGGCCGAGATTCTATCGACCGCCCGCCTCGCCGAAGCGACCCCGGCGGTGGGCGACGAGCGCGCTGCCGCCCCACCGATGACCGCCGATTCGCGCCTGCCCGCTGCCGCCGACGCTGCGTCGTCGACGTGGGGTTCGACGCGCCCCGCGGGGCACGACGCGGGCGTGCCGCAGCGCTCGGCGTCGGCGGTGGAGTTCGAGGCCTGCCACCCCGCGTTCGCGCTGCGTGCGCTGCTCGCGATCCAGGGCGTGCTGACGGTCGGCGCCGGGCTGCTCGCGCAGACCTGGGCGCAGGCGCTGGCGCTGCTGGGCCCGCTGCTGGCCGCCGGGCTCGTCGGTACCTTGCTGTGGCTCGTCGTGCTGTGCGCCCTGCGCCGGCCCCTGCAGCGCGCCGCGCCGGGCGTGCGCCTGGCCGCCGGGCTGACGCTCGCGGGCGCGCTGGCCGTGCTCGCGTGCCTGCCGCTGGTCGCGCTGGACCTGTTCGCGTGGAGCGTGCCGCGCGCGCTCGCGCTGCCGCTGGCCGGCGCGGCACTGGCCGCGCCGCTGATGGCGTGGCTCGAGGCGCGTGCGCGCGCAAGGCGCCCGGCCGACGCGTCGGCGCGGCTGGCCGAGCTGCAGGCGCGCATCCGCCCGCACTTCCTGTTCAACGCGCTGAACACCGCGATCGCGCTCGTGCGCGTCGAGCCGGCGCGCGCCGAGGCGGTGCTCGAGGACCTGGCCGAGCTGTTCCGTGTCGCGCTCGCCGAGCCGCGGCCGGCGACGACGCTGGCCGACGAGATCGAACTCGCGCAGCGCTACCTCGCGATCGAGCAGTTGCGCTTCGGCGATCGGCTGCGCGTCGAGTGGGAACTCGACCCGGCCGCCGGCGCCGCGCTGATGCCACCGCTGGTGCTGCAGCCGCTGGTCGAGAACGCGGTGCGACACGGCATCGAGGGGGCCCGCGGCGGCGGCGTGCTGCGCGTGCGCACGCGCGCGCGGCGCGGGCAGGCCGAGGTCGCGATCGACAACACCGTCGCCGGCGGGCCGCCGAACCCCGGCCACGGCATCGCGCTGGCCAATGTGCGTGAAAGACTTCGCCTGTTGCACGACGTCGGCGCGCAGTTCGACGCACGCCGCGACGGCGACCGCTATCGTGTGCGCATCGTCGTGCCGCTGTAGGTGACTGCCGTACCGATGACGTCTGCGTTGCGTGTGCTGATCGTCGACGACGAGCCGCTCGCGCGGCTGCGCCTGTCGTCACTGGTGCAGGAGTGCGCCGACCCGCCGTGCCGCGTGGCCGGCGAGGTCGGCGACCCGGCGTCGGCGCTGGCGTGGCTGGCCGCGCATGACGCCGACGTCGTGCTGCTCGACATCCAGATGCCCGGCGCCAGCGGGCTGCAGCTGGCCGAGCGGCTGCGCACCGACGCGGCCTATGCCGGGCGCGTCGGTGCGATCGTGTTCGTCACCGCGCACGGCGAGCACGCGTTGCACGCGTTCGACCTCGAGGCCACCGACTACCTGACCAAGCCGGTGCGCCGCGAGCGGCTGCAGCAGGCGCTCAAGCGCGCCGCGCAGCGGCTGGCCGCGCCCACGACCGCGGCGGCCCCCGAAGACGACGGTGTCGTCGTCGTCAACGAGCGCGGGCGCGTGATCCGCGTGCCCGTGTCGGAAGTGCTGTACCTGAAGGCCGAGCTGAAGTACGTCACGCTGCGCACCGCGTCGCACACGCACCTGCTCGACGAGTCGCTGACCGAGCTCGAGCCGCGGCTCGCGGGACGCTTCATCCGCATCCACCGCAACGCGCTGGTGGCCAAGCGCGCGGTGCGCGCACTCGAGCGCCGCGCGCTCGGCACCGACGACGGCGAAGGCGGCGAGGGCTGGGCCGTGCGCGTCGCGCCGACCGACGAGTGGCTTGCGGTGTCGCGCCGCCAGCTGCCGGCGGTGCGCGAGGCGCTGGCGGGCGACGCGCTGTAGCGACGCCGGCCGCGCGGCGTCAGCGCGTCTTCGCGACGATGAAGGCCAGCGCGGCGCGGTAGCCGTACACGCCGAGGCCGGCGATCACGCCCTCGGCGACGTCGCTGAGGTACGAGTGGTGGCGGAACGGCTCGCGCTTGTGCACGTTGCTGATGTGCACCTCGACGAACGGGATCGCGACGCCGGCCAATGCGTCGCGCAGTGCGACGCTGGTGTGCGTCAGCCCGCCGGGGTTGATGACGATCCAGTCGACGCGGCCGCGCCCGGCATGGATGCGGTCGATCAACGCGCCTTCGTGGTTGCTCTGGAAGCACTCGAGCCCGACGCCGGCGGCCGCGGCGTCGGCGGCGAGCATCGCCTCGACGTCGGCCAGCGTCGTCGCGCCGTAGATCTGCGGCTCGCGCGTGCCGAGCAGGTTCAGGTTGGGGCCGTTGAGGACGAGGACGTTCATGTGAGCAGTATGGCGCAGCACGGCAGCGGCTGGAGCCGGCGGTAACCGCCACCGGAACATCGCGCCGTTTCGGCCGCTTATCGGGCTCAAGTCGGCGCCCCCCGCCGGCAACATGCCGTGCGTTGCCCCGCTGCCGCCATGGCCGACGAGTCGTCCCAGAACAAGACACTGCCCGCGACCCCGCGCAAGATCCGCAAGGCGCGCGAGGAAGGGCAGGTCGCGCGCTCGCGCGATCTCGGGCACTTCGCCGTCGTCGCCGGCGCGCTCGGCGCGCTGCTGCTGGCCGGGCCGCTGCTGGCGGCGATGCTGCGCGAACTGGTGGCCGACGGGCTGCGGGTCGATCCGGCGCTCGTCGCCGACCCGCGGCGCATGGCCGAGCGCCTGGCCGGCTTCGTCTGGCAGGGCGGCGCCGTCGTGATCGCGCTGGGGGCGCTGGTGATCGCGCTCGCCGTCGCCGCGGCGACGCTGGTCGGCGGCTGGAACTTCACCGCCAAACCGCTCGTGCCCAAGCTCGGCAAGATCAACCCGATCGCCGGCTTCGGGCGCATGTTCTCGAAGCAGCAGCTCACCGACACGCTCAAGGCCAGCGTGCTCGCCGTCGTGCTGGGCACGATCGGTGCGCTGTACCTGCACGGCAAGCTCGGAGAGATCCAGCAGGTCATCGCGCTGCCGCTGCCCGCAGCGCTCGCCGAGGCGTCGGGCTTGCTGTTCGGCGGGCTCGCGCTGCTGGCGCTGGCGCTGGCCGGCTTCGCGCTCGTCGACGTGCCGCTGCAGCGCCACCTGCTGGCCCAGCGGCTGAAGATGAGCCACCAGGAAGTCAAGCAGGAGCTCAAGGAGACCGAGGGCAGCCCCGAGGTCAAGGGCCGCATCCGCACGCGCATGCGCGAGATGTCGCGCACGCGCATGCTCGCCGCCGTCGCCGGGGCCGACCTGGTGGTCATGAACCCGACGCACTACGCGGTGGCGCTGAAGTACGACGAGCGCGCGATGGCCGCGCCGCGCGTCGTCGCCAAGGGCACCGACCTGCTGGCGCTGAAGATCCGCGACCTCGCGCACGAGGCGCGCGTGCCAGTGCTGCAGGCACCGCCGCTGGCGCGCGCGCTGTACGCGCACACCGAAGTCGACCACGAGGTGCCCGCAGCGCTGTTCGCGGCTGTCGCCCAAGTGCTCGCGCACGTGTACCGGCTGCGCGACGCGCTCGGCCGCGGGCGTGTCGGCGACATCGCCGAGGGCGACCTGCCGCCGCTGCCGGTGCCGCCCGAGCTCGACCCCCACCGCCGCCGCGGCGCCGCGGGAGCTGACGCATGAACGCGCTCGTGCAGCAGGTGCAGACCTGGCTCGGCGGCGAGGGCGGCGCGTCGGGCGCCGCGACGGCCAAGGCGCTGATGGCGCCGGTGTTCGTCGTGCTCGTGCTGGCGATGATGGTGCTGCCGCTGCCGCCGTTCGCGCTCGACCTGCTGTTCACGTTCAACATCGCGCTGGCGCTCGTCGTGATGATGGTCGCCGCGCAGATGCGCAAGCCGCTCGAGTTCGCCGCCTTCCCGGCGGTGCTGCTGATTACGACGCTGCTGCGGCTGTCGCTCAACGTCGCCTCGACGCGCGTCGTGCTGATGGAGGGCCACACCGGCACCGGCGCCGCTGGCCGCGTGATCGAGAGCTTCGGCCACTTCCTGATCGGCGGCAACTTCGCGGTCGGCCTGATCGTGTTCGCGATCCTCGTCGTCATCAACTTCATCGTCGTCACCAAGGGTGCCGAGCGCATCGCCGAGGTCGGCGCGCGCTTCACGCTCGATGCGATGCCCGGCAAGCAGATGGCCATCGACGCCGACCTCAACGCCGGGCTGATCGACGAGGCCGAGGCCAAGCGCCGGCGCGCCGAGGTCGGCGAGGAGGCCGAGTTCTTCGGCTCGATGGACGGTGCGAGCAAGTTCGTGCGCGGCGACGCGATCGCGGCGCTGCTGATCCTCGTCATCAACGTCGTCGGCGGGCTGCTGATCGGCATGCTGCAGCACGGGCTGTCGGCCGGCGAGGCGGCGAGCAACTACGTGCTGCTCGCGGTCGGCGACGCGCTCGTCGCGCAGGTGCCGGCGCTGCTGATCTCGGTGGCCGCGGCGATGGTCGTCACGCGTGTCGGCAAGGGGCAGGACATAGGCACGCAGATCCGCGCGCAGATGTTCGACTCGCCGAAGGCGCTGGCGATCGCCGCGTCCATCGTCGGCGCGCTCGGGCTGATCCCGGGCATGCCCAACGCCGTGTTCCTGCTGCTCGGCGCGGCGATCGGCGCGCTCGCGTGGACGCTGCACCGGCGCGCGCAGCGCGCCGCGGCCGCGCCGCCGGCGGCGGACACCGAGGTCGCGCCGGCCAACGCCGAGGCGAGCTGGGACGACCTGGTGCCGGTCGACACGCTCGGGCTCGAAGTCGGCTACCGGCTCATCGCGCTGGTCGACAAGTCGCGCCAGGGCGACCTGCTCGGCCGCATCAAGGGCGTGCGCAAGAAGTTCGCGCAGGACGTCGGCTTCCTGCCGCCGCCGGTACACATCCGCGACAACCTCGACCTCAAGCCCAGCATGTACCGCGTGACGCTGCGCGGTGCCGTGGTCGGCGAGGGCGAAGCCTTCCCCGGCATGCTGCTGGCGATCAACCCGGGCGGCGCGACGCAGCGCCTGCCTGGCACCACCACCACCGACCCGGCGTTCGGGCTGCCTGCGGTGTGGATCGAGGAGCGGGTGCGCGAGCAGGCCCAAATGGCCGGGTTCACCGTCGTTGATTGCGCGACCGTCGTCGCGACCCACCTCTCACACTTGATGCAGGTCCACGCCGCCAAGCTGCTGGGCCGCGTGGAGACGCAGGCGCTCGTCGACCACATCACGAAGCTGGCGCCCAAGCTGATCGAAGACGTGATCCCCAAGATGGTCGGAATCGCCACGCTGCAGAAGGTGCTGCAGCTGCTCCTCGAGGAAGGCGTGCACATCCGGGACCTGCGCTCGATCGTCGAGTGCCTCGCCGAGCACGCCTCGACGGTGACCGACCCGGCCGAGCTCGCGCGGCGCGTGCGCATCCACCTCGCGCCGGCCATCGTGCAGCAGATCTACGGGCCGGTGAAGGAGCTCGACGTGATCGCGCTCGAGCCCGAGCTCGAGCGGCTGGTCACCCAGGCGCTGACGAGCCCGCACGGTGCCGCGCTCGACCCCGGCATCGCCGACACGCTGGCGCGCAGTGCCGCCGACGTCGCGCGCCAGCAGGAGGACCTCGGCGTGCCCGCGTGCCTGCTCGTGCCCGACGCGATCCGCGTGCCGATGGCGCAGCTGCTCAAGCGTGCCGCGCCGCGGCTGAAGGTGCTGGCGCACAGCGAGATTCCTGACACCCACACGATCCGCATCGGTTCGATCCTCGGAGCTGCGACATGAACGTCAAGCGTTTCACCGGCCGCACCTCGCGCGAAGCCCTGCAGGCCGTGCGCCAGGCCTTCGGCGAGCACGCCGTCGTGCTGTCCACGAAGCCGTGCGCCGAAGGCGTCGAGGTGCTGGCGATGGCCAGCGACGGCCTGCAGCACATCGAGCAGCTCGCGCAGACGGCGCCGAAGGCCGCGGTGGCGGCGCGCGCCCACACCGAGCCGCGCACGGCAGCCCGCGCAGAGCGCAGCGCGCGCGAGGAGCGCCGGGAGCGAGTCGAGCCGCGGCTGGACCTCGAGCGCGAGTTCGCACCGACGCAGAGCCCCGAGCCCGACGCCGAGATCGACACCGACGTCGGCCGCGACGTCGAGCGCCTCGCGATGAGCACGCTGTCGTTCCAGGACTACGTGCGCGAGCGCATGCTCAAGCGCCGCCGCGCGGCGATGTCGCCGGCCCCGGCAGCGGCCGTCGCGCCGGCAGCCGCCTCGGCGCCGTCGCGGGCCGCGGCGCCGCTGCCCCCGCCGGCCGAGACGGCCGCCCCGACGCCGGCGCACCACGTGCCCGTGCTGCGCGACGACATCCGCCTCGATGCGGCGCACGTGACGCCCGACGCCGAGCGCGCCGCGCGCCGCGAGCAGGCCGAGATGATGAACGAGCTGCGCGCGATGAAGGGCCTGATCGAGCAGCGCTTCGGCGCGCTGGCCTTCATGGAGAAGCTGCAGAAGAGCCCGGCGCAGGCGACGCTGAGCCAGAAGCTGCTCGACGCCGGCTTCTCGCCGGGGCTGATCCGCAAGCTCGGCGAGGCGCTGCCCGCCGATGTCGCCGACCCGATGGCCTGGGCCGCCGGCGTGCTCGAGCGCAACCTCGTCGCCGCCGAGCAGGAGCCCGCGCTCGAAGACCTCGGCGGCGTGTTCGCGCTGATCGGCTCGACCGGCGTCGGCAAGACGACGACCACCGCGAAGATCGCCGCCGCGTTCGCGACGCGCCACGGCGCCGGCGTGCTCGGCCTGATCACGCTCGACGCATACCGCGTCGGCGCCCACGAGCAGCTGCGCACCTACGGCCGCATCCTCGGCGTGCCGGTGCACACCGCGCACGACCGGGCCTCGCTCGACGACCTGCTCGACCTGCTGTCAGGCAAGAAGATGGTGCTGATCGACACCGCCGGCATGGCGCAGCGCGACAGCCGCACGCGCGAGTTGCTCGACATGCTGCAGCACCGCAGCATCCAGAAGCTGCTCGTCGTCAATGCGTCGGCGCAGGGCGAGACGATCGACGACGTGCTGCTGTCGTGGCGCGCCAGCGCCTGCCGCGGCGTCGTGCTCAGCAAGATCGACGAGGCCGTCAAGCTCGGGCCGGCGCTCGATGCGCTGATCCGCCACAAGGCGCACGTGATGGGCGTGGCCAACGGGCAGCGCGTGCCCGAGGACTGGCACCGCCTGTCGGCACAGGCGCTGGTGCAGCGCGCGCTGCGCGCGAGCGCGCCCACCGCTTGGCAGATGGGCCGCGACGACGTCAACCTCGTGTTCGCGGCGATGCCCGCTGCTGCCGCCGCGGCGCCGCTGCACGTCTGAACCCGCCGCGCCGCTGCCGATGATCGACTTCTACGCCTCGCGTCCCGGCCCGCTCGACCAGGCCGACGGCCTGCGCCGGCTGTTCGCGGCGTCGCGCGCGGTCTTCGTCGCGCTGGCCGCCAACGCACGCGTGCCCTTTGCCGGCGTGCTGATCGAGCGGCTGACGACGGCGTTCGCCGCGCTCGGCCGCCACGTGCTCGTCGTCGACGCGGCCGAGACGTCGCCCGCCACACCCGAGCTCGCGTGGCTCGACCTGGCCGCGTGCATCGAGCCGCTCGCGCCGCACCTGTCGTACCTGCCGGCGCGCGGGCTGCCGCGGCGCCACGTCGACACGCGCGGCTGCGCCGACGGGCTGCTCGTCGCGCTCGCCGACGCCGCGCCGCAGGCCGACACCATCGTCGTGCACGCCGGCGCGAGCGACCTCGCGCGCCTGTTCATGCGTCGCGCGGTGCGCCCGGTGCTGATGGCCGCCGACCAGCCCGCCAGCGTGACCGAGGCCTACGCGAGCCTGAAGCTGCTCGCGCTGCGCAACGGCTGGCGCGCGTTCGACCTGCTGCTCGCCGCGGCGCCGAACTCGCCGCGGCGCGAGCGCATCGCGCCGCAGCTGGCCGACTGTGCCGACCGCTTCGTCGGCGCCGTGCTGCACGACTGGGCCGTCGTCGACCCGGCCGCCGAGGCCGGCGACGTGCCCGACGCCGCGCTGCTGCGCCTGGCGCACGGCCTGCTCGAGACGCACGACGCGCTGGCCGCCGCCCCCGCTGCCCGCTTTCCCGTCGCGCCGGCCGACCGCACGCCGGCGTGGCACTGACCCCGGAGCCCCGACCGATGTACACCGCCAAAGGCCGACTCGACCACAGCGCCCTGCTCAAGCAGTACAGCCCGCTCGTGCGGCGGCTGGCGCACCAGATGATCGCCAAGCTGCCGGCCAACGTCGAGCTCGACGACCTGATCCAGGTCGGGATGATCGGGCTGAACGACGCGCTCGGGCGCTTCGACGCCGCGCAGGGCGTGCAGTTCGAGACCTTCGCGACACAGCGCATCCGCGGCGCGATGCTCGACGAGCTGCGTGGCAGCGACTGGATGAGCCGCGGCAACCGCCGCCAGCAGCGCAGCATCGAGGCCGCAGTGCACAAACTCGAGCAGAAGCTCGGCCGCGCGCCGACCGAGGGCGAGATCGCCAAGGAGATGGGGCTGAGCCTGGCCGAGTACCAGGACCTGCTCGGCAAGGTGCGCGGCACGCAACTCGTCTACCTCGAGGACATGAGCGGCGACGACGGCGACGACAGCTACCTCGACCGTCACGTCGCCGACGAGGACGCCAACCCGATGGGGCTGCTCGAGGACCGCCGCATGCGCGAGGCGCTCGTCGAGGCGATCAAGAACCTGCCCGAGCGCGAGCAGTACGTGATGAGCATGTACTACGAGCAGGACATGAACCTGAAGGAGATCGCCGCGGTGCTCGGCGTGACCGAGAGCCGCGTGTGCCAGCTGCACAGCCAGAGCATCGCGCGGCTGCGCGCGCGGCTGCGCGAGTGGTGAAGCGACCCCACCGGCGACGGGAGGCAAGCGCATGTTGACCCTGTTCCGCACCAAGCCGGCTCCGGCGCCCGAGGCCGACGCGGCCGCCGCATCGGCCGCGACCCCGCCATCGGCCGGTGCCGCCGGCCGCGACGGTGCCCTGATGCACCGCCTCGCGCGCGAGACGGCGCAACTCGGTCGCGAGGCGGCCGAGGTGCGCGGCGTCATCGACGACACGCAGAAGGCGTCGGTGCGGCTCGCGCAGTCGCTGCAGGCGCTGGCGCAGCGGCTGCACGACGTCTCCGAGGTGCAGCAGGCCATCGGCGCGCACACCGCGCAGGGCTCGGCCGCGGTGGCCGGCGCGCGCGAGGCGGTCGAGGCCGTGGGCGGCGAAGTGGCCGGCATCGTCGACACGCTGCGCGAGGTGGCCGGCGCGGCCGGCGAGATCACGCAGATCGCGCTGCAGACGCGGCTCGTCGCGTTCAACGCCAGCGTCGAGGCCAAGCGCGCCGGCGAGGCCGGGCGCGGCTTCGGCGTCGTCGCCGACGCCGTGAAGGACCTGGCGGCCAAGGTCGAGGCCTCGTCGAAGGCGATCATGGAGACGGTCGGGCGCCTGGACGGGCGCATCGCCGCGCTGGCGCGCGAGATCCAGTCGCGCGAGGGCGCCGGTGACGACGTCGGTGCGGTGCACCGCGCGCTCGCGCAGGTCGACGCCGGTGTCGCGCGCATCGCCGAGGCCGCGCAGCGCAGCCGCGACGTGGTGGCCGACGTCAACCGCCAGATGGGCGCGATCGAGGCCGACATGCGCGCCAGCGCGAAGGCGCTCGACAGCGCGCTCGGGCGCAGCGAGGCCTTCCTGAAGGCGAGCGAGGCGCTGATCGAACTGGTCGCCGACGCCGGCATCGAGACCGAGGACACGCCGTACATCCGCGCCGCGCAGCAGGCGGCGGCGCAGATCTCGCAACTGCTCGAGGGGGCGCTGCGCAGCGGCGCGATCAGCAGCGCCGACCTGTTCGACGAGCACTACGTGCCGATCCCCGGCACCGACCCGCCGCAGCACATGACGCGCTTCGTCGCGCTGGCCGAGCGGCTGTTTCCGCAGGTGCAGGAGAAGGTGCTCGAGATGTCCGACAAGGTCGTGTTCTGCATCGCGGTGGACCGCAACGGCTACATCCCGTGCCACAACCGCAAGTACAACCAGCCGCAGCGCCCGGGCGACGTCGCGTGGAACACCGCCCACGCGCGCGGGCGGCGCATCTTCAACGACCGCACGGGACTGGCCAGCGCGCGCAACCAGCGCCAGTTCCTGCTGCAGACGTACCGCCGCGACATGGGCGGCGGGCGCTTCGTCGTGCTCAAGGAAGCCGCGGCGCCGATCACCGTCGACGGCCGCCACTGGGGCGGGCTGCGGCTGGCGTTCGAGTTCTGACGGCCGCGGCGGCGCTCGCGCCGCGCCGGGCCTTCGGTTAAGCTGACCCTCGCACCGCGCGGCTGCGCCGGGGATGTCCCCGCGTCACCGCGCGCCACGACGAGGAGGCGGCATGGTCGACGCGTTCCACCCGATCATCTACGTGCGCGGCTACGCGATGACCGCCGGCGAGCGCGACGAGACCGCCGCCGACCCGTTCTGCGGCTTCAACACCGGCTCCACCGTCTACCGCGCCGCGGTCGACCGCGGCGCACCGGCGAAGAAGTTCGTCTTCGAGTCGCCGCTGCTGCGGCTGACGACCGACTTCGGCTACCGCGACGTCTACGAGAACGGGCTGGGCATCATGGACCCGGACTGGCAGCCGCCGCCGGGCCCCGACGGCGAGCCCGGCACCGGCATCGCGCGCCGCTCGATCATCGTCTACCGCTACTACGACTCGGGCTCGAGGCTGCTCGGCGACGGCAAGGCGCGCGAGATCGAGGTCTACGCCAAGGGCCTGAGCGACCTGATCCTGCGCGTGCGCCAGCTCGTGTGCGCGCGCAAGTACGACGGCGTGACGCCGGCGAGCTTTCGCTGCTACCTCGTCGCGCACTCGATGGGCGGGCTCGTCGTGCGCGCGTTCCTGCAGAACGCGCGTCTGGGCGACGACCGCGCGCGCCGCAGCGTCGACAAGGTGTTCACCTACGGCACGCCGCACAACGGCATCGAGGTGCTTGGCATCAACGTGCCGTCGTGGCTGAGTGCCAGCGAGATCGACACCTTCAACCGCGAGCGCATGGCCAAGTACCTCGACCTGGCCGAGCCGTACAAGCGGCTCAAGCGCGTCGACCTGCTGCCCGAGCGCGCGTTCCCGTCGCAGCGCTTCTTCTGCATGGTCGGCACCAACCGCGGCGACTACGAGGCGGCGATGGGGCTGTCGCGGGCGTTCGCCGGGCACGGCAGCGACGGGCTCGTGCGCATCGAGAACGCGCGCGTGTGGGGGCTCGACGACGCCGGGCAGATGACGGCGCCGGCGCCCACCGCGTACGCTTACCGCGCGCACAGCGGCTTCTTCGGCCTCGTCAACAGCGAGGAGGCGTACCAGAACCTGACGCGCTTCCTGTTCGGCGACTTGCGCGTCGACATCTGGGTCGACGTCGACGAGGTGCGGCTGCCGAAGGCGCTGCAGCGCAAGAAGGTCGAGGCGCTGTACCAGTTCGAGCTGCTCGCCGGGCCGCGCGGCAAGCGCTGGTACCTGACGCGCCGCGTCGCCGAGGAGGACTCGCCGGCGTGCCGCACGCACGCGCAGCTCGCCGGCGGCACCCGCCCCGGCGACCGCAACGTCTACCTGTCGACCGTGTTCCTCGCCAACCGTGCGCGCGTCAACCCCGAGCGCGCGTCGCTCGCGTACGCGATGACGCTCGGCGTGCGCGTGCCCGACTACCAGGTCGACCAGCGCTTCTGGGCCGACGAGCACTACGAGGGCGGCTACCTGTTCCGCGACACCGCGATCATCGAGATGGTGCCGCCGTCGCAGCCCGGGCACGACTGGGTCGTGAACCACGGGTGGCAGAGCGAGACGGCGACCCGTGCGCGGCACGCGCTGTCGTACGACCAGCTCAAGAGCGGCCAGATCCAGTTCACGATCCCGTTCGACAGCGGCGCCGACCCCGGCATCGCCGGCCACATCCGGCTCGTCGCGCAGGCCTGGAATGTCTAACCCGTTGAATCCCGTTGGAATGGCACACGACGACGACCGCACCGGCCGGCCGCCCGATGCCGCGTGCCTGGCGCCGACCGCGCTGCTCGACAGCGACCACCCCGACGTCGTCGCGTTCGCGCGCCGCCACGCGGTGGGCGCGAACGACCGTGAGCGCGCGGTCGCACTGTACCTCGCCGTGCGCGACGGCTTCCGCTACGACCCGTACCGCATCGACCTCACGCCCGAGGGCATGCGCGCGAGCACCGTGCTGGCCGCCGGTCACGGCTGGTGCGTGCCGAAGGCCGCGCTGCTCGCCGCCGCCGCGCGGGCCGCTGGGATCCCGGCGCGCGTGGGCTACGCCGACGTGCGCAACCACCTGAGCACCGAGCGCCTGCACCGCACGATGGGCACCGACGTGTTCATCTGGCACGGCTACGTCGACCTGTGGCTCGACGGCGCGTGGCGCAAGGCGACGCCGGCGTTCAACGTCGAGCTCTGCGAGCGCTTCGGGCTGCTGCCGCTCGAGTTCGACGGCGTGCACGACTCGCTGTATCACCCGTACGACCGCGCCGGGCAGCGCCACATGGAGTACGTGCGCCAGCGCGGCAGCTTCGACGACATGCCGCTGGCGCGCATCGTCGCCGACTTCGAGGCGACCTATCCGCGCTGGGCGCTGCTGGCGGGGGGCGCGCGCTTCGAGGACGATGTCGCGCGCGAGTGACGCCGCCGCGTCGGCGCAACGCAGGCGGCGCGGTGACTCAGGCGTGGGTCGTGCCGAAGCCGCTGCGCTCGCCGGCGCCGCTCGCCGAGTACAGCGCCGCCGGCGTCGCGGTCGACGGCATCAGCACGTCGATCGCGCGGTCGAGCGCGGCGGTTGCGCGTGCCAGCGACTCGCGCTGCGCGGCGACCTGGCCACTGGCCAGCGCCAGGCGCTGGCGCAGTTCGAGAGGCACCGCGCCGCGACGCGCGGCCTGCGCGAACTGCGCGACGGCCACCGCCAGCGCGCGGTGCAGCGCGCTCGCGTGACGTTCGATGTCCTCGCTGTCGCGTTCGCACAGCGCCCTGCCGAGCGATGCCAGATGCTGCTCGACGGCGGCCAGCGCCGACTCGAGCACGGCGTCGGCGGCGGTCGGGACGGGGGCAGGGCGGGGGCTCGGTGCGGGGCTGGGCGGCATGACGGCAAGGGGCGCGCGCGGGCGCCGTGATGGGGAGCGCCGCCGCGGCGGCGCGGCGGGGTTCAGCGCGACGTGCGGTCGAGCAGTTCGCGCGCGTTGGCGATCAGCTTGTCGGCGATCACGTCGGCGTTGACCTCGTACTTGCCGTCGCGGATCGCCTGCGCGATGCGCTGCACCTTCTCGGCGTCGAAGTCGGCATTGCCTTCGGTCACGGCCAGCGCAGCCGCCGAGAGTTCGACCTTCGCGCTCTCCTCCTGCCCGGTGGTCTGGGGTTTGGCCGGGGCCGCGGCGGCGGAAGAGCGCTCGCCGCCGACGGGGACGACGGCAGCTTTGGGCTCGAGCGGGCCGATCTTCATGGTGTGCTCCAGCGGTCGGCGGGGGCCGACCCATTCAACATGTCGGTGGTATCGGTGCGCGGGCGCCCGACTTGAGGGCTGACGGGGCCGATTGTGCGCCCGACCCCCGAAACGCGGGGGACGCCGGTGGCGGCGGGCGGGCGGCGCGTCACAGGGTCACCTCGACGCGCGACGGCGCCACCGGCACGCCGGTGACGATGCGCCCGCTGTCGGTGCGCACGCGCACGCGCTGGCCTTCGATGCCCGCAGCCATCGCCTGACCCTGGCCGCTGATGCGGTAGCCGCGCCCGACCGCGACGACCTGCACGACGTCGCCGGCGGCGAACCACTGGCGCGCCCGCAGGTCGGCGGCGCGCACCGGCGCGCCGGCGGCCAGCGGCCGCGCGAGCGTGCGCCCGAGCAGCAGCGGCTGCTCGACGACACCGCCGGCGGCGAGGTCGACCTCGGCGCGGCGCAGGTGCGCCGCCTCGAGTTCGGTGCCGGCGGCCAGGTCGGCCGCGGCGACCCAGCCCGGCGCCAGTACCTGCACCGTCGCGGGCAGGTGCACGTGCCAGCGCGTCGGCCCGGCGGTGCAGCGCAGGCCGACGCGCACCGCGCCCCACGCCGACGCGGGCCACTGCGGCTCGATGCGTTCGCACGGCGCGAGCCGCAGCCGCGCGTCGAGCCGGCCGAGTTCGACGACGGTGCGCGCACCCGGCGGCACGCCGGGATGCGCGGCGGCCGCCTGCTGCAGCGTGGCGCGCAGCTGCTCGCGCAGCGCCGCGTCGGGCACCTCGGCGACGGCCGCCTGCGCCACGGCGGCGAGCGACGCGGCGGCCAGCGCAAGGCCGGCGCCGACACGCCCGCACAGCCGGAAGGCGAAGCGCACGACGTCCACGCGCCCGCTGCCTCGGGGGCTGGGTACGGCGTCGCGACGGGGTCTGCGATGGACTTTCACGCCCGCCAATGTAGGCCGCCGCCACCGGCACGAGGCGCGGAATTGGCCGTTCGAGCCTGCCCTTATCCGGGTCAAGCCGCGCAGGGCGCTGCCCACAATGACCCGCAGTCCATCCGCCACGGGAGCCCCCCGTCCAGCCATGCTGCCACGCCTCGGTCAGGTGCTCGATTTCCAGTCGCAGGCGCTGCTGCTGCGCGCCGAACGCCAGCGGCTGATCGCCAGCAACATCGCCAACGCCGACACGCCCGGCTACCAGGCGCGCGAGATGGACTTCGCGCAGGCGCTGCGCGAGGCCACCGCCGGCGTCGCGCCGGCGGGCACGGTCGCGCGCACCGCTCCCGGGCACATCGCGCCGGCCGCGAACCTCGGCGGCGAGCGCCACCTGCGCTGGGCCGCCGCGAGCCAGACCAGCCTCGACGGCAACACCGTCGACATGGACCGCGAGCGCGCCTCGTTCGCCGACAACGCCGTCAAGTACGAGGCCGCGCTGCGCTTCATCAACGGCAGCGTGCGCACGATGCTCGACGCCATCAAGGGCCAGAGCCAGTGAGGCGCTGAGCGCCACAGGAGTCCGCCATGAGCCTGATGAACATCTTCAGCGTCGCCGGCAGCGCGGTCAGCGCGCAGAGCCAGCGGCTCAACGTCGTCGCGTCGAACCTGGCCAACGCCGACACCGTCGCCGGCCCCGACGGCCAGGCCTACAAGGCGCGTCAGGTCACGTTCGCGACGCACTTCTTCGGCGACACCGGCAACGCCGGCGTGCGCGTGAGCACGGTGCGCGAGGACAACACCCCGGGGCGGCGCGTGCACGACCCCAAGCACCCGGCGGCCGACGCCGAGGGCTACGTGACCTACAGCAACGTCAACGCGGTCGAGGAGATGGTCAACATGATCTCGGCGTCGCGCTCGTACCAGAACAACGTCGAGGTCATGAACACGACCAAGCAGCTGCTCACGCGCACGCTGCAGATGGGCCAGTGACGCGATGGCTGCGATCGACGCCCTCGCCACCGCGACCGCCGCTGCGACCGGCACGTCCGCGACGTCGCGCAGCGACGTCGACGCGCAGGACCGCTTCCTCAAGCTGCTGGTCGCGCAGCTGAAGAACCAGGACCCGCTGAACCCGCTCGACAACGCGCAGGTCACGAGCCAGATGGCGCAGATCCAGACGGTGGCCGGCGTCGAGCGGCTGAACACGACGGTCGAGTCGCTGTCGGGCCACTTCGCGCAGATGCAGGCGCTGCAGGGCGCCTCGCTCGTCGGGCGCGACGTCGTCGTCGAGGGCGACCGGCTGTCGCCCAACGACGCGGGGCTGGTCCAGGGCGGCTTCGAGCTTGCGCAGCCGGCCGACCGCGTGCGTGTCGAGGTGCTCAGCCGCGCCGGCCTCGTGATCGACACCGTCGACCTCGGCGCGCTGGGCAGCGGCCGCCACGGCTTCGAGTGGGTGCCTGCCGCCGGCGTCGACGCGACGCTCGGCGAGCGCTTCCGCGTCGTGGCCAAGAGCGGCACGACCGCGGTGGCCGCGACGCCGCTGATGCGCGACCGTGTCGATGCCGTCGTCGCCGGCGACGTGCTGACGCTCGAGCTGCGCCACGTCGGCAGCGTGCCCTACGCCGCCGTCAAGGCGTTCAACTGACCCGAAACACCGAAGCGCCATCCAGCGAAAGGACGTCCCATGGCATTCCAGCAGGGCCTGTCGGGCCTGAACGCGACGAGCAAGAACCTCGAGATCATCGGCAACAACGTCGCCAATGCGAGCACGTTCGGCTTCAAGGCCTCGCGCGCCGAGTTCTCCGACATGTACGCCGCCGCGCTCAACGGTGCGGGCGCGAACTCGATCGGCATCGGCGTCAACCTCGCCGCGGTCGCGCAGCAGTTCACGCAGGGCAACATCAGCGTGACCGAGAACGCGATGGACCTCGCGATCAACGGCGCCGGCTTCTTCCAGGTCACCGACGGCATCAACCCGGTGATGTACAGCCGCAACGGCCAGTTCAAGGTCGACCGTCAGGGCTACATCGTCAACAACCAGGGCCTTCAGCTGATGGGCTACCCGGCCGACGGCACCGGCGCGATCATGCCGGGCACGGCCGTGGCGCTGCAGCTGCCCACCGCGGGGGTCAACCCGCAGGCCACCGGCAGCATCGTGATCGAGTTCAACCTCGACTCGCGTTCCGGCCCGGTGGACACCGCGCCGGCCGTGAACTTCAGCGACCCGACGACGTACAACAACGCGACGTCGCTGACCGTCTACGACGCGCTCGGCCAGGACATCGCGCTGACCTACTACTTCCAGAAGGCCGACCCGTCGACCATCGTGCCGCCCGACCCGGTCGGCGTGACGCGCTGGAATGTGTTCGCGACCGCCAACGGCACGCCGCTCAACAGCACCGACCCCGACGACCCGGTGCCGGTCGCGCAGATGGTGTTCCCCGTCGACGGCACGCGCCCCGCGGTTCATCCGGTCGCCGCCGACGGCACGGTGGCGGCCACCCCGTCGGCCGACGGCACGGTGCCGCTGCCGATCGGGGTCACGACCAACCGCGCCGGTGCGCTGACGACACCGATCACGCCGACGCTCGACCTCGGCCGTGCGACGCAGTATGGCGCCGCGTTCGGCGTCACCAACCTGACGCAGGACGGCTACGCGCCGGGGCAGCTGTCGGGCATCACGATCGAGCCCAACGGCATCATCATGGCACGCTACAGCAACGGCCAGAGCCAGCCGGCGGGCCAGATCGAGCTGGCCTCGTTCCGCAACCCGCAGGGGCTGCAGCCGATGGGCAACAACGTCTGGGCGCGCACCTACACGTCGGGCGACCCGATCGTCGGCGTGCCCGGCGAGGGCAACATGGGCGTGCTGCAGGCCGGCGCGCTCGAGGAATCGAACGTCGACCTCACGGCCGAGCTGGTCAAGATGATCACCGCGCAGCGCATGTACCAGGCCAACGCGCAGACGATCAAGACGATGGACCAGGCGATGCAGTCGATCGTCAACCTGCGCTGACGGCCCCGTGCCACGCTGACGCCGACGGGAGCGCACGATGGACCGCATGATCTACCTCGCGATGTCGGGCGCGAAGGCGACGATGCAGCGCCAGGAGGTGCTCGCGCACAACCTGGCCAACGTGTCGACGACGGGCTTCCGCGCCGAGCTCGCGGCGTTCCGCGCCGTGCCGGTGCGCGGCGACGGGGCGTCGACGCGCGTCTACGCGCTCGAGTCGACGGTGGGCTACAACCCCGACCCCGGCGCGGTGCAGCCCACCGGGCGGCCGCTCGACATCGCGATGAAGGGCAACGCGTGGCTCGCGGTGCAGGCGCTCGACGGCACCGAGGCCTACACGCGCGCCGGCGCGCTCGACCTCGACGCCGAGGGCAACCTCGTGACCAAGAACGGCCACCCCGTCATCGGCGACGGCGGCCCGATCACGGTGCCGGCGGGCACGCGCGTCGCGATCGCGCCCGACGGCACCGTCAGCGCGAGCCGCGACGACGGCACCAGTGCCGTCGTCGGGCGGCTCAAGCTCGTGACGCCGGAGGCGCCGCTGCAGCGCGGCACCGACGGGCTGTTCCGCGCCGCCGACGGCGAACTGCCGGCCGACGCCAACGCGCGCGTGCAGGACGGCGCGCTCGAGGGCAGCAACGTCAGCGCCGTCGAGACGATGGTCGCGATGATCACCGCGGCGCGCCAGTTCGAGCACCAGATGAAGATGCTGCAGACCGCCGAGCGCCAGGAGCAGCAGGCGATGCGGCTGCTGACGCCCAACGGCATGTGAGCCGCCCGGACTCGCGACGTCGAGGCGCCCCGCGGGGCGCCTTTTTCGTGTCCGGGGCTTGCCGGAAATGGGCGGTCGGCTAAAATATTGACAACTAAAGCAATTCGGTGTGCGTTGCGGCGCGCCGATCGCGCGGGAGACCGGCATGAAGATCGTCTGCATCGGCGGCGGGCCCGCCGGCCTGTACTTCGGGCTGCTGATGAAGCGGCGTCACCCGGCGCACGAGATCGTCGTCGTCGAGCGCAACCGGCCCTACGACACCTTCGGCTGGGGTGTCGTGTTCTCCGACGCGACGATGGAGCACATGCGCCGCTGGGACCCCGAGACGGCGCGCGAGATCCAGCAGGCCTTCAACCACTGGGACGACATCGAGCTGCACTTCAAGGGTCGCGTGATCCGCTGCGGCGGCCACGGCTTCGTCGGCATCGGCCGCAAGAAGCTGCTCAACATCCTGCAGGCGCGCTGCGAGCAGCTCGGTGTCGAGCTGCGCTTCGAAAGCGAGGTCGACTCCGACGCCGACTTCCCCGACGCCGACCTGATCGTCGCCAGCGACGGCATCAACTCGAAGATCCGCACGAAGTACGCCGACGTCTTCCGGCCCGACATCGTCACGCGGCCCAACCGCTACATCTGGCTCGGCACGAACCGCCTGTACGACGCGTTCACGTTCCTGTTCGAGAAGACCGAGCACGGCTGGTTCCAGGCGCACATCTACAAGTTCGACGAGGCCACGAGCACCTTCATCGTCGAGTGCCCGGAGGACGTGTGGAAGGCGCATGGCCTGGACCGCGCCGACCCGCAGCAGTCGATCGCCTTCTGCGAGCAGCTGTTCGCCGCCAACCTGCAGGGCCACCGGCTGATGAGCAACGCGCGCCATCTGCGCGGCAGCGCGTGGCTGAACTTCCAGCGCGTCAAGTGCGAGAAGTGGTGGCACCACAACGGCCGCCAGCCGGTCGTGCTGATGGGCGACGCGGTGCACACCGCGCACTTCGCGATCGGCTCGGGCACCAAGCTCGCGATCGAGGACGTGATCGAGTTGACGGCACAGTTCGACGCCGCCGGCCACGACGCCGCGCACATCCCCGAGGTGCTCGAGCGCTACCAGGCACTGCGCGAGGTCGACGTGCTGCGGCTGCAGAACGCGGCGTGGAACGCGATGGAGTGGTTCGAGGTCGTCGGCCGGCGCTACGCCGACACGCTGCCGCCCGAGCAGTTCATGTACTCGATGCTCACGCGCAGCCAGCGCATCAGCCACGAGAACCTGCGCCTGCGCGACGCACGCTGGCTCGAGGGCTTCGAGCGCTGGTTCGCCCGCGGCGCCGGCGTCGAGGTGCCCGAGGGCACCCGCCCGCCGCCGCCGATGTTCACGCCGTACACGGTGCGGGGCGTCACGCTGAAGAACCGCGTCGTCGTCAGCCCGATGGCGCAGTACTCGGCGGTCGACGGCGTGCCGGGCGACTTCCACCTCGTGCACCTGGGTGCGCGCGCGCTCGGCGGCGCTGGCCTCGTGTTCGCCGAGATGACCTGCGTGAGCCCCGAGGGCCGCATCACGCCCGGCTGCCCGGGGCTGTACACCGCCGAGCAGGTGCGCGCGTGGAAGCGCATCGCCGACTTCATCCACACGCACACCGACGCGAAGTTCGGCATCCAGATCGGCCACAGCGGCGCCAAGGGGTCGACGCGCGTGCCTTGGGACGGCCCCGGGATGGACCACCCGCTGGCGGCGGGCAACTGGGAGATCGTCTCGGCGTCGCCGCAGCAGTACCTCGAAGGCGTCAGCCAGATCAGCCGTGGCATGACGCGCGCCGACATGGACCGCGTCACGGCGCAGTTCGTGCGCGCGGCCGAGGGCGCGGCCGAGGCCGGCGCCGACTGGCTCGAGCTGCACTGTGCGCACGGTTACCTGCTCTCCAGCTTCATCTCGCCGCTGACGAACCGCCGCGACGACGAGTACGGCGGCAGCCTCGCCAACCGGCTGCGCTACCCGCTCGAGGTGTTCCGCGCCGTGCGCGCGGTGTGGCCGCAGCACCTGCCGATCTCGGTGCGCATCTCGGCGCACGACTGGGTGCCCGGTGGCATCACGCCCGACGACGCGGTCGAGATCGCGAAGGCGTTCAAGGCCGCCGGCGCCGACATGATCGACTGCTCGAGCGGGCAGGTCAGCGCGAAGCAGAAGCCGGTGTACGGGCGCATGTACCAGACGCCGTTCGCCGACCGCATCCGCAACGAGGCCGGCATCGCGACGATCGCGGTCGGCGCGATCAGCGAGGCCGACCACGTCAACAGCATCGTCGCCGCCGGCCGCGCCGACCTGTGCGCCGTTGCGCGTCCGCACCTGGCCAACCCGGTGTGGACGCTGACCGAAGCGGCCAAGATCGGCTGGACCGGCGTCGCGTGGCCCAAGCCCTACCTCTCCGGCAAGGGGCAGATGGAAAGCCTGTTCGCGCGCGAGAAGGCGCAGGCCGCCGCGCCGGCCTTCAGGGAGCCGGCATGACGAGGCGTACCACCGCGCTGCGCCTGGCCGACGACCGCCTCGGCGCCGAGGCGCGCGCCGCCCACGACGACCACGTCGCGCTGCGGCTGTGGCTGCGGCTGCTTGCGTGCAGCAACGACATCGAACGCGAGATCCGCCGGCGGCTGCGTGCGCGCTTCGGCATCACGCTGGCGCGCTTCGACTACCTCGCGCAGCTGTACCGCCACCCGCAGGGCCTGCGGATGAACGCGCTGTCGAAGTACCTGATGGTCACCGGCGGCAACGTCACCGGGCTGACCGACGAACTCGAGAAGGACGGCTGGGTGCGGCGCGAGAGCGACCCCGACGACCGCCGCTCGTGGCGCGTCGCGCTGACGCCCGAGGGCGCGCGCTCGTTCGAGGCGATGGCGCGCGAACACGAGGGCTGGGTCGTCGAGCTGCTCGCGCCGCTCGACGACCGCGCCCAGCACCAGTTGCTCGACCTGCTGGGCCGGCTGCGGCTCGGCCTGCACCGAGAGGAGCCCACGCATGACTGACCGCAAGCCGCTCGACCCGGCGCTGGCCGCCGGCAACCGCCGCCCGCTCGGCGACTGGCGCGCGACGCACTTCGAATGGACAGTGGCCGAGCGCGTCGGCACGATCACGCTGAACCGTCCCGAGCGCAAGAACCCGCTGACGTTCGACAGCTACGCCGAGCTGCGCGACCTGTTCGTGCGGCTGCGTCACGCGAACGACGTGCACGCGATCGTGATCACCGGCGCCGGCGACAACTTCTGCTCCGGCGGCGACGTGCACGAGATCATCGGGCCGCTGATCGGCCTGCCCGCGCCCGAGCTGCTGATGTTCACGCGCATGACCGGCGACGTCGTCAAGGCGATGCGCCACTGCCCGCAGCCGATCGTCGCTGCCGTCGACGGCGTGTGCGCCGGCGCCGGCGCGATCCTCGCGATGGCCGCCGACATCCGCTTCGGCACGCCGCGCAGCAAGACGGCGTTCCTGTTCAACCGCGTCGGCCTGGCCGGCTGCGACATGGGCGCGTGCGCGCTGCTGCCGCGCATCGTCGGCCACGGCCGCGCGAGCGAGCTGCTCTACACCGGCCGTACCCTGCCCGGCGACGAGGCCTACCACTGGGGCTTCTTCAACCGCCTGTGCGCACCGGAAGACCTGCTGCGCGACGCGCACGCGCTGGCGCACGAGCTCGCGCATGGGCCCACCTTCGCCAACGGCATCACGAAGACGATGCTGCACCAGGAGTGGGACATGGGCATCGACGCCGCGATCGAGGCCGAGGCGCAGGCGCAGGCGATCTGCATGCTGACCGAGGACTTCGGCCGCGCGTACCGCGCGTTCGCGGCGAAGCAGAAACCCGTCTTCCAGGGCGACTGACGATGAGCCTGCACGACGACCTCGCCTGGCCGTTCTTCGACGAGCGCCACCGCGCGCTCGCGCGCGAGCTCGACGCCTGGTGTGCCGCGCACCTGCACGTCGACCATGGCGCCGACGTCGACGCGACGTGCCGTTCGCTCGTGCGCGCGCTGGGTGAGGCCGGCTGGCTGCGCCACGCGGTGGCGGGCACCGCGCACGGCGGGGCGGGCGAGGCGATCGACACGCGCACGATCTGCCTGATCCGCGACACGCTGGCGCGCCACGACGGGCTGGCCGATTTCGCGTTCGCGATGCAGGGCCTGGGCTCGGGGGCGATCTCGCTGGCCGGCACGCCGGCGCAGCGCGCCGCCGTGCTGCCGCGGGTGGCGCGCGGCGAGGCGATCGCCGCGTTCGCGCTGTCGGAGCCCGACGCCGGCAGCGACGTCGCGGCGCTGCAGTGCGCCGCGCGCGTCGAGGGTGACGTCGCGATCCTCGACGGCGAGAAGACGTGGATCAGCAACGGCGGCATCGCCGACGTCTACGTCGTCTTCGTGCGCACCGGCGAGGCGCCGGGCGCGCGCGGCATCTCGGCCTTCCTCGTCGAGGCCGGCACGCCGGGCTTCGAGATCGCCGAGCGCATCGACGTCATCGCGCCGCATCCGCTCGCGCGGCTGCGCTTCGCCGGCTGCCGCGTGCCGCTCGCGAACCGCATCGGCGCGGCGGGCGAGGGCTTCAAGATCGCGATGCGCACGCTCGACGTGTTCCGCACGTCGGTGGCCGCCGCCGCACTCGGCTTCGCGCGCCGCGCGCTCGACGAGGCGCTCGCGCGCGCGACGACGCGCCGGATGTTCGGCCAGACGCTCGCCGACTTCCAGCTCACGCAGGCGAAGCTCGCGCAGATGGCGACGACGATCGACAGCGCGTCGCTGCTGACCTACCGCGCCGCGTGGCAGCGCGACCAGGGCCGCGGCGTCACGAAGGAGGCGGCGATGGCCAAGATGGCCGCCACCGAGGGCGCGCAGCAGGTGATCGACGCCGCGTTGCAGATGTGGGGCGGGCTGGGCGTCACGCACGGCCAGACGGTCGAGCGGCTGTACCGCGAGATCCGCGCGCTGCGCATCTACGAGGGCGCGACCGAGGTGCAGCAGTTGATCATCGCGCGCGAACTGTTGAAGGCGCAGGCCCCGGCGCCAAAATCGGGGGCATGAGCAAGGCGTTCACGAAGGAATCCGACGCGCCCGCCGACGAGGACGACGACGTCGGCCTGCCGCCGCTGCCCGCCGGCGGCAAAAACTACATCACGCCGCAGGGCTACGCGGCGCTGCGCGCCGAGCTGCTGCACCTGCTCGACGTCGAGCGGCCGAAGGTCGTCGAGGCAGTGGCCTGGGCGGCGAGCAACGGTGACCGCAGCGAGAACGGCGACTACCTGTACGGCAAGAAGCGGCTGCGCGAGATCGACCGCCGCATCCGCTTCCTGACCAAGCGGCTCGACATCGCCGAAGTCGCCGACCCGTCGCTGCACCACGGCAGCGACCAGATCTTCTTCGGCGCGACGGTGACCTACGCAACCGCGAAGGGCGACGAGCGCACGATCACGATCAAGGGCATCGACGAGGCCGACAGCCTGAAGGGCGAGGTCAGCTGGATCGCGCCGATCGCGCGTGCGCTGCTGAAGGCGCGCGAGGGCGACGAGGTACAGCTCGTAACGCCGGGCGGCATCGAGACGATCGAGGTGCTGCGCGTCGAGTACCCGGCGCCGGCGCGCTGAGCCGCGCTCAGGGCTTGATGCGCTGCGCGCGCAGCACCGACGGTGCGCGCTTGAGCGCGCGCAGCACGTCGGCCAGGTGCAGGCGGTCGCGCACTGCGAGCAGCAGCTTGAGCTCGACCGTCTCGCCGGCCTTCTCGTCGCCCATCGCGATGTGCGTGATGTCGGCCTCGGCGCCGCTGATCGCGGAGGCCACGCGCGCGAGCACGCCCTTGCCGTTCTCGACCAGCACCTGCACGCCGGTCTCGAACGGCCGCGTCGGCTCTTCGGCCCACTCGACGGGCAGCCAGCGTTCGCTGTCGCGCTCCTTCAGGCGGCGTGCGACGCCACACTCGGCGGTGTGCACCGTCAGCCCCTCGCCGCGGCCGAGGTAGCCGACGATCGCGTCGCCCGGGATCGGCCGGCAGCAGGTGGCCATCTGCACCGACGCGCCCTCGCTGCCGTCGATCGTCACCAGGCCCTGTGTCGGCGCGTTGTCGTCGCTGGCATAGCGGCCCAGCGTCAGCGTCACGGCGTCGGGGCGCGCGCCGCGCTCGGCGAGCAGCTGCGCGACGCGCTTGGCGACGATGGTCGCGATCTTGCGCCCCTGGCCGATGTCGGTCATCAGCTCGGCGCGGTGGCGGTTGCCCGCCCAGCGTGCGACCTGCTGCCACAGCGCAGCGGCGTCCTCGTCGGCGGGGTCGGCCGACGGCATCGGCAGACCCTCGGCGCGCAGCGCCTGCGCGAGCAGCTTCTCGCCCAGCGCGCGCGCCTCTTCGGCCTCCATTGTCTTCAGGTGGTGGCGGATCTTGCTGCGCGCGCGGCCGGTGCGCACGAAGTTCAGCCACGCCGGGTTCGGCTTCGCGTTGGGCGCTGTGACGATCTCGACGACGTCGCCGCTCTTGAGCTCGGTGCGCAGCGCGACCGCCTCGCCGTTGACCTTGGCCGCCACCGTGTGGTGGCCGACGTCGGAGTGGATCGCATACGCGAAGTCCACCGGCGTGGCGCCGCGCGGCAGCGCGAGGATCTTGCTCTTGGGCGTGAAGACGTAGACCGCGTCGGGGTAGAGGTCGACCTTGACGTGCTCGAGGAACTCGGCCGCATCGCGCGTCTCGTCCTGGATGTCGAGCAGGCTCTGCAGCCAGATCGTGCCCAGCCGCTGCGCTTCCTTCGGGTCGCGCACGTCCTTGGCCTTGTACATCCAGTGCGCGGCGATGCCGGCCTCGGCGACCGCGTGCATCGCCTCGGTGCGGATCTGGAACTCGATCGCGGTGCCGAGCGGGCTGACCAGCGTCGTGTGCAGCGACTGGTAGCCGTTGGCCTTCGGGATCGCGATGTAGTCCTTGAAGCGGCCTGGCACCGGCTTGTAGAGCTGGTGCAGCACGCCCAGCGCGGTGTAGCACTCGAGCACGTCGCCGACGACGATGCGAAAGCCGAAGATGTCGTTGACCTGCGCGAAGCTGGTGTGCTTCTCGCGCATCTTGCGGTAGATCGAGTAGATCGTCTTCTCGCGCCCGGCGATCTGCACCTTCATGCGTGCCGCGGCGAAGGCGCGTCCGACGTCCTTGTGCACGCGATCGACGAGGTCGCGCCGGTAGCCGCGCGAGCGCTGCACGGCCTTCGACAGCACCGCGTGCCGCCAAGGGTGCAGGTGCTCGAACGACAGCTCCTGCAGCTCGCGGTAGGTCTGGTTCAGACCCAGACGGTGCGCGATCGGCGCGTAGATCTCGAGCGTCTCGCGCGCGATGCGCCCGCGCTTGGCCGGCGCCATCGCATTCATCGTGCGCATGTTGTGCAGCCGGTCGGCGAGCTTGACGAGGATCACGCGCACGTCGCGCGCCATCGCCAGCAGCATCTTGCGAAACGACTCGGCCTGCGACTCCTCGCGCGTGTTGAACTGCAGCTTGTCGAGCTTGGTCAGTCCGTCGACGAGGTCGGCGGTGGCGGCGCCGAAGCGCTCGATCAGCTCGGCCTTGCCGACGCCGCAGTCCTCCATCGCGTCGTGCATCAGCGCGGCCATGATGGCCTGCGCGTCGAGCTTCCAGTCGGCGCACAGCCCGGCCACCGCGAGCGGGTGCGTGATGTAGGGCTCGCCGCTGGCGCGGAACTGCCCGAGGTGCGCCTCGTCGGCGAACTTGTAGGCCTCGCGCACCTGCTTCAGCTCGGCCTTCGAGAGGTAGCCGAGCTTGTCGGCCAGCGCGGCGAAGGTGGCTGCCTCGGGAGCAGCAGGCTGCTCGGCGGCCTTGCCCAGCGCGAAGCGCGGCAACCCCGTCAGCGCGGAGGGCAGCAGTTCGGCGGCCAGCGACCGGATCCCCATGCCCCAATTTAGCAGGCTGCGGCCGCACGCGCCTCGCACGGGTGTCCGGCGGGGCGCACAGCGCCGCGCGAGAACGACGAAGGGCGCCCGCAGGCGCCCTTCGTCGTGGAGTTGGACGCGCGCCAGCTCAGATCGGCACGCGGCGCAGCATCTCGAGGCCGATCTCGCCGGCGGCGATCTCGCGCAGTGCCGTCACGCCGGGCTTGTTCTTCGTCTCGATTTTCGGCGCGTGGCCGTGGCTGAGCATGCGCGCGCGGTACGTGGCGGCGAGCACCAGCTGGAAGCGGTTCGGGATCTTCTGCAGGCAGTCTTCGACGGTGATGCGGGCCATGGCGGTGCGACGGGGTCAGATCAGGTCGAGCGCGGCGAACACCTGCGACTTGTTGCGCTTTTGCGCCGCGTACTTCAGGCGCTGCGAGTGCACGACCGTCTTGAGGTCGAACAGCGCCGTTTCGAACAGGGCATTGATTATCACATAGTCGAAGTGCCGCGCCTGCGCGACCTCGGTGCGCGCGTTGGCCATGCGCTGCTCGATGACGTCGGGGCCGTCCTCGCCGCGGCGCAGCAGGCGCTGGCGCAGCTCGTCCCAGCTCGGCGGCAGGATGAAGATCAGCACCGCGTGCGCGAACAGCTGCTTGATCTGCAGCGCGCCCTGCCAGTCGATCTCGAGGATCACGTCATCGCCGGCCTTCAGCCGCTGCTGCAGCTCGACGCGCGACGTGCCGTACAGGTTGCCGTGCACCTGCGCCCACTCGAAGAACTCGCCGCGCTCGACCATGCCGCGGAACGTCGCCTCGTCGACGAAGTGGTACTCGCGCCCGTCGCGTTCCTGGCCGCGCGGTGCGCGCGTCGTGTGCGACACCGACACCGACAGGTGCGCGTCGAGCTCGAGCAGCGCCTTCACGAGGCTCGACTTGCCGGCGCCGCTGGGTGCGGCGACGACGAACAGGTTGCCCGGGGTCTCGCTCGGGGAGGGGTCCATCGCCGTCACTCCAGGTTCTGCACCTGCTCGCGCATCTGCTCGATCGCGACCTTCATCTCGACCGCGATCGCGGTCAGCTCGAGCGCAGCCGACTTCGAGCCGAGCGTGTTGGCCTCGCGCTGCAGCTCCTGGATCAGGAAGTCCAGCCGCTTGCCGACCTCGCCGCCCTTGGCGAGCAGGCGCTCGATCTCGTCGAGGTGCGCGCGCAGCCGCGCGAGCTCCTCGGCGACGTCGATGCGCAGCGCGTACGCCGCCGCCTCGTTGAGCGCGCGCTCGCGCAGGGCCTGCTCGCCGATGCTGGCGGCCGCGCCGGTGGCCTGCAGCGCCTCGTGCCAGCGCTCGACGAAGCGCTGCTGCTGGCGCTGCACGACGGCGGGCACCAGCGGCTCGGCCTGTGCCGCGAGTTCGCGCAGCCGCGCGACGCGTTCGGCGAGCACCGCGGCCAGACGCGCGCCTTCGCGCTCGCGCGCGGCGCGCAGCGACGCAATCGCGCGGTCGGCCGCGTCGAGCACGGCGTCGTCGGCGCGCGCGGTGGCGCTGGCGCTGCGGCACCACTGCAGGGCCTCGTGCGTCGACAGCGGCGCGGCCTTCGGCAGCCACGACTGCACCTGCGACTCGAGCTGCGACAGGCGGTGCAGTTGGTCGGCGGTGGGCTGCGGCCACGCGTCGGCCTCGTCGCGCGCGCTGCTGAGCCGCAGTTCGATCTTGCCGCGGCGGAACGCGCCGGCCAGGCGCTCGCGCAGCGCCGCCTCGAGCCCGCGCCATTCGTCGGGCAGGCGGAACGAGAGGTCGAGAAAGCGGCTGTTGACCGACCGTAATTCGACCGTCAGCGCCGCCGCCGTGGGCCCAGAATCCGCCCCGGAAACGGCCCTTGTCGCGGCACTGGCGTAGCCGGTCATGCTGTAGACTGACATCGCGCTATCGCCTTGCAAAACTCGATTATGTCAAAGCCCAAACCCGCCCCGTTGCCGGCAGGCACCGTGGTCGGCGGCTACCAGATCGTCAAGAAGCTGGCGGCCGGTGGTTTTGGCGTGGTCTACCTCGCCGAGGACGAGAACGGCCACCTGGTGGCGATCAAGGAGTACCTGCCCGCGTCGCTGGCCGAACGCGACCCCGGCGAACTGGTGCCGCGCGTCAAGCCCGACAAGCTGCCGCTGTACCGCCTGGGCCTGAAGAGCTTCTTCGAGGAAGGGCGCTCGCTCGCGCAGATCAGTCACCCGAGCGTCGTCTCGGTGCTGAACTTCTTCCGCGAGAACGAGACCGTCTACATGGTGATGAACTACCTGCAGGGCGACACGCTGCAGGACTTCATCGTCACCGCGCGCGACTTGAAGCGCGACAAGGTGTTCCGCGAGAGCACGATCCGCTCGCTGTTCGACGAGATCCTGCGCGGGCTGCGCATCGTGCACCAGCACAAGATGCTGCACCTGGACATCAAGCCGGCGAACATCTTCATCACCAACGACAACAAGGCGGTGATGCTCGACTTCGGCGCCGCGCGCGAGGTGCTGAGCAAGGAGGGCAACTTCATCCGCCCGATGTACACGCCCGGCTTCGCCGCGCCCGAGATGTACAAGCGCGACGGCGCGCTGGGGCCGTGGACCGACATCTACGCGATCGGCGCGTGCATCTACGCGTGCATGCAGGGCTACCCGCCGAACGACGCGCCGCAGCGCCTCGAGAAGGACCGCCTCGCGCTGAGCCTGTCGCGGCTGCGCAATGTGTACTCCGACAACCTGATCGAGGTCACCGAGTGGTGCATGTCGCTCGACTCGCTGTCGCGCCCGCAGAGCGTGTTCGCGCTGCAGAAGGAGCTCGCGCGCGAGACCGAGCGCCGCTACACCAAGCTGAGCTTTTCCGAGCGGCTGAAGCTGCAGCTCGAGAACCTCAAGTCGGGCGCCAAGCCTTGATGCGCGCGGACCTCGCCGCCACCGCCTGACGCCGATGCGCTTCGCCGTCTACCAGGTCAGCCGCAAGGGCGGACGCGAGAAGAACGAAGACCGCATGGGCTACTGCTACACGCGCGAGTCGGGCCTGTTCGCGCTCGCCGACGGCATGGGCGGTCACCCCGAGGGCGAGGTCGCCTCGCAGCTCGCGCTGCAGACGCTGGCCGCGCGCTTCCAGCACGACGCCAAGCCGCGCCTGGCCGACCCGCAGCTGTTCCTGCGCGAAGGCATCCTCGCCGCGCACCGCGAGCTGCTGCGCTACGCGCAGCGGCGCGCGCTGCCCGACACGCCGCGCACGACGGTCGTCGCCTGCGTGCTGCAGGACGGCGCGCTGTGGTGGGCGCACTGCGGCGACTCGAGGCTGTACGTCGTGCGCGACGGCGCGCTCGTGGCGCGCACGCGCGACCACTCCTACGCCGAGCTGCACGAGGCGCTGACGCTGTCGACGACGGTCACGCCGTTCGGGCGCAACGTGCTGTTCACGTGCCTGGGCAGCCCGAGCGAGCCGATGGTCGACGCCGCCGGGCCGCTGCGCCTGCACGGCGGCGACCGCATCCTGCTGTGCTCCGACGGGCTGTGGGGCAACGTCGCCGACGCCGAGATCGCGGCGCAGCTCGGCCGCGGCACGATCTCGCACTCGGTGCCCGACCTCGTCGAGGCCGCGCTGCGCGAAGGCGGTACGAAGTGCGACAACGTCACCGCGATCGCCGTCGAGTGGGAAGGCGGCGACGACGCCGACGCGGTGTCGACGCAGGCGCTCGGCGAGGACCTGTTCGCGTCGAGCATCCAGACCGCGGCGCTCGGCGACGCGGCGGCCGACGATCTCGACGACGCCGAGATCGAGCGTTCGATCCAGGAGATCAACGAGGCGATCCGGCGCTCGGCCGAGAAGCGACACTGAGGCCGGCGGCCTGGGCCGCCGGTGTTTGCGTTCCCGAGAGGTTTTCGATGACTTTCATGCGCACCCACGGGCGTGCCGCCGACGCGCTGCGTCCGGTCTCGCTGCAGCGGCACTACACGCGCCACGCCGAGGGTTCGGTGCTGGTGTCGTTCGGCGACACCCGGGTGCTGTGCACCGCGTCGGTCGACGAGAAGGTGCCGCCGCACAAGCGCGGCAGCGGCGAGGGCTGGGTCACCGCCGAGTACGGCATGCTGCCGCGCAGCACGCACACGCGAAGCGACCGCGAGGCCGCGCGCGGCAAGCAAAGTGGCCGCACGCAGGAGATCCAGCGCCTGATCGGGCGCTCGCTGCGCGCCGTCTTCGACCTCGCGGTGCTCGGCGAGCGCAGCATCATCGTCGACTGCGACGTGATCCAGGCCGACGGCGGCACGCGCACCGCGGCGATCACCGGCGCCTTCGTCGCCGCGCACGACGCCGTCACGTGGCTGCAGCGCGAAGGCCGCATCGAGCGCTCGCCGATCCGCGACCACGTCGCCGCGGTGTCGGTGGGCATCGTCGAGGGCACGCCGCTGCTCGACCTCGAGTACGTCGAGGACGTCGCCTGCGACACCGACATGAACGTCGTGATGACCGGCAGCGGCGGCTTCGTCGAGGTGCAGGGCACCGCCGAGGGCGTGCCGTTCACGCGCGCCGAGATGGACCGCATGCTCGCGCTCGCCGCGCACGGCATCGCCGAGCTCGTCGCGCGGCAGCGCGCCGCGCTGGCCGGCTGACGGGGGCACGATGCGGCTGGTGCTGGCGTCGAACAACGCGAAGAAGCTCGCCGAGCTGCGCGCGCTGTTCGCCGATCTGCCGCTCGAGCTCGTCGCGCAGGGCGCGCTCGGCATCGCCGAGGCCGACGAGCCGCACGCGACCTTCGTCGAGAACGCGCTGGCCAAGGCCAGGCACGCGGCGCGCGCCGCCGGCGGCGCGGCGATCGCCGACGACTCGGGGCTGTGCGTCGACGCGCTCGGCGGTGCGCCGGGCGTCGTCTCGGCGCACTATGCGCCGGTCGCGCTGCCGCCGGGCGACCGCGAGGCGCAGCGCCGCGTGCAGGACGAGGCCAACAACGCGCGCCTGCTGCGCGAGCTCGACGGCGTGGCCGACCGGCGCGCGCGCTTCGTCAGCACGCTGGTCGCGCTGCGCCACGCCGACGACCCCGAGCCGCTCGTCGCGTTAGGCCGCTGGGACGGCGTCGTGCTCGACGCGCCGCGCGGCGCCGGCGGCTTCGGCTACGACCCGCTGCTGTACATCCCCGAGCTCGGCGCCACGGTGGCCGAACTCGACGCGGCGACGAAGAACCGCGCGAGCCACCGCGCCCGCGCCGCGGCTGCGATGCGCGAGCTGCTGCGCCAGGCCTGGCATCTTGGCTGAGCAGGTCGTTCGGCTGCGCCGCCGCGGCGACGTCGCGCTCGCCGCGCTGCCGCCACTGGCGCTGTACGTGCACCTGCCGTGGTGCCTGAAGAAGTGCCCCTACTGCGACTTCAATTCGCACGAGCTGACCCCCAGGCTCGCTGCGCTCCCTGCCGGGCGCCAGAGTCGCCCGGCCTTCGGGCCGTCCGGGTCCGCGCAGGCGGACCCGGAGCCGCGGCCCTCTGTCCCCCGAGGGGGCTCGCCGCGGACCGGGGAACCCGGATCCGCGTCGGTCTCGCTCGGCGAACCCCTCTTCGAGGCGTATGTCGATGCGCTCGTCGCCGATCTCGAGGCGTCGCTGCCGCTGGTGTGGGGCCGGCGCGTCGTCAGCGTGTTCGTCGGCGGCGGCACGCCGAGCCTGTTCCCGCCGGCGGCGATCGACCGCCTGCTCGCCGCGGTGCGCGCGCGACTGCCGCTCGAGCCGGGCTGCGAGGTCACGCTCGAGGCCAACCCGGGCACCTTCGAGCGCGAGCGCTTCCGCGCGTACCGCGACGCCGGCGTCACGCGGCTGTCGATCGGGGTGCAGAGCTTCGACGACGCGCTGCTCGCGCGCATCGGCCGCGTGCACGACGCGCGCCAGGCGATCGCCGCCGCCGAGGAGGCGGCGCGCACGTTCGACACCTTCAACCTCGACCTGATGTACGCGCTGCCGGGGCAGACGCCGGCGATGCTCGAGCGCGACCTCGCGCAGGCGCTCGCGTTCACGCCGCCGCACCTGTCGGTCTACCACCTGACGCTCGAGCCGAACACGCGGTTCGCGACGCGCCCGCCCGAGGGCCTGCCCGACGACGACACGGCCAGCGAGATGCTCGACGCGATCGTCGCGCGCACTGCCGCGGCCGGACTCGAGCGCTACGAGGTGTCGGCCTTCGCGCGGCCCGGCCACCGCTGCGTGCACAACCTCAACTACTGGCGCTTCGGCGACTACCTGGGGCTCGGCGCCGGCGCGCACGGCAAGCTCAGCTTCCCCGATCGCATCGTGCGCCAGGTGCGCTGGCGCGACCCGGCGACGTACCTGCAGCGCGCGCGCGAAGGCCGCGCCGTGTCGAACGAGCACGCCGTCGGTGCCGACGAGCTGCCGTTCGAGTTCGTGCTCAACGCGCTGCGGCTGCGCGAGGGGTTCACGCTCGCGCTGTTTGCCGAGCGCACCGGCCTCGCACCGTCGGTGATCGACGACGCGCTGCGCGCGGCGGCCGCGCGCGGGCTGCTCGAGCGCGACGGCCACGCGGTGCGCGCGACGCCGCTGGGCTTCGACTTCCTGTCGGACCTGCAGGCGATGTTCCTGCCCGCGGCGTCGGGCGATTGGCTCAAACCCGGTTGAGCGCCATCCCGGCGGTCGCGCGCAGCCGCTCGATCAGGCGCGGCGCGATCTGCGCGAGCGGCAGCACCTCGTTGGCGGCGCCGGCGGCGATCGCCTCGCGCGGCATCCCGAAGACGACGCAGCTTGCCTCGTCCTGGCAGATGTTCCACGCGCCGGCGTCGCGCATCGCGCGCATCGCCTTCGCGCCGTCGCCGCCCATGCCGGTGAGCATCACGCCGAACGCGTTGGGGCCGACGACGCGCGCCGCCGACTCGAACAGCACCTCGACCGACGGCTTGTGGCGGTTGACCGGCTCGCCGTCGCGCACACGCGCGACGTAGTTCGCGCCCGAGCGCTCGACCGACAAATGCAGCCCGCCGGGCGCGATGTAGGCGTGGCCGGGCAGCACGCGCTCGCCGTCGGTGGCTTCCTTGACGCGGATGCGGCACAGACCGTCCAGACGCGCCGCGTAGCTGCGCGTGAAGCCCGGCGGCATGTGCTGCGTGATGACCACCGCCGGGAAGTCGGGCGGCAGCTGCACCAGCACCTCTTTCGTCGCCTCGGTGCCGCCGGTGGACGCGCCGATGAAGACGATCTTCTCGGTCGACAGCCGGCCCATGGCCTTGACCGGCGGTGCGCTGCCCGGCGCGGCAGCGCCGTGCGCAGGACGCTCGGGCGCCGGTGGCGCGCGGCGCACCTGCGCGCGCGCGGCGGTGCGGATCTTGTCGGTGATGTCGTGCGCGAGCTGGTGCAGCCCGTCGGCGATGCCGATCTTCGGCTTGGCGACGAAGTCGACCGCGCCGAGCTCGAGCGCGCGCAGCGTCGTCTCGGCGCCGCGCTCGGTCAGCGTCGAGACCATCACGACCGGCATCGGGCGCAGCCGCATCAGGCGCGCGAGGAAGTCGAGACCGTCCATGCGCGGCATCTCGACGTCGAGCGTGATCACGTCGGGATTCAGATTGCGGATCGTCTCGCGCGCGGTCAGCGGGTCGGCGGCCGTGCCGACGCACGTCATGTCGGGTTCGCGGTTGATGATCTCGGACAGCAGCGAGCGCACCAGTGCCGAGTCGTCGACCACCACCACGCGGATCTTGGACATCGTCGCGGTCCCTCAGAACAGGTCCACCGAGCCGGCGCCCGAGGCCGGCGGCACGACGCGCTGCGCGGCCAGGCGCTCCTCGCGCACGACGGCGTCGGCGCTGGCCGGCGCCAGGCGCTTGACCATCGCCTTGCCGCTGGCCGGCAGGAAGCACACCTTGCGCGGGTAGACGTCCATCACGTCCTTGCTGACGACGGCGATGCGCTCGGTCTTCAGGTAGTCGAGCACGAACTGCGTGTTGCGCTCGCCGACGTTGAGGCTCGTCATGCCGCTGATCACCGCGCCGCCGCCGAAGACCTTGGCCTCCATCGTCGCGCGCGTGGCGCCGCGCTTGACGAGCTCGTTGATCAGCAGCTCCATCGCGTAGGAGCCGTAGCGCCCGCTGGCGTCGCCGCCGCTGCCGACGTCGGGCAGCATGAAGTGGTTCATGCCGCCGATGCGGCGCTCGCGGTCCCACAGGCACGCGGCGATGCACGAGCCCAGCGTCGTCATGATCAGCACGTCGTCGTCGTGGACGAAGAACTCGCCGGGCAGCACCTTGACGGCGGCGTTGCCGAAGTACGCGTCGTGATAGAAGAACGAGGCCTCACCCGGGCGCCGCGGCCGCGCGCGCAGCTGCTCGAGCCGCCGTTGCGCGACGGCGGCAGCTGGCGCCGGGGCCGGGGCGGGACGGGCGATCGCGGTGCTCATCGTGCGCCTCAGACGCGTTCGTAGACCGTCTTGCCGCGCAGCCGGAACAGGTCGCGCGACTCGTTGAAGTTCTCGGAGTGGCCGACGAACAGCAGCCCGCCGGGCTTGATCACGCCGTGCATGCGCTCGAGCACGCGCCGCTGCGTCGGCGCGTCGAAATAGATCATCACGTTGCGGCAGAACACGAGGTCGAACGGCTCGCCGAGCGACCACACCGGCTCCATCAGGTTGAAGCGCCGCCACTGGATCGTGCGCGCGAGCTCGGGCTTGACGCGGATGCGCCCGCTGTTGGGGCCGGTGCCGCGCAGGAAGTGGCGCTTCAGGCGTTCGGGCGTCAGGCCGCGCGCACCCTCGTCGTAGACGCCGCGCTGCGCGGTCGCGAGCACGCGCGTGTCGATGTCGCTGGCCAGGATCGTCGCGCGCGCGCCGGCGAGCGTCTCGGCGGCGACCATCGCGATCGAGTACGGCTCCTCGCCGGTGGACGCTGCGCTGCACCAGATCCGCCACGGGTGCTGCGGCCGCGCCCGCAGCTCGTCGGCGAGGACGTCGAAGTGGTGCGCCTCGCGGAAGAACGAGGTCAGGTTCGTCGTCAGGCAGTTGATGAACTCCTGCCACTCGGCGTCGCCGGCGGCGCCGGTGTGCTGCTCGAGCCAGCCGAGGTAGCTCGAGAAGCTCGGGTGGCCGGTCTCGCGCAGCCGCCGCGACAGCCGGCTGTAGACCATCGCCTGCTTGCCGGCGTGCAGGCTGATGCCCGCGCGCTGGTGGATCAGGCGCCGCACGCGTTCGAAGTCGTTCGCACTGAACGCGAACTCGGCGTCGAGGCGGTCGACGAGGGACGGAGTCTGCATCGGGATCGTGGTCGTCGGTGGCCGCCGGTGGCAGCACGTGTTGCGGTGGCAGTGTGCCGGCGGCGCGGCGCGGGCGAGCGGGCGAACAGCGCGGCCTTCGCCCGGCTGATCGGGCCGGCGGGCGGTGCGCGCTGGCTACACTGCCGGCTGATCCCATCGCCTGCCACCTGCACCGCTGCGCTTGGATGCTCCCGACGCCCGCCGCGCCGACGCCGCCCTGAGCGAGGTCACGGCGGCGCTCGACCTGCGCGCAGCGCTGCAGCTGGTCGCGCAGTCGGGGCGCACGCTGCCCGAGCCGCGCGGCGCCGCGCCGTGGCTGCAGGCGCTGATCGACGCGCTGTGCGAACTGTCGAGCCGCGACCCGCTGACCGGGCTCGCGAACCGGCGCCAGTTCGAGCTGGCGCTGGCGCAGGAGCTGGGCCGCGTCGCGCGCTCGGGCGACCCGTCGCTGCTGCTGACGCTGGACATCGACCACTTCAAGCGCATCAACGACACGCACGGCCACGCGGCCGGCGACGCCGTGCTGAAGGCGGTCGCGGCGCGGCTGCTCGAGTGCGTGCGGCCGATGGACACCGTCGCGCGTGTCGGCGGCGAGGAGTTCGCAATCGTGCTGCCGCACTGCTCGCCGAGCTTCGGCCCGACGGTGGCCGAGCGCATTCGCCGGCGCATCGAGGCGCAGCACATCGCGCTGCCCGACGGCCGCGAGATCAGCGTGACCGTCAGCCTCGGCGGCGCGTTCGCGCCGCCGTGGGTGCGCTCGACGCCGGCGCTGTGGCTCGAGCGTGCCGACCAGCAGCTCTACCGCGCGAAGGCCGAAGGGCGCAACCGCGCGTGCTTCGAGCCGGTGACGCAGGTCGAGGTCAGCGCCGAGGAACGGGGGATGCTGTTCAGCGCCCCGATGCCGTTGCAGGACTTGGAATGACCGACCCGAACGCAGTCGCCCGCCGCGCCGTCGTCACCGCGATCACCAGCGGCAAGGGTGGCGTGGGCAAGACCTTCGTCAGCGCCAACCTCGCCGCGTCGCTCGCGGCCGCCGGCGAGCGCGTGCTGGTGCTCGACGCCGACCTCGGGCTGGCCAACCTCGACGTCGTGCTCAACCTCGCGCCCAGGGTCACGCTGCACGACGTGATCGCCGGGCGCGCGGCGCTCGACGACGCGCTGGTCGACGCGCCGGGCGGCTTCACGGTGCTGCCTGCCGGCTCGGGGCTGGTCGAGTACTCGCGGCTGACCGCCGACGTGCGCGACCGCCTGCGCCAGGTCGTCGACGAGCTGCGCCCGCGCTACGACCGCGTGCTGCTCGACACCGGCGCCGGGATCTCCGACGTCGTGCTCTACACGGTGTCGCTGGCCGACGAGGTGCTCGTCGTCGCGACGCCCGAGCCGACGTCGCTGACCGACGCCTACGCGACGATCAAGGTGCTGGCGACGACGCAGGGGCGGCAGCACGTGCGGCTCGTCGTCAACCAGGCCACGGGCGCGGGCGACGGGCGGCGCGTGTGCGCGCAGCTGCAGCGCGTCGTCGCGCGCTACGTCGATCCGGCGGTCGGGCAGGCGGTGCACATCGAATTGGTCGGCGAGGTGCCCGACGACGCGTCGGTGCGCGAAGCGGTGCTGCGGCGCGAGCTGCTCGTCGAGGTGTTCCCGGGCTGCGCGGCCGCGCAGGCGCTCGCTGCGGCCGCGGCGAGAATGCGCGCATGACGCCGCCGACCGACGACGACACCCCGGCCACCGAAGGCGCGACCGCGTTCGACCTCGTCGGCGGCGAGCCGGGCGTGCGCGCGCTCGTCGACCGCTTCTACGACCTGATGGACCTCGAGCCGGCGTATGCCGGCATCCGCAGGCTGCACCCGACGACGCTCGACGACTCGCGCGACAAGCTGTTCTGGTTCCTGTGCGGCTGGCTCGGCGGGCCGAACCACTACGTCGAGCGCTTCGGCCACCCGCGGCTGCGCGCGCGGCACCTGCCGTACCCGATCGGCATCGCCGAGCGCGACCAGTGGCTGGCGTGCATGCAGCAGGCGATGCGCGAGCAGGGCCTGCCCGACGCGCTGTCGCAGCGCCTGGCGGCGGCGTTCTTCAACACCGCGGACTGGATGCGCAACCGCGGCGGCTGAGCGCCGCGGGCGCGCGCGCTCAGCCGGCGCTGGATGCGCTGGCGGCGCTCTTGCGCGGCGCCTTGCGCGCCGCCGTTTTGGCCGCCGCCGTCTTGCGGGCCGCCTGGGCCGCCGTCTTGGCCGCTGTCTTGCGCACTGCCGGCTTCGCCGCGCCGGCCGCCGGCGCCTTGCGCATCGCGGCGACTTGCGCGCTGAGCGTGTCGATGCGTTTGATCAGCGCGTCGACGTCGCGGCTCGACGGCACGCCGAGTCGGTGCAGCGCCTTCGCGACACGTTCCTCGAAGATCGCCTCGAGCTTGTCCCACTTCTGGCCGGCCTTGGCGGTGACGCCGTCGGCCATCGCCGTCATCTTCCCGGCGACCTCGCTGATGCGCTCCTCGGCCACGGCCTGCGTCTTGCGCTGCAGGCTCAGCCCTTCCTTGACCAGAGTCTCGAACACCTTGCCGCCTTCGGCTTGCGCCTTCGAGAACGCGCCCATGCCGGCGAGCCAGATCTGCTGCGCCGAGTCCTTGACCGCGGCGGCGAGCTGGCTGTCGAGCAGCCCCGCGGACGAGGCGGCTTTCTGCTTCTGGGCCATCTTCTGGAGCTTCTTGACCATCTGGACCTTCCTCTCGGGGTGCGTTCGACAGGGGTGGCGGCACACCCCGGCACCGCCTCGACACCAAAAAGTGTAGGAGGCCGACGTCGAGCGCGCAGCCGAATTCTCTAGGGCCGTGTCTCTACGCGGCACGCGGCGTGCGGGCAAACGCGCAGCGAGGTGCCGGCGCGGCCACACCAGAATAGCCGCGCGGCGCACCACCGATCACCGCGGCGCAGGAGGACCCCACGATGCATTACTTCGTCACCGGTGCGACCGGTTTCATCGGCAAGCGGCTGGTCAAGACGCTGCTCGCGCGGCGCGGCGCCGTCGTGCACTTCCTGCTGCGGCGCGAGTCCGAGGGCAAGGTTGCCGATCTGCTGGCGTACTGGGGGGTGGGCAAGACGCGGGCGATCCCGGTCTACGGCGACCTGACGGCCAAGCGGCTCGGGGTCGGCGCCGACGACATCAAGGCACTCAAGGGCCAGATCGACCACGTGTACCACCTCGCCGCCGTGTACGACCTCGAGGCCGACGCCGACAGCCAGATCGCCGTCAACGTCGAGGGCACGCGCGCGGCGGTCGAGTTTACGAAGGCGATCGACGCGGGTCACTTCCACCACGTCTCGTCGATCGCCGTCGCCGGGCTGTACGAGGGCGTGTTCCGCGAGGACATGTTCGACGAGGCCGAGAACCTCGACCATCCGTACTTCATGACCAAGCACGAGAGCGAGAAGATCGTGCGCCGCGAGTGCAAGGTGCCGTGGACCGTGTACCGGCCCGCAGCGGTGGTCGGCGACTCCCGGACCGGCGAGATGGACAAGATCGACGGCCCGTACTACTTCTTCAAGCTGATCCAGCGCATGCGGCAGATCCTGCCGCCGTGGTTCCCGTCGGTGGGCCTCGAGGGCGGGCGCATCAACCTCGTGCCGGTGGACTTCGTCGTCGCCGCGCTCGACCACATCAGCCACCAGAAGCGGCCGAGCGGCCAGTGCTTCCACCTCGTCGACCCGCAGGGCTACCGCGTCGGCGACATCCTCGACGTGTTCAGCCGCGCCGCGCACGCGCCGAAGATGAACGTGTTCGTCAACGCCGCGCTGTTCGGCTTCACCCCGAAGAGCGTGCGCAAGGGGCTGATGGCGCTCGCGCCGGTGCGGCGCATCCGCGACGCGGTGATGAAGGACCTCGGCCTGCCCGAGGACGTGCTGATGCTCGTCAACTACCCGACGCGCTTCGACCGCCGCGAGACCGACAAGGCGCTGGCCGGCAGCGGCATCGAGTGCCCGAAGCTGCACGACTACGCGTGGCGGCTGTGGGACTACTGGGAGCGCCACCTCGACCCCGACCTGTTCATCGATCGCAGCCTCAAGGGGGCAGTGGGCGGCAAGGTCGTCCTCGTGACCGGCGGCAGCTCGGGCATCGGGCTGGCGGCGGCGAAGAAGTTCGCCGAGGCCGGCGCGGTGACGATCATCGCCGCGCGCGGCGAGGACAAGCTCGCCGAGGCCGTCAAGGAGATCGTCGCCCACGCGAAGGACAAGGGCACCGCCGACCCGAAGGTGTTCAGCTACCGCGTCGACATCGCCAACGAGGCCGACTGCAACGCGTTCGTCAAGACGCTCGAGGAGGTGCACGGCGGCGTCGACTTCCTGATCAACAACGCCGGGCGTTCGATCCGCCGCGCGATCGAGTCGAGCTACGACCGCTTCCACGACTTCCAGCGCACGATGGACCTGAACTACTTCGGCTGCCTGCGCGTGACGATGGGGCTGCTGCCGGGGATGGTCAGAAAGCGCAAGGGCCACGTCGTCAACATCAGCTCGATCGGCGTGCTGACCAACGCGCCGCGCTTTTCCGCCTACGTCGCGAGCAAGGCCGCGCTCGACGCGTGGACGCGCTGCGCGGCCAGCGAGTTCGCCGACGTCGGCGTCACGTTCACGACGATCAACATGCCGCTGGTGCGCACGCCGATGATCGCGCCGACGAAGATCTACAACAACGTGCCGACGCTGAGCCCCGAGCAGGCGGCCGAGATGATCGCGCGCGCGTGCATCGAGAAGCCGGTGCGCATCGCGACGCGGCTGGGCATCACCGGCGAGCTGCTGCACGCCGTCGCGCCGCGCATCGCGCAGATCATCATGAACACGACGTTCCGCATGTTCCCCGACAGCGAAGCCGCCGCCGGCGGCAAGGGCGACAAGCCGAAGCTGTCGCCCGAGGCGATCGCGCTGCAGCAGATGATGCAGGGCATCCACTTCTGACGCGGCGGCGGCGGATCGCGCCGCCTTGGCGGCGGCGCCGCGCGCGCCGGTCGAAGGTGACCCCCGCGCGTCAGTGCGGCCCGCGGCAGCGGTGGACCTCGACCGTGACGTGGGTCAGCCCCGCGATCGCCTCGAGCCGCTGACGGTAGGCGAGCGCTTCGAGCGGGCGGTCGGCGACGACCGAGGCGGCGACGCACCAGGCCCGCTGTCGGACCTGCCATACGTGCAGGTCCGACAGCGTCGCGTCGCCGTCGGCTTCGATCGTCGCGCGCACGCGCTGGCGCAGCGCCTCGTCGGCGGTGGCGTCGACGAGCGCGCGCGAGGCCTGCGCGAGCACGCCCGCCGCCCAGCGCGCGATCAGCACGGCCGCGACGAGCGCGACCGCCGGGTCCAGCCAGTCGATGCCGAACCACTTGCCGGCCGCCAGCGCGACGATCGCGAGCAGCGACGTGACGGCGTCGGCGACCACGTGCAGGTACGCGGCGCGGAAGTTGAGGTCGTGGTGCCCGTGGGCGTGCCCGTGCCCGTGGGCGTGCCCGTGCGCGTGGGCGTGCCCGTGCGCGTGGGCGTGCCCGTGCGCGTGGGCGTGCCCGTGCGCGTGGGCATGGTCGTGGCCGTGAGGGTGGGCGACGGCATCGCCGTCGGCACGGCCGCGCTCGAGCAGCCAGACGCTGGCGACGTTGACGGCGAGGCCGATCACGGCGACGACCATCGCCTCGTCGTAGGCGATCGGGCGCGGCGCGCGCAGCACCGCCACCGCGTCGACGAGCAGCCACAGCGACACCGCGACCAGCAGCAGGCCGCTGGTGTAGGCGGCGAGCATCTCGATCTTCCAGCCGCCGAACGCGTAGGCCGCGTTCGACGCCGCGCGGCGCGCGAGCAGCGCGGCCATCGCCGCCCCGCCGAGCGCCGCGGCGTGCGTGCCCATGTGCCAGCCGTCGGCCCACAGCGCGAGCGAGCCGCTCCACCAGCCCGCCGCGATCTCGACGACCATCGTCGCCAGCGTCAGCGCCGTGACCGCCCACAGCGCCCGCCCGCGCGCCGCCGAGCCGGCGTCGACGAAGGCGTGGTCGTGGCGGAACGGGGCCAGGTCGTGGACGTGCATCGCGACGATGTTACTCACGGGACAGCCGGGGACATCGCGGCGTGGCTACAGTGACGCCATGCCGCGCCGGCCCACGATCGCGCTCGACGCCGACGGCGTCCTCGTCGACTTCCACCACGGCTACGCCGAGGCGTGGCGGCGCGCGTTCGGCGCGCGGCCGGCCGAGCGCGACCCGCTCGCGTACTGGCCGATGGACCGCTGGGCCGTCGAGCGCCTCGAGGGCGAGGCGCGCCGGCACTTCTGGCGCTACTTCGACGAGGAGTTCTGGCTGCACCTGCCGGCGCTGCCCGGCGCCGTCGAGGCCTGCCACCGGCTGCACGACGCGGGCTTCGACCTCGTGTGCGTGTCGGCGCTCGACGCCGCGTGGCAGAGTGCGCGGCTGCGCAACCTGCGCGCGCTGGGTTTCCCGATCGAGCGTGTGATCGCCACCGGCCACCACGCCGGCGAGCGCAGCCCGAAGGCCGACGCGATCGCCGAGCTGATGCCCGAGGCCTTCGTCGACGACTACCTGCCGTACCTGCGCGGCGTGCCCGATGCCGTGCACCGCGCGCTGGTGCTGCGCGCGCCCAACGGCAGCCCGAACGAAGGGCCGGAGCTCGTGCTCGCGCACACGACGCACGACGACCTCACCGACTTCGTCGACCACTGGCTCGCGCGCGACGCACGCTGAGCCGGCGCCGGGCAGGCGCCGATCAGGGTGCCTTCGTGATCGCGGTGACGGTGTAGTTGCCGTCGATCTTCGCGGCGTCGAACTTGACCCTGTCGCCGACGGCGACGCGGTCGAGCATCGCCGGGTCCTGCACGCGGAACACCATCGTCATCGGCGGCATCTCGAGGCTCTTGATCTCGCCGTGCTTGAGCGTGATCTTGCCCTGCGCCTTGTCGATCTTGCGCACTTCGCCGTCGGCGCTCTGCGCGACGGCGGCGGTGGCGGCCAGTGCCAGTGCGGCAGCGGCGATGCGGATCTTCGTCATGGTCGTCTCCGTGGCTTCAACGATAGCGGGCCCAGACGCGGCTCGTGCCGTCGCGCAGCACCAGCAGCACGTCGTAGGGGTCGCGGCGGTCACCGTACTCGGGCCCGTCCATGCCCGGCGAACCCACCGGCATGCCCGGCACCGCAATGCCGATCGCATCGGGCTGGTCGGCGAGCAGCCGGCGGATGTCGCGCGGCGGCACGTGGCCCTCGACGACGTAGCCGCCGATCAGCGCCGTGTGGCACGAGCCGTACTTCAGCGGCAGCCCCAGGCGCGCGCGCATCGCGGTGTTGCCGCTGTCGTGCGCCTGCACGCGAAAGCCCTCGCGCTGCAGGATCGCGATCCAGTCGTTGCAGCAGCCGCAGCTCGGCGACTTCCACACCTGCAGAACCGGCAGCGGCGTGGCCGCCCGCCCGAGCGCGGGCACCGCGGCGGCAGCCAGCGCGGCGGCGGTACGCAGCCAGCGGCGGCGCGACAAACGGTCCTGGCTCATCGTGTCACTCCTTGACGGTGATCGTCGCGCGCATCCCGGCGTCCCAGTGGCCGGCGACGAGGCAGCCGGCGAGGAACTCGCCCGGCTCGGTGAAGCGCCAGGTCAGCCGCTGCGTCTTGCCCGGCGGCACGTGCGCCATGTACGGCTCGTCGTGCTCCATGCCGGGATGCTTCTTCATCGCCTCGGCGTGGGCGACGAGCTCGGCCTCGGTGCCGATCACGAACTCGTGCATCACCTTGCCGGCATTGTGGACGACGAAGGTCACCGTGTCGCCGCGCTTGAACTCGAAGCGCGCCGGCTCGAAGCGCATCGTGTCGCGCATCGTCACGCGGATCGTGCGCGTCGCGTGCTTCGGGTCGCCCTGCATGCCCCACGGATGGCGCTCGGTCGAGATCGGCGCATTCGCGGCCTTGGCGGCGTGCGGCTCGTTGCCGTGCGCGAGCGCCGCGAGTGGGTGCGCGAAAGGCAGCGCGAGCGCCAGGCTCAGCAGGATCGTCTTCATGGCCGGTGTCCCCCATGCGGCTTGACGGCACGCCACGGCGCACCGCGGTGGTCGTGCACTTCCGAGCCGTCGGTGTTCGACGTCGGCGCGCGATGCGGGTTCACCGACGCGCCGGTCCACTCGTACGCGACGGTGCCCGGCGGGTGCCGGTACCAGCCCGGGTCGCGGTAGTCGTCGCGCGCGAGGCCCTCGCGCACCTTGATGACGGTGAACATGCCGCCCATCTCGAGCGGGCCCATCGGGCCCTGGCCCGTCATCATCGGCAGCGTGTTGTCGGGCAGCGGCATCTCCATCTCGCCCATGTCGGCCATGCCGCGTTCGCCCATCACCATGTAGTCGGGCACCAGCTGCTGGATCTTGTGCACGACGTCGCGGTGGTCGACGCCGATCATCGTCGGCACCGCGTGGCCCATCGCGTTCATCGTGTGGTGGCTCTTGTGGCAGTGGAAGGCCCAGTCGCCGGGCTCGGTGGCGACGAACTCGATCGCGCGCATCTGGCCCACCGCGATGTCGGCCGTGACCTCGGGCCAGCGCGATGCCGGGTTGGTCCAGCCGCCGTCGGTGCCGGCGACGACGAACTCGTGGCCGTGCATGTGGATCGGGTGGTTGGTCATCGTCAGGTTGCCGACGCGGATGCGCACGCGGTCGCCCAGCCGCACCGGCAGGCTGTCGATCCCGGGGAACACGCGCGAGTTCCAGCACCACAGGTTGAAGTCGAGCATCGTCATGACTTTCGGCGTCGCGCTGCCCGGCTCGATGTCGAACGCGTTGAGCAGGAAGCAGAAGTCGCGGTCGACCTCGGTGTAGCCGGGGGTGCGCTTCGGGTCTCTCGGGTGCGTGACCCACAAGCCCATCATCCCCATCGCCATCTGCACCATCTCGTCGGCGTGCGGGTGGTACATGAAGGTGCCGCTGCGCCGCGCCTCGAACTCGTAGACGAAGGTCTTGCCCGGCGGGATCTGCGGCTGCGTCAGGCCGCCGACGCCGTCCATGCCGCTGGGCAGGCGCTGGCCGTGCCAGTGCACCGCGGTGTGCTCGGGCAGGCGGTTGGTCACGAACAGACGCACCTTGTCGCCCTCGACGACTTCGATCGTCGGCCCGGGCGACGAGCCGTTGTAGCCCCACAGCTGCGCCGTCATGCCCGGCGCGAGCTCGCGCAGCACCGGCTCGGCGACGAGGTGGAATTCCTTCCAGCCGGCGTTCATGCGCCACGGCAGCGTCCAGCCGTTGAGCGTCACCACCGGCCGGTACGGACGCCCGGTGGCCGGCTGCAGCGGCGGCGCCATCGTGTTCGCCGGCGGCGCGACGGGCGCTTCGGGCACGGCGGCGAGCGCGGCGCGGCCGACCGCGGCGGCGGCGACGGCAGCGCCGCCGAGGAAGAGTCGGCGCGTCGTCATCAGTGGTCTCCTTTCGCGGCGGCCTTCGCGGCCTGTGGGGCGGCGGGCGCGGCACCGGCTGCCGGCGCGCCGACGATCGCCGCGTCGAGCGCCGTGTGCGCGAGCCAGAAGTCGCGCTGCGCCTCGATCGCGCCGATCACGGCGTGCACCTGCGCGCGCGCGTCGGCGAGCAGTTCGAATACGCCGACGAGCATGCCGTTGTACTTCAGCAGCATGTCGTCGGTGACGGTGCGCGCCAGCGGCACGACCTCGTCGCGGTAGTGCCGCGCGAGGTCGTGTGCGGTGCGGTAGGCGACGTAGCGCTCGCGCAGCACCGACGTCGCCTCACTGCGCGCCTGCTCGAAGCGCGCGCGCGCCGCGAGCACTTGCGCCGAGGCCGCCTCGCGGCGCGCGCGGCCGGTGTCGAACACCGGCAGCGGCAGCTGGATCTCGAAGCCGCGGCCGGTGTCGCCGCCGCCGGTCTGCCGCACGGCGGCGAGCTCGACGTGCCACGGCGCGACGGCGCCCAGCGGGGCGGCGCGCTCGGCGGCGGCGAGCTCGAGGCGCGCGACGCGCAGGTCGAGCCGGTCCTCCACGGCGCGGCGGCTGACCTCGTCGGCCGTGCGCGGCGCGGCGGGCACGTCGGCCAGCCGCTCGGGCAGCACGAGGCGCTCGGCCTCGTCGGCGTCGAGGCCGAGCAGGCGCACCAGCGCCTCGCGCTCGGCGGTCGACGCGGCCAGCGCGCGCGCCAGCTGCGCCGTCGCGTCGGCGAGGAAGGCCTGCTCGCGCGCGCGCTGCAGGCGGCTGAAGTTGCCCACCGCCTGCATCCGCCGCGCGAGCTCGGCGCTCGCCTCGGCGGCGTCGCGCACCTGGCGGTGGTAGGCCACGAGCTGCTGCGCCGCGACCGCCCGCACCCACTGCTGGCGCACCGCGGCCGTGTGCGCGAGCACGTCGCGCGCGAGCTGCCATTGCCGCCGCTGCACCGTGCGCTGCGCGGCGTCGCGCCGCGCCGGCAGCGTCAGCAGCTCGGTCAGGCCGATGCCGAGCGTGTGGGTGAGGTCGACTTCGCCGCCGGTGACGATGCGCTCGAACGCGAAGAACGGGTTCGGCGCCGCCGCGGCCTGCACTGCCGTCGCCTGCGCCTGCCACGCGTCGGCGAGCAGCGCCTGCATCGCCGGGCTCGCCTCGAGCGCGAGCCGCACGGCGGCGGCTTCGTCGAGCGGCGCCGCAAGCAGCCGCGAGCGCAGCGCGCGGCGCTCGTCGTGCGCAGCGTCGGTGGTCGCCAGCACCGGCGCGATGCCGTCGACGCGCAGCGACTGATCGCGTGCGACGCCGATCGCGTCGTCGGCCGGCACGCTCGCGCAGCCGGCGAGCACGCCGGCGGTGGCGAGCAGCAGCGTCAGCGCCGGCCTCATCGCGCGGCCTCCGCGCCGCCATGGTCGTGACGGTGCGCGGGCGTCGCCGCGCCACCGGCCGGCGGCGGCGGATCCCCGACGCGCCCGCGCAGGTGGCCGGCGTGGCCGCGCAGCGCGCCGACGAGCGCATTGGCCTGCGCCCAGCCGACGGCCTGCGGGTCGGCCGGGTCGGTGGGCGAGGGCGCTGCGCGGAACGCCGAGGTGTAGTGCAGTCGCGGCGGCGGCAGCGTGACGCCAGCGTCGGCCGCCGGTGCGGCACCGGCCGGCACGGCGGCCAGCGCGGTGGCGAGTCCGCAGGCGGCGGCCGCGGCGCTGGCGGTCGCGCGCCGCAGGGAAGAGCGAAGCAGGGTCATCGTCGTCGAGGCTGGATCGATCACGGTCGCGCGGCGACCGGCGCACGCGCGTCGTCGAGGTGCGCGCAGAAGGCGCGCACGGGGCAGCGCCCTGCCGCGGCAGGGGCGCGGGGTGTTCAGCCTCGGGGAGGGCGGTACAGCGGCGCGGGGTCGACCTGCGGCGCCGGCGCAGGCGCCGCCGACGGCAGCGCCTGCGCAGGCCCCGACCCGGGGTCGAACGCGGGCGGCGCGACGAGGGCGGCGCTGCCGTGACACAGGTCGCACAGCGTGCAGGCGGCGCCGTCGGTGTCGTGCGGCGCACCCGCGAGGCGCTCTGCGGCCGCGTCGGCCGGCGTGGCGAGGCCGTCCGCATGAGCGTGGCACGGCGGCGCGGCATCGGCGTGCGCCGGCACGCCGGCCACGTCCGGCAGGTGCATCACGGCGCCGGCCCACGCGCGCAGCGGCAGCAAGGCGACCAGCAGCCACCACAGCACGACGAACCGGCGAGTCGACCCCGACCTCATGGCCGCCAGCTTAGCGCAACGCCGACGGCCCCGTGGCGCGTGCTGCGATGTGCCGTGCCGCCGCAGGGGCCGCGCAGGGCCTTTTCTACAATCGCGGGCTCCATGCCCACCCGGCCCGTGCGCCGGCCGCCGCGATGACCATCCCGCACCCCCCCGACGAGCACCGGCTCGACCATGTCTCTGCGCGCGACAAGGCCGAGATCCTCGCGCAGGCGCTGCCGTACATCCGCAAGTTCCACGGCAAGACGATCGTCGTCAAGTACGGCGGCAACGCGATGACCGACCCGGCGCTGCAGCAGGACTTCGCCGAGGACGTCGTGCTGCTCAAGCTCGTCGGACTGAACCCCGTCGTCGTGCACGGTGGCGGGCCGCAGATCGACGAGGCGCTCGCGCGCGTCGGCAAGAAGGGCACCTTCGTGCAGGGCATGCGCGTGACCGACGCCGAGACGATGGAAGTCGTCGAGTGGGTGCTCGCCGGCCAGGTGCAGCAGGACATCGTCGGCCTGATCAACGCCGCCGGCGGCAAGGCGGTGGGTCTGACCGGGCGCGACGGCGGGCTGATCCGCGCGCGCAAGCTCAAGATGGTCGACCTGAAGGACCCGACGATCGAGCACGACGTCGGCCAGGTCGGCGAGATCGAGTCGATCGACCCGAGCGTCGTCAAGGCGCTGCAGGACGACCAGTTCATCCCGGTGATCTCGCCGCTGGGCTTCGGCAAGGACAACGAGAGCTACAACATCAACGCCGACGTCGTCGCCGGCAAGCTCGCCGAGGTGCTCAAGGCCGAGAAGCTGATCATGCTGACGAACACGCCCGGCGTGCTCGACAAGAACGGCAAGCTGCTGACCAACCTCAGTGCGCGCGAGATCGACGCGCTGTTCGCCGACGGCACGATCTCGGGCGGCATGCTGCCCAAGATCGGCAGCGCGCTCGATGCGGCGCGCAACGGCGTCAACGCGGTGCACATCATCGACGGGCGCGTGCCGCACGCGATGCTGCTCGAGGTGCTGACCGATTCGGCCTACGGCACGATGATCCGCAGCCATTGAGCGGCCCCGTCCCGAAGCACCTTCGGCGCTCCCCGCCCGACGGGGCGCCGCCTGCGGACCGGCGATGCCGCGTCCGCGCGACCGGCGCAGCGCCCGTTCGGCCTGCGGCGCCCGCGCGCCGGGCGTGCCGAACGCTCGTCTGGCTGTTCGACCTCGACAACACGCTGCACGACGCGACGCACGCCGCGATGCCGGGCATCAACGCCGGCATGACGGACTACATCGTCGAGTTCCTCGGCGTCGACCGCGAGCAGGCCGACGCGCTGCGCCGGCACTACTGGCGCCGCTACGGTGCGACGCTGCTCGGCCTCGTGCGTCACCACGGCGTGCGCGCGTCGCACTTCCTGCACTACACGCACCGCCTGCCGGGGCTCGAGGCGCGCGTGCGCGGCCACGCGCACGACGTCGCCGCGCTGCAGCGGCTGCCGGGGCGCAAGTTCATCCTGACCAATGCGCCGCGCGCCTACGCCGAGCGCGTGCTCGCGGCGCTGGACATCGGGCGCTGGTTCGACGGCGTGTTCTCGGTCGAGGACATGCGCATGTTCGGCCAGCTGCGGCCCAAGCCCGACGTGCGCATGCTGCGCCGGCTCGTCGCGTCGCTGGGGGTCGCGCCGTCGCAGTGCGTGCTCGTCGAGGACACGCTCGAGCACCAGAAGGCCGCACGGCGCGTGGGCCTGCGCACGGTGTGGATGCAGCGCTGGCTGCGCCGCGGCGCGCCGGTGCGGCCGGCGGGCCGGCCGGCGTACGTCGACTTGCGCGTGCGTCACCTGCGTGCGCTGTGGCGGCTGTGCGCCGGCGGCGGCTGATGCGACTTCGTGCATGCCGCCCGCGGCGGTGGCCGCCGTCGGTGTTTACCTGCCCCGGGGGGCCGCCGGGGCGTGTGCCAGAATCTTTTCGGCTCTGCGAGCCGCCTTCGCACGCGCCCGACGCCGACCCTGCACCATGCCCGACCAGCCTCTGCCGCCTGCCGAGTTGACCACCGAGCCGGTGGCCGTACACGAAAGCGCGGGCAGCCATCCGGTGGCCGAGGCGGCGCCGGCGCGCAAGCGCCCGAAACCCGGCGAGCGTCGCGTGCAGATCCTGCAGGCACTGGCCGCGATGCTCGAGCAGCCCGGCGCCGAGCGCATCACGACGGCCGCGCTGGCGGCCAGGCTCGACGTCAGCGAGGCGGCGCTGTACCGCCACTTCGCGAGCAAGGCGCAGATGTTCGAGGGATTGATCGAGTTCATCGAGTCGAGCGTGTTCGGGCTGGTCAACCAGATCGTCGAGCGCGAGCCGTCGGGCGTCGCGCAGGCGCAGAAGATGCTCGCGGTGCTGCTGCAGTTCGGCGAGAAGAACCCGGGCATGACGCGCGTGATGGTCGGCGACGCGCTGGTGTTCGAGCACGAGCGCCTGATGGCGCGCATGAACCAGTTCTTCGACAAGCTCGAGGCGCAGCTGCGCCAGAGCCTGCGGCTGGGCGCCGAGGCCGCCGGCTCGCCGACGCCCACCGTCGACGCGCAGGTGCGCGCCGGCGTGCTCACCGCGTTCGCCGTCGGCCGCCTGCAGCGCTACGCCCGCTCGGGCTTCAAGCGCAGTCCGACCGAGCACCTCGATGCCGCGCTCGCGCTGCTGACGCACTGAGAGCGTGAGAGTTTTTCGTCCGCTGCCCTCGTGCTGGCATGTCTCTGGCTTGCTGTTGGGCATGAGCGATCCGACGCACCAAGACAGCGTGGCCGGGGTTTTGTTCGAGGACTTGGCGCCCGTCGATGAGCAAGCAGCGCAGGCCGCCGCGCAAGCGCGAGCCTTTGCGCTGCGCGCGCAGCCGCCGCGGCTGCTGCAGCCCAACCGCAAGCAGATCGAACTGCGGGCATCGGACCTGGAGTCGCTGCTGGGCGAGGACCACCGAGCGCGGCTGGTATGGGGCTACGTCGAGCGGCAGGACCTGAGCCGGCTGACCGATGCGATCAAGGCGCGCGGCAGCAATGCCGGACGCGCGGCGATCGACCCGCGCATCCTGTTTGCGCTGTGGCTGTACGCCACGCTCGAAGGCGTGGGCAGCGGGCGCGAGCTGGCGCGGCT
>NZ_QOAZ01000026.1 GCF_003574675.1 Azohydromonas sediminis
CAAGATCGCACCGCAGTGGGTCGGTCTGGGCACAGGTGCGCCCGCAGCGGCCCTGGCGGCCGCGTAAGGGGTGCGGAAGATGAGAAATCGACCCGAATCAAGCGCTGCGAAGCGCGCACGAGCCCGTCGCAGCGACATCACCCGCGCAGCAGCGCCGCGTGACGTTCGTTCCTCTGGCCCTGACGCCAACCCGACGGGCGTCTGCGGCGATCAATTGCCTCTCAGCCTCTGAGGTGGCGCGCGGATGCGAGGCTGTCAGACCGCGGCGGCCAGCGTCTCGCGCAGCGCGTCGGTCGCACGCAGCGCACCGACCTCGAGCCCGTTCCAGTTGACGAGCCGCGCCTGGCCAAGCTCGCGCACGAATGCGCGCTCGTCGTCGTCGAGTGTCACCAGCGCGTCGATCACCGCGGCCATCGCGACCTCGGCGGCGCGCGTCGCGCCGTCGTCGATCTTGAGCGCGACGCCCAGCCCGCGCGCGGGCAGCGCGGCGCAGTACACGCCCTCGGCGCCGACCTTGCAGCACACGCGCTCGCCCAGGCGCTGCATCACGCGCGTGTCGAAGCGGTTGGTGCCGGCGACGATGAACGGCGCCGCCGCGACCGCGCGGCGCAGACGCCGCGCCGCAGCGGCATGCGCGGCCGACAGCCCCACGCCGGTGGCCACGCGCGCGAAGCCCAGCGCCAGCCGCGACAGCGCGATGCCGTAGGTCGGGATCGAGCAGCCGTCGGTGCCCAGCGGCGCGGTGGCCGGGTCGAAGCCGGTGGCGGCCTGCAGCGCCGCGGTCACCTCGCGCATCACCGGGTGGTGGCGCTGCACGTAGCCACGCACGAACGTGCGCGCGTCGGCACCGCGCGCCGCGGCCATCAGGCAGCCGAGGCCGACGAAGCCGGCGTGCTTGCCCGAGCAGTTGTTGTGCAGCGCGCCCGGCACCTCGCCGGCCGCCGCCATCGCGCGCTGCACCGCCTCGCGCGATGGCCAGTGCACGCCGCACTCGAGTGCGCCGGCGTCGAGCCCGGCCTTGGCCAGCATCGCGGCCGCGGTGCGCACGTGCGCCGGCTCGCCGCTGTGCGACGCGCACGCGAGCGCGAGCTCGTCGTCGGTGAGGCCGAAGCGGTCGGCCGCGCCGCTGGCCACGAGCGGCAGCGCCTGCAGCAGCTTGACCGCCGAGCGCGGAAACACCGGCCGTTCGATGTCGCCGAGCGCGACGACGATGCGGCCGTCGGCGTCGACGACCGCCAGTGCGCCGCGGTGGCGCGACTCGACCAGCGTGCCGCGCCACGCGTCGACGAGGACCGGGTTCGCGTCCATGGGGGCCACTGTAGCGGCGTGCGGTGGCGCAAGACCCGACAATGCCCCGATGCACCTCCCGTCCGTTCGGCCCTCGTTGCTCGGCGTCGACTTCACCTGCGCGCCCGGCCGGCGTAAGCCGATCGTGGCCGCGCACGGCACGCGAGCGGGCGACGTGCTGCGTCTGCAGTCGCTGCAGGAGATCACCACGCTGGCCGGCTTCGAGGCGCTGCTCGCGGCACCGGGGCCGTGGCTGGGCGCGTTCGACTTCCCGTTCGGGCTGCCGCGCGTGTTCGTCGATGCGCTCGCGCTCGGCGGCGACGCGCGCGCGGTGATCGGCGAGCTGCACCGCCGCTGTCCGACGCGCATGGCCCTGCGCGCCCTGATCGACGCGTGGGGCAACGCCCGCCCGCCCGGCCAGCGCCTGCCGCACCGCGCCACCGACACCGCGCTGCCCGGCGTCAGCTCGACGAGTCCGCTGCAGACGCGCTACGTGCCGGTGGGTTTCATGTACTACGAGGGCTTTGCGCGGCTCGTGGCCGCCGGTGTCGACGTGCCCGGCCTGTGTGCCGGCGACGCCGCGCGCGTCGCGCTCGAGGCCTACCCCGGCTGGCTCGCGCACGCGCTGATCGGCCGGCGCTCGTACAAGAACCGTGACGGCGCCGACACGCTGATCGCGCGCAAAGACCTCGTCGACGTGCTCGAGCAGGGACGCTCGCCGCTGGGCCTGCGGCTGAAGCTCACGCACGCGCAGCGCGACGCGCTGACCGCCGACGCCTTGGGCGACCGGCTCGACGCCGTGCTGTGCCTCGTCCAGGCGGCGTGGGCGTCGCGCCAGCCGGGCTATGGGCTGCCGGCCGAGGTCGACCCGGTCGAGGGCTGGATCGTCGGTGCGCAGACCGCGCGGGCGGCCACGCCGGAGGTCGCGTGGACGTCCTGAACCTCGTGCTGTTCGTGACCGGGGCGCTGGTGTTTGCCAGCGTACTCACCGGGCTGTTCTCGGCGCGCGCCGGGTTCTCGTTCCTGCTCGTGTTCCTCGGCGCCGGCATGCTCGCCGGCGAGGACGGGCCCGGCGGCGTCGAGTTCGACGACTTCCGCCTCGCGTTCTGGGTCGGCAATGCGGCGCTGGCGGTGATCCTGCTCGACGGCGGGCTGCGCACGGCGCTGGGCACCTTCCGCACCGGGCTGAAGCCGGCGCTGGGGCTGGCCACGGTCGGCGTCGTCGTCAGCGCCGCGCTCACCGGCGCGGCCGCGGCGTGGCTGCTCGACGTCGACTGGCGCCTCGGGCTGCTCGCCGGCGCGATCGTCGGCTCGACCGACGCGGCCGCGGTGTTCTCGCTGATGCGCACCAGCCAGCTGCGCCTGAACGAGCGCATGGCCACGACGCTCGAGATCGAGTCGGGCATCAACGACCCGATGGCCGTGTTCCTGACGATGATGCTGATCACCTGGATCACGGCGCCGCAGGGCCACGACGCGGCGTCGCTGGCGCTGCTCTTCGCGCAGCAGGCCGGTGGCGGTCTCGTCGTGGGGCTGGCCGGCGGCTGGATCGTCGGCAGCCTGCTCAACCGCATCCGCCTCGTCGGCGAGTTCGAGGCGCTCGGCGCGCTGCTGCTGCTGTCATCGGGGGTGGCGGTGTTCGCCGGCGCGAACATGGCGGGCGGTTCGGGGTTCCTCGCGGTGTACCTGTACGGGCTGGTCGTGCGCCACCGAGCCGAGGCGCTCGTGCTCAGCGCGCTAGCGGCGATGGACGGCTACGCGTGGCTCGCGCAGGCGGCGATGTTCCTGCTGCTGGGGCTGCTCGTGACGCCGACGCGCCTGATGGACCATCTGCTGCCGGCGCTCGGCGTGGCTGCGGTGCTGATGCTCGTCGCGCGGCCGGTGGCGGTGTGGCTGTGCCTCGCGCCGCTGCGGTTCAAGGCCGCCGAGATCGCGTTCGTCTCGTGGGTCGGGCTGCGCGGCGCGGTGCCAATCGTGCTGGCGGTGTTCCCGATGGTCGCCGGCGTGCCGCAGGCGCGGCTGCTGTTCGACGTCGCGTTCGTCGTCGTGCTCGCGTCGCTGCTGCTGCAGGGCACGACGATGCGCTGGGCCGCGCAGCGCTTCGGCGTCAACCTGCCCGACGTCGCCGACGAGCCGGCGCACCGCGCGGTGTTCGGCGACTTCGTGCTCGACGGCGGCACCCCGCTGGCCGACCTGTGCGGCTTCTACGGCCTGCCGCTGCCCGAGGAGGGGCCGCGCGACCTCGCCGGCTGGCTCGCTTGGCGGCTCGGGCGCCCGCCGGTGGTCGGCGACACGACGGAGTGGGCCGGCGCGCAGTTCAGCGTGCGCGCGCTCGACGGCGGGCGCATCGCGCGCGTCGGTCTGCGCCTCGGTGCGCCCGCCGAGCCATGACCGCGGGCGGGCGGCATGCGCGCCAGCCGCCGAGGCCCACTCGCGCCGGGAACCGGCCGCGGGTCGGGGCGTCGAAGGCGGATGGCAAAGTCGCGCCAACGTCGGGGGGTCGCCGGTCTGGTCGGCGGTGTGTTCGCGCTGCTCGCGCGGCTCGTGCTGATCGTCGCCGGGGCCTTGTTCTTCGTCAGCGCGATGATCGCTGCGCTGATCGCCTCGGCGGTGCTGCTGCTGTGGTCGCTGCTGACCGGGCGGCGGCCAACGCTGGTGCAGTTCCCCGACGGCCGCTGGATGTTTCGCGCCCGCCGCGCCGCGCAGCAGCCACCGGCCGGTCGCGCGCGCCGCGACGTGCCGGGCGACGTGATCGACGTCGAGGTGCGCGAAGTGCGAAGTGGGGGCCGGGAGCCCCCGCGCGACCGCAGCGCCGGCGACTGACGCGCGGGTCCGCGCCGCGCGCATTGCGCGGGCGTCGCGTGCGCCTTTGTCGGTGCCGGCCGTGAATGCCGAGGCCTGGTTCGCCGCGCGTGGATGGACGCCGTTCGACTTCCAGCGCCGCGTCTGGGCCGCGATGGCCGCGGGTGCCAGCGGCCTGCTGCACGCGACGACCGGCAGCGGCAAGACCCACGCCGCGTGGCTCGGCGCGCTGCAGCGCGCCGCCGAACTCGGCGTGCCGATGCGCGGCACGGCGCCGCCGCTGGGGTTGCTGTGGCTCACGCCGATGCGCGCCCTCGCCGCCGACACCGTGCGCGCGCTGCGCGAGCCCCTGGCGGACCTCGCGCCGGCGTGGAGCGTCGGCCTGCGCACCGGCGACACGCCCGCCGCCGAGCGCGCGCGCCAGGACCGCCGGCTGCCCACCGCGCTCGTCACCACGCCCGAGTCGCTGAGCCTGCTGCTCACGCGCGCCGACGCGCGCGAGCGGCTGCGAGGCGTGCACACCGTCGTCGTCGACGAGTGGCACGAGCTGATCGGCAACAAGCGCGGTGTGCAGGTGCAGCTCGCGCTCGCGCGGCTCAAGCGCTGGAACCCGGCGCTCGTCACCTGGGGACTCAGCGCGACGCTGGGCAACCTCGACGAGGCGATGCACACGCTCGTCGGCGCTGGCGGCACGCTCGTGCAGGGCCGGCTCGACAAGCCGCTCGTGATCGACACGCTGCTGCCGCACGAGCCCGGGCGCTTCAGCTGGGGCGGGCACCTCGGTGCCCAGATGCTGCCGCCGGTCGTCGACGAGGTCGAGCGCTCGTCGACGACGCTCGTCTTCACGAACACCCGCAGCCAGGCCGAGATCTGGTACCAGCTGCTGCTCGCGGCGCGGCCCGACTGGGCCGGCCTCGTCGCGCTGCACCATGGCTCGCTCGACAAGGCGGTGCGCGAGTGGGTCGAGCTCGGGCTGAAGGACGGGCGGCTGAAGGCCGTCGTGGCCACGTCGTCGCTCGACCTCGGCGTCGACTTCCTGCCCGTCGAGCGCGTGCTGCAGATCGGCAGCGCGAAGGGGGTGGCGCGCCTGCTGCAGCGCGCCGGGCGCAGCGGCCATGCGCCCGGGCGCGCGAGCCGCGTGACGCTGGTGCCGACGAACACGCTCGAGCTCGTCGAGGCCACGGCGGCGCGCCGCGCCGCGCTCGCCGGCCGGGTCGAGTCGCGCGCGAGCCCCCACAAGCCGCTCGACGTACTGGTCCAGCACCTCGTCACCGTCGCGCTCGGCGGCGGCTTCGAGCCCGACGCGCTGTTCGACGAGGTGCGCACCGCGCCGGCGTACCGCGACCTGACGCGCGACGAGTTCGACTGGGCGCTGGCCTTCGTCGTGCAGGGCGGCACGAGCCTCGCGGCGTACCCGGAGTATCACCGCGTGCAGCGCGGCGACGACGGCGTGTACCGCGTCGTCGACCGCGGCATCGCGCACCGCCACCGGCTGCAGGTCGGCACGATCGTCAGCGACGCGTCGATGCAGGTGAAGTGGCTCTCGGGCGGCACGATCGGCACGATCGAGGAGGGCTTCATCGCGCGGCTGAAGCCCGGCGACCACTTCGTCTTCGCGGGCCGCGTGCTCGAGTACATGCGCACGCGGGAGATGACGGCCTACGTGCGCAAGGCGAGCAAGCCGAAGGGCATCGTGCCGTCGTGGGCCGGCAGCAAGATGCCGCTGTCGAGTGAGATGGCCGACGCCGTGCAGGCGCTGCTCGAAGGCTTCGCGCGCGGCGACCTCGCCGACCGCGCCGAGCCCGAGATCGGGGCCGCCGCGCCGATGCTCGCGACGCAGCAGCAGCGCTCGCGGCTGCCGCGCGCCGGGCGGCTGCTCGTCGAGCGCTACCGCTCGCGCGAGGGCGAGCACCTGTTCCTGTACCCGTTCGGCGGGCGCCTCGTGCACGGCGGCCTCGCGCAGCTGCTCGCGTGGCGGCTCGCGCGCGCCGCGCCGAACACGTACTCGCTGTCGATCAACGACTACGGCATCGAGATCCTCGCCGCGAAGCCGCTGGACCTCGCGCCGCTGCGCGACGGCAGCCTGTTCGCGACGACGGACCTGATGGCCGACGTGCTCGCGAGCCTGGGCAGCGGCGCGCTCGCGCAGCGGCGCTTCCGCGAGATCGCGCGCGTCGCGGGCCTCGTGTTCAGCGGCTACCCCGGTGCGCCGAAGAGCCTGCGCCAGCTGCAGGCCTCCTCCAGCCTGTTCTACGAGGTGTTCCGCAAGTACGACGCCGGCAACCTGCTGCTCGCGCAGGCCGAGCAGGAGGTGCTCGCGCAAGAGCTCGAGATCGGCCGCCTCGAGGCGGTGCTGCGCCGCATGGCCGCCGCGCCGCTGGACTTCGTCGAGCTCGCGGCGCCGAGCCCGTTCGCGCTGCCGCTGATGGTCGAGCGGCTGCGCGAGCAGCTGACGACCGAGAAGCTGAAGGACCGCCTCGCGCGCATCCTCGCCGAGGCCGAAGCTGCGGTCGATGCCGATGCCGCCGCGGCCGCCGTGCCGGTACGATCCGGCACCCGACCCCGCAGGAGACGCCCCGATGAGTGAACCGCTGGTGCTCGCCGCGACCGACGGCGCGGTGCGCACGCTGACGCTGAACCGCCCGCACGCCCTAAACAGCTTCACCGCCGCGATGCACGCCGAGCTGCGCGCCGCGCTCGACGCGGCGGCCGACGACGTGGCCGTGCGCTGCGTCGTCGTCACCGGCGCCGGGCGCGGCTTCTGTGCCGGCCAGGACCTCAACGACGCCGGCATGGCCGGCGACGACGTCGACGTCGGCGAGGTCATCGAGCGGCTGTACCGGCCGCTCGCGCTGCGCGTGCGCTCGATGCCGGTGCCGGTGATCGCGGCGGTCAACGGCGTGGCCGCCGGGGCCGGGGCCAACTTCGCGCTCGGCTGCGACATCGTCGTCGCGGCGCGTTCGGCGAGCTTCATCCAGGCGTTTTCGAAGATCGGGCTGATCCCCGACTGCGGCGGCACCTGGCTGCTGCCGCACCTGGTCGGCCGCGCGCGCGCGCTGGCGCTCGCGATGACGGGCGACAAGCTCAGCGCCGCCGACGCGCAGGCGATGGGCCTGATCTGGCAGTGCGTCGACGACGACGCGTTCGCCGACACCGTGAAGGCGCTCGCGCAGCGGCTCGCCGCGATGCCGACGAAGGCGCTCGCCGACACGCGGCGTGCGATCGACACGGCGGCGCAGCTGAGCTACGCCGACGCGCTGCGGCTCGAGGCCGACCTGCAGCGCGAGCTCGGCCGTGCGCACGACTACCGCGAGGGCGTCGCAGCGTTCCTCGAGAAGCGCAAGCCCACGTTCCGCGACCGCTGACGATGACGGGCGAAGCGGTCGACGCCGTCGTCGTCGGCGCCGGCGTCGTCGGGCTGGCGGTCGCGCGGGCGCTCGCGCTCGCCGGGCGTGAGGTCGCCGTCGTCGAGCGCGAGACCGCGATCGGCACCGTCACCAGCGCGCGCAACAGCGAGGTCATCCACGCCGGGCTGTACTACCCGAGCGGTTCGCTGAAGGCGCGGCTCGCCGTGCGCGGGCGCGAGCAGCTCTACGCGTACTGCGCCGAGCGCGGCGTCGCGCACCGGCGCTGCGGCAAGCTGATCGTCGCGACCGACGCGGGCCAACTCGACGCGCTGCGCGCGCTGCAGGCGCAGGCGCACGCGAACGGCGTCGCCGACGTGCGGTGGTTGGAACGTGATGAGCTGCTGGCGATGGAGCCGGCGCTGCACGCCGTCGCCGCGCTGCATTCGCCGTCGACCGGCATCGTCGACAGCCACGCGCTGATGCTCGCGCTGCAGGGCGACGCCGAGCGGTGCGGCGCGGTGCTCGCGTTCGCGAGCCCGGTGCTCGGCGGCCGTGTCGTCGCGGGCGGCATCGAGCTCGACGTCGGCGGCGACGCCCCGATGACGCTGCGCGCACGCGCCGTGGTCAACGCCGCCGGCCTCGACGCGCCGGCGCTCGCGGCGCGGCTGGCGGGGCTCGATGCGCAGCACGTGCCGCACGCGCACTTCTGCAAGGGCAGCTACTTCGCGCTCACGGGCAAGGCGCCGTTCTCGCGCCTCGTCTATCCGCTGCACGACGCCGCGGGGCTGGGCGTGCACTTGACGCTGGACCTCGCCGGGCAGGCGCGCTTCGGCCCCGACACCGAGTGGCTGCCCGACGGCGCGCCGATCGACTACCGCGTCGACCCGGCGCGCCGCAACGCGTTCTACGCCGCGATCCGCCGCTACTGGCCCGCGCTGCCCGACGGCGCGCTGCAGCCGGCCTACAGCGGCGTGCGCCCGAAGATCGCCGGCCCCGGCGAGCCGGCGGCCGACTTCGTGATCGCCGGCCCGGCCGACCACGGCGTACCGGGCCTCGTGAACCTGTTCGGCATCGAGTCGCCGGGGCTGACCGCGTGCCTCGCGATCGGCGACGAAGTCGTCGCGCGGCTGGGCGCTGCGTGATGCCCCTGCGCTGTGCCAACGCAGCGGGCGACGCTACGCTTCGTGACCGCCGCCCCTGGACGACGCCCCGCCGCTTTCGATGACCCGCCCCGCCACCGCCTCGCACCGCTGGGCCCACGCGCTCGCGCGCTGGTTCGACGCCAACATCCTCGAGCTCGGCCGCGAGATGCGGCTGTCGTACCTGCCGCCGCTGATGGTCTACGTCGCGGCCGGCATCTCGGGGCTGACCGGCATCGTCGGCACCTTCTTCGTCAAGGAGTACCTCGGGCTGTCGGCCGAGTTCCTCGCCGCGCTGGGCTTCTGGGCCGGGCTGCCGTGGGCGCTGAAGATGCCGGTGGGCCACCTCGTCGACCTGATGTGGCGCTACAAGGCCGGGCTGATCTACCTCGGCGCGCTGCTGCTCGCGGCGAGCCTGTTCATCATGATCGGCCTGCTGGCCGAACGTGCCGCGATGGCCGCGGTGCTGCCGGTCGAGACCTGGTTCGTGATCTCGGCGCTGCTCGGGCCCGTGGGCTACGTGCTGCAGGACGTCGTCGCCGACGCGATGACGGTCGAGGCCGTGCCGCGCGTCGACGAGCGCGGCCAGCCGCTGCCCGAGGACCAGCGCCGGCTGATGAACACGACGGTGCAGACGCTCGGGCGCGTCGCGATCATCGGCGGCAGCGTGCTCGTGTCGCTCGTCAACGTCGTGATGTTCGCCGGCGCGGCGGCGCTGCCCGAGGCCGAGAAGGTCGCGATCTACACGCGCGTGTACGAGCTCGCGCTCGTGATCCCGGTCGTCTCGGTGGCCGGCGTCGTGCTCGCGCGCTGGGTCTGGCGGCGCGAGCTCGGCCGGCTGAAGGCCAGCGGCGTCGCGCACGACGACGCGCTGCGGCTGCTGGCCGCGCAGCCCGAGCCGCCGCCGGTCAACTGGTGGATCCTCGGCGGCGGGCTGCTGTTCGCCGTCGTCTCGGTCGGCCTCGGTGTGGCGAACATCCCCGCGGCGCAGGAGATCGTGTTCGCGCTGTCGATGGCGATCATCGTGTTCCTGATCGTCAAGCTCACCGGCGAGCTCACGCCCGAGGCGCGCCACACGTTGATCGGCACCGCGATCGTCGTGTTCGTGTTCCGCGCGCTGCCCGGCCCCGGCGCCGGCTCGACGTGGTGGATGATCGACGTGCTGGGCTTCGACCAGCAGTTCCTCGCGACGCTGTCGCTGATCGCCAGCGTGCTGACGCTCGCGGGGCTGTTCCTGTTTCGCCGCTACATGGGCGACCACTCGATCACGCACATCGTCGCGATGCTGACCGTCGTCGGCACCGTGCTCGCGCTGCCGACGGTGGGCATGTACTACGGGCTGCACGAGTGGACCGCGGCGCGCACCGGCGGCGTCGTCGACGCGCGCTTCATCGCGATCGTCGACACCGCGCTCGAGTCGCCGCTGGGGCAGATCGCGATGGTGCCGATGCTCGCGTGGATCGCGCGCTCGGCGCCCGAGCGGCTGAAGGCGACCTACTTCGCCGTGATGGCCTCGTTCACGAACCTCGCGCTGTCGGCGTCTCAGCTCGGCACCAAGTACCTGAACCAGTGGTTCACCGTGACGCGCGAAGTCAAGGACCCGCTGACCGGCGTCGTCAGCGTACCGGCCGACTACAGCCAGCTCGGTCACCTGCTGATCACGACGACGACGCTGGGCTTCGTGCTGCCGTTCGTCGCGATCGCGTTCATCCGGCTGAGCCGCTTCCGCAGCGCGTAGGCGCGGCGGCGCGGTGCCCATGCAGACCGCTCGGTCATGGCCGGGCCGTCATGCACCGTCGCCACAATGGGTGCGTGGAACCGGGACTGACTGCCGACGCCGCCGCTGCGGTCGACACTGCGCTCGCGCGCTGGCAGCACCGTCGCGACGCGCTGGTGCAGATCCTGCGCGAGGTGCAGGCCACCACCGTGTGGCTGCCGCGGCCCGTGCTCGCCGCGGTGGCGCGCGGCGTCGGGCTGACGCCGGCGATCGTCGAAGGCGTGGCCAGCTTCTACCGCTTCTTCCACCTGCGCCCGGTCGGCCGCTACCACCTGCTGTTCAGCGACAACGTCACCGACCGGATGCTCGGCAACCGCGCGCTCGCGCAGCGGCTCGGCGAGCGGCTCGGTGTCGCGCCGGGGCAGGCGAGCGCCGACGGCCGCGCGAGCGTCGGCTTCACGTCGTGCACCGGGCTGCCCGACCAGGGTCCGACGCTGCTCGTCAACCACCACCACGCGCTGACGCGCATGACGCCCGAGCGCATCGACGAACTCGCCGACTACCTGCGCGCCGACGTGCCCGTCGCGCAGTGGCCGCCCGAGTGGTTCGCGGTCGACGATCAGGTCCGCCGCGCCGACGTGCTGCTCGCCAGCGCGCCGCTGCGCGGCGACGCGATCCAGGCCGTTCTCGCGCGCGGCGCCGACGCGACGCTGGCCGAACTCGAGGCGTCGCGGCTGCGCGGGCGAGGCGGCGCGGGCTTCGCGACGGCGACCAAGTGGCGTCTCGCGCGCCGAGCGCCGGTGCCCGAGGGCGGCACGCGCGTCGTCGTCTGCAACGCCGACGAGGGCGAGCCCGGCACGTTCAAGGACCGTGTGCTGCTCGCGCGCTACGCCGACACCGTGTTCGAGGGCATGACGGTGGCCGCGCGCGTGCTCGGCGCCGCGCGCGGCTTCGTCTACCTGCGCGGCGAGTACCGCTGGATGCTCGAGCGGCTCGAGGCGGTGCTCGCGCGCCGCCGCGCGCGCGGGCTGCTCGGGCGCGGCATCGCGGGCACCGAGGGCTTCGACTTCGACATCGAGATCCACCTTGGCGCCGGCGCCTACGTGTGCGGCGAGGAAACGGCGCTGATCGAGTCGCTCGAAGGCAAGCGCGGCACGCCGCGCATCCGCCCGCCGTTTCCGGTCGAGCGCGGCTACCTCGGCCAGCCCACCGTCGTCAACAACGTCGAGACGTTCTGCGCCGCGGCGCACGTCGCGCTGCGCGGCGGCGCCTGGTGGGCGTCGATCGGTACGCCGGGCAGCAGCGGCACCAAGATCCACAGCGTCAGCGGCGACGTCGCGCGCCCGGGCGTCTACGAGTACCCGTTCGGCGTCACCGTCGGGCAGGTGCTGCACGAAGCCGGCGCCTCGGATGCGCAGGCGGTGCAGGTCGGCGGCCCGTCGGGCGTGTGCCTCGCGCGCGACGAGTTCGGCCGCCGCCTCGCGTTCGAGGACGTGCCGACCGCCGGCGCCTTCATGGTGTTCGACGCGACGCGCGACCTGTTCGAGGTCGCGCGCGGCTTCGCGCACTTCTTCGCGCACGAGAGCTGCGGCTTCTGCACGCCGTGCCGCGTCGGCACCAAGCTCGTCGTGCGCCGCATGGACAAGCTCGCCGACGGCTTCGGCTCGGTGTTCGACGAGGCGGAGCTGCGCCAGCTCGAGGCGCTGCTGCACCGCACGACGCACTGCGGCCTCGGCTCGTCGGCGACGAACCCGCTGCGCGACACGCTGCAGCGCTTCCGCCCGGCGTACGAGCGCCGGCTGCAGCGCCCGCGCTTCGTGCCCGCGTTCGACCTCGACGCCGAGCTCGAGCCGGCGCGCCGCGTGACCGGCCGCGACGACGCGCTGGCGCACCTGGAGCGCGACGCATGAGTGCCGGCACGTTCAAGCTCGACGGCGTCGACGTCCCGTTCGACGACGGCGACACGCTGCTCGCCGCTGCACAGCGTGCCGGCCACCACGTGCCGCACCTGTGCTGGCACCCGCGCCTGGGGCAAAGCGGCGCGTGCCGCGTCTGCACCGTGCGCGTCGACGGCCGCTGGGCCGCGGCGTGCACGACGCGCGCGGCCGCCGGCCAGGTCGTCGAGAACCGCACGTCGGCCATCGACGGCCAGCGGCGCCTGCTGCTGCAGCTGCTGTTCGTCGAAGGCAACCACTTCTGCCCGAGCTGCGAGAAGAGCGGCGACTGCCTGCTGCAGGCCACCGCGTACGAGATGGGCATGACGGGGCCGCAGTTCGAGGAGTTCTACCCGCACCGCCCGGTCGACGCGAGCCACCCGACGATGTGGCTGGACCTGAACCGCTGCATCCTGTGCAAGCTGTGCGTGCGCGCGAGCACCGAGGTCGACGGCAAGGCGGTGTTCGCGATCGGCGGCCACGGCGTCGGCGCGCACCTGCTCGTCAATTCGCCGAGCGGCAGGCTCGGCGACAGCGCGTTCGCCGACACCGACTTCGCCGCGACGGTGTGCCCGGTCGGCGCGATCCTGCCCAAGCGCCGCGGCTTCGCGGTGCCGATCGGGCAGCGGCGTTTCGACCGCGCGCCGGTGTCTGCGCAGGTGGAACCGCAGGGGGATGGGGAGGGCGGCCATGGGCGCTGACGGCACGCACGCCGACACCGCGCGCGCGAAGCCGCGCATCGCCACCGTCTCGCTCGCCGGCTGCTTCGGCTGCCACATGTCGTTCCTCGACATCGACGAGCGGCTGTTCGAGCTCGTCGAGCTCGTCACGTTCGACCGCAGCCCGCTGACCGACCTGAAGCACTGCGGTGACTGCGACATCGGCCTCGTCGAGGGCGGGCTGTGCAACGCCGAGAACGTGCACGTGCTGCGCGAGTTCCGCGCGCGCTGCAAGGTGCTGGTGGCGGTGGGCGCGTGCGCGATCAACGGCGGGCTGCCGGCGCAGCGCAACGCGCTCGACGTCGGCCGCATCCTGCTCGACGTCTACGACCACGGCCGCCCCGGGCTGGCCGCCGGCAGCGCGGTGCCCAACGACCCCGAGCTGCCGCTGCCGCTGGCCAAGGTGCACCCGATCCACGAGGTCGTGCACGTCGACCACTTCCTGCCCGGCTGTCCGCCGAGCGCCGACGCGATCTGGGCCTGCATCACCGCGCTGCTCGCGGGGCGAGCGCCGACGCTCGGCCACGGCCTGATCCACTACGACTGATGGACACGACGACCGACCCCGGCAAGCTGCGCCGCGTCGCGATCGACCCGCTGTCGCGCGTCGAGGGCCACGGCAAGGTCACGCTGCTGCTCGACGAGCACAACCGCGTGCAGCAGGCGCGGCTGCACATCGTCGAGTTCCGCGGCTTCGAGAGCTTCATCGTCGGCCGCCCGTACTGGGAGGTGCCGGTGATGGTGCAGCGACTGTGCGGGATCTGCCCGGTGTCGCACCACCTCGCGGCGAGCAAGGCGATCGACGTCGCGCTCGGCGTCGGCGCGGTGCCGCCCACCGCCGAGGCGATGCGCCGGCTGATGCACTACGGCCAGATCCTGCAGTCGCACGCGCTGCACTTCTTCCACCTGAGTTCGCCCGACCTGCTGTTCGGCTTCGACAGCGAGGTCACGAAGCGCAACATCGTCGGCGTCGCCGCCGCGCACCCCGACATCGCGCGCCAGGGGGTTCTCTTGCGCAAGTACGGGCAGGAGGTGATCCGCCTGACCGCCGGCAAGCGCGTGCACGGCACCGGCTCGGTGCCCGGCGGCGTCAACCGCCACCTCACGCGCGACGAGCGCGACGCACTGGCCGCCGAGGTGCCGCAGATGCTCGCGTGGTGCGAACAGGCCGTCGAGCTCGTGGCCACGCTGCACGCACAGCAGCCGGCGCTGTACGACGGCTTTGGCACGTTCCGCTCTTCGTTTCTGTCGATCGTGCGCGAGCGCGACGGCGCGATGGAGCTCTACGACGGCGTGCTGCGCGCGCGCGACGCCGACGGCGCGATCCTGCTCGATGGCCGCAGCGTGCAGCGCTACCTCGAGCTGATCGAGGAAGAGACTCGGCCGTGGAGCTACATGAAGTTCCCGTACCTGAAGTCGCTCGGCCGCGACGCCGGCTGGTACCGCGTCGGGCCGCTCGCACGCGTGCAGAACTGCAGCTTCATCGACACGCCGCGCGCCGAGGCCGCGCGGCAGCGCTTCGCGGCGCAAGGCCGTGGCGGCCTCGTGCACGCGACGCTGGCCTACCACTGGGCGCGCATGATCGAGATGCTGCACGCGATGGAAGTCATCGCGCGGCTGCTGGGCGACGACGCGCTGCTCGGCGGCGAGCTCACCGCGCCGCTGCCGGCCACGCGGCCGGCGACGCGCGAAGGTGTGGGCGTCATCGAGGCGCCGCGTGGCACGCTGATCCACCACTACGCGATCGGCGACGACGACCTCGTGACCTGGTGCAACCTGATCGTCAGCACGACGCACAACAACCAGGCGATGAACGAGGCCGTGAAGACCGTCGCGGCGCAGGTGTTCGATGGCCGCGAGCCCGACGACGCACTGCTCAACGCCGTCGAGGTCGCGGTGCGCGCCTACGACCCGTGCCTGAGCTGCGCGACGCATGCGCTGGGCGCGATGCCGCTCGAGATCACCGTCGTCGGCCTGGGCGAAGACGACTGGCGCGGCACGCTGGTGCGCCACGGCGACGGGCGCGTCGAGCGCACGTTGGCCTGACGCGGCAGGGGCCGCGATGGTCGCGCCGCTGCTGATCGTCGCCGTCGGCAACCCGAGCCGCGGCGACGACGCACTCGGCCCCGCGCTGGTCGAGCGCCTGCGCGCGGCCGGCGTCGACGCCGACGGCACCGTGGAACTGCTCGTCGATTTCCAGCTGCAGGTCGAGCATGCGCTCGACCTCGTCGGCCGCCGTGCCGTGCTGTTCGTCGACGCGGCGCGGCCCGGCACCGTCGACGGTGTCGTGCTGCAGCCGGTCACGGCCGACGATGCGGCGCCGCTGTGGAGCCACGCGCTGCGCCCGCAGGCGGTGCTCGCCGTCTACGCGCAGGTGCAGCGGCAGCCGCCGCCGCCGGCGTGGCTGCTCGCGATCGAGGGGCGCGACTTCGCGCTCGGCGAAGGGCTCGGCGACGCGGCGCACCAGCGGCTCGGCGCAGCCGAGACGAAGGTCCAGGACTGGTTGCGCGAGCGGGCCGGCGCCCGTGTGTCGCGCCGCATCACATGAACAGGTGCTCGCCCGCGTTCTCGCCGCCGAGGATCACGTAATTGACCTTCTTCAGGTCGGCGAGCACGCGCCCGCCGGCGTAGCTGATGCTGCTTTGCAGGTCCTCGCGCATCTCGCGCAGCGTGTCGGCGAGCTTGCCCTTGATCGGCTCGAGGATGCGCTTGCCCTCGACGTGCTTGTACTCGCCCTTGTTGAAGTCCGACGCGCTGCCGTAGTACTCCTTGTAGAGCCTGCCGTCGACCTCGACGGTCTGCCCCGGGCTTTCCTCGTGGCCGGCGAACAGTGAGCCGATCATCACCATCGCGGCGCCGAAGCGCACGCTCTTGGCGATGTCGCCGTGGTGGCGGATGCCCCCGTCGGCGATGATCGGTTTCGTCGCGACGCGCGCACACCACTTCAGCGCCGAGAGTTGCCAGCCGCCGGTGCCGAAGCCCGTCTTCAGCCGCGTGATGCAGACCTTGCCCGGGCCGATGCCGACCTTGGTCGCGTCGGCGCCCCAGTTCTCGAGGTCGATCACCGCCTCGGGCGTGCCGACGTTGCCGGCGATCACGAAGGCCTGCGGCAGCTTGGTCTTGATGTGCTCGATCGTGCGGCGCACGCTGTCGGCGTGGCCGTGCGCGATGTCGATCGTCACGTAGTCGGCGCCGATGCCTTCGGCGGCGAGGCGGTCGATGACGCCGAAGTCGGCCGGCTTGACGCCGGAGCTGATCGACACCAGCAAGCCCTTCTCGCGCATGCGTGCCGCGAACGCAACGCTGTCGAGGTCGAAGCGGTGCATCATGTAGAAGTAGCCGTTGGCCGCGAGGTACTCGGCGATCGACTCGTCGATCACGGTGCGCATGTTGGCCGGCACGACCGGCAGCTTGAAGCGCCGCCCGCCGAACTCGACCGAGGGGTCGCACTCGCTGCGGCTCTCGACGCGGCAGCGCCGCGGCAGCAGCAGGATGTTGTCGTAATCGAAGATGTCCATGGCCAGGCTCCGGGAATCGAACGGCGAGCACTTGACCTGGGGACCCGGTCGCGTGGCGCGGCGCGCGCGATCGCGCGGCGAGTGGGCGCCAAAAAGAAACCGGGCGCCAGAATTTGGGCCCGGTGCTTGATTCTACGCGTGGCGCTCAGTCGGCGGTGCGCCGCAGCAGCACGACGCCGCCCTTGCGGTACAGCTCCTCGTGGCCGGCGGGCGGCACGCGGTCGACGCGCGTGATCACGAGCTCGCCCGGCTGAGCCGGCCGCGACGGCGTCACCGCCTGACGGTACAGGCTGAAGCTCGGCGCGTCGAAGCGCAGCCGCACCGCCGGCGCGGCCAGTTCGCGCGCCAGCAGCGCCGCCTCCATGACCGGGCCCTGCAGCACGCGCGCACTCCACGGCACGACGGTGGTCGCGAGCAGCAGCGCCTGCAGCACGGCACCGGCCGCGAGCCGCGTCCACACGCTCCAGCGCCGCTGCAGCGCGATCGCGAGCCACAGCGCGAGCGCCGCGCCGGTGACGACGAAGTAGCTGCGGCCGGCTTCCTCGTAGGCGCGCGACATCTGGCCGCGGAAGAAGGCGTTGCCAGCGTCGGTCGTCGACAGGTGCGCGAACAGCGCGGGCAGCGCGATGCACAGCGCGAACATCGCGGTGGGGACCGCGAGCACCGGCAGCGCGCGCGCCATCACGCGCCCGTGCAGCGCGACGAGCAGGAACACCGGTGTGGCGCCGTACAGCGCATAGTGCGGCAGCTTGGTGCCCGACAGCGAGAAGAACGCGACGACGAAGCCGCACCACAGCCACAGGAAGCGCGGCAGCGGCTGCCCGAACTCGGCGCGCAGCCGCGCGAGCGCGGCCAACAGCGCCGCGGTCCACGGCAGCAGCAGCGCCGGCAGCACGAGCACGTAGTAGAAGATGCTGCCGGCGTGACCCTCGAGCGTGCCGGTGAAGCGCTTGACGTTGTGCTTCATGATGAAGCCGTCGATGAATGCCTGCCCGTGCACCGCCAGCACCACGGCGTACCACGGCACGGTCAGCGCGAGCAGGATCACCCAGCCGACGGGGTCGAAGACGAGCCGCAGCCAGCCGCGCCAATCCCGGCGCGACAGCAGGTACAGCAGCGTGACGGCCGCCGGCACGACGATCGCCACCGGTCCCTTCGTCAGCACGCCCAGGCCGATCCAGACGTAGGCGCGCCGCAGCGGCGCGCGAGCGCCCGTCTCGAGGTGGCGCCACGCGTCGAACAGTGTCAGCGCCAGCCACAGGTTGAGCAGCGCGTCGGCGGTGGCGGCGCGGCCGATGGCCCACGGCCCGAGCGCCGTCGCGGTGACGACGAGCGCGCCGAACGCGACGTCGTTGCCCAACCGTGGCCGCGCGAAGGCCCACACCGCCCAGGCCCAGCCGCACGCCGCCAGCGCCGACGGCAGGCGGAACGCCCACTCGTCGATGCCCAGCACGAGCACCGCCAGCGCCTGCAGCCAGTAGACGAGGATCGGCTTGTCGAAGCGCGGCTCGCCGTCGAGCCAGGTCGACAGGAAGTCGCGCCGCTCGAACATCTCGCGCGTCGCTTCCGAGAAAGCGCCTTCGTCGACGTCGAACAGCGGCGCGCTGCCCAGCGACAGCAGGAAAGTCAGCAGTGGCAGCGCGACGACGGCGATGCGCTGCCACGCCGGCAGCGGCGCCGCGGCCGGCAGGAGCGGGGCAGGGGGTGTCATCACACAGGCAGACCGGCGAAGGCGCCGGCACTGTAGCAGGCGACTTGGCGCGCCTCGGGGCGCTACGCCGCGTTGCGGAACAATGCGCCATGGCCGACGATCCCCTGCTGCGCCACCTGAACCCCGAACAGCTCGCCGCGGTGACGCTGCCCGCCCAGCCGGCGCTGATCCTGGCCGGCGCCGGCTCGGGCAAGACGCGCGTGCTCACGACGCGCATCGCGTGGCTGATCGCGACCGGCCAGGTGTCGCCCGGCGGCGTGATGGCGGTGACGTTCACGAACAAGGCGGCCAAGGAGATGCTGACGCGCCTCGCGGCGATGCTGCCGGTGCCGGTGCGTGGCATGTGGATCGGCACTTTCCACGGGCTGTGCAACCGCTTCCTGCGCGCGCACTGGAAGACGGCCGGCCTGCCGCAGACGTTCCAGATTCTCGACGCGGCCGACAGCGTGTCCGCCGTCAAGCGCGTGATCAAGGCGATGAACCTCGACGAGGAGCGCTACGTGCCCAAGCAGGTCGCGTGGTTCATCGCCGGCTGCAAGGAAGACGGCCTGCGCCCGCGCGACGTCGACGTGCGCGACGCGCACACGCGCAAGCTCGTCGAGATCTACCAGGCCTACGAGGACCAGTGCCAGCGCGAGGGCGTCGTCGACTTCGCCGAGCTGATGCTGCGCACCTACGAGCTGCTGCGCGACAACGACCCGCTGCGCGAGCACTACCGCCGGCGCTTCCGCCACGTGCTCGTCGACGAGTTCCAGGACACGAACCGGCTGCAGTACGCGTGGCTGAAGATGTTCGCCCCGCCCCCTTCGCAGGGGGGCAGCGGCCAGGGCGTGTTCGCCGTCGGTGACGACGACCAGAGCATCTACGCATTCCGCGGCGCGCAGGTCGGCAACATGGCCGACTTCGAGCGCGAGTACGGCGTCGAGCGCGTGATCAAGCTCGAGACCAACTACCGCTCGTTCAGCCACATCCTCGACGCCGCGAACGCGCTGATCAGCCACAACCGCCGCCGCCTGGGCAAGACGCTGCGCACCGACGCCGGCCCCGGCGAGCCGGCACGCGTCTACGAGGCCACCAGCGACTATGCCGAGGCGCAGTGGCTGCTCGACGAGGCGCAGCAGCTGCACCGCGCCGGCATGCCGCGCAGCGGGATCGCCGTGCTGTACCGCTCCAACGCGCAAAGCCGCGTGATCGAGAGCGCCCTGTTCAACGCCGGCGTTCCGTACCGCGTCTACGGCGGCCTGCGCTTCTTCGAGCGCGCCGAGGTCAAGCACGCGCTCGCGTACCTGCGGCTGCTCGAGAACCCGAACGACGACACGAGCTTCCTGCGCGTCGTCAACTTCCCGCCGCGCGGCATCGGCGCGCGCACCGTCGAGCAGCTGCAGGATGCCGCGCGTGCGAGCGGCCGCAGCCTGCACCAGAGCGTCGGTGCGGTGGCCGGCAAGGCCGGCGCGAACCTCGCGGCGTTCAATGCGCTCGTCGACGCGATGCGCGACGCGACGAAGGGACTGACGCTGCGCGAGATCATCGGGCACGTGCTCGACGCCAGCGGGCTGCGCGACTTCTACCGTGCCGACAAGGAAGGCGCCGACCGGCTCGAGAACCTCGACGAGCTCGTCAACGCCGCCGAGGCCTTCGTGACGCAGGAGGGCTTCGGCAAAGACGCGGTCGCGCTGCCGCTCGACGAGCAGTCGCCCGGGGCGATCGCCGCGGGCTCACCGCCGGCGCCGGCACCGGTCGAGCTCGCACCCGATGCCGACACCGGCGAGATCGTGAGTCCGCTGGCCGCGTTCCTGACGCACGCCGCGCTCGAGGCCGGCGACCACCAGGCGCAGGCGGGGCAGGATGCGATCCAGCTGATGACGGTACACGCGGCCAAGGGCCTCGAGTTCGACGCTGTGTTCATCACCGGGCTCGAGGAGGGGCTGTTCCCGCACGAGAACGCGCTGTCGGATGCCGACGGGCTCGAGGAGGAGCGGCGGCTGATGTACGTCGCGATCACGCGCGCGCGCCAGCGCCTGTACCTGAGCTTCAGTCAGACGCGGCTGCTGCACGGGCAGACGCGCTATCACATCAAGAGCCGCTTCTTCGACGAGTTGCCCGAGCAGTCGCTCAAGTGGCTGACGCCGCGCGTGGCCGGCTTCGGCTCGGGCTTTGCGCGCGACTACCAGCAGGCCTGGCAGCGCGGCAGCGGGCTCGGCTCGATCGTCGGCGCGGGCCGCGTCGAGCCGGCGCCGGCCACGCGCACCGCAGCGACGAGCGACGGCGCCGCGCTGCGCGTCGGCCAGAGCGTGTTCCACCACAAGTTCGGCGAGGGCGTCGTCGTGACGCTCGAGGGCAGCGGCGCCGACGCGCGCGCGCAGATCAACTTCGGCCGCCACGGCACGAAGTGGCTCGCGCTCGCGGTGGCCAAGCTGACGCCGGTGGACTGAAGGGGCACGCCGGACCGTTGCCTGTGCTCAGGCATTCAGGCCGAGCCGGCGCATCTTCTCCCACAGCGTCTTGCGGCTGATGCCGAGCAGTTCGGCGGTGCGCCCGACGCTGCCCTGCGTGACCTGCAGTGCGCGGCGAATGTGCTGGCGCTCGGCGTCCTCGACCATGCGCTGCAGCGGCAGCAGCGGCGTGGCGTCGGCCGCCGCGCCGGCTTCGGCCGGCAGGTCGGGTGGGGGCGCGTCGAGCCAGCCCGTCTCGCTGAGGATCACCGCCTGCTCGAGCACCGCACGCAGCTCGCGGGCGTTGCCGCGCCAGGTGCGTGCGACGAGCATGCGCACGAAGTCGTCGGACATCGCCAGCGTGCGGTGGTGCTCGATCGCCATCTGCGCGAGCATGCGTTCGGCGAGCCAGCGCACGTCTTCGGGTCGCTCGCGCAGCGGCGGCAGGTCGACGCGGATCACCGCGATGCGGTAGAACAGGTCTTCGCGGAAGCGCCCGTCGGCCATCGCGACGAGCAGGTCCTGGTTGGTCGCCGAGACGAGCCGGAAGTCGCTCGACGTGGGCCTTTCGGCCCCGAGGCGAAAGAAACTGCGCTCCTGCAAGGCGCGCAGCAGCTTGGCCTGCATCGACAGGGGCAGCTCGCCGACCTCGTCGAGGAACAGCGTGCCGCCGCTGGCGCGCTCGAGGTAGCCGCGGTGCACGCGCGTCGCGCCGGTGAACGCGCCTTTTTCGTAGCCGAAGAATTCGGCCTCGAGCATCGTCTCGGGGATCGCGGCGCAGTTGACGGCGACGAACTCGCCGCGCCCGGCCACCTCGTGCACGAGCTGCGCCGCCACTTCCTTGCCGACACCCGACTCGCCGGTGAGCAGCACGGCGGCCCTTTGCAGGGCCACCTTGCGCAGCAGCGCCTCGATGCGCCGCATCGCCGGCGAGACGCCGAGCACGGCGTCGTCGACCGCGTCGCCACGGCTGGTCGCGTCGCGCACCAGCGCGACGAGGCGCTCGATGTCGAACGGCTTCGTGAGGTACTCGCGCGCGCCGGCGCGCATCGCGGCGACGGCGTCGTCGACGCTGCCGTAGCCGGTGAGGAAGAACCACGGGCGTCGCCGCACCGCCGCCGGCCGCGCCGCGAACCAGGTCGACGCCAGCCCGTCGGGAAGCCGCACGTCGCTGACGACGGCGGCCCAGCGCTGCGGCACGTCGAGCAGCGTCGCCGCTTCGCCGAGGCGCCGGCACCAGTGCGGCGTGTAGCCCTCGATTTCGAAGCGTTGCACGAGCGACTCGCCCATGATGGGGTCGTCCTCGATCAGCAGCAGCTCGCTCACGTCGTCTCCCGGTTGGGCAGCCAGAACACCAGCCGCGTGCCCGCGCGCTCGGCGGGGTCGAGTTCGAAACCGCCGCCGTGCAGCAGGGCGAGCTCGCGGCACACCCACAAGCCGAAGCCGCGCGGGTCGTCGCCGCCCTCGGTTTCGAGCACGCGCGCCAGCGCCTCGGCGCTGAGCGCCGCGCCGGTGTTCGTGACGCAAAAGCTCACGCGCTCGGCGTCGGCGGCGAGCCGCGCCTGCACGCGCCCGCCGCTGCCAGCGGCCTTGACGGCGTTGAGCAGCATGTTGAGCATCGCCTGACGCATCGGTGCCGACGGCACGCGCGGCGGCATGAGCAGGTCGTCGCGCGCGCTGAGCTCGACGCCAGCGCGCGCGGCGGCCGGGCCGGCGAGCAGCAGCACGTCGTCGAGGTCGTTGGCCGTCAACGCACGGTCTTCGACGCGCGCCTGCGGCAGCAGCGCCGCGACGGTGGCGCGGATCTGCTGCAGACCCCGGGCGAGCAGATCCAGCGTGCGCGTGCGGATCGCCGCGTCGTCGCCGTGCAGGCGCAGCGTCTGCACCGCGTTGAGCAGGCCGCCGAGCGGGTTGTTGATCTCGTGCGCGATCGCTCCCGTCAGTCGCCCGACGGCGGCCAGCCGCTCGGCCGACAGCGCGCGCCTCGCGGCACGCTCGCGCGCCGCGTTGGCGGCGATCAGGTGATCGACGGCGGCAGCGATGCGCGCCAGTTCGGGGTCGGTGCTCGCCGGCAGCGCGCGCCGCGTCGTCGTGCCGTCGCCCTGCGTGAGGTCTTCGATCACGCGTGCGATCTGCCCGACCGGGCGCGCCATGCGCGCACCGAGCTGCCAGCCGACCGGCGCGAGCACGACGACGGCGAGCAGCCCGCCGAGCGCGGCCGGGGCGGCCAGGCGCTGCCAGCCCGGGGCGAACACCGGTGCGTCGACCTCGATGTAGGTGTAGCCGAGCAGCTGGCCGTCTTCGCTGCGGATCGGGTCGACCTGCGCGACGCCGCCGCCGGGCCGCGTCCAGCTCGTGCGCCGGGTCAGCTCGGCCGGGCGCGTGCCGCCGGGGCCGGCGTGCGCCGCGCCGAGAACCCGCAGGCCGATCGGCTGTGCGCGCGGGTCCGACGCGGCGAACACGCGCCCCTCGGTGTCGAGCACGGCAGCGCGCGCCTGCCGGGCGCTGGCGCCCGGCAACAGCGCAACGGTGTCGTCGAGCAGCCGGAACACACGGTAGACGTCCTCGGTGGCGAGCAGCGGCAATGCCTGCGCGTCGATCAGCGTGGCGGCGCGCTCGAGGCGCGCCATCGTCTCGGCGCGCGCGCTGCGCGCCGTCAGCGGCGCGGCCAGCAGCACCGTCAGCAGCGCCGTCAGCAGCACCGCCAGGCTCAGCCCGAGCGGGATCTGCTGGCGGTAGTGCAGGCGCGGCCACATCAGCGCGCCCCGGCTTGACTGCTGCGCGGGCCGGGCGCATCGGGCGACGCGGCGCGCGCCGCCCGGGGCTGCGGCTCGACGCCGCTGCCCGGCACCGCGGCGGCCAGCGCGTGGATCGGCTCGTACAGGCTCGCAGCGGGCACGGTAAACCCGTCGAGGTTCAGTGCCGCGAGCAGCGCGCGGCCCTCGTCGTCGCTCGGCATCGACAGCAGCCGTGTGCGCAGGTGCCGCAAGCGGCCCGACAACGGACCGGCCCTCGTGACGAGCGGCGGAAAGCCGTACAGCGGCGAACGCCAGACGACCTCGGTGTCGCGCGCGGCGGTCATGCCGAGCTTGAGCATCGTGTCCCACACATAGCCGTCGATCGCGCCGGCGTCGGCCAGGCCGACGGCCACCGCCTCGCACACGTGGCGGTGGCCGTGCGCGAAGAAGCCGCGCCGCAGCGCGTCAGGCGCCACGCCGGCCTCGCGCAGCGCGTGCTGCGCGACCAGCCACCCCGAGTTCGACAGCGGGTCCGACATCGCGAGCACCCGCCCGCGCAGGTCGCCCCATCCGCCCACGGCGGCATCGCCGCGCGCGCGAATCAGGTACGCGCGGTACAGCGGCGCCCCCTGGTAGACCGGCACCGCGAGCAACTGCAGCGCCGACGCATGCTGCACGTACGGGTAGCCGCAGATCCAGGCGGCGTCGAGCTCGCCGCCGAGCAGCAGGTCCATCACGGGCCGGTACTCGTCACGCACGACGAAGCGCACCGGCGGGCCGGCGTGCCGCTCGAGGTCGCGGGCCCAGCGCGCGAGGAACGCCGACTGGTCGGCCAGGATCACCGCCGTCACGCCGATGCGCAGCGAGGCGTCGGCACGCACAGGCCACGCTGCACCGAGCAGCGCGGCGCAGCACGATCGACGAACGGGATCCATGGGCGTTTCCTTCCCGGCACAGCAGTCGCGCGTATCGGTTACGTGATCGTAACGCGGCGGCGCGGCGCTATGTTACGTTTTCCAGACCTCCAGCAACCGATCCCGACGAAAAGCTGGCCAAGCCGTTGATTCGCCGTCGAACCGGTGCTGGCACTCGACTTGCAGACGTGTTTGAGCTTTCCCACCCACCACGAGGAGACCGCATGGAAGAGCTCAAGCTCAGTCGTCGCATCTTTCTGAAGGCCAGCGGCGGCAGCGCGGCCGCAGCCGTCGGCGCCGCCGGCACGCTGCTCGCGCCGGGCGCCGCACAGGCCCAGGCGGCCGGTGCTGCGACCGGCACGACGCTGAACTACCCCAAGACGTCGGTCGGCAAGGCAGGCAGCATGCCCGTCAACCAGCCGGTCAGCTTCACCTACCCCGACGCCAATTCGCCGTGCGTCGCGCTGCGCATGGGCGCGCCGGTGCCCGGCGGTGTCGGGCCGAACGGCGACATCGTCGCCTACAGCTCGCTGTGCACGCACATGGGCTGCCCGGTGACCTACGACGGCGGCACCAAGACCTTCAAGTGCGGCTGCCACTTCTCGATCTTCGATCCCGAGAACGGCGGCCAGATGGTGTGCGGCCAGGCCACCGAGGACCTGCCGCGCGTGCTGCTGAACTACGACGCGGCCACCGACACCGTCACCGCCGTCGGTGTCGACGGGCTGATCTACGGCCGCCAGGCCAACGTGCTGTGAGGAGGAGCCACGCATGAGCACCCAGATCAAGGACCGCATCGCGCTGCCCCCCGCCGACGCGCAGAAGACCAACATGTCGTGCCACTTCTGCATCGTCGGCTGCGGCTATCACGTCTACAAATGGGACGCCCACCGCGAAGGCGGGCGCGCGCCCGAGCAGAACGCGCTCGGCGTCGACTTCCGTCAGCAGGTGCCGCCGCTGCAGCTGACGATGACGAAGGCGATGACCAACACGATCACCGACAAATCCGGCAAGCGCTGGAACATCATGATCGTGCCGGACAAGGAGTGCGTCGTGAACAGCGGCCTGTCGTCGACGCGCGGCGGCAAGATGGCCACCTACATGTACACGCACGACGGCCCGACGCGCGAGCGGCTCAAGAGCCCGCGCATCTTCCGCGGCGACCAGTGGCTCGACACGAGCTGGGAAAATGCGCTCGCGATCTACGCCGGGCTGACGAAGAAGATCCTCGACAACGACGGCCCGAGCGGCATCCTGTTCGACTGCTTCGACCACGGCGGCGCCGGCGGCGGCTTCGAGAACACCTGGGGCACCGGCAAGCTGATGTTCTCGGCGATCCAGACGCCGATGGTGCGCATCCACAACCGCCCGGCCTACAACAGCGAGTGCCACGCCACGCGCGAGATGGGCATCGGCGAGCTGAACAACAGCTACGAGGATGCACAGCTGGCCGACTGCATCGTCTGCGTCGGTGCCAACCCCTACGAGACGCAGAGCAACTACTTCCTGAACCACTGGCTGCCGAACCTGACCGGCGCCACGGTGGACAAGAAGAAGAAGTGGTTCCCGGCCGAAGCCGCGGGCGCGGCGGCGGCCAAGCTGATCATCGTCGACCCCCGCCGGTCGGCCACGGTGGCGATCGCCGAGCAGATCGCCGGCAAGGACAACGTGCTGCACCTGGCCATCGAGCCCGGCTCGGACACGGCGCTGTTCAACACACTGTTCACCTACGTCGTGCAGCAGGGCTGGCACGACAAGGACTTCATCGCCAAGCACACCAAGGGCTTCGAAGACGCGGTGAAGACCAACCGCATGTCGCTCGAAGACGGCGCCAAGGCCACCGGACTGACGGTTGCGCAGATCAAGCAGGCCGCCGAGTGGGCCTATGCGCCCAAGGCCGGTGGGCACCGCAAACGCACCTTCCACCCCTACGAGAAGGGCATCATCTGGGGCAACGACAACTACGTGATCCAGAGCGCGCTCGTCAGCCTGGTGATCGCGACCCACAACGTCGGCCGCCGCGGCACCGGCGTGTGCCGGATGGGCGGCCACCAGGAGGGTTACGTGCGCCCGCCCTACCCCGGCGACCGCAAGATCTACATCGACCAGGAGGTGATGGCCGGCCGTGGCCTGATGTACACGCTGTGGGGTACCAACCCGTTCCAGACCACGGTCGCGGCCGAGCAGCACCGCATCGCGCTGCACAAGCGCGCGGCGATCGTCAACGAGGCCATCTCGCGTGCCAAGGGCGCCAGCGCCGAGAAGCTGGTCGACGTGATCTACAACGCCTGCAAGTACCAGGGCGGCCTGTTCGTCGCGGCGATGAACATCTACCCCACGGTGATCTCGGAGGAGGTGCACCTGATGTTCCCGGCCGCGCACCCGGGCGAGATGAACCTGACCTCGATGAACGGCGAGCGCCGCCTGCGCCTGTCGGAGAAGTTCATGGACCCGCCGGGCAGCGCCAAGCCCGACTGCCTGATCGCTGCGGACATCGCCAACACGCTCAAGGCGATGTACACGAAGGAGGGCAACGCGGCGATGGCCAAGCGCTTCGAGGGCTTCGACTGGAAGACCGAGGAAGACGCCTTCAACGACGGCTTCCGCCGCGCCGGCCGGCCCGGCGTGCCGCCGATCGACAGCCAGGGCGGCGACACGGGCTACCTGGCCACCTACGAGCTGCTGCGCAAGGCCGGCAACAACGGCGTGCAGCTGCCGATCAAGGAGGTCAAGGGTGACAAGCTGATCGGCACCGAGATGCTGTACGCCGACTACAAGTTCGACACGCCCGACGGCAAGGCGCACTTCAAGCCGGCCGTCTACACCGGGCTGCCGCCGATGGTCGCCGAGCAGAAGGCCAAGCACAAGTTCTGGATCAACAGCGGCCGCGCCAACGAAGTGTGGCAGACCGCCTATCACGACCAGTACAACAGCTTCGTGCGCGACCGCTACCCGATGGCCTACGTCGAGATGAACCCCGCCGACGCGCAGGCGCTGGGCGTCAAGCCGGGCGACATCGTCGAGGTCTTCAATGACTTCGGCAGCACCTACGCGATGGCCTACCCGATGAAGTCGCAAAGGCCCGGCCACACCTTCATGCTGTTCGGCTACATCAAGGGCGTGCACGGCGACGTCGTCACGTCGTGGGTCGACCGTAACGTGGTGCCGTACTACAAGGGCACCTGGGCCAGCATCCAGCGCGTGGGCACCGTCGACGACTGGAAGCAGACGATCAGCTTCAAGGAGCGGCGCTACGCCTGAGCACGTCGGCTGCCGGTCGTTGTCCGGCATCCGTTCGCCCACGGTGGGGGTGCCTGCGGGCACCCCCATTTTTCTTCGTGTTTCAATTTCCCGAGCCGATGAACCGCACCGCTTCTTCCGCCACGACGTCCGTGCCGGGCGTCGAACGCCCAGTCGCTTCGCCGCTGGGCGCGCCGCTCGCCGGCGCCGGGCGCGACCCGTCCGCGACGTGGGCGCTCGCGCAGGCGCTGATCCATGGGCGGCACCACGTCTCGCCGCGGCGTCTCGTCGCGCCGGGCCCCGACACGGCGACGTTGCTCGACCTGCTTGCGCTGGCGGCCGCGGCGCCGGACCATGGCCGCCTGTCGCCGTGGCGCTTCATCCTCGTGCCCGAGGGCGAGCGCGCCCGCCTGGGCGAGGCTTTCGCGATGGCGCTGCTCGACCGCGACCCTGGTGCAACGCCGGAGCAACTCGACGCCGCACGCGAAAAGGCTGCGCGCGCGCCGGTGCTGCTGATCGCCATCGCGCGGCTCGGTGCAGCCGAGCCCGACGTGCCGGCCGCCGAGCGGCTGGTCTCGCTCGGCGCCGCGCTGCAAAACCTGCTGCTCGGCGCGCACGCGCTGGGCTACGGTGCCGGCCTGACCAGCGGGCAGGCGATGCGCTCGCCGCGGCTCGCGGCGCTGTGCGATCTGGGCGCCGGCGAGCAGGCCGTGTGCTGCATCAGCATCGGCACCGTCGGCTCGTTCAAGGCGCGGTCGTGGTCGCGACCGCAGCCCCAGCACCTGCTGAGCGTGCTCGGCGCGCCACCGGCCCCCGTCGACTGACGCCACCGCGACCGTCCCGGCGGCGTGGCGACGGGACGGCACGCACCGTGTCGGGCCTTGCTGTCAGACCTTTTCGAGCGCCAGCGCGATGCCCTGCCCGCCGCCGATGCACAGCGTGACGACGCCACGCCGCGCTTCGCCACGCGCCATCGCGTGCAGCAGCTTGGTCGCGAGGATCGCGCCGCTGGCGCCGATCGGGTGGCCGTGCGCGATCGCGCCGCCGTCCGGATTGACCACGTCCTCGGCGAAGCCCAGTTCGCGCAGGCACGCGAGCGCGATGGCGGCGAAGGCCTCGTTGATCTCGATGCGGTCGACGTCGCCCACCGTCCAGCCGGCGCGCGCCAGCGCCTGGCGCACCGCCGGCACCGGTCCGAGGCCGAAGAAGCCCGGCTCGACCGCGCCGACGCCATAGCTCACCAGCCGCGCCATCGGCTTGAGGCCGTGCTTGTCGGCCCAGCCCCGCTCGGCGACGAGCATGGCCGCACCGGCGCTGTTGAGCCCCGGCGCGTTGCCGGCGGTGATCGTGCCTTCCTTGCGGAACGCGGGCTTGAGCTTGGCCAGCGACTCGGCCGTGGTGTCGGGGCGGTTGTGCTCGTCCTTCGCGAACACGGTCGGCCCCTTGCGCCCGGCGATCTCGAACGGGACGATCTCGGCGTCGAACTTGCCCGCGGCCTGCGCGGCGGCGAAGCGCTGCTGCGAGCGCAGCGCCCAGCGGTCCTGGTCCTCGCGGCTGATGCCGTTCTTCGTCACCAGATCCTCGGTGTGCCAGCCCGAGTGCTTGTCGCTGAAGGCGTCGTGCAGGCCGTCGTAGAGCATGCTGTCGAACATCGTCACGTCGCCCATGCGCGCGCCCCAGCGGCCCTGCGGCAGCAGGTAGGGGGCGCGGTCCATGTTCTCCATGCCGCCGGCGACGATGCAGCGGGCCATGCCGGCCCAGATCTCCAGCGCGGCGCTGGCCACCGCCTGCGCGCCCGAGCCGCAGACGCGGTTGACCGTCAGCGCCGGCACCTGCACCGGCAGCCCGGCGCCGATGCCGGCCTGGCGCGCCGGGTTCATCTTGACGCCGGCCTGGATCACGTTGCCCATGATCACGCCGTCGACCTGGTCACCGGGCAGGCCGGCGCGCCGGACCGCCTCGCGGATGGTGGCCGCACCCAGCGCCGGCGCGGGGGTGTCTTTCAGGCTGCCACCGTAGGTGCCGATGGCGGTGCGCACGGCGTGGCAGAGGACGACTTCGGGGGTGCTCATGCTGGATCTCCTGGTTGGGCAAGCACCGGCGGCGTGCCGGCGCGGTCTGGGGTGGTGGATGGTGGGGTGATCGGCAGTGGCCTGGCCGGCACGCCGCCGGCGGGAATGGCGTCGGTGGCGTCGGTGACGTCGCTGGCGCCGTCGGGGTGCGGCGCCAAAGCCTGCGGCGTGGTCGCGTGAAGGGCCAGCGCCCAGGCTTCGATCATCGCGTCACGCGCGGCGAGTTCTTCGGCGCAGGTCCAGCGCTTCAGGTCCTGCGCGAACGAGGTGCACATGGTCGTCGTTCCCGGGATGTGGAGGCCGTCAGGATCGGTGCGCGGGCGAGCGCTCACGCGGCGTCCAGCGGCCGCCGAACAACTCCTGGCGCAGCGCCGCGCGCTGCGCGGCGGTGGGTCCGCACGAGCCGGTGTCGGCCGCGGGCGCGGTGCCGACCCCGCAGCCCGCCGGCACCGGCGCTTTCCAGTCGACGCGGCCCGCGGCGTCGAACGTCACCGGCGTCGTCGTTTCGCCGACGACGTCGAGCGGAAGGCCGTCGGCGTCGAGCGCGACGTGCCAGTCCAGCAAGGTCATCGTGCGTCCTGCGAACGACGGCCCTTGCGCGTCGCCACGGGCGAGCGCCACGTACAGCCCGTGCGGCAGCAGGTGCACCTCGTCACCGTCACCGAGCAGCGCGGTGTACGAGGCGTAGCGGCGCGGCGTGCGATCGCTCACGTCCCGTAGGCGTCGAAGTGCAGCCGCGAGGGCGCGATGCGCTCGGCGGCGAAGAAAGCCGCGAGGCGGCGCAGCATCGGCGGCGGGCCGGCGGCGTAGACGTCGCGTCCGGCCCAGGCGGTGCGGTCGGCTGCCAGCGCGTCGATCACGGTGCCGACCACGGCCGCGCGCGTCGGCGCGGCCGGCGGCAGGCCGCTTTGCGCCGCCAGGACGACGCGCAGCGCCCGCGCGCGCCCGACGAGGGCGTCGATCTCGTCGAGTGCGTAGAACTGCGAGGCGTCGGCCACGCCCCACACCAGCCGCATGTCCCGCTCGGGATCTTGGCGCAGCTGCTGTGCGATGAGCGCATGCACCGGCGCGAAGCCCACGCCGCCGGCGACGAACAGCAGCGGCACGCCAGGCGCCGAGCGCATCGTGAACGCGCCCAGCGGCCCGCGTGCCTGCAACGTGTCGCCGACCTTCATGTCGCCGAACACCCAGGCCGTGAAGCGCCCGCCCTCGACGCGCCGCACGTGCAGCTCGACGCGGCCGTCGCCGGCGGCCAGGTTGGCCACCGAGTACGCGCGCGAGACGCGGTCGGCTGCGGGCGGGAACAGCTCCAGATACTGCCCGGGCACGAATTCGCAGAAGCAGTCGCCCTCGCGTGCCGGCGCGAGCACGACGCGCCGCACGTCGGGCGCGACGTCCTCCAGCGCCTCGACGCGCAGCGTGAGCAGCCGGTCGGGATGCGGCACGTGGCCGGGCCACGCGAGGACATCGCGCCGCGCGATCAGGTCGTCCTCGGTGGCGTGGTGCACGTCGGCGCGCTGCTCGAGCGCGAGGATGCTCTCGATCGGCGGGAACTCGATCGCGTGCGCCGGGCAGGTGTTCGCGCAGGTGGTGCAGCCGACCATGCAATTGAGCGGGTCGACGACGACCGGCTTCTTGCGCTCGTAGTCGAAGCGGTAGACGAGCCGGTTGCAGCCGGTCACGCAGGTGCCGCAGCCGATGCAGGCCTCGTCGTGGACGGTCGGGTTCCAGTGGATCTGCTCGCGCGGGATGCCGCGCCAGGGTTTCGTGAACTGCGGGTTGGGCATGGTGACCTCGGCATCAACCCGTGGATCAAAGCGCCGAACCGCGGTCGCTGCCTTGATGCAGCTCAAAAAGTGGCCGGGCGCGATACGGGCGCGTCAGCCTTGGCGACGCGGACCAGCAGCACCGCGATCGCCGAGGCGGTGAGCAGCGTCACCCCGATCGTCCATGACAGCACGGCCGGCAAGTCGTCGGCGTAGTACCAGGTGGCGATGCCGGAGGCGACGAAGCCGGTCTCGATGGCGCCGAACAGGATCGTCAGCCAGAAGCCGATGCGGTTGACCGTCTGCTGGTTGCGCGTGGTGATCTCGAAGGTCAGCGCCTCCATCCGGTCGACCACCGAGTCGAACAGGGCGTCGATGCCGAACAGCGCTTCGCCGCGTGCGGTGGCCTCGGCCGTGTAGCCGTGGGTGCGCGCCAGCGTGCCGTAGTACTCCTCCAGGCCGTCGATCATGTCGCGCCGCAGCGCCACCAGTTCGTCGATCGTGCCCACGCGCCCGGCCTGCGAGCGGTCCAGCAGGCCGCGCAGCACACCGCGCTCCAGGCACAGCAGTTCCAGGGTGACCAGCAGCGGCAGCGTGTTGCGCGGCATCGGCGCATCGCCCGATGCCTCCGCATCCGCGGCCGCGTCGGCGCAAGCCTCGCCCGGCGGTTCCAGGTGCAGGTCGATGGCGGCATTGCGCGACAACAGCGACAGCCCGTCCTCGCGGCGGCAGAAGTCGCCGGCCAGTTCCTCGGCGACGAAGCTCGCCTTGAACGGCGTGGCCATCGGGTCGCGGTGCAGCAGCTTGACCAATGCCTGGGCATGCTCGGCCAGCAGGTCGTCCAGATGGCCGCCGCCCGGCACGCGCAGAACGATCAACGGCAGGTCCATCTCCGGCGGCGCGCCGGCCGGCGCGAGGCGCGCCCAGATGCGCGCAGCCAGGCTGCGCTCGTCCGACAGGTCGAGCCACCCGGTCCAGCGCGCCGCGTCCAGCGGCTGCGCTGGCGCCCGAAGCCAAACCTCCCACAGCGACGCGCCCGACTTGTGCTGCAGGTGCCAGATGTCGGCATACCGTGGCGCGAGTGCATCGGACGGGCCGGCCGGCCCATCGTCCAGCGCCATGCGGCCGACCGGCTCTCGGCGCAGGCGCCGGGCCTGCACGTAGGCGTCGCCGAGCAGGCGGCGCTGGCGCTGCTCGATGTGCTCGCGGTAGGCGGCCACGGCCTGGGCGTCCAGCGGCAGGAGCCCAGCCGGAACCGGCGCGGCTGCCGGCGCGGTCGGGATCGCTGCGCGTGCGCGGCTACCCGCATCGCGCCGCACCTGCGCCGCAGGCGCGACGCTGAGAAGCAGCACGACGCTCGGCACGATCGGCGCGGCGCCGCGGTGGCCCGCTCGCGGACCGCCACCGGCGACGGATTCGGCAACGCTCATCGCAGGATTCTGGGCCATCCTCTGGGCCATCGTGCCGGCCGCACCGCCCGCCGCACCGCCCGCCGCAGCGCCCGCCGCAGGGCGGGGCGGGCCGGCGCGCACCGGTTCAGCGCGGCCCGCCGGCCAGCGCGTCGAACACCGGTTCGGCGTCGCCGATCACTTTGGTGGCCAGCGCCAGGCGCACGATGTGCACGGTCTCGATCACCTTCTCGCGCGCGATGCCCTGCTGCGCGATCTTGTCGGCCATCGCGCGTACGCAGGCCGGGCTGGTGCCCGCCAGCGCCGCTGCCAGGTAGATCAACGTGCGCGTGTCCTCGTCGAGCGCGCCGCCCTCGGGTGGCATTGCGAAGCCCTTCGAGCGCACGTGCTCCTGGATCAGGCCGGGGTCGACGGCGACCGATTTCTCGATCGCCGGCGGCACGCGGCCCATGTTCTTGCGCATCATGTCGAGGATGTCTTGCGGATTCATGGTCTGATGTCCTTCGGCGGTGACTGGAATGCCCGGCCCCCACGGGTCGAGCGATCGACTGCACCAGGGAGACGTCGGTCGCCGCGGAAGGATGCGCACCGCTGCCGCGCGAAGCTTGACCAGGATCATGGTCGCGACAAAACGCCAGGCGGGTGCCCGACCGCTGCGATCCATGGCTCGTCCATGGTTCATTTGCGTCAGCTTCGCTCGTCGGTCTGGCGCGTTCATGCTGATAAGGTCGTCCGTCCGTCGGCGCGACGGGCGGGGTTGACCCGTGACGGGAGACAGATGCGATGAAGCTCGGAGCTCGGATCATCGGGGGACTGGCCGTGGGCCTGACCACCAGCGCGGGCATGCTGATGGCCCAGGGCGGCGGCATGCGCGGCATGGGCCCGGGCATGGGCCCGGGCATGGGCGGCATGGGCGGCATGGGCGGCATGATGCAGGGCACCGTGCAAGCGCCCCCGGACAACCCGATCACGCCGGAGAAGGTCGCCCTGGGCCGGCAGCTTTATTTCGACGGCCGCCTGTCGCGCGACGGCAGCGTGAGCTGCAACTCCTGCCACAGCGCGGCGGCCGGCGGCGCCGACGGGCGGCCGGTGTCCACTGGCGTTGGCGGCGCGCAGGGCACGCGCAACGCGCCGACGGTGTGGAACGCCGCCTTCCACCAGGCGCAGTTCTGGGACGGCCGTGCGCCCAGTCTCGAGGAGCAGGCCAAGGGGCCGCTGGTGAACCCGGTGGAGATGGGCAACCCCAACTTCGACGCCGTCGTCGCCAAGGTGAAGGCCATACCCGGCTACGTGGCGCAGTTCGAGAAGGTGTTCGGCAAGGAGGGCGTCACCATCGACACCATCGCCAAGGCCATCGCCACCTACGAGCGCACGCTGGTGACGACGGGTTCACGCTTCGACAGCTTCCGCTTCGCCGACAAGGGCGCGCTGACGCAGGCCGAGTTCGACGGCTTCGCCGCCTTCCGCCAGTCGGCCTGCACCACCTGCCACATGGGGCCTGATTTCAACGGGCCGCCGCCGCTGGCGCGCGGCGCCGGCTTCTACCAGGTCTTCCCGCGCTTTCCCGACAACGCGCTGGTCGCGAAGTACAAGCTGATGGACGACCCGGGCCGCTACACCGTGACCAAGAACGAGGCTGATCGACACGTCTGGCGCGTGCCGACGCTGCGCAACGTGGCGCAGACGGCGCCGTACTTCCACAACGGCCAGGTGCCCACGCTCGAGGAGGCGGTGCGCCTGTGCGCCAAGGGCGGCAGCAACCTCGACCTGAGCGACCGCACGGTGGCCTCGATCACGGCCTTCCTGCGCGCGCTCGACGGCCAGCCGCCGGACCAGACGCCGCCGAAGCTGCCGTGACGAGGAGCCTCGCTTGGCCATCGATGCGATGTCAAAAGGGTTACCGCCTGCCATCGGGCTGAGCAGCGACGAGGCGGCCGCCCGGCTGCGTGCCGACGGGCCGAACGCGCTGCCCGAACCCGCCCACCGCCTGTGGGTGGCGTTGGCGCGCCGCTTCTGGGGCGTCGTACCCTGGATGCTCGAGGGTGCGATCCTGATCGACCTGTGGTTGCAGCGTTGGCTCGAAGCGGCGGTGATCGCCGTGCTGCTGCTGTTCCAGGCCGTCATGGGCACGTTGCAGGAGCAGCGCGCGCATCGCGCGGCCCAGTTGCTGCGCAGTCGCGTCGTCGTCGAGGCACGCGTGCGCCGTGACGGCTACTGGCAGCGCATGCCCGCGCGCGACCTGGTGGCCGGCGATGCGGTGGCGCTGCGCGCGGGCGACATCGTGCCGGCCGACGTGCGACTGGTGCGAGGCGCGCTCTCGGTCGACCTGTCTTCGCTGACCGGCGAATCGCTGCCGGTGGACGAGGCGGCCGGTGCCGAGTTGCCGGCCGCAGCCGTCGTGCGGCACGGCGAGGCGGTGGCGGAGGTCACCGCCACCGGGGCACGCACCCGCCACGGCCGCCTGGCGTCGCTGCTCGCGCAGACCCAGGCACCCGGGCGGCTGCAGACGCTGGCGGTGCAGACCGCGCGCATGCTGCTCGGCTTCGACGTCCTGCTCATCGGCGTGGTGCTGGCCGCCGCGACGGTGCACGGGCACCTGGGCGTCGGCATGCTGCCCTTCGTGCTCATGCTGCTGGTGGCCTCCGTACCGGTGGCGTTGCCGGCAATGTCGACGCTGTCGGCCACGCTCGGGGCCGCGCGCCTGGCCGAACAGGGCGTGCTCGTCACACGGCTGGCGGCGCTGGACGCGGCCGCGGCGATGGGCGTGCTGTGCCTGGACAAGACTGGGACCGTGACCGAGAACCGGCTCGTGGTGACAGCACTGCAGCCGGCGCCCGGCACCGACGAGGCCACCCTGCTGCAGCGTGCCGTCTGGGCCTCGGACGAAGCCACCCAGGATCCGATCGACCTCGCATTGCTGGCCTCGGCACGCGAGCGCGGCGTGCCACTGCAGGCTGAACGCCTGGCCTACACGGCGTTCGACCCCGAGACCAAGCATGCGATGGCCGAGGTGCGCGACGCGAACGGCCGTCTGCGTGTGCTCAAGGGCGAACCGCTGTCCGTGGCACGCCTCGTCGGCGCCGATGCCGAGGCAACCGCGCGTTTGGTCGAGGCGCTGGCCGCCGACGGCGAGCGCGTGCTCGCCGTCGGTTCGGTGCGCGACGGCGCGGCCAGGCTCGACGGCCTGATCGCCTTTGCGGACCCGCTGCGCTCGGACAGCGCGGCGCTGGTGCAGGCGCTGCGCCAGCAGGGCGTGCGCGTGGTGCTCGTCACCGGCGACGGCGAAGCGACGGCGCGGGCGGTCGCACGCCGCCTGGGCCTGGAGGGCGAGGTGGCGACGGCCGGGGCAGTAGCTGCGGATGCGCCACTGCAACAGCTGGCGCGCTTCGGCGTCTACGCGCGCGTGCTGCCCGAGGACAAGCTGCGCCTGGTGCAGGCCTGGCAGCGCGCCGGCGCGGTCGTCGGCATGACCGGCGACGGCGTCAACGACGCACCGGCGCTGGCGCAGGCCGATGTCGGCATCGCGGTGGCCGGCGCGACCGACGTGGCGCGTGCGTCGGCCGGCATGCTGTTGACGCGCCCGGGCCTGGCCGACATCCAGACGGCCATTCGCGTCAGCCGCACGATGCGTCAGCGCATGCAGTCGTGGATGCTGGCGATGATCTCGCGCAAGACCGGCGTGCCCGGTTTCCTGGCGCTGGGCGTCGTGGTCTTCGGCGGCTTCGTGATCGATCCACTGCTGATGGTGCTGTTCATGCTGGCCGGCGACCTGTCCACCTTCGCGCTATCGGGCGACCGCGTGACGCCCTCCCCCCGCCCCGACCCCTGGCGCATGCGGCCGCTGGCGGTGACCGGCGTGGTGCTCGGGCTCGTGCTGCTCGTGTCGAGCCTGGGCGTGCACCACGCCGTGGTCACCGCCTGGCAGCTCGACGAGCGCCAGGCGCACACCGCGAGCTTCGTATGGCTGACCTTCGCGGCCGGCCAGTCCGTCCTCTACGCGGTGCGCCACCGCGGCTGGTGCTGGCAAAGGCCTTGGCCGGGCCGATCGCTGGTGACGGCCACCGCTGTCGGCATCGTCACGGCCGGGCTTTTCGCAACCCTCGGCTGGCTGATGGCACCGATCCCCCTATCCGCCACGGCGGCGCTGCTCGTGGCGGCGCTGGTCTTGCTGCTGGTGCTCGACACCGCGAAGCGGCTGTCGCACGGGGCTGTGAACGCGTGATCATCCGCACGCGGGCCGTCCCAATGCCCGAAAGGCGGCTCTTCGATGTCCCGACCCGCACGGCCGCAGGAGGCATCGCACCGCATGCGCCTGACCCGGTCCGATCGGGCCGGCACCGGGCCGCAGGTGTCGTCGCCGCGCGCGGCCGACCCATCAGCCCGCGCAGCACCGTCGGCCGCCCGCCCGCTGCACCGGCGGGCAGGGCACGCTGCCGTAGGAGCAGAACACGCAGCAGTCGCCCGGCTTCGGGTGCAGCAGCGCGTGGCAGGCGGGGCACTCGTGGAACCACTGGCAGGCGTCGGTGGGCATGATCTCGCGCTGCGCGTGCCCGCACGACGGACATGTCAGCACCGACACCGTGACGATCTCGCTCATGGCGCTGCCGCGACCGGTTGCGACGGGTATCCGGCGTTGCGCGTCGCTTCGGTCAGCGCCTCGACGCCGGTGCGCGCGTCGTCGAAGCGCACCACGGCCTCGCGCCGCGGCAGGCTGACGGTGGCCTGCTCGACGCCGGGCACGCGCAGCAGGGCCTGCTTGACGGTGATCGGGCAGGCGGCGCAGTTCATCCCCGGGACGGACAGCGTGACGGTGCGCGGCGCGGCCGCGGCGGCGTCGACGAGGGCCGCGAGCGCGGCGACGGCAGCGGCACGGGCAAGGAAGGTCATGTCGGGCCTTTCGATCAATAGAACCAGGGGGAGATCCACGGCAAGCCAAGCACCAGCGCGAGCAGCAGCACGACGGCGACGAACAGCGCCCGGTACGCGCGCCTGAAGCGGGGCGCGGCGCACACTTGCCCGGCGGTGCATTCCCCGGCCGGCCGCCACAGGCGCCAGCCGGCGACCCCGAGTGCAGCCAGCGCGATGGCGACGAACAGCGGCTGCCAGGCCTCGAGCGCCGTCAGGTGGGCGATCCATGCGCCCGACGCGCCGACCAGCAGCAGGACCAGCGGCCCCACGCAGCAGGCCGATGCGGCCAGTGCAGCCAGCGCGCCCGCGGCCAGCGCGGCGGCGGGCGACGGACGGACCGGAGGTGACGGCGGTCGGGTCGACATGGCCGTAAGCTTCGCTCCGTACCCCGGTACGGAGTCAAGCGCCATGACCACGACCCCACGCGACGCCTTCATGACCATCGGCGAACTCGCGCAGCGCGCCGGCGTCGGGGTCGAGACGGTCCGTTACTACCAGCGTCGCGGCCTGCTGGCCGAGCCGCCGCGGCCAGCCGGCGGGATCCGCCGCTATGGCGCCGCGGCGCTCGACCGCCTGCGCTTCGTGCGCGCGGCGCAGCGGCTGGGCTTCAGCCTCGACGAGGTGGCCGAATTGCTGGCGCTGGAGGACGGCCGCCAGTGCGCCGCCGCCCGCGCGCAGGCCGAGCGCAAGCTTGCCGAGGTGCGCGCGCGGCTGGCCGACCTGCAGCGCATCGGGGCCGCGCTCGACGACCTGGTCACGCGCTGCCGCGGCACCCGCGGCCACGTGTCCTGCCCGCTGATCGCCGCCCTGCGCGACCGGTGAGTTCGGGGCCGGCGATGCGAGCCGCGGCCGCGCGCGGGGGCCCGACGACGCGCCGGCCTGCATGGTTCATTTGCGCCATGCCGGCGTCGCGTGCTGCCGCGTTGAATGGGCCGAGGGGTCGTCCCTCGCAACCGGAACCAGGAGATCGCGATGAAGAAGTCCCTGATGTCCCTCGCTGTCCTCTCGCTGTCGGCGGGGCTGCTGACCGCGGCGCCGGTGCAGGCCGCGCCGTTTGGATGGCGCCATGCGGCACCGGGCTACTACTACGCCGACAAGCAGGTCGACCGCGCCACGGTCGAGAAGAAAGCCAAGGAAGCGCTCGCCGGCGTGACCAAGGGCGAGGCGTGGAAGAGCCCCAGCGGTGTCAATCACATCCCGCTCGTCAACAAGGACAAGTTGGTGGTCGGCAACCTGTGGGAAGACGCCGACCTGGGCGCGCTCGAAGTGGGGGCGTTCTGGGTCGGCCGCGGCGGCACCAAGGCCGAGCTGGTCAGCGGCGGCAAGGTCGTCGGCACCCTGTGGATCCAATGACGACACCCGGCGGTGCCGGCGCTGCCCGCCCCGGTGGCCTCGCCCACGCGCCCCATGCGGCAGCGGTCCGCCGACCGTGCGTGCGGTCTCCCCTTCGGCGTCAGCGCTCGGTGCGCGCGGCGAGGGCGAAAGCGATTTGTGCCCGGGTATGCACGCCGAGCTTGAACATGATGCGCCGCAGGTGGTTGCGCACGGTGTGAAAGCTCAGCCCCAACCGCTGCGCGATTCGCTTGTCCGGCAGGCCCTGCGCCACCAGGTGCACGATTTGCGCTTCGCGCACGGTCAGTGTCGCGGTCGGCGGCGGCGCAGCGGGAGGGTCGGCGACGGCGGCGCTGCCGCAGACGTCGTGCGCGGCCGCGACCGCCTTCACGAGGCCGCACAGCATCGTCGCCCGCGCCGCGTCGACGTGGCCGCCGAGCAGTGCCAGCACCCAGGCCGGGGCGGCGCCCGACGGGAAGAGGTGCAGCAAGTCGCCGGCGACGGCCAGCGTCACCGGCAGCGTCGCGTCGGCACCGGCGCGCGCCGTCGCGGCACGCACGCGCAGTTCGTGTTGTGTCAGCCCCCGCGGCAGGCGGCCGCTGGCGGCGTGCCAGGCCCGATCGTCACCAGCCGCCTCGTGCAGCCAGCCCGCCCATCGCGGCCGCACGAGGGGTCGTACCCAGCGCTGGCTCAGCTGCGCGAGCCAGGCGTCCCGATCCCGATCGGTGGCGCCTCGCGCGGCGATCATGTCGTGCCACGCTGCGTCTTCGGGCTGCGCCCCGCCGCAGGGCTCGAGGTGCACGAGCCATGCCGTGGCGCCATCGGCGAGCGCGATCGGCTCGAGGCGCGCGCTCGCCGCCTGCGCACGCCCTTGCGGCAGGTCCAGCTGCACGAGTGCCGAACTCTGCAGGTCGGCAAGCGCCAGGCCGTAGTCGAGGCAGCAGCCGCGCGCGCCGCCACTGTGGACCCACCGCGTGCACCGCAGCGCGTCACCGTTGGGTTTCGCGCCAATGGGATCGGGCGCGACGGCGGCAGCGAGCGCTGCGGAGCACGCAAGCACGCGACGGTCGGCGTCCACCAGCATCAGCCAGCCGGGCCAGCGCTGCACGATGCGCGCCAGCACCTGCACCTCGGTGGCCGGTGCCGCGGTTGGCGTGTGGCCTGCGCGGGACAGTGGATTCAGGGTCGTCGCGACATCACGCGCCATCGCGTCAGTCCCTTGGGCGCGGGCGGTGTCAGGCCGCGCACGGCACGCAGAATGGCACGCGCACCACCTGCAGCGTCACGTGGCTGATCTCGAAACGCTCGTGCAGCCGCTCGGTCGCGTCGCGCAGGAAATCGTCGTCGCCAGGGCCGCCGGGCATTTCGAGGTGCGCGGTGAGCGCGACCTCCGACGTCCCCATCGCCCACACGTGCAGGTCGTGCACGCCGGCCACGCCGGGCAGCGACTCGAGCAACGCGCGCACCTCGCGCAGGTCGACGTGCTCGGGCACGCCGTCGAACATCAGGTGCAGCGATTGCCGGAACAGGCTCCACGTGCCCCAGACGATCACGCCGGCGATCAGCAGGCTCGCCACCGGGTCGATCCAGTGCCAGCCGAGGTAGAGCACCAGCAGGCCGGCGACGACGACGCCCGCCGAGACGAGCGCATCGGCCGCCATGTGCAGGAACGCGCCGCGGATGTTGAGGTCGCGCTCGCGCCCGCGCATGAACAGCAGCGCGGTGGCGGTGTTGACGACGATGCCGACGGCCGCCACCGCGATGATTGTCGTGCCTTCGACCGACGCCGGCTGCTGCAGCCGCCCGAGCGCCTCCCACGCCAGCGCGCCCATCGCCACCAACAGCAGCAACGCATTGACGAACGCGGCGAGGATGCTGGCGCGCTTCCAGCCGTAGGTGTGGCGCAGGTCCGGCCGCAGCCGCCCGGCGAGCGCGCCGCCCCAGGCGAGCACCAGCCCGGCGACGTCGCTCAGGTTGTGGCCGGCGTCGGCCAGCAGCGCGAGCGAGCCGGTCTTCCAGCCGTAGAACGCCTCGACGGCGACGAAACCGACGTTGAGCGCGATGCCGATCGCGAACGCGCGGTCGAAGCGCTGCGGCGCGTGGGCGTGGGCATGGTCGTGACCGCCGCCGCGACGGCCGGTGTCGGCGTGCGCGTGGTCTTGCCCATGGTCGTGATCGTGTTCGGCGCTGGTGTTCATCGGTGGGGGGCCTCGGGGTGGCGCGTGGCGATGCAACGCAGCGTTACGGCATCAGGCCGCGCCACGGCAGCGGTGACGCCCATGACGAGCAGGGGTCAGGCCGCGGCACCCCCACGCTCGTACCACGTCTTGCTGGCGTTGACGACGCGCACGACGAGCAGCATCACCGGCACCTCGATCAGCACGCCGACGACGGTGGCCAGCGCCGCGCCGGACTCGAAGCCGAACAGGCTGATCGCCGCGGCCACCGCGAGCTCGAAGAAGTTGCTCGCGCCGATCAGCGCCGACGGGCACGCGACGTTGTGCTTCTCGCCGACACGCCGGTTGAGCCAGTACGCGAGGCTCGAGTTGAAGAACACCTGCACCAGGATTGGCACCGCGAGCATCGCGATCACCAGCGGCTGCTCGAGGATCGCCTTGCCCTGGAAACCGAACAGCAGCACGAGCGTGGCCAGCAGCGCGGCGACCGACCACGGCCCGATCCGCGCGAGCGCGGCGTCGAACGCGGCGGTGCCGCGCGCAAGCAGCCGCCGGCGCCACCACTGCGCGAGGATCACCGGGATGACGATGTACATCAGGACCGAAGTCAGCAGCGTGTCCCATGGCACCGTGATCGCCGACAGCCCGAGCAGCAGCGCGACGATCGGCGCGAACGCGAACACCATGATCGCGTCGTTGAGCGCAACCTGGCCGAGCGTGAACATCGGATCGCCCCCGGTCAGCCGGCTCCAGACGAACACCATCGCCGTGCACGGCGCGGCGGCCAGCAAAATCAGCCCGGCGACGTAGCTGTCGAGCTGGTCGGCCGGCAGGTACGGTGCGAACACGTGGCGGATGAAGATCCATGCCAGCAGCGCCATCGAGAACGGCTTGACGGCCCAGTTGATGAACAGCGTCACGCCGATGCCGCGCCAGTGGTCCTTCACCTGGCCAAGCGCGCCGAAGTCGACCTTCAGCAGCATCGGGATGATCATCACCCAGATCAGCAGGCCCACCGGGAGGTTGACCTGCGCATACTCCATGCGGCCGATGGCCTGGATCGGACCCGGAAACAGCTGGCCGACGACGATGCCGGCCACGATGCACAGGAACACCCACAGCGTGAGGTAGCGCTCGAAGAACGTGAGCGGCGCCGGGGCGGCGGCGGTCTTGGGCAGCGTCTGGGCGGTCATCGTGGAGAGTCAGGTCAGTGCGATCTGCTCGAGCGCGCGTTGCAGCGCGGCGCGCTCCATCGTCTCGAGCGGCAGCGCGAGCAGCTGCAGCATGCGGTAGCCGATCGCCTGGCGCGTCAGCTCGAACGCGCGGCGCTTGCCGTCGTCGCCGCCTTCGGCGTTCGACGGGTCGGGGTAGCCCCAGTGCACCTTGACGGGCGCCTCGCCGGCGCGGCCGACGAATGCCGGGCAGACCTCGGCGGCGGCGCTGTCGCACACCGTGATGACGATCGACAGCGGTGGAGCACCGGCGGCGGCGAACTCGTCCCAGCTCTTGCTGCGCACGCCGGCGATGTCGACGCCGGCGCGCGCGAGTGCCTCGAGCGCGAACGGGTTGATGCGCCCGCTCGGCGCGCTGCCCGCGCTGTGCGCGACGACGTCGCGCCCGAGCTTGCGCGCCCAGTGGTTGAGCATGCCCTCGGCCAGCACGCTGCGTGCCGAGTTGTGCGTGCACAGGATCAGGACGTGCGTCGTCATCGCGGCACGCGTGGCATCAGCAGCACGAGTCGGCGGACTTCACCGCGATGCCCACCGGCCGGCCCCGCGGCGCGCAGCACGCGCCTTCGGCCGCGGGCGCCGCCTGCGTCGGCTTCTCGTTGAACACGGGGATGTTGGCCAGCGTATGGAAGTGCTCCCACGCGATGCCCTGCGGGTCGGTGACCCAGTGCTTCTCGCTCCTCGCGTAGCAGCAGGTCGTCTCGCCTTCGTCGAGCAGCGTCATGTCGGCCGCTTTGGCGCGCGCCTTCATCGCGGCGAGTTCGGCGGCGTCGTCGGTCTGGATGCCGAGGTGGTCGATGCCGGCGCGCTCGCCGCGCGTCGAGATCGCGAAGTTGACCGGCGGGTCGTCGAGCATCCACTTGGCGTAATCGCTCTCGACGCGCGCCGGCTCGGCGGCGAACAGCTTCGAATAGAAGCCGATGCTGCGGGCGAGGTCGTCGACGTGCAGGTGGACGTGGAAGCGCTTCATCGGGGTCTCGGGGTCGTGGTGGAAGGGATGGAGGCCGCGGCGCAGGCGGCGGGCTCGTCGCAGCCGGCACCCTGGCAGCAGTGGGCCGTCAGATACGCCAGCAGCGCATTCATCTGCGCGAGCGCCGGCCGGTAAATCAGGTGCCGGCCGTCGCGCTCCTGCGTGGCGAGCCCGGCGTGCAGCAGTTCCTTGAGGTGGAACGACAGCGTCGACGCCGGCACGCCGAGCAGCGCTGACAGCGTCCCTGGCGTCAGGCCCTGCGGGCCGGCGCCGACGAGCGCGCGGAACACACGCAGGCGCATGTTTTGCGCCAGCGCGGCGAGCGCGAGCACAGCCGCGTTCTCGTTCATCGGGGCGTCGGGCATCGCATCGGTGCTCAAGGGTTTGACGACACGTCGCAGGCCGAGCTTGGTCCTGCCAAACGTTTCTATTATTTTCGAAACATCGCAGATCAGTCAAGCGCTCGCGTATCACCCTGGCAGCGGTTGGGGACCTCGCGCCGGTCAGGACGGCGGCGCGCCGTCGACGATCCAGCGCACGAGGCGCTCGGCGTCGGTGGCGCTCAGGCGCTCGTGCGCGTCGATGTGACCGAAGATCGACCCGCTGCGCAGCTTGTCGGCGAGCTGGCGCACCGCGCCGTCGTCGCCGCGGTACTTGGCGTAGTCGGCCGCGAGCTGCGCGAACGTCGGCGCGTTCTTCTTCGGCGGGGTGCCGTGGCAGTTGTAGCAGCCCTTGTCGGCGGCGAGCTGCGCGTCGGCGTGCGCCGCCGTCGCGGTGCAGGCCACCACGACGGCCGCGCCGAGCGCGCGCCACGTCCCCCAGCGGTCTCGTCTCGTGTTCATGCGATCGATCCTACGGCGTCGTCGACCCGACGGCGCATCGTGCCGGCCAGGTCGGTGCCCGGCGCGACGGTGTTGAACACGGTGCCGAATTTGCGCACGTTGTCGTGCAGCAGCGCGAGCCGCCGGTCGTCCTCGTCGGTGTCGACGACGATCTCGTAGCGGATCGACTCCATCTTCGGCGGCACGTCCTGACGCACGCCGTGCAGCCGCACCTCGACACCCGTGAGGCGGAATTTCAGCAGCGGCACGACGCGCTCGATGCCCTTGATCATGCACGCCGCGAGCGCCGCGAGCAGCAGCTCGGCCGGGTTGAACGCGTCGCGCCGGCCGGCGAGGTCGGTGTCGAGCGTGATCGCCGCGTCCTTGCACGACGCCGTGCTGCCGTGCGCGTCGACGCGGCGCGCGGCGACGCGGAACTCCATCTTCGGTTTGTCGGGCTCCATCGCGAACTCCTCGATCAAGCCGGCTCAGCTTACGCCCAAGGCGCGAGCGTCGTCCACCACAGGCCTGTCATGACCAGCAGCACACCGAACGCACGCGGGCCCGGCAGCCAGCGGTCGACGCCGGCCAGCCGCCGAGCGAGCGCCTGCGCGCCGCCCGGCACCGCACCGGCAACGACGAGCAGCGCGCTGTGGCCGACGGCGTAAGCCGCGAGCAGTGCCGCGCCGTGCCACATCGACGCGCCGAGCGCCGTGCCGGCGCCGGCTACCGCCAGCGCCGCGGCGAGGGCGGGCGTCGCGCACGGGCTCGTCATGCCGCCGACGAGTGCGCCAAGCGCCAGTGCACCGGCCCACCCCGAGCCCGACAGCCGCCGCTGCCATGCCGGCGGCACCGCCACCGCGCAACGCGTGCCGCGGCCGACGAGCATCCACACGCCGAGCGCGGCGACGGCGACGCCGAACGCGGACGTCGCCGCCCCGGGCAGCGCCCCCATCAGCAGGCCCAGGCGCGCGGCCGCGAGACCGAGCAACGTCAACGCCACGACCATGCCGCCGACAAAGGCCAGCGTCAGGCGCCACGCCTGCGTCGGCGTCGTCGCCTGGCCGCCGACGAAGCCCACTGCGAGCGGCACCGCGACGAGCGCGCAGGGTGACGCGGAGGTCAGCAAACCGCCGGCGAACGCGGCAGCCAGGGTGATCGTGGCGTCGGTCATGCCGGTGTCACGGTCGCGGCTCGGCGGCGTCGACGCCCAGCCGCGCGAGGATCTCGTCGGCGCCGATCGTGCCCATGTGCCGTCCGATCTCGCGACCCTGCGCGTCGTAGAAGACCTGCGTGGGCATCAGCTGGATGCGGTAGCGCTGCAGGTAGCCCGCACGCCGGTCGGCGAGCAGGTCGACGTCGACCACCTCGATGCGCTCGCCATGTTCGAGCCGCAGCGTCTCGAGCACCGGCTTCATCTCGCGGCAGGCGGCACACGCGTTGGCACCGAACTCGGCCACGACGGGCTTGCCGCGCGCGAGCGCGCGCTGCACCGCGTCGCCCTCCTCGTCAGCGGACACCACGGATGCCGGCGCCGCGACCAGCGGCGACTGGGCGCGAAACAGCGTCCAGCCGGCGAGCACCGCGAACGCCGCCGCGACGCTCCCCACCAGGACGCGACGCCGCATCGCGTCAGCCGCAGCAACCGCCGCCCGACACCGCTGGCGCCGGCGCGCAGCACGAGCCGCCGCTGGCGTCGGCGCAGGCGCCGCTGGCGCACGCGTTCGCCTGCGCCATGTCGCCGCGCACCGGGAAACCCTTGCGCGCCCACTTCTGCAGGCCGCCTTCCATGTTCGCGACCTGCGTGTAGCCCTGGTACATCAGGAAGTAGGTCGCCTTCAGGCTGCGCGCGCCCACTTCGCACGCGATCACGAGCTGGCGGTCGCGCGGCAGTTCCGCGAATCGGCGCTCGAGCTGCGACAGCGGGATGGCGACGACGCCGGGTACGTCGAACGCGACGCGTTCGACCTCGGCCGGCTCGCGCACGTCGACGAGCAGCGCGCCCTCGGCGAGCAGCCGGCGGGTCGTCGTCGGGCAGACCTGTTGGGCTTCGGACAGTTCGACACGGGCATTCATCGCGTTCCCTCCCTCAGGCACCAAGCCATTGTTCGACCTTCGCCCGGCTGGGCACGCCGCCGGCGTGCACGACCTTGCCGTCGATCACCACACCCGGCGTCGACATCACGCCGTAGCTCATGATCTCGCGCAGCTCCTCGACCTTGGCGACCGTGACCGGCACGCCCTTGTCCCTGGCGACCTGCTCGATCAGCGCGATCGTGTTCCTGCAGTTGGCACATCCCGTGCCGAGCACCTTAACGTCCATCGTGGCTCTCCTTACTCGCGTTCCAGTTCCAGGTAGGTGCGGCTCGCGTTGCCTGGCATCAGCTCGTCGGCGTTGAGCAGCCGCTTGAAGGGGGCGGCGTCGAACGACTTCACCGCCTCGCTGATGTCGGTCATCTCGGCGACCGCCTTCTTCATGTGCTCGCGCAGCGCGACCAGGTAGGCTTTCGTGTCCGCGCGCGCGGTGGCGACGTTCGTCACGCTGCCGTGCCCCGGCACGATGACCTTCGGGTTCAGCTGCTCGATGACGGCGAAGGTCTCGAGCCAGCGCCCGGTGTGGCTGACCGGCAGCACGCCGAGCATGCGGTCGACGTAGACGACGTCGCCGCTGAACAGCACGTTCTTCTGTGGCAGCCACACCATCGTGTCACCCGGCGTGTGCGCGCCGCCGCGGTGGCGGAACTCGAAGACGACGCCGCCGAGTTCGAGCCGCTCGTCGCGGCCCTGCAGCCAGCGCGTGGGCAGCGTCGGCACCGTGCCGTCGGCCTTCTCCTTCAGCACCGCCTTCAGGGCCTGCAAATGGTCGTTGCCGCGGTTCGTCATGTCGGCGCGCGCGTTCTCGTGGGCGATGATCTCGGCGCCCTGCGCCTTGAAGTAGCCGTTGCCGAGCCAGCGGTGGTCCTGCCCGCCGGTGTTGACGACCCACTTGATGGGCTGCGGCGTCACCCTGCGCACGGCCTCGTGGATCTGGCGCGCGCTCTGGAACGTGGCGCCGCTGTCGATCAGCACCGCGCCGGCCGGGGTCACGACGAGCCCGAGGTTGGCGTTCAGTCCTTCGTTCTCGTAAGTCCGTGCACCCTTCTCGCCGATGTGCGCGTAGACCCCGTCGGACACTGGCTCGAAGCGCACCTCGAGCGCGTTCGCCACCACCGCCACCGTCGCCGCGACGAGCGCCGTGATCCACTTCTTCATCACGAGTTCGCCCCTCACAGCACGGCGTTGAACACGAAGCCGACGACCAGGATGCCGGCGGCCACCACGGCGACGAAGGTCGCGATCAGCCGCACCTTGAGCACCTTGCGCAGGATGATCATCTCGGGCAGCGACAGCGCGATCACGCTCATCATGAACGCGAGCACGGTGCCCAGCGCCGCGCCCTTGGCGAGCAGCGCCTGCACGATCGGGATCACGCCGGCGGCGTTGGTGTACATCGGCACGCCGATGGCCACCGCCAGCGGCACCGACCACCACGCGTCCTTGCCCATGATCGAGGCCATGAAGTCCTCGGGCACCCAGCCGTGGATCGCCGCGCCGATCGTGATGCCCACGACGATGTAGGGCCAGACCTTGCCGACGATCTCGCGCACGCTCGTGAAGCCGGCCTGGATGCGCTCGGCCAGCGGCATGCCCTCCGCACCGGCGGTGGCGGCCACGCGCGGCATCTCGCGCACCCAATCCTCGAGGTGGCGCTCCATCTTCAGCCGGCCGATGACCCAGCCGGCGACGATCGCCACCGTGAGCCCGAGGCCCAGGTACAGCAGCGCGATCTTCCAGCCGAACAGCCCGAACAGCAGTGCGAGCGCGACCTCGTTGACCATCGGCGCGGCGATCAGGAACGAGAACGTGACGCCGAGCGGCACGCCGGCCTGCACGAAGCCGATGAACAGCGGCACCGCCGAACACGAACAGAACGGCGTCACGACGCCGAGCGCCGCGGCCATCGCGTTGGCCACGCCCTCGCGCCGCCCCGCGAGCAGCGCACGCGTGCGCTCGGGCGTGAAGTACGAGTTGACCATCCCCATCACGAACACGACCCCAGTCAGCAGCAGCAGCACCTTCGGCGTGTCGTAGAAGAAGAACTGCAGCGCACCGCCGAGGTGGCTGTCGCGTTCGACCGGCAGCGCCGCGACGAACGCCTCCGACACCGGCACCAGCTGGCGGTAGACCAGCCACCAGACGACGGCGGCAGCAAGCAGGAAAAGGCGTGGATGCCGCTGCGGGAACGACAGCGTGGCGGTCAGGGCGGTCATGCGGGGCTTTCGAGGATGTCTGAACGAGTAGACGCAGCAAGCGACGAAAGGATGCAGCGACACCCGTCGAGCTGCCTTGATGCCGATCAAGCGGGCGCTCGGCACGCGCTTCGTCGTGAGGCCCCCCGACCGGCTGCGCCGCCGCAGCACCAGGGCTCACGCTGCGATCAGGCTGCGGCGCGGGCGGGGGCGTGGCAGCACACGCCCTGGTCGTCGAGCCGCACGCCGCAGGTCTGCGTCAGCCGCTCGCGCAGCCGGGCGCGCGCGCGCTGCAGCCGCGACTTCGCGCCAGGCACGCTCAGCCCGTGCGCACGCGCATAGTCAGCCTGCGTCTGGCCCTCGAGGTCGCAGCGGCGCAGGATGTCGGCATCGGCCGGCGGCAGCTGCTCGAGCACGCGCGCGACGCAGTCGGCGAGCGCGTCGACCGCCGGCGGCGGCTCGGGCGGCTCCCACGGCAGGTCGTCGGGCAGCGGCTCGTGCGGCCGCGTGCGGCGCACGTGGTCGACGAGCGCGTTGCGCGCGACCTGGTACAGCCACGCGCGCGGGTTGTCGAGCACGCAGAAGTCGCGCCCGGCGCGCATCGCCTTGACGAACACGTCCTGCAGCAGGTCGTCGGCCGCGGCGGCGTCGCCGAGCCGCCACGCCAGGTGCGCGCGCAGCTCGGCCTCGTGCGCGTTCCAGGCACGCAGCACGCAGTCGTAGGAGCGGGCAGCACTCATTGATGCCGATGGTACCCGCCCGACCCGGTCCCCACTGCCGGCCAAGCGGCGCGGCCGTCACTGGTTGACGGGTGACGCCGGATCGACGAGCAGCGCGACGAGGTCGGCGATCTGCGCTGGCGTCAGGATGCCGTTGTGCCCGAAGCGCGGCATGTTCGAGCATGCCGAGAAGGCCTGCGCGTTCCAGATCTTGTCGTACGTGTACTTGACGATCGCATCCGAGCGGCCGCGCAGCTTGCCGTAGCCGAGCAGCGACGGCCCCAGCGTGCCGTACGACAGTTCCTTGGCCTGCAGCTGGTGGCACGCGTAGCAGTTGCCGCCGATGGGTCGGTTCGGCGTCGTGTCGCCGACGCGCAGGCCGTAGCCGCTTTGCGCGATCGCCTCGCCGCGCTTCCAGTCGCCGACGAGCTTGCCGCCCTCCGGATAGACGACCTTCATCGTCTGGTTCATTTTCTCGATGCGCTCGGCAGTGGCCTTGTCGGGCCGGTCGCGCACCTGCGAGCACAGCTTCTGCGTGTCGTCCTGCACGAGGCGCTGGCGCCATGCGGGGTCGGTCGTCTTCCACGACGTCGCGATCGCCTCGTCCGCGGTCGGGAAGTGGCGCTGGCCGTCGTCGATCGACGCGCAGCCGACGAGGAGCGTCACGCCAGTGAACGCGGCGGCGGTGTACTTCATGCGTGCCATCTGCGAGCCCCCTCAATCAGCGCTTGATGTACGGCGACTTGACCTCGGTGCCGTTGCCGAGGTTGCCCAGGTACGCGAGCAACGCCGTCACGGCGTCGGACGTGTATTCGACGTCGGGGTGCCGCATCTGCCAGTAGCAGTCCCACATGCGGTGCTGCAGCGTGCGCACGATGCCCTGCGAGACGCGGTACGCGGGCCAGGTGGCCACGCCGGTCGCGGCACCCTCCTTCGTCAGCAGGTTCGGCAGCGCCTGCAGGCGGATGCGTTTGCCGTCCTCGGCGTGGCAGGTCGCGCACGAGAAGTCGAACGGGCCGCCACGGCGCCAGAACAGCTCCTCGCCGGTGCGCACCGCCTGCTTCATCGCCGGGTGCGACGTGTCGACCTTGAAGCGCATGCCGTTGGACTGGGCGGCGACGTAGGTCGCGATCGCCGCGATGTCGGAGCCCGGCCCGCTGGCCTTGAAGGCGCCCTTGTTGAAGTAGGGCTTCGTGTCCCAGCCCTGCAGCTTTTCCATGCACCAGACCAGGCGCGCCTCGAGGTCCATCACCTTGCCGGCATCGGCGAAGTAGCGCGGCAGCTCGGCGTAGGCGCCCTTGACCACGCCCGGGCCCTTGCCGAGGTCGCAGCCCTCGAGCGACACGTTCTTGGTGCCGCGCTTGGTCTTCCACAACTCTTCGCCGAGCATCTCGGTCAGCTCGGCGGGGTTGCCTTCCTTGAGCATCTCGCGGTACTTCGCGATCTCGTCCTCGGACGAGCTCTGCGCCGCGGCGAGCGGTCCCAGCGACGCCGTGAGCATCGCCACCAGAAGTCTCTTCATCGGTCCTCCTCCTCACTCGCGATGGCGAGCGTATTCGCTTCCTTCACCAGAACGGGAAGCCTCGGGATCGACGGCTGTCCCGTGACGACGCTAGTCGAGTCTGCGCCTCCATCGCATAGATGGACGACGTATCTCCAAGTATGCAACCGCTCGATCGGTCCTCAGTCACCGGAACACAGTCCGAGCGGGATCGGCGCCCCCTTCGGCGGCTTGGTTCCCGCCGCGACGGCCTTCGCCACCGGCGACGACGCCTTCTGCGCGGGCGGCTCGCTTCGCTGCGGCGCGACGACGATCGGCCTGGGCTTCGGCGTGGCGCCCTGCGACGTCGCCGGTGGCGACGGTTGCGCCCCGGCACTCACAGCGACGACGAGCAGCGCAGAAGCAACGCAGACGATCCTCGAGCTGCGTGGTGGCCGCGGGCCGGTGTTCATCGTCGACATCATCGCCGCGCGCCCTCGAACGTCCGTCGCAGACGCACACGATAGACGATCCCCACCGCAAGCATCGACAGCGTCGCGACCGCAAGCGCACCCCACTCCAGCGCTGCCGCCGCGCCCGTTGCCGGCCGCGTCGCCGCGAGGTGCGCGACGATCGGTGCGACGTCGGCTCGCGGCACGGCGGCGCCGTGCCACCAGCGCATGCGCTCGACGACGACTCGCCAGCCCAGCGCCGTGTGGCGCACGCCGGCGACGACCTCGGGGCGATGGCAGCGCGAGCAGTGCGCCTCGAGCAGGCGCTCGCCCAGCGGGCGCTCGAGCATCCGCTGGCGCTCGGCCTCGGCCGACGCGGCCCGCTCGGCCGCGTGCCGTGCTTCGCGCTCGGCAGCCTGCGCGCGCTCGCGCTCGAGCTGCTCCGCCAGGCGCTGCCGCTCGGACGGGCTCGTGACGAAGCCCGGGCTGCGGTACTCGTCGCCCGACATCTCGGCGCGCGTGGCCGCACCGGCTGCCAGCGCCATCGCTATCAGCACCGCACGGTGCCGGCGGCGGTCACAGGCGCGGCCCACGCCAAAGCGAGAGCACCTCGTCGGCATCGTCGACGACGCGCGGCGTGGGCTTGCGCGTCGGTGTGCCGATGCAGACGAACGCGACGAGCTGCTCGCGCTCGCGGCAGAACGCCTGCGTGAGCGCCGGATGGCGGCACTTGCGACCGCTCAGCGTCTTCGCGCCGAAACCCATCAGGTGCAGCGCATTGAGGAAGTTCGCGAGCGCACCGCCGGCGCACATCCACTGCTCGTGTGCCGGCACTTCGGGTACGTCGTCGTCGATGCGCACGACCCATGCGACGAGCGCCGGCCCGTTGAACGCGCGCTCGCGCTCGATCGCGACGTCCTCGTCGGTCTTGCCGGCGTCACGTGCGAAGCGTGCGAACAGGTCGGCGAGCACCTCGCGCCCGCCGTCGGGCACGACGACGGCTCGCCAAGGCACGAGCCGCCCGTGATCGGGCGCGCGCAGTGCTGCGCGCGTGGCCAGGCGAAGCTGCGCCAGCGTCGGACCGGGCGCCGTCATCCAGCGCGGCCCGATCGAGTGCCGCTCGAGCAGCCGCCGCAGGGTCACGGGCACACGCGGGCCTCGTGCAAGACGCGCCGCATCCTGCAGCGCCGAGCGCGGGTCGAGGTGCGGTGTGGTCATTGCGAAGCCTCCAGCGTGCGGTCGCCCACGGCCTCGCGCACCAGTCGCACCAGTGCCGCGTAGACCTCGGCTGCCGACGACTTCGCGCTCGCCCGGCGACAGGCCGCCTCGAGCGGACCGGCCCAGTGGTCGACGAACTCGCGGCAGTACTCGTCGGCCATGCCGGCGGCGTCGGCATCGCCCCGTGCGGCGCGCTCGTACAGCCGGCCAAGGAACTCCAACTGCATCGAGACGTGGTCCGGCAGGTCGCGGAAGTTCTCGTCGGGCTCGACGCCGGCCGCCTGGTAGCACGAACGCACCATCTGCACGCTGCTGCCGCCGAGGGCACCTTCGAGGTACACGCCGGCGTTGAGCGGCACCGGCACCGGCGGCGTGAGGAACAAGCGCGCGTATTCGACGAGCCAGGGATCGGCGCTGCCGTCGTCGCGGGCGGCCTCGGCGGCCCAGCGGGCACTCGCCTCGGCCAACGCGTCGACGGCCGGTCGCGTGTCGAGGCCGAGCGCGGCGCCGAGTTCGGCCAGGTCGTCGGTGAGCGGCTGCGCCCAGTCGCACACCGACCAATCGGCCGGTGGCGGCAGGAACGCCCGCGCCACGCTCAGCAACAGGTCGGCCCGGTCGAGCAGCCCCGGTTGCAGGGCAGAGGGCGGCAGCACGCCCGGTGCCGGGTTCTGGCTGGTCACCTTCATGCCCGCCGGTCGCCGAGGCCCAGGAACTTCTCGCCCGCGGCGTTGACCACGTTGGCGAGGAACACCGCCGTGGCGAGTACCGCCCATTCGGTGAGCGATGGCGAGTACGACAGCAGCCCGTGCGCCCAGCTGCCCTTGAACAGCGCAACGAGCTGGCCGCCGACCACGAAGTGGTAGCGGGCGACGAACAGCGCGACGACCGCGATCACCGCCGCGACGAGCTGCAGCCCGAGCGACTTGCGCAGCCCCGGCAGCACCGTGATCGCCAGCGGCACGCCGATGCCCAGCCACACCTCGGCCTGGAGCGCAGGCCGGCTCCACAGGTGCTGCCATACCTGCATGCCGTCGGCGTTGCTCCACAGTCCCGCGACGAGGCGTGAGAGCCTGTGAAGATTTGGGATAACCCCGACAGCCGCGGGCGAGTTTGGCCGTTGAAGTGGCATGAGCACCGAGACGACTGAAGCGACGCCGAGCGAAGGGCAAGACCTCTTCGGCTGCAAGCCTGTGGC
>NZ_QOAZ01000027.1 GCF_003574675.1 Azohydromonas sediminis
ATGCTCAAGCGGCTGATCGCCAACATCGGCGCGGCCTTGCAGCACGTTCGGTCAGCTGCGGAGCAGTTCAAGGACCTCGACCGCTGGGGCTGCCTGCTGCGCTACGTCAGCGACCGCATAGCCCCGATCGTCGGCCCACCACGACCCGCGGCTGGCCTGCCAGCGACGGGGTAACTGCCGGATTTAGGGTCAGTGATCCTCGAGGCGCGTGTGCGTCTCTTCGGCGGGTTCGCCGGTCTCGGGGTCGATCCAGTCGGCGATGCCGAGCTCTTCCTCGGCTTCCTGCAGCGTCTCGCCGGGCTCGACCCCCTCGTCGTCGTCGGCGGCGAGCATGTCGGCGCGCGCCTCCTCGGCGGTCTCGAAGGGGCCGAACTGGTTCTTGCCGTCGGGGGCAAGCCAGTACCAGCCGTCGGGGTGCTGCACCAGGCCTTCGCTGTCGGGCGGCGTCAGGTCGTCGGGAAGCACCGCCTCGGGGGCCGGTTCGGGGGCTTTCGTCTTGCGCGGCGAGGCCATGATGGTCACGATCCTTTCTGGGCCGCGATGCTAACGCGCGTCACGAACGCGTCCTTGTCCGAGGTCAACGGCTGCCGGCGCGCTTGAGCGCGCGCGCCGTGCCGGTGTCCGAAGGGCGAGCGGCTCAGTGCGGCAACGGCGGCAGGCCGTGGTGCGCGCGGGCGCGGTCGCAGGCGTCGTCGCCGAGGCCCAGCGGCGCGCGCAGCCCGAACTCGCGGCACGGCGACGGGCGCCACTCGTGGATCGCGCAGCGCACGCGCTCGCCGACGCGGCCCACCAGCGCCGCGCAGCGCGGCGGCTGGTGGTCGGTGCCGCGCAGGCGGCAGGTGGCGCCGCCGAGGTCGACGGCCAGCCCGTCGGGCACGGTGCCGCCTTCGCTGTGCAGCTCGGCGCGCGCGAAGTCGACGCGAAAGCTCGCGCAGCAGGCGCCGCAGCGGGTGCAGGGGTTGTCGGCGGCGGTCATCGTCGCCGATCATCGCCGATGCCGCAGCAGCGGGCTGCGGCGTCAGGCCGACGCAAGCGCCGGCCTCAAAATCGGCCGTCGAAATCCACACGAAGATCCCGAGGAGACGCCGCATGTCGTACGCCGACTTCCACCGCCGCTCGATCACCGACCGCGACGCGTTCTGGGCCGAGCAGGCGACGCTGATCGACTGGCACCGCCCGTTCACGCAGGTCTGCGACTACTCGAACCCGCCGTTCGCGAAGTGGTTCGTCGGCGGCCAGACCAACCTGTGCCACAACGCGGTCGACCGGCACGTCGCCACGCGCGGGGCGCAGAACGCGCTGATCTGGGTCTCGACCGAGGTCGACAAGGAGGTCGTCTACAGCTTCGCCGAGCTGCACGCCGAGGTGCAGCGCACCGCGGCGATGCTGCTCGAGCTCGGCGTCAAGGCCGGCGACCGCGTGCTGATCTACATGCCGATGATCCCCGAGGCGGTGTTCGCGATGCTCGCGTGCACGCGCATCGGTGCGCTGCACTCGGTCGTGTTCGGCGGCTTCGCGAGCGTGAGCCTCGCCAGCCGCATCGACGACGCCGAGCCGACCGTGATCGTCAGCGCCGACGCCGGCAGCCGCGGCGGCAAGGTCGTGGCCTACAAGCCGCTGCTCGACGAGGCGATCCGCCTGGCGAAGCACAAGCCGGCCAAGGTGCTGCTCGTCGACCGCGGGCTGAGCCCGATGGAACGCGTGGCCGGGCGCGACGTCGACTATGCGCCACTGCGCGGCAAGCACATGGCCGCGCAGGTGCCGTGCACCTGGGTCGAGTCGACGCACCCGAGCTACACGCTCTACACGAGTGGCACCACCGGCAAGCCCAAGGGCGTGCAGCGCGACACCGGCGGCTACGCGGTGGCGCTCGCGGCGAGCATGAAGCACATCTTCCTCGGCGCGCCGGGCGAGACGTACTTCTCCACCAGCGACATCGGCTGGGTCGTCGGCCACAGCTACATCGTCTATGGGCCGCTGATCGCCGGCATGGCGACGATCCTCTACGAGGGCCTGCCGATCCGCCCCGACGCCGGCATCTGGTGGAGCCTGGTCGAGAAGTACAAGGTCACGTCGATGTTCAGCGCGCCCACCGCGGTGCGCGTGCTGAAGAAGCAGGATCCGGCGTACCTGAAGAAGTACGACCTGTCGAGCCTGAAGGCGCTGTTCCTCGCCGGCGAACCGCTCGACGAACCCACCGCGAAGTGGATCGCCGAGGCGATCGGACGGCCGATCGTCGACAACTACTGGCAGACCGAGACCGGCTGGCCGATCCTGACGATCTGCAACGGCGTCGAGCCGGCGCCGAGCAAGTTCGGTTCGCCGGGCAAGCCGGTGTACGGCTACGACGTCAAGCTGATCGATGAGAACACCGGGCAGGAGCTCACGGGCGCGAACCAGAAGGGCGTCGTCGCGATCGAGGGGCCGCTGCCCCCGGGCTGCATGCAGACCGTCTGGCGCGACGACGCGCGCTTCGTCAACACGTACTGGAAGAGCATCCCGGGCCGGCTCGTCTACAGCACGTTCGACTGGGGCATCCGCGACGAGGACGGCTACTTCTTCATCCTCGGGCGCACCGACGACGTGATCAACGTCGCCGGGCACCGGCTCGGCACGCGCGAGATCGAGGAGAGCATCTCGAGCCACCCGGCGGTGGCCGAGGTGGCGGTGGTCGGCGTCGCCGACCCGCTCAAGGGCCAAGTCGCGATGGCGTTCGCGGTGCTGAAAGATCCATCGAAGGCGGCGACGCCGGCCGACGCGCTGAAGCTCGAAGGCGAGATCATGAAGACCGTCGACGAGCAGCTCGGCGCGGTCGCCAGGCCCGCGCGCGTGCGCTTCGTCACCGTGCTGCCGAAGACGCGCTCGGGCAAGCTGCTGCGCCGCGCGATCCAGGCCGTGTGCGAGGGGCGCGACCCCGGCGACCTGACGACGATCGAGGATCCGAGCGCGTTGCAGCAGGTCAAGGACCTGATCGGGCAGCGGTGAGCCTTCAAGGATGGCCGACCCGGCCTCGGCGCCGGCGTTGACAGGCTGCGCGGGCGGGACTAGCCTGCGGCGGCGATCCACGAAGGAGACTGCGATGCGTCCCGTGAAAAAACCGCCCCGTCCACGCCTTCTCGCCATTGCCGTCGCCGCGGCTTTGGGCAGCACTGGGCCTGTCGCCGCCAAGGACGACAGCCAGTGGTATGCCGGCATCCTGCTGCAGTTCGACACCGTCATCAAGCCGGCTGCCGTGATCGGCTGGCGCAAGGCCAATGTCGACAGCGACGGCAAGCCGAGCGGGGCCGACATCGGTGTCCAGTTCTGGACCGACGGCCTGCACGCGGCGCGGCTGCAGGGGTTCAAGGGTGACCGCTGTCTGCAAGGGCAGCTGGGCGTCGGCTACAACTTCAAGAAGACCACGCCGCTGCTGACCGGCGGCGTGCACGGCAACCACTGGTTCGCTGGTGCGGACTTCACGCTCAACGACCGCGCACTGAGCCCTTACGTGGGTCTCGACACGATCGGCTGCTACGACAAGCCGTCAGCTCCGCCGCCTCCGCCGCCTCCGCCGCCTCCGCCGCCTCCGCCGCCTCCGCCGCCTCCGCCGCCTCCGCCGCCTCCGCCGCCGGCAGAGCCCCCCGCAGTGGAGTAGGCGTAGTTAGGGTCATGCCGGTTGCCTCCGCGTCCGCAGCGCCGGACGCGGGCAGGTCCTCGCGCGCTACAGCACGTCGCTCGCGTAGTCCGCCAGCCGCGAGCGCTCGCCGCGCGCGAGCATCAGGTGGCCGCTGTGCGGCCAGCCCTTGAAGCGGTCGACGACGTAGGTCAGGCCCGAGCTGCCTTCGGTCAGGTACGGCGTGTCGATCTGCGCGAGGTTGCCCAGGCAGACGATCTTCGTGCCCGGGCCGGCACGCGTGACGAGCGTCTTCATCTGCTTGGGCGTCAGGTTCTGCGCCTCGTCGATGATGACGAACTTGCTCAGGAACGTGCGCCCGCGCATGAAGTTCAGGCTCTTGATCTTGATCTTCGCGCGCACGAGGTCGTTGGTCGCGGCGCGGCCCCACTCGCCGGCGCCGCTGTCGCTGCGCGCGAGCACCTCGAGGTTGTCGTCGAGCGCGCCCATCCACGGGCCCATCTTCTCTTCCTCGGTGCCGGGCAGGAACCCGATGTCCTCGCCGAGCGGCACCGTCACGCGCGTGACGATGATCTCGCTGTAGCGCCGCTCGTCGAGCACCTGGCTCAGCCCCGCGGCCAGCGTCATCAGTGTCTTGCCGGTGCCCGCCGTGCCGGTCAGCGTGATGAAGTCGACCTCGGGGTCCATCAGCAGGTTCAGCGCGAAGTTCTGCTCGCGGTTGCGCGCCGTGATGCCCCACACGGCGTTCTTCTGGTGCGTGTAGTCCTTCAGCGTCTTGAGCACCGCGGTCTTGCCGGTGATCTCGGTCACGCGCGCATACAGCGGCGCGGCGCCGGGTGTCTCGAGGTAGACGAACTGGTTGACGAGCAGCGCGGGCACGAGCGGCCCCGCGATGCGGTAGAAGGTGTGGCCGCCTTGCTGCCAGCTCTCCATCGTCTTGCCGTGGCGCTCCCAGAAGTCGGAGGGCAGCGGCAGCACGCCGGTGTAGAGCAGGTCGCCGTCTTCGAGCGTCTTGTCGTTGAAGTAGTCCTCGGCGGCCAGCCCGAGCGCGCGCGCCTTGACGCGCATGTTGATGTCCTTCGACACCAGCACGACGTCGCGGCCCGGGTGCGCCTCGCGCAGCGCCGCCACGACGGCCAGGATCTGGTTGTCGGCCTTGCCCTGCGGCAGCGCCGCGGGCAGCTTGCTGTCGAGCAGCGTGGTCTGGAAGAACAGCCGCCCTCCGGCCTCGCGGTGCCCCGTCTTGGCCAGCGGGATGCCGTCGGCCGGCGCCAGCGCGCCGTCGGCGGCGAGCGCGTCGAGCTCGCGGCTGACCTGACGCACGTTGCGCGCGACCTCGCTCATGCCCTTTTTGTGGCCGTCGAGTTCCTCGAGCGTGATCAGCGGCAGGTAGATGTCGTGTTCCTCGAAGCGGAACAGGCTCATCGGATCGTGCATCAGCACGTTGGTGTCCAGGACGAACAGCTTCGGCGGTCCCTCGGCGCGTGGCTTGCGTGCACGCGCTGCCGGCCGCGTCGGCGGCTGCGTGGGGGCGGGGCGGGCCGCCTCGGGGCGGGCCGCGGGGGCCGTGGCGGCGGCGTCGAGCAGGTCGAGCACCGTGGTGTCGGCGTCGGTGCGCGGCGTGCCACCGAGGGTGCGCTTGGCCGTCTTCGGCGCGGCCTGGGATTCGAAGTCAGCGGGCGAGAGCAGGGCGGCTTTGCGGGCGGGTGGCTTCGGCAGGGGCATGGAGGGGCGTCGACTCGGTGCAGAAAACGAAAAAGCCGCCCAGTCGGCTGGGCGGCTTCGGCGGACGGCGCGCAAATTCGCGACTCACGCAGCCATTATGCACACCGCCCGGCGGCGTGCAGCACGGCCCGCGCCAATGCGAACGGGCCCCGCAGGGCCCGTCGTCATGGTCGACGCGTGCGCCGTCAGGCCGGCTGCTTCAGGCTCTTGACGGCCTTGAGCACTTCGTCGACGTGGCCGGCGACCTTGATGCCGCGCCACTCGGCGCGCAGCACGCCGTCGGGGCCGATCAGGAAGGTGCTGCGCTCGATGCCCTTGACCTTCTTGCCGTACATGATCTTGTTCTTGACGACACCGAACATGTGGCACAGCTTCTCTTCGGTGTCGGCAATCAGCTCGAACGGCAGCTCGAGGTTGGCCTTGAAGCGCTCGTGCGAGGCCATGTTGTCGCGCGAGACGCCGAACACGACCGCACCGGCCTTCACGAACTCCTTGTGACGGTCGCGAAACTGCATCGCCTCCGTCGTGCAGCCGGGCGTGTTGTCCTTCGGGTAGAAGTACAGCACGATGGCCTTGCCCGCGAACGCCTGCGGCGAGAACTTGACGCCGCCGGTGGCGGACGCTTCGAATTCGGGGAGGGGCTTGTTCAGGGCGGGCGTCATGGGCGGGCGGGTCTCGGCTTCGTGGCGGGCGCTGAGCAGTGCACGCGGCAGGCGCAACCGCGAACACAATCACAAATTATAGGGGCGCTGGCCCTTCGCGCCCCGGCCGCAGCCCCTGCGGCACGGCACGGCGCTCAGCCGCCGGGTTCGATCAGCAGCGCCGCCGCGACCATGCGCCCCTCGCTGGCCAGAACGTTGTAGGTGCGGCAGGCGGCGCCGGTGTCCATCGTCTCGACGCCGATGCGCCGCTCGATCAACGCGCGCTGCAGTGCGGGCGCGACGAAACGCAGGCGCGTTCCCGACCCGAAGATGACGACCTCGGGCTGCAGCGCGATCAGCTGCTCGAAATGCGCCGCGGTCAGGTCGGCCAGCCGCTGCACCGGCCAGGCGACGGCGTCACCGCGCCAGGGCACCAGCACGCTCGAACGCCACTCGGTGGCGTTGACCCACACCCGCCCGGCGTCGTGGCGCGAAATGACGTTGACGCCGTCGAGCCGGTCGGGCTGGAACTTCATACCAGATAATTCTAGGTCCGCCGTGCCACGGCGCGTCCGCACCCGACCGGAGCCCCTTTCCGTGAAACCGATCGCCAAGTCCAGCAAGCTGGCCGACGTCTGCTACGACATCCGCGGGCCCGTGCTCGACAAGGCGCGGCAGATGGAGGAAGAAGGGCACAAGATCATCAAGCTCAACATCGGCAACCTCGCCGTGTTCGGCTTCGACCCGCCCGACGAGATCGTGCAGGACATGATCCGCAACCTGCCCAGCGCCGCGGGCTACACCGACAGCAAGGGGCTGTTCGCGCCGCGCAAGGCGGTCGTGCACTACACGCAGGAAAAGGGCATCCACGGCGTCACGGTCGACGACGTCTACCTCGGCAACGGCGCGTCGGAGCTGATCGTGATGGCGCTCAACGCGCTGCTCGACAACGGCGACGAGATCCTCGTGCCGGCGCCCGACTACCCGCTGTGGACCGCGGCGGTGTCGCTGTCGGGTGGGCGCCCCGTGCACTACCTGTGCGACGAGGGCGCCGGCTGGCTGCCCGACCTCGACGACATCCGGCGCAAGATCACGCCGAACACGCGCGGCATCGTCGTCATCAACCCGAACAACCCCACCGGGGCGCTGTACCCGCCCGAGCTGCTGAAGGAGATCGTCGAGATCGCGCGCCAGCACGAGCTGATCGTGTTCGCCGACGAGATCTACGACAAGACGCTGTACGACGGCAACACGCACACGAGCATCGCGTCGCTGGCCGACGACGTGCTGTTCGTGACCTTCAACGGCCTGAGCAAGAACTACCGCAGCTGCGGCTACCGCGCGGGCTGGATGGTCGTCAGCGGCGACAAGCGCGACGCGAAGGACTACATCGAGGGCCTGAACATGCTCGCATCGATGCGGCTGTGCGCAAACACGCCGGGCCAGCTCGCGATCCAGACCGCGCTCGGCGGCTACCAGAGCATCAAGGACCTCGTCGCGCCGGGCGGGCGGCTCACGCGCCAGCGCGATCTCGCGTGCGACCTGCTCGGCCAGATCCCGGGCGTCAGCGTCGTCAAGCCGAAGGCGGCGCTGTACATGTTCCCGCGCCTGGACCCGAAGATCTACCCGATCACCGACGACCAGCAGTTCGCCTACGACCTGCTCGCCGACGAGAAGGTGCTGATCGTGCAGGGCACCGGCTTCAACTGGCCCCAGCCCGACCACTTCCGCCTCGTGTTCCTGCCCAACTCCGACGATCTCGCCGAGGCCATCGGACGCATCGCCCGCTTCCTCGAGCACTACCGCAAGCGCCACACGGCCTGAGCCCGCCCATGACCCTCCGCCCCCCAGCGGCCACCAGCCTGGCCGCCGATCGACGCGACGTCGACGCCAAACCGATCCAGGTCGGCCTGCTCGGCATCGGCACCGTCGGCAGCGGCACGTTCAACGTGCTCGTGCGCAACCAGGCCGAGATCCGCCGCCGCGCCGGGCGCGGCATCGAGATCGCGATGGTCGCCGACCTCGACACCGCGCGCGCCGAAGCCATCGTCGGCGAGCGCGCGCGCGTCGTCGGCGACGCGCGCAAGGTCATCGCGAACCCCGACATCGACATCGTCGTCGAGCTGATCGGCGGCTACGGCATCGCGCGCACGCTGGTGCTCGAGGCGATCGCCGCCGGCAAACACGTCGTCACCGCCAACAAGGCGCTGCTCGCGGTGCACGGCAACGAAATCTTCGCCGCCGCGCGCGACAAGGGCGTGATGGTCGCGTTCGAGGCCGCGGTGGCCGGCGGCATCCCGATCATCAAGGCGCTGCGCGAGGGGCTGACGGCCAACCGCATCGAGTGGATCGCCGGCATCATCAACGGCACGACGAACTTCATCCTCAGCGAGATGCGCGACAAGGGGCTCGACTTCGACGTCGTGCTCAAGGAGGCGCAGCGGCTCGGCTACGCCGAGGCCGACCCGACGTTCGACATCGAGGGCATCGACGCCGCGCACAAGGCGACGATCATGAGCGCGATCGCGTTCGGCATCCCGGTGCAGTTCGACAAGGCGCACGTCGAGGGCATCACGAAGCTGCAGGCCGCCGACATCCGCTACGCCGAGCAGCTGGGCTACCGCATCAAGCTGCTGGGCATCACCAAGCGCCGCGACAACGGCATCGAGCTGCGCGTGCACCCGACGCTGGTGCCGGCGCGGCGGCTGATCGCCAACGTCGAGGGCGCGATGAACGCCGTCGTCGTGCAGGGCGACGCGGTGGGCACGACGCTGTACTACGGCAAGGGCGCGGGCAGCGAGCCGACCGCGTCGGCCGTGATCGCCGACCTCGTCGACGTCACGCGGCTGCACACCGCCGATCCCGACCACCGCGTGCCCCATCTGGCGTTCCAGCCCGAGGCGCTGGCCGACACGCCGATCCTGCCGATCGACGACGTCGTGACCTCGTTCTACCTGCGGCTGCAGGTGGCCGACCAGGCCGGCGTGCTGGCCAAGATCACCGGCATCCTCGCCGAGCACGTGATCTCGATCGACGCGCTGCTGCAGCGGCCGAGCCAGGACGTCGGGGCCGAAGGCGAGAACAAGACCGACGTCATCATCCTGACGCACGACACCGTCGAGGGCCAGATGCGCCGCGCGATCGCGCAGATGCAGACGCTGCCGACCGTGCTCGCGCCGATCGTCAGCCTGCGCAAGGAAGAGCTGGCGTGAAGTACTTGAGCACCCGCGGCGACACGACGCCGCGCGGCTTCTGCGACATCCTGCTCGAGGGCCTGGCGCCCGACGGCGGTCTGTACCTGCCGACGCACTACCCGCGCGTCGACGCCGCGACCCTGGCACGCTGGCGCGGCCTGCCGTACGCCGACCTCGCGTTCGAGATCCTGTCGCTGTACGTCGACGACATCCCGCCCGACGACCTGCGTGCGCTCGTGCGCAAGACCTACACGCGCGAGGTGTTCGGCACCGACGCGATCGTGCCGCTGAAGCCGCTCGGCGACGGGTTGTACCTGGAGGCGCTGTCCAACGGCCCGACGCTGGCGTTCAAGGACATGGCGATGCAGCTGCTCGGCAATCTCTTCGAGTACGAGCTCGCGCGCCGCGGCCAGCAGCTCAACATCCTCGGCGCGACGTCGGGCGACACCGGCAGCGCCGCCGAATACGCAATGCGCGGCAAGAAGGGCATCCGCGTGTTCATGCTCAGCCCGCACGGGCGCATGAGCCCGTTCCAGCAGGCGCAGATGTTCAGCCTGCAGGACCCGAACATCCACAACCTCGCGATCGAGGGCGTGTTCGACGACTGCCAGGACATCGTCAAGGCGGTCAGCAGCGACCTCGAATTCAAGCGCCGCTGGTCGATCGGCACCGTCAACTCGATCAACTGGGCGCGCCTGCTCGCGCAGGTCGTCTACTACTTCGCCGGCTACTTCCAGGCGACGAAGACCAACGACGAACGCGTCAGCTTCGCGGTGCCTTCGGGCAACTTCGGCAACATCTGCGCCGGCCACGTCGCGCGCATGATGGGGCTGCCGATCCACCGCCTCGTGTGCGCGACGAACGAGAACGACGTGCTCGACGAGTTCTTCCGCACTGGCACGTACCGGGTGCGCGCGAGCGCCGAGACGTTCGAGACCTCGAGCCCGTCGATGGACATCAGCAAGGCGAGCAACTTCGAGCGCTTCGTGTTCGACCTGCTCGGGCGCGACGCCGCGCGCACCGCCGAGCTGTTCGGCGTGCAGGTGCCCCAGCGTGGCGGCTTCACGCTCGCGCCCGACGAGTTCGCGCGCGTGCCGTCGTTCGGCTTCGTTTCGGGCCGCAGCACGCACGCCGACCGGCTCGCGACGATCCGCGACACCTGGCAGCGCCACGGCGTGATGATCGACACGCACACCGCCGACGGCCTGAGGGTCGCGCGCGAGCACCTCGACCCCGGCGTGCCGATGGTCGTGCTCGAGACGGCGCTGCCGGCCAAGTTCGCGGCGACGATCCGCGAGGCGCTCGGCCGCGAGCCCGAGCGGCCTCCCGGCTTCGAGGGCATCGAGGCCCTGCCCAAGCGCTTCACGGTGCTGCCGGCGCAGGTCGACGCGGTCAAGCGCTACATCGAGACGCACTGCGCGTGAGGCAGGTCGCCGCATGAAGGTGGTGGGCTTCTGCGGCCCGTCCGGCGTCGGCAAGACGACGCTGATCGAGGGTGTCGTCGCCGAGCTTCGTCGAGCGGGGCAGCGCGTGTCGGTGATCAAGCACGCGCACGTCGGCTTCGACCTCGACCGCCCGGGCAAGGACAGCCACCGCTTCCGCGAGGCCGGAGCGTTCGAGGTGCTCGTCGCGTCGCCGCGGCGCATGGCGCTGCTGCGCGAGTACGGCACCGAGGTCGAGCTCCCGGTGCACGACCTGCTCGCCGAGCTGATCGACGTCGACTGGGTGCTCGTCGAGGGCTTCAAGCACGCCGACATCATGAAGGTCGAGGTCTGGCGCGAGGAGGTCGCGGCACGCCGCGGCGACGCGCCGATCTATCCCGAAGACCCGTTCGTCGTCGCCGTCGCGACCGACCGCCCCGACGCGCTGCCCGTGCCGACGCTGCGCCCCGTCGTGCCGCTGGACGACGCCGCGGCGCTCGTCGCCGTCTTGCACGCCGCCGGCGACCGTCTCGACCACGACCGATCCCGCTTCGCCTGACGCCATGGCCGACACTGCCCGCCCCCCGCTGCTCAGCCTCGACGAAGCGCTCGCGCGCCTGGCCGCCGGCGCCGCTGCCGCGCGCATCGCCGAGACCGAGACCGTCTCGACCTTCGACGCGCTCGGGCGCGTGCTCGCCGCCGACGTCGTCTCGGCGATCGACGTGCCGCCGGCGGACAACACGTCGATGGACGGCTACGCGCTGCGCGCCGCCGACGCGCAGTCGGCCGACGTGGTGCTGCCGGTCGCGCAGCGCATCGCCGCCGGCCACGTCGGCCAGCCGCTCGAGCCCGGCGCCGCAGCGCGCATCTTCACCGGCGCGCAGATTCCGCCAGGCGCCGACGCCGTCGTGATGCAGGAACTCGTCGACGTCGTCGACGGCGGCATCCGCGTGCGCGAGGCGCCCAAGCCCGGACAGTGGATCCGCCGCCGCGGCGAGGACGTGCAGGCGGGGCGCACCGTGCTCGCCGCCGGCACGCGCCTCACGCCGCAGGCGCTCGGCCTGGCGGCCACGGTCGGTGCGGCGACGCTCGGCGTCGTGCGCCGGCCGCGCGTCGCGCTGTTTTCCACCGGCGACGAGCTGATCATGCCCGGCGCGGTGGCGCCGCAAGACTTGCCGCCCGGCGCGATCTACAACAGCAACCGCTTCACGCTGCGCGGCCTGCTGCAGGCCGCGGGCTGCGAGGTGACCGACCTCGGCATCGTGCCCGACCGGCTCGACGCGACGCGCACCGCGTTGCGCGAGGCCGCCGCCGGGCACGACCTGATCCTGACCTCGGGCGGCGTCTCGGTCGGCGAGGAAGACCACATCCGCCCGGCGCTCCAGGCCGAGGGCCGCGTCGAGCTGTGGCAAGTCGCGATCAAGCCGGGCAAGCCGCTCGCGTTCGGCGCGGTCCGCCGTCCGGCCGGGGCGGGCGAGGCGCTGTTCGTCGGCCTGCCGGGCAACCCGGTGTCGAGCTTCGTCACCTTCGTGCTCGCGGTGCACGCGGTGCTCAACGTGCTGCAAGGCGCCGAAGCGGCGCTGCCGCGCGCACTGCCGATGACCGCCGGCTTCGACTGGCCCAGGCCCGACAAGCGGCGCGAGTTCCTGCGCGTGCGCGTCGGCGCCGACGGCACGCTCGAGCTGTTTGCGAACCAGAGTTCGGGCGTGCTGACCTCGGTCGTATGGGCCGACGGGCTCGTGGACAACCCGCCGGGGCAGGCGATCCGCGCCGGCGATCGGGTACGCTACCTGCCGTTGTCGACGCTGATCGCCGGATGAAGCTCACGGTGCGTTACTTCGCCTCGCTGCGCGAGGCGCTTGGCCCGACCGAGGCGGTCGAGCTGGCCGCGCCGGCCACCGTCGGCGCGCTGCGCGATGCGCTGATCGCGCGCGGTGGTCGCCACGCCGAGGTGCTCGCGCGCACGCGCGCGGTGCGCTGTGCGCTGAACCACGCGATGGTCGACGAGGCCGCCGCGCTCGACGACGGCGCCGAAGTCGCCTTCTTCCCGCCGGTGACCGGGGGCTGAGCGGTGGCCGCGCGCGTGTCGATCCAGACCGAGGACTTCGACCTCTCGGCCGAAGTCGCCGCGCTGCGCGCGCACGACGCCGGCGTCGGCGCGGTCGCGGTTTTCGTCGGCACCGTGCGCGACCGCAACGACGGCGCGGGCGTCAGCCGCATGGAGCTCGAGCACTACCCGGGCATGACGGAGAAGGCGATCGAGGCGATGATCGACGAGGCGATGCGCCGCTTCGACATCCGCGCCGCGCGCGTCGTGCACCGCGTCGGGCCGCTGAACCCGACCGACCAGATCGTGCTCGTGGCCGTCACGTCGGCGCACCGCGGCCAGGCGTTCCAGGCCTGCGAGTTCCTGATGGACTACCTGAAGACGCAGGCGCCGTTTTGGAAGAAGGAGCACACGCCCGACGGTGCACGCTGGGTCGACGCGCGCGTGGCCGACGACGCCGCACTCGCGCGCTGGGGCATCGCGGCCAAGAACGCGTGAGCGCGGCGCGAGCCGCGCTCACGACGGTGGCTCGTCGGCATCGAAGCGGTCGATGATCGCGCGCAGCTGCCGCTGCAGCCGCTTGCGCTCGGCCGCTGGCACGTCGGCGAGCTGGCGTGCCTCGTGCGATGCGGCGGCGGCCAGCAGCGGCGCCACGCGCTCGCGCCCGGCGCGCGTCAGCGCCACGCGCGCGCGGCGCGCGTCGTCGGGGTCGGCGCGCCGCTCGATCCAGCCCTGCTGTGCCATGCGGTCCAGCGCCTTGGTCAGCGTCGGCTGCTTGGCCAGCACCTCGCGCGCGAGCGTGCCCACCGGCAGCGGCTCGCGGTCGGCGAGCACCGCCATCACGCGCCACTCGAGCGAACTCAGCCCCGCGTCGCGTACGCGCGGCTCGAAGCCGCGCCACAGCGCGTGACTGGCGCGCGCGAGCAGGTACACGAGGTGGTCGTCGAGGAACGGGCGCATCGCGGCGTGCGGGTTGGTGGCACTTGCGCGAGATCAATGAATTTTCATATATTAGCCGCACGATGGCCGCGTTGCCCAGCTCTCCGATCCCTGCTTCGACCGTGCCGCCGGCCAAGGGCGAGCTGCGCACCGCGCTCGGCCGCTTCGCCACCGGCGTGACGATCGTCACCTGCCGCGACGCGGCGGGCAGCGCCGTGGGGCTGACGTGCAACTCGTTCAACGCGCTGTCGCTCGAGCCGCCGCTCGTGCTGTGGTCGCTGCGCCGCGCGAGCCCGAGCCTGGCCGCGTTCACTGGCGCGGGCCACTTCGCCGTCAACGTGCTCGCTGAAGACCAGATCGAGCTGTCGCGCCGCTTCGCGAGCCCTGCGGCCGACAAGTTCGCCGACGGCGTCTGGCACGACGGCGCCGGCGGCGCGCCGCTGCTCGTCGGCGCCGCCGCGGTGTTCGAGTGCGCGCGCGAGGCGCACCAGGACGCCGGCGACCACGTGCTGTTCATCGGCCGCGTGCTGCGCCTGGCCGACGCCGCGCTGCCGCCGCTGGTGTTCCACGGCGGGCGCTATCACCTGCTGGGAGAGATCCTGTGACTGCCGACCTGCGTCTCGAGCCCCGCTGGATCGACGGCTTCGCACACGTGTTCGGGCTGTGCGCGGTGCAGCGCGGCGACGTGTGCGCCGTACTGTCGGAGTCGGCGAGCCGGCGCGACCTCGTGCAGCTCGCCGAACTCGGCCTTGCGCGGCTCGGCGCGCGCGTGTTCCACGTCGTGCTGCCGCAGCAGCCGGTGACGACGCCGGTGCCGGTGCGCTCGACCGGCGCGTCCGACGCGATCGGCGGGCTCGACGCCGTCGTCGCCGCGCTGGCCAGGTGCAGCTTCGTCGCCGACTGCACCGTCGAGGGCCTGATGCACGCGCCCGAGCTGCCCGCGATCCTCGCCGGCGGTGCGCGCGTGCTCTACGTCAGCCACGAGCACCCCGAGATCCTCGAGCGCTGCCTGCCGCAGCCCGGCGACGACGCGCCGGTGCGCGACGCGATGCGCCGGCTGAAGAGCGCCCGGCGCATGACGGTGACCTCGGCCGCCGGCACCGAGCTCGAGATCGGACTCGACGGCGCGCGCGTCGGCGGCGTGTGGGGCTTCACGAGCAAACCGGGCACGCTCGGCCACTGGCCCGGCGGGCTGGTGCTGGCGTTCCCGGCCGCGGGGCGTGTGCGCGGCACGCTGGTGCTCGACCGCGGCGACGTCAACCTGACGTTCAAGCGCTATCTCGCCGATCCGGTGCGCCTCGTGATCGACGACGACCACGTCGTCGACGTCGTCGGCGACTCGCCCGACGCGCAGATGATGCGCGGCCACTACGCCGCGTGGGCCGAGCACGAGGGCCACCGCGGCGCCTACGCGGTCAGCCACGTCGGCTGGGGGCTGAACCGCCGCGCACGCTGGGACGCGATGCTGTTCTACGACAAGGCCGACTTCAACGGCACCGAGCTGCGCGCGTTCGGCGGCAATTTCCTGTACTCGACCGGCGCCAACGAAGTCGCCGGCCGCCACACGCTCGGCCACTTCGACCTGCCGCTGCGCGGCTGCACCGTCGCGCTCGACGGCGAGGTCGTCGTCGACGCCGGGAGGCTGGTGTGACGCCGGTGCTCGTCACCGCGGCGCCGCTGGCGCACTGGCGCTGGGGTGCGGGCGACACCGCCGTCGTGATGCTGCACGGCGTGGGCGGCGGGCGCGACGCGTGGAGCGACGCCACCGGTGGCACCGGGGGCGTGCTCGCCGACGCCGGCTACCTCGCGATCGCGCCCGACCTGCCGGGCTATGGCGACTCGCCGACGGTCACCCCGTACACGATGGCCGCACTCGCCGAGGCCGTCGTCGCGCTCGTCGAGTCGATCGGCGCCGCGCGCACCGTGCTGGTCGGCCACAGCATGGGCGGCATGGTCGCGCAGGAGGTCGTCGCGACGCGCCCCGGCCTCGTGCACGCGCTCGTGCTCAGCGGCACGTCGCCCGCGTTCGGCAAGCCCGACGGCGACTGGCAGCGGCGCTTCCTCGCCGAGCGGCTCGCGCCGCTCGACGCCGGTCAGGGCATGGCCGCGCTCGCGCCCGGCTTGGCGCGCGGCATGGCCGCGCCCGATGCCGACCCGCAGCGCATCGCGCGCTGCGCCGCCGTGATGGCGCGCGTGCCCGAGGCCACCTACCGCGCCGCGCTGCACGCGATCGTCGGCTTCGACCGCCGCGCCGACCTGCCGCGCATCGCGGTGCCGACGCTGTGCCTGGCCGGCGAGTGCGACCGCAACGCGTCGCCCGCGGTGATGCAGCGCATGGCGCAGGCGATTCCCGGTGCCGAGTACCGCTGCCTGCCGGGCGTCGGCCACCTCGCCAACATGGAGGCGCCGGCGCCGTTCCACGCCGCGCTGCTCGACTTCCTGCGCCGCCACGTGCCGGTGGCGGCCGTGCACCCCTGACCGAAGGACCCTGACGATGGCTGCCGTGCTCTCCGAACCCGCCGTCTCGCGCTACGTGCCGTCGCACATCGCCGGCGACGCGAGCAAGCTCACCGCGCAGCAGCGCGAGCTGATCGAGCGCGCGTCGCGCCTCGGGCGCGAGAAGTTCGCGCCGCGCGCCGCGCGCCACGACCGCGAGGCGAGCTTCCCGATCGAGAACTTCCGCGACCTGGCCGACGCCGGGCTGCTCGCGATCTGCGTGCCGAAGGCGTACGGCGGCGAGGGCGCCGACTTCACGACCTACGTGATGGTCGCCGCCGAGATCGGGCGCTGGTGCGGCTCGACGGCGCTGTCGTACAACATGCACGTGTGCTCGTGCATGTGGAGCGGCTTCATCGCCGACGCGCTCGACATGACGCCCGAGCAGCGCGCCGACCACGAGCGCATCCGCGCGATCCACTACGCGCGCATCGTGCAGGGCGGCAAGATCTACGCGCAGCCGTTCTCCGAGGGCGGCGCGGCGGCGGCCGGCAAGGCGCCGTGGGGCACGCTGGCGGCCAAGGTCGACGGCGGCTACGTCGTCAATGGCCGCAAGATCTTCGCGTCGCTGTCGGGGGCGGCGGACTACTACGGGGTCCTGTGCACCCTCGACCGGCCCGGTGCGACGCTGAAGGACTCGATGTACCTCGCGGTGCCGGCCGACGCGCCCGGCGTCACGGTCTCGGGCGAGTGGGATCCGCTGGGCATGCGCGGCACCGTCAGCCGCACGCTGACGTTCAAGGACGTGTTCGTGCCCGACGAGGCGCGGCTGATGCCCGAGGGCCTGTACGCGCAGGCTGCGCAGCGCTTCCCGCACATGTTCGCGACGCTGTCGCCGACCTACATGGGCATCGCGCAGGCGGCCTACGACTTCACGGTGCAGTACCTGCGCGGCGAGGTGCCGGGCATGCCGCCGGTCAAGAGGCGCATGTACCCGACCAAGCAGGTCGCGGTCGCCGAGATGCGCATCAAGCTCGAGCAGACTCGGGCCCTGTTCCTGCAGAACGCGCGCGACGCGCGCGTCGACCCCGACAAGGACACGCGCATGCGGCTGCTCGCGGCGCACTACACGATCATGGAGAACGCCAACGACATCTGCCGGCTGGCGATCCGCACCTGCGGCGGGCAGAGCATGCTCAAGTCGCTGCCGCTCGAGCGCTTGTACCGCGACAGCCGCTGCGGCTCGCTGATGCTGCCGTGGACCGCCGAGCTGTGCATCGACCGGCTCGGGCGCGAATGCCTCTACGAGGCCGGCGAGCGCGACGAAGCGATCGAGGCGTGACTACTCCCGTAGCGCTTGCGGTGCTTCCCACTCGCGGGGGGCGAGCCCGGACACGGAAGGCCCGGTGGGCCTTGAGTGCCTGGCGAGCGGCCGGGCCGCAAGGCACGGCGCGGCCTGCAAGGCCCGCCAGCGGACCGGCAAAGCCGGATCCGCGGCGGCCGCTTGACGCGGCAGTGCTTCGCGCGGCGTTGGCTCGTTGATCTGGCCTTGTCTGCAGGAATGTCACGCGAGATGACTGCCGACGGACCGTGGGCGCGCGTCGGCGCGCAGGCCGCGCGCCGCGGTGACGCACCGGCGCTGGTGTGCGGCCCGCGCACCTGGACCTACGCCGATCTCGCGCGCGAGGTCGCCGCTACCGCAGACGCGTTGCGCGCGCAGGGCCTGGGTGCCGGTGCCTCGCTCGGCTGGCTCGGAATGAACAGTGCGGCGATGCTCGCCGCACTGTTCGCGTGCGAGGCGATCGGCGCGCGCTTCGTGCCGCTGAACTGGCGCCTCGCGCCGGCCGAACTGGCCGCGATCGTCGAGCACGCCGGCGTGCAGCATCTGCACGTCGATGCGGCGCTCGAGGACCTGGGCCGCGCGGTGCGCGCGCTCGCCGCGCTGCCGCAGCCGCGGGCGCCGGGGCATCTTCCGGGTGACCTGATGCTCGTCTACACGTCGGGGACGACGGGGCGGCCCAAGGGCGCGATCCACACCGCCGCAGGCATGGCCGCCAACATCGACGCCGCGATCGACGCGCAGGGCTTCGACGCGCGCACGCGCGCGCTCGCGGTGCTGCCGCTGTTCCACGTCGGCGGCCTGTGCATCCAGACCCTGCCGGTGCTCGCCGCCGGCGGCTGCGTCGTGCTGCACGAGCGCTTCGACCCCGGCGCGTGGCTCGCGGCCATTGCGCACGAGCGGCCGACGACGAGCCTGCTGGTGCCGGCCGTGATGCGCGCGCTGCTCGAGCACCCGGCGTGGCCGACGACGGACCTCGGCAGCCTCGCGTTCGTCAACAGCGGCTCGCAGGTCGTGCCGGTGCCGCTGATCGAGGCCTTCCACGCGCGCAGCGTGCCGGTGTGCCAGGTGTGGGGCAGCACCGAGACGGGGCCGGTCTCGATCGTGCTGCGCCCGCACGAGGCGCTCGCGCACGTCGGCAGCACCGGGCGGCCGGCGCGCGGCGTGCAGATGCGCCTCGTCGGCGCCGACGGCCGCGACGTGGCGCCGGGCGAGGTCGGCGAGATCTGGGTGCGCGCGCCGAACCTGATGCGCGGCTACCACCGCGACGAGCACCCCGCGAGCTTCGCCGACGGGTGGTTCCGCAGCGGCGACCTCGCGCGCGCCGACGCGCAGGGCTTCGTCACCGTCGTCGGCCGCAGCAAGGACATGATCATCTCGGGTGGCGAGAACGTCTACCCGGCCGAGATCGAGAACCTGCTCGCGCACCACCCCGACATCGCCGAGTGCGCCGTCGTCGGCGTGCCCGACGCGCGCTGGGGGGAAGTCCCAGTGCTCGCCGTCGTGCCGCGCCCGGGCCGTGGCGTCGACGAGGCCGCGCTGCGCGCGCTGTTCGACGCGCGGCTCGCGCGCTACAAGCACCCGCGGCGCATCGTCGTCGTCGACACGCTGCCGAAGACGGCGCTCGGCAAGGTGCAGAAGGCCGCGCTCGCGCGCTCGCTCGCCGGTTCTTGACCGAAGTCAATACGATCCGGCGCCGGGGTTGAAAACTCCGGGCCGTCGCCTCACCTGCGCGGCAACCGGAGGACCCCATCCCATGCGTTTCGACAAACTCACGACCGCTTTCCAGCAGGCGCTGGGCGACGCCCAGAGCCTGGCGGTGGCGCGCGACAACCCCTACATCGAGCCGCAGCACGTGCTCGCGGCGATGCTGCAGCAGCCCGACGGGCCGAAATCGCTGCTCGAGCGCGCCGGCGCCAACACCGCGGCGCTCGCCACCGCGATGGACACCGCGATCCGCAACCTGCCGCAAGTCAGCGGCGGCGGCCAGCCGGTGCAGCCGGGGCGCGACCTGATCAGCTTGCTGCAGGCGGCCGACAAGGAGGCCACCCAGCGCGGCGACCAGTACATCGCCAGCGAGATGTTCCTGCTCGCGCTGGCGGACTCGAAGACCGACATCGGCGGCGTCGTGCGCGGCCACGGGCTGACGCGCAAGGCGCTCGAGGCCGCGATCGAGGCGGTGCGTGGAGGACAGAAAGTGGACAACCCCGAAGCCGAAGGCCAGCGCGAGGCGCTGAAGAAGTACACGCTCGACCTGACCGAGCGCGCGCGCCAGGGCAAACTCGACCCGGTGATCGGCCGCGACGATGAGATCCGCCGCACGATCCAGGTGCTGCAGCGGCGCAGCAAGAACAACCCGGTGCTGATCGGCGAGCCCGGCGTGGGCAAGACGGCGATCGTCGAGGGTCTCGCGCAGCGCATCGTCAACGGCGAGGTGCCCGACACGCTGAAGGACAAGCGCGTGCTCGTGCTCGACATGGCGGGGCTCCTGGCCGGCGCCAAGTACCGCGGCGAGTTCGAGGAGCGGCTCAAGGCCGTGCTGAAGGAGGTCGCCGCCGAGGAAGGGCGCATCATCCTCTTCATCGACGAGCTGCACACGATGGTCGGCGCCGGCAAGGCCGAGGGCGCGATCGACGCCGGCAACATGCTCAAGCCGGCGCTGGCGCGCGGCGAGCTGCACTGCATCGGCGCGACGACGCTCGACGAGTACCGCAAGTACATCGAGAAGGACGCCGCGCTCGAGCGCCGCTTCCAGAAGGTGATGGTCGACGAGCCGAGCGTCGAGCAGACGATCGCGATCCTGCGCGGGCTGCAGGAGAAGTACGAGGTGCACCACGGCGTCGAGATCACCGACCCGGCGATCGTCGCCGCGGCGGAGCTGTCGCACCGCTACATCACCGACCGCTTCCTGCCCGACAAGGCGATCGACCTGATCGACGAGGCGGCGGCCAAGATCAAGATGGAGATCGACTCCAAGCCGGAGGCGATGGACAAGCTCGACCGGCGCCTGATCCAGCTCAAGATCGAGCGCGAGGCCGTGCGCAAGGAAAAGGACGAGGCGTCGATCAAGCGCCTGGGCCTGATCGAGGACGAGATCGCGCGCCTCGAGCGCGAGTACGCCGACCTCGAGGAGATCTGGAAGGCCGAGAAGGCGCAGGCGCAGGGCAGCGCGCAGGTCAAGGAAGAGATCGACCGCATCAAGTTCCAGATCGAGGAGCTCAAGCGCAAGGGCGACTTCAACAAGGTTGCTGAGCTGCAGTACGGCAAGCTGCCCGAGCTCGAGAAACGGCTGAAGGAAGCCCAGGCCAAGGAGGCCGGCAAGGCCAAGGGCGAGGGCCGCCCGCAGCTGCTGCGCACGATGGTCGGCGCCGAGGAGATCGCCGAGGTGGTCTCGCGCGCGACCGGCATCCCGGTGTCCAAGCTGATGCAGGGTGAGCGCGACAAGCTGCTGCACATGGAAGAGAAGCTGCACGAGCGCGTCGTCGGCCAGGACGAGGCGATCCGCGCCGTCTCCGACGCGATCCGCCGCAGCCGCGCGGGCCTGTCGGACCCGAACCGGCCGCTCGGCTCGTTCCTGTTCCTCGGCCCCACCGGCGTGGGCAAGACCGAGCTGTGCAAGGCGCTCGCCGGGTTCCTGTTCGACAGCGACGACCACATGGTGCGCATCGACATGAGCGAATTCATGGAGAAGCACTCGGTCGCGCGGCTGATCGGCGCGCCGCCGGGCTACGTCGGCTACGAGGAAGGCGGCTACCTGACCGAGGCGGTGCGGCGCAAGCCGTACAGCGTGATCCTGCTCGACGAGGTCGAGAAGGCGCACCCCGACGTGTTCAACGTGCTGCTGCAGGTGCTCGACGACGGCCGGCTGACCGACGGCCAGGGCCGCACGGTCGACTTCAAGAACACCGTGATCGTGATGACGAGCAACATCGGCTCGCACCTGATCATGCAGATGGCCGGGCAGGACCCGGAGCTGATCCGCGACGCGGTGTGGGCCGAGGTCAAGCAGCACTTCCGCCCCGAGTTCCTGAACCGCATCGACGAGACGGTGGTGTTCCACGCGCTCGACCAGAAGCACATCGAGAACATCGCGCGCATCCAGCTCAAGGCGCTCGAGCAGCGGCTGGCGAAGATGGAGATGAAGCTCGACGTGTCGCCGGCGGCGCTGGCCGAGATCGCCAAGGTCGGCTTCGACCCGGTGTTCGGTGCCCGCCCGCTCAAGCGCGCGATCCAGCACCGCATCGAGAACCCGGTCGCGAAGCTGATCCTCGAGGGCAAGTTCGGCCCGAAGGACACGATCCCGGTCGACGTCGAGAACGGCGAGTTCGTCTTCGGCCGCGTCGTGCACTGAGGGCCGCGGCTCCAAGGCCGCCTGCGCGGCCTTGGACGGCCCGAAGGCCGCGAGCTCTGCGAGCGGCATGAGCGCCGCGGCTCCAAGGCCGCCTGCGCGGCCTTGGACGGCCCGAAGGCCGCGAGCTCTGCGAGCGGCATGAGCGCCGCGGCTCCAAGGCCCCGCCTGCCGCGGGGACGCGGTGGGCCCTCGGTCGGTCCAGGCCCGCGAAGGCGTGGCGTGCGGCGGCCGGCCTCAGCTTGCGGCGAGCACCTCGTCGAGCCGCTCGAGGTGGCGCAGCGCCAGCACGAGCGGCGTGCTGCTGCGGTCGATCACCGCGTGCAGCACCAGGCCCGGGTGCTGAGGCACCGGGCGCAGCACGAGAAAGTGTCCGGCAAGCGTGATCGCCGCTTCGGGGGCGGCCGCACCCAGGCCCAGGCCGCGCGAGGCGGTGCCGAGGGCGGCGCACAGCGCCGAGCCGTGTGATGCCAGTGCGGCGGGGCCGGGGCGCGCGCCGGCGAAGGCGAGCGTGCGCTGTGTGTCGGGCTCGAAGACGCAGCAGCTGACCATGCCCTTGACTTCGAGGCAGCGCTGCACGTAGCGCTGCAGCGGCGACGCGGTCTCGCTGCCGGCGGCGCGCGCCGAAGCCTTCGGATCGGGCATCGGCTGCATCGGCAGCACGCCCGCGCGCGCGGCGGGCGGTGCCGGCGGCGTGCCGGCGCTGGGGGCAGCGTGCGTGCGGGTCACCGACAGCGTGATCGTCGGCCCGACGCCACCGTGGCTGCCCAGCGGCTGGTGCAGCTGGTTCCAGACCGCGACGACCTGGCCCAGCGCCTCCTCGCCACGGCTGACGGTCGGTGCGACGCGGGTGTGCACCATCGTGCCGGCACCGAGCCGGTCGGCCTGCTGCGCGAGCACGCCCGAGCCGCTCAGCGGAAGCAGCAGCAGTTCGCGGTTGCGCCACGGGCCCGCGACGACGGCATCGTGCAGCGGCCGCAGCGCGGCCGCGAGCGCGTGCGCCGGCAGGTCGCCGACGAGCACGGCGCCGAGCCGGCTCGCGCCGAGCAGTACGCGCGCGAGCTGCTGGCGCTGGCGCGAATCGGCGTCGGCATCGGTCGAGTACAGGCGCAGCGGCGCCGCGCCGTCGACCGGCAGCTCGACGAATTCGATCGTCGCCAGCGCGACGCCGTAGCCCTGGCTGCGGATCACGAGCTTCTGCACCGGCAGCAGGTGCGCCGAGGCGATCTCGGCCAGCCAGCGCCGCGACACCGTGGTGCCGACGTCGTGCAGGGCGATGAAGGGCTCGGCACGCACGTCGAACTGCTGCTGCAGCGCCTGCGCCGGGTCGAAGACGACGAACATCTCCCACAGGTTCTCGCCGACGCGTCGGCCGATCCCGGCGTCGGCGCTGGCGCGCTCGCGGTCGGTGAGGATCTGCGTCGCCGGGCCGGCCTGCTGTGTCTGCTGCCAGGGTTCGATCGCGGAACCGGCGGTGGGCGACAGGTCGGGGTGGGCCATGGCGGGGGAGGTGTAGAGGGCTGTTCGGGATGTCGGCGCCGCGGGTGCGGCGCTTGAGCCGGTCGCGGGTCTCGATCGTGCTGGAGCGTGACGCAGCGCGCAAGTCCGTGCATTCGCACCGCGTGCGCCACGCATCGGCATGCGCCCCGACGGTGCCGCAGCGGCTGCGCGCGGCCCATCCCCCGACGGCGGATGGTGCCCTCCGTAGAATCGCCCGCATGGACGCCCGTTCGAGCCCGCCCGAGGGCGCCCCGGTCGTGATCGTCGGCGCCGGCCTGGCCGGCCTGACGGTGGCGCTGCGACTGGCCGAACACCGCCGCGTCGTCGTGCTGGCCAAGCGCAGTGCCGCCGAGGGGGCGACGCCGTGGGCGCAAGGCGGCATCGTCGGCGTGCTCGGCGCCGACGACAGCGTCGATGCGCACGTGCGCGACACGCAGGACGCCGGTGCCGGGCTCGTCGAGGAGCACACGGCGCGCTTCGTCGCGGCGCACAGCGCGCAGGCCATCGAGTGGCTGGTCGCGCAGGGCGTGCCGTTCACGCCCGACGCGCAGGGGCCGCTGGGGCTGCACCTGACGCGCGAGGGCGGCCACACGGTGCGGCGCATCGCCCACGCGGCCGATGCCACCGGCCGCGCGATCCACGAGACGCTGCTCGCGCGCGTGCGCGCGCACCCGCACATCGAGCTGCGCGAGCGCTGGATGGCCGTCGACCTGATCACCTCGCGGCTGCTGCGCCGGCGCGAGGCGCCGCGCTGCTACGGCGTCTATGCGCTCGACATCGACCGCGGGCGCGTGCAGACGCTGCCGGCGGCGGCCGTCGTGCTCGCCACCGGCGGCGTCGGCAAGGTCTACCGCTACACGAGCAATCCCGACACCGCGACCGGCGACGGCATCGCGATGGCGTGGCGCGCCGGCTGCCGCGTCGCGAACATGGAGTTCGTGCAGTTCCACCCGACCTGCCTTTACCACCCGCAGGAGCGCAGCTTCCTGATCACCGAGGCGATGCGCGGCGAGGGCGCGAAGCTGCGCCTGCCGTTGGGCACACCGGGTGACGACGGCTCGCCGTGGGGTCCGCGCTTCATGCCCGCGCACGACGCGCGCGCCGAGCTCGCGCCGCGCGACATCGTCGCGCGCGCGATCGACTTCGAGATGAAGAGGCACGGCCTCGACCACGTGTGGCTCGACGCGACGCACCTCGGCGAGGCCTTCCTGAAGGCACACTTCCCGACGATCCACGCACGCTGCGCGGCGCTGGGCATCGACATCGCGCGGCAGCCGATTCCGGTCGTGCCGGCGGCGCACTACACCTGCGGCGGCGTCGTCACCGACCTCGACGGACGCACCGACCTCGTCGGGCTGTACGCGGTCGGCGAGACGACGTACACCGGGCTGCACGGTGCCAACCGGCTGGCGAGCAACTCGCTGCTCGAGTGCGTCGTGCTCGGCCATGCCTGCGCGCGCCACGTCGCCGCGCACGCGCCGGCGGCGGCCGAGGCGCTGCCGGCGTGGGACGAGAGCCGCGTCGAGGATGCCGACGAGCAGGTCGTCATCGCGCACAACTGGGACGAGCTGCGGCTGCTGATGTGGAACTACGTCGGCATCGTGCGCACGACGAAGCGGCTCGAGCGTGCGCTGCACCGCATCGAGCTGCTCGACGGCGAGATCGGCGAGTACTACGCGCACTTCCGCGTCACGCGCGACCTGCTCGAGCTGCGCAACCTCGTCGACTGCGCGCGGCTGATCGTGCGCTCGGCGCTGCAGCGCCACGAGAGCCGCGGCCTGCATTACAGCCGCGACCACCCCTACACGCTGCCGGCGAGCCTGCCGACGGTGCTGGTGCGCGAGTCGCGGCGCGACTGACGCGCACCGCCGCGGCTCAGCTGCGCGCGCCCATCAGCTCGCGCGCCTGCACGAACTCGAACGCGTGGCGCACGGCGGCGCGCACCTCGCGCGCGTGCTCGACGCGCTCGCGGTCCGACTGGTAGAAGCTGAAGTCCACTGTGTGGCGGATGTAGCGCGGCGGCAGCCGGTTCAGCGCGACGCAGGCCACGTCGGCGAGCAGGCCGGGGTCGTGGCCGATCGCCGGATAGCGCGGCGCCAGCTCGCCGATGGCTTCGAAGACGGCGGTTTCGTTGCGGTTGTGCAGCGAGCTGAAGTCGGGCGTCATGGCGCGCAGCGGCAAGGGGTCGCGCCAGCATAGCGAGCGCCGGCCGCGGCCGCACGTGGGCGGCCGGCGCGGCCGTGAAATCGTGCCGTGCGCTGTCGGGCGTGGGCGCGGCGGGCCGCCGCTTCAGGCCGCGCCCAGGTGGCGCACGAAGCCGCCCTGCGGCGCTGCGAGCACCTGCGGATGGCGGGCGACGAAGTCGAGCATGCGCTCGATGCAGCCCAGCGCCTGCGTGCGCGTCGGCTCGGGCACGACGATCTCGCCGCTGCCGCGCTCGAGGCAGTCGACGACGCCTTGCAAGGAGTTCATCGCCATCCACGGGCAGTGCGCGCAGCTCTTGCAGGTCGCGCTCTTGCCGGCGGTGGGCGCCTCGATCAGCGTCTTGCCCGGCGCGAGCTGGCGCATGCGGTGGAACAGGCCGTTGTCGGTGGCGACGATGTACTCCTTCGCCTGGCCCTCGACGACGGCTTTGAGCAGCTGCGACGTCGAGCCGACGACGTGCGCCTGCGCGACGACGCTGTCGGGCGCCTCGGGGTGCACGAGGATCATCGCGTCGGGGTGCTGCTTCTTCAGCAGGTCGAGCTCGATGCCCTTGAACTCCTCGTGCACGATGCATGCGCCGTTCCACATCAGCATGTCGGCGCCGGTGCGGTGCTGCACGTAGCGGCCGAGGTGGCGGTCCGGCGCCCACAGGATCTTCTGGCCCTGGCTCTTCAGGTGCTCGACGATGCCCAGCGCGCACGAGCTCGTGACCATCCAGTCGGCGCGCGCCTTCACCGCCGCGCTGGTGTTGGCGTAGACGATGACGGTGCGGTCGGGGTGCGCGTCGCAGAAGGCGGCGAAGTCGTCGATCGGGCAGCCGAGGTCGAGCGAGCAGGTCGCGTCGAGGTCGGGCATCAGCACGCGCTTGGCCGGCGACAGGATCTTCGCGGTCTCCCCCATGAAGCGCACGCCGGCGACGACGAGGGTCTTGGCCGGGTGGTCGCGGCCGAAGCGCGCCATCTCGAGCGAGTCGGCCACACAGCCGCCGGTTTCGAGGGCGAGGTCCTGCAGGTCGCCGTCGACGTAGAAGTGCGCCACGAGCACCGCGTCGTGCGCCTTCAGCAGCGCGGCGGCACGCGCCTTGACCTCGGAGCGCTCGGCCGGTGTCAGCGCCGGCGGCACCTTGGCCCAGGCATGGGCGGTGCAGCTGTGGCCTTGGGCGTCGGGCTTGGTGAAGTCGTAGAGGACGGTTTGGCTCATCGTCTCGGCCGGGACGGCCGGCTGTGGCCGGCGTGTCGGTCTCGGGAACCCGGATGGTACGGCAGCCCACGTGCGTGCACGGCCGGCGCGCACGATGGCCACAGTGCGTAACATGCCGCCATGGTTGCCTCCACGCTGTCACCACCGCTGGCGTCGAATCCCGTGCCGTGGCGCGACGATGCGCGCACGATCGCGCTGGTCGGCGTCGCGCACGGCACCTCGCACTTCTTCCACCTGCTGCTGCCGCCGCTGTTTCCGGCGCTGATCGCCGAGTTCGGCGTCTCGTACTCGCAGCTCGGCCTGCTGGTGACGCTGTTCTTCGTCATCTCGGGCGTCGGTCAGGCGCTGGCCGGCTTCGTCGTCGACCGCGTCGGCGCGCGACCGGTGCTGTTCGCCGCGCTGGGCTGCTTCGTGCTCGCGGCGCTGGCCGCTGCGTCGGCGCAGGGCTTCGGCGGGTTGATGCTCGCGGCGGCGCTGGCCGGCCTGGGCAACGCGCCGTTCCACCCGGTCGACTTCACGATCCTCAACAAGCGCGTGTCGATGCCGCGGCTGGGGCATGCATTTTCGGTGCACGGCATCACCGGCAGCCTCGGCTGGGCCGCGGCGCCGGTGTTCCTGATCGGCGTCTCGACGCTGACCGGCTCGTGGCGCTGGGCGCTCGTCGCGGCGGCGGGGTGGGCGCTGGCGGTGCTGCTGCTGCTCGTGTGGCAGCGCGACGCGCTCGACGACCGCCTCGGGCAGGGCGGGCACGCGAAGCAGGGTGCCGATGCGACGGCCACCGAGCACGTGCTGGCGTTCCTGCGGCTGCCGTCGGTGTGGCTGTGCTTTTCGTTCTTCTTCTGGTCGACCGTCGCGCTCGCGGCGATCCAGAGCTTCGCCGGGCCGGCGCTCGGGCGGCTGTACGGGCTGCCGCTGGAGGTCACCGCCTTCGTCGTCACCGGCTACATGCTCGCCAGTGCCGCGGGCATGCTGCTCGGCGGCTTCGTCGCCGTGCGCGCCCGCCGGCTCGAGTCGGCGATCGCCGCGGCGATGCTTGCCAGCGCCACGGCGCTGTTGCTGGCCGGCAGCGGCTGGCTGCCAGGGGCGCTGGCGGCCGCGCTGGCGGCGCTGTCTGGGCTGGGCACCGGGCTCGCCGGCCCGTCGCGCGACATGCTGATCAAGCGCGCGACGCCGCCCGGGGCCACCGGTCGGGTCTATGGGACGGTGTACTCGGGGCTGGACGCCGGTTTCGCGGTCGGTGCGCCGGTGTTCGGCGCGCTGCTCGACCGGGGCCTGGCCGGCGGCGTGTTCGCCGGTGCGGCGCTCGCGCTGGTGCTGGGCGTGGTGTCGGCTGCCGTCGTCGGCCTGCACCTGCGCCGCCGGGCTGTCCTGGGGGTGGCGTGAGCGTGCCGCGGCTGGCGGGGCACGCGCTCGTCGAGGCGCTCGTCGCGCAGGGCGTCGACACCGCGTTCGGCGTGCCCGGCGAGAGTTACCTCGCCGTGCTCGACGGGTTTCACGAACACCGCGAGCGCATCCGCTTCGTCGCCTGCCGCCACGAGGGCGGTGCGGCGTTCATGGCCGAGACGCAGGGCAAGCTCACCGGACGCCCGGGCGTGTGCTTCGTCACGCGCGGGCCCGGCGCGACGAACGCGGCGATCGGCGTGCACACCGCGTTCCAGGACTCGACGCCGATGGTGCTGTTCGTCGGCCAGGTCGCGTCGGACCAGCGCGACCGCGAGGCGTTCCAGGAGGTCGACTACCGCCAGATGTTCGGCCCCGGCACGCTCGGGCTGGCCAAGTGGGCGGCCGAAGTGCACAGCGCCGAGCGGCTGCCCGAATACGTCGCGCGCGCGTTCCACACCGCGCTGCAGGGGCGCCCCGGGCCGGTGGTGCTCGCGCTGCCCGAGGACATGCTCACCGCCACCACCACAGCGGCGGTGCTGCCGCGCGTCGAGCCGGCGCAGGCGTGGCCGGCGCCGGGCGCGCTGCGCGCGCTGCGCGAGCGGCTGCTCGCAGCGCAGCGGCCGTTCATGATCGTCGGTGGCAGCGGCTGGACCGCCGAGAGCGCGCAGGCGCTGCAGCGCTTCGCCGCGAACTGGCAGCTGCCGGTGGGCTGCGCGTTCCGCTTCCAGGACACGTTCGACAACCGCCACCCGCAGTACGCCGGCGACGTCGGCATCGGCATCGGCCCGGCGCTCGCGCAGCGCATCCGCGACGCCGATCTCGTGCTCGCCGTCGGCGCGCGGCTCGGCGAGATGACGACCGGCGGCTACACGTTGCTCGAGGCGCCGCGTCCGGCGCAGACGCTGGTGCACCTGCACCCCGGTGCCGAGGAACTCGGCCGCGTCTATGCCGCCGACTTGCTGCTGCAGTGCTCGCTGGCCCAGGCGGGCAAGGCGCTCGAGACGCTCGCCGCGCCGCCCACGCTGCCGTGGCGTGCGTGGACCGAGGCCGCCGCGGCCGACGCGGCGCGCAACCGCGAGCACACGCCGGTCGAGCCGCTCGATCTGGCCGTCGTCGTCAAGACGATCGAGCGCCTCGCGCCGGAGGACACCGTCTACACCAACGGCGCCGGCAACTACAGCGGCTGGCTGCACCGCTTCCTGCGCTACCGCGGGCTGCAGCACCACGGCCGCACGCAACTGGCGCCGACCTCGGGCGCGATGGGCTACGGGCTGCCGGCCGCGGTCGCGGCGAGCCTGCTGCAGCCGCAGCGCACGGTCGTCAACCTCGCCGGCGACGGCGACTTCCTGATGACAGGGCAGGAGCTGGCCACGGCGGTGGCGCACGGCGCGACGAAACTCGTGAGCATCGTCGTCGACAACGGCTCGTACGGCACGATCCGCATGCACCAAGAGCGCGAGTACCCCGGCCGCGTCAGCGGCAGTGCGCTCGTCAACCCCGACTTCGTCGCGCTCGCGCGCGCCTATGGCTGGCATGCGGCGCGCGTCGAGCGCACCGCCGAGTTCGAGCCGGCGTTCGCGCAGGCGCTGGCCGCCGGGCGGCCGACGCTGCTGCACCTGCAGCTCGATGCCGACGTCATCACGTCGCGCACGACGCTCTCGGCGATCCGCGACGCGGCGTTGCGCCGGCAGGGCTGAGGCTGCGCGACCGCGCGACGCCGGCACCGCCTTCGTCGCGCCGACGCGGCTGTTCTCGTCCGCGCCGCTGCGGAGCCCCGGCGCGGTCGCACTCGTCTACGGGCGTGACCGCCGCCGCGCCGCCGGTGCGCCGGCCACCAGCAGCACGACGCCGGCCAGCACGACGGCGGCCGCGGCCCACTCGCCGGCGCTGACCACCTCGCCATCGACGGCCACGCCCAGCGCCAGCGCGATCACCGGGTTGACGTAGCTGTAGCTCGACGCGAGCGCGGCCGAGCTGCGCTCGAGCAGCACCATGTAGGCCGTGAACGCGAGCAGCGTCGACGCGACGACGAGGTAGGCCCAGCTCGCCGCCGAGCGCGCGTCGGGCGGCCACTGCACACGCTCGCCGACCGCCCACGACATCGCCAGCAGCAGCACGCCGCCGGCCAGCATCTGGCTCGCGTAGCCGGCCGCGCCCGGCGCGAGTGCGGCGGCGCGCAGCGCCCGCGGCGGCCCCTGGCGCGCCCACACCGAGCCGAGCGACCAGGCCGCGCAGGCGACGACGATCGCCGCGAGCCCCGACGGCGACGCGCAGAAGCCCTGGCCAGAGGCCAGCAGCAGCACGCCGCCCAGGCCGAGCGCGATGCCCAGCATCTCGGCGCCGCCGGGCCGCTCGCCGTAGGGCCACTGGCCGAGCGCGACGAGCGCCGGCACGACGGCGATGAACGCGACCACCAGCCCGGACGCGACCTCGGTCTGTGCGAGCGCCGTGAACCCGTAGCCGCCGCCGATCATCAGCGCACCGAGCACCGCGGCGGCGCGCCACTGCGCCGCGTCGGGCCAGCGCGCCCCGCGCCATGCGGCCCATGCGCCGAGCAGCAGCGCTGCCGCGACGAAGCGCGTGCCCATCTGGAAGAACGGCGGCAGGCTCACCAGCGCCCACTTGATCGCGAGGTACGACGTGCCCCAGATGACCCACGTGGCGGCCAGGCACGCGACGACGAGCGGGGACAGCGAGGCAGTCACCGGCGGCGCCGCCGGGTTCGAACTCGATGCGGCCATCGCGGCATCGTAGCGTGCGGCATTGCATACTCGGCCCCGACCTGGCTGACCCTTTCGTTGCGATGACTGCCGACGTTCCCCCCACCTGCGACCTGTGCGACGCCCACAAGGGCGACACCAGCGGCGCTTTGCGCGTGCTGCCGCCCGTCTTCCGCGACTTCGGCGGCGTCAGCGCGTTCGCCGGACCGGTGTCGACGGTGCGCTGCTTCGAGGACAACTCGCTCGTCAAGGCCGCGCTCGACGAGCCGGGCGACGGGCGCGTGCTCGTCGTCGCCGGCGGCGGCTCGCTGCGCCGTGCGCTGGTGGGCGGCAACCTCGCATCGGCGGCGGCGCGCAACGGCTGGGCCGGCGTCGTCGTCGACGGCTGCGTGCGCGACGTCGCCGAGCTCGCGCAGTGCACGGTGGGCATCCGCGCGCTGGCGCCGATGCCGCTGCCCACCGACAAGCGCGGCGAGGGTCAGCGCGACGTGCCGGTGCAGGTGCAGGGGGTGTGGATCCGCCCCGGCGAGCGCCTCGTGGCCGACGCCGACGGCATCGTCGTGCTGCCCGCGGGCTGAGGGGCGGCGCATGGCGGGCGCGGACTGGACCGTGGTGCCGTCGACGCCCGAGGAGATCGAGGCCGTCGCGCGCCACTGCCGCAGGCTCGTCACGAAGCGCGCGCTGCTGGCGGCCGGCGTCGCGGTGGTGCCGATTCCGGGCCTCGACTGGGTGACCGACGTCGGCGTGCTCGTCAAGGTGATCCCGCAGATCAACGAGGCCTTCGGCCTGACGCCCGAGCAGATCGAGCGGCTGGCGCCCGACCGCCGCGTCGTCGTCTACAAGGCGATCTCGGCCGGCGGCGGCCTGCTCGTCGGGCGTCTGGTCACGCGCGAGCTGGTGATGCAGCTGCTGCGGCTGGTCGGGGTGCGACTGACGGCGCAGCAGGCGGCGAAAGTCGTGCCGCTGGCCGGGCAGGCGGTGTCGGCGGCGCTGACGTTCTCGGCGCTGAAGTTCGTCTGCGAACAGCACATCCGCCAGTGCATGGCGGTCGCACGGCAGCTGCAGCTGCCCGCCCCCGTCGGGCAGGCCGAGCGTGTCGATGCATGACCTCGTCGCTACAATGGCTTGACATCGGGGTGTAGCGCAGCCTGGTAGCGCAACTGCTTTGGGAGCAGTGGGTCGGATGTTCGAATCATCTCACCCCGACCATGAGCGAGCGACGAGGGACGGGCCGCAGGGCGCCGAGGGGCACGATGCGATGAACGACGCTGCTGCCGAGTTGAACGAGCTGGAGGGGCTGTTCGAGAAGGTCTCGGGTTACTTCTCGCTGCTGTCCGAGCCGATGCGGCTGAAGATCCTGCACGTGCTGTGCAACACGGAGCTCAGCGTCGGCGAGATCGTCGACGCGCTCGGTGCGACACAGGCCAACGTCTCGCGCCACCTGAACCTGATGCACCGCGCCGGCGTGCTGTCGCGGCGCAAGGACGGCAACCTGGTGTACTACACGGTGTGCGACGACGAGGCGGTGCAGCTGTGTCGCACCGTGTCGGTGAACATGGCCAGCACGCCGGAGCCGCCGGTCAAGCGCGCCAGCGTGCGGCGTTTCATGCAGAAGGCGACGTGAGCGCGGTGCGCTGACGCCGCACTGACGTCCGACACCCGGGTTTATCCCGGGTGTTTTCTGGCAAACTGTATGCGTCAATACGCATATACGGAAAGAGCGGAAGGACAACCATGACGGGCATTCCTTCGTTCCCTGGGCGTCTGCGCAAGGCGCCGGAGAACTTCGTCAGCCGCGAGCTCAAGCTGGCCGTCGACAAGCACGGCCTCGACAGCGAGCGCCGCGGCTTCCTGCGCAAGAGCTTTGCCGCTGCCGCAGCGTCGATGGCCGCTGGCGGCGCGCTGGCGCAACCCAAGGGCGAGGATGCGATCCTCAAGCTGCCCGAGCACACGACCGGGCTGGGTCAGCCGGTGGCCGCGCGCGGCTACGGCGTGCCGTCGAAGTACGAGGCGGGCCTGCAGCGCCGCGAGAGCCCGGGGCTGACGCGCGTGAGCCAGGCCAGCGTGTCGTTCTGCCCGCTGCAGGGCCTGTTCGGCATCATCACGCCCAGCGGCCTGCACTTCGAGCGTCACCACCAGGGCTGGTGGGACATCGACCCGACCAAGCACCGGCTGATGATCAACGGGCTCGTGAAGACGCCGCTCGTGTTCACGGTCGACGAGATCATGCGCCTGACCCCGGTCAGCCGCATCCACTTCATCGAGTGCGGCGCGAACACCGCGATGGAGTGGGGCAACGTCGCGGTGCCGACGGTGCAGTACACGCACGGCATGCTCAGCTGCAGCGAGTTCACCGGTGTGCCGCTGCGCGACCTGCTCGACATGGCCGGTGCCGACTACAAGAAGGGCCGCTACGTGCTCGCCGAGGGCGCCGACGGCTCGTCGATGACGCGCACGATCCCGATGGAACTCGTCGAGTCGGGCGAGGTGCTCGTGGCCTACGGCCAGAACGGCGAGATGCTGCGCCCCGAGAACGGCTATCCGCTGCGGCTGGTCGTGCCGGGCGTGCAGGGCGTGAGCTGGGTCAAGTACCTGCGCCGCATCGAGGTCGGCGACGAGAAGTACGCGACCAAGGACGAGGCGGTCCACTACATCGACCTGATGCCCGACGGCCTGCACCGCCAGTACAGCGGCATCCAGGAGTGCAAGTCGGTGATCACGACGCCCTCGGGCGGGCAGATCCTGCTCGACAAGGGCTTCCACAACATCACCGGCCTCGCGTGGTCGGGCCGCGGCAAGATCACGCGCGTCGACGTCTCGGTCGACGGCGGGCGCAACTGGCGCACCGCGCGGCTCGAGGGGCCGGTGCACAGCAAGGCGCTGACGCGCTTCAACATCGACTGGGTGTGGGACGGCAAACCGGCGATCCTGCAGTCGCGCGCGATCGACGAGACGAACTACGTGCAGCCGACCTACAAGCAGCTGCGCGCGGTGCGCGGCACGCGGTCGATCTACCACAACAACGCAATCCAGTCGTGGCTGGTGTCCGAGTCGGGCGAGGTGAGCAATGTCCAGGTTTCGTAAGGCCGTCCTGATCGGGGCGCTCGCCGCCGCGTGCGGCACGGTGTGGGCGCAGAAGCTGCCGCCCGGGCTCGGGCGCGTCGCGACGCCCGACGAGGTGAAGGCGTGGGACATCGACGTGCGCCCCGACTTCAAGGGACTGCCGCCGGGCTCGGGGTCGGTCGCCAAGGGCATGGAGGTGTGGGAAGGCAAGTGCGCCTCGTGCCACGGCGTGTTCGGCGAGTCGAACGAGGTGTTTACGCCGATCGTCGGCGGGACCACCGCCGAGGACATCAAGACCGGGCGGGTGAAAGGCCTCGTCCACGGCGAAGGCCGCACGACGCTGATGAAGGTCGCCACGCTGTCGACGCTGTGGGACTACATCAACCGAGCGATGCCGTGGAACGCGCCGAAGAGCCTGACCACCGAAGAGGTCTACGCGGTGGTGGCGTACATCCTGCACCTCGGCGACATCGTGCCCGACAACTTCGTGCTGTCGGACCAGAACATCCGCGACGTGCAGAACCGCATGCCCAACCGCAACGGCATGACGACGAACCACGGCATGTGGCTACCCAATGGCAAGCCCGACGTGCGCAACACGGCGTGCATGAAGAACTGCGAGGTCGACGTCGCGAAGGTGTCGTCGCACCTGCCCGATTTCGCACGCGACGCACACGGCAACCTGATCGAGCAGAACCGCCCGGTCGGGCCGGTGCGTGGCATCGACGTGACGAAGCCACCTGGCGCGCGGCCATCGTCGGCCGCGCCGGCACCGGCCGTCGTCGCCGCCGCGCCGGCGGCCGCCACGGTGTCGGGCCTCGAGCTCGCCAAGGCGCAGGGCTGCACGGCGTGCCATGGCGTCAACAACAAGATCGTCGGACCGGGCTTCAGCGAGATCGCGGCCAAGTACCGCGGGCGCGCCGACGCCGAGGCCTACCTCGCCGGCAAGGTGCGTGCCGGTGGCAGCGGTGTGTGGGGTGCGGTGCCGATGCCCCCGCAGGCGCAGCTGAAGGACGACGAAGTGAACGCATTGGCGAAGTGGATCGCCGGCGGCGCGAAGTGACATTGCCCCGCCGTCGGATACCACTTGCCGTACGATTCGGCCCCCTTCATACTTCCCCAGGAGATCCAATGTTGCCAACCCTGCGACTGTGCGCGCCGGCCGTTGTGGGCCTGGTGGCTCTGATGGCCCTGCCGACCGCACATGCCGTGGACGCCGCCAAGGCGACCGAGCTGGCCAAGGCGAAGGCCTGCATGAGCTGCCACGCCGTCGACCGCAAGCTGGTCGGGCCCGCCTACAAGGACGTGGCGGAGAAATACAAAGCCGACAAGGAAGCCCCCGCCAAGTTGGCGCAGAAGATCCTGAAGGGTGGCAGTGGCGTTTGGGGGCCGGTGCCGATGCCGGCCACCGCCGGACTGGCTGAGAATGACGCCCTGCTGCTCGCGCAGTGGGTGCTGGCCGGCGCGCCGTCCAAGTGACGAACCGACATTGAAGGAGATCGATATGAGCATGAATCGACGCGAGGCACTCCAGGCCACCGGTGGTCTTGGCGTGCTCGGCATGTTCGTCGCGGCCGGCGTGCTGACGCCGGAAGAGGCGCGTGCGCAGCAGGCCGAATGGAACAAGGCGGCCTTCGAGACGAAGGACGTCAACTCGACCGCGAAAGCGCTCGGCGGGGATGCGCCGACGGCGTCGGACAAGATCACGGTCACCGGTCCGGACATCGCCGAAAACGGCGCCGTCGTGCCGGTGGGGGCGACCTCGACGCTGCCGAACGTCCAGATGATCGCGCTGCTCGTCGAGAAGAACCCCAACGCGCTGGCCGCGGCATTCAACCTGACCCCCGAGTGCGAGCCGTTCGTCACGACCCGCGTCAAGATGGGCCAGAGCTCGGACGTCTACGCCCTCGTGAAGTCCGACGGCAAGTTTTACGTGGCCAAGAAAGAGATCAAGGTCACGCTCGGCGGCTGCGGCGGCTGATCCACATCACGATTCAAGGAGATTGACATGGGTAGCCCGATGCGCATTCGTGCCACCGAGAGCGGTGGCGTGGTCGACGTGAAGGTGCTGATGAGCCACATCATGGAGACCGGTCAGCGCAAGGACGCGTCCGGCAACGTGATCCCGGCGCACTTCATCTCGAACGTGATTGCCAAGCACGGCGACAAGGTCGTGATGACGGCCCAGTGGGGGCCGGCGATCTCAAAGGATCCGTTCCTGAACTTCAAGTTCAAGGGTGGCAAGAAGGGTGAAAAGGTCACCGTCACCTGGAACGACAACAAGGGCGATTCACGCACCGACGAAGCCACGGTGTCGTGAGCGCGTACCCGCCGTGAGGCGGGCCGCTGTCGAGAGCCTCGGCCACGCCCGAGGCTTTCTCGTTTCGGCGCCTGAATGGGTTGTTGCCCTATGCGGGCCACCCCGGATTGGCGCCGTTCAAATGTGAGTGTTCAATTGAGCAATTATCCATTTATCCGGAGCGAGGCATGAAGAAGCTGCTTGCTGCCGTCGCACTCGGGGTCGCCGGCGCCGCCTGGGCGCAGGGCTCGGCCGTCGACGAGATCGAGCGCTATCGGCAGATGATCGCCGAGGGGAACCCCGCCGAGCTGTACGAAGCGCAAGGCGAGGAACTGTGGAAGAAGAAGGCGGGGCCGAAGAACGCCTCGCTCGAGAAATGCGACCTCGGCCTTGGCCCGGGTGTCACGAAGGGCGCCTACGCCCAGCTGCCCCGCTACTTCGCCGACACCGACAGGGTGCAGGATGCCGAGTCGCGCATCCTGACCTGCATGCAACAGCTGCAGGGCATCGACCCGCAAGAGATCATCAAGGGGTCATTCGGCCGAGGCAAGCGCGCCGAAGTGGTGGCCATCGTCACCTGGCTGTCGGGACAGTCGAAGGGCATGAAGGTCAATGTCGTGCCGAAGCACCCGAAGGAGAAGGAGGCCTACGCGCTCGGGCGCAAGGCGTTCTATTACCAGGCTGGGCCACACGACTTCTCGTGCGCGTCGTGCCACGGTGAGGACGGCAAGCGCATCCGGCTGCAGGATCTGCCCAACATCACGACGCCAGAAGGCGCTGCGAAGGGTTGGACGACGTGGCCCGCGTACCGCGTCAGCAACGGCCAGATGTGGTCGATGCAGCACCGCCTCGAGGACTGCTATCGGCAGCAGCGCTTCCCGCAGCCCGTCTACACGTCGGATCTGACGATCGCGCTGTCGTACTTCATGGCCGCCAACTCGAACGGGGCGACGATGGCGACCCCGGGCATCAAGCGCTGACAGACGAGGGAGAGACCGCATGACCCGCATCACCCTTACCGCCGCGGCTGTGGCCGTCGTGCTGGCCGGCTGTGCTTCGGGCGGCCCCGACCCGAAGGCGCTCGACGAGAAGTTTGCCCGGCTGAAGCAGACGGACTTCCAGCCGCGTGGCATCGCGACGTTGGACCGCCTGAACCAGGACGAGGCGCAGAAGCTCTGCTCGGATCCTGCCGCCTGGGGCGGCAAGGAGTTCGAGGCCGCGCGCAAGAAGGTCGAGGAGATCAACCTCGCGTCGATCAAATGGCCCAGCGACGGCAAGTTCCTCGGCGACTGGAAGCAGGGCGAAGCGATCGCGCAGAGCGGCCGTGGCCTGACCTGGACCGACGACGCCAAGACCGTCAACGGCGGCAACTGCTACAACTGCCACCAGATCGACAAGAAGGAGATCTCGCACGGCACGATCGGCCCGAGCCTTTGGAACTACGGCAAGCTGCGTGGCGTGACCGACCCGAATTCGCCCGCCAGCCAGGAGATCGTCAAGTACACCTGGGGCAAGATCTGGAATGCGAAGGCTTACAACGCATGCTCGAACATGCCGCGTGCGGGCCACATGGGCATTCTCAACGAGCAGCAGATCAAGCACCTGATGGCGCTGCTGCTCGATCCGAAGTCGCCCGTGAACCAGTGACGCCGCGGGCGGCGACGCCGTGTGGCGATCGCGCCGTCAGCAGGGGCCGCGGGACGCGGCCCCTTTTTGCGCGAGAATATCCATCCTTGATTGAATAGTGAAGGAAACCGACATGTCCCTGTCGCGCCGCGAGTTCCTCAACGTCCTGGCCGTCGCGTCGGCCGCCGGCATGGCGCTCGATGCGCCCGACGCACTGGCCGCCAGTGCGCGCGCCACGAGCAGGATGTACGATGTGCCGCGCTACGGCAACGTGCACTTCCTGCACTTCACCGACTGCCATGCGCAGCTGCTGCCAGTGTACTTCCGCGAGCCGAACGTCAACCTGGGCATCGGCGAGGCCAACGGCCGCCTGCCGCACCTGGTGGGCGACAAGCTGCTGAAGGCGGTGGGCCTCAAACCCGGCACGATCGAGGCGCATGCCTTCACCTACCTCGACTTCGAGAAAGCCGCGCGCACCTACGGCAAGGTCGGCGGCTTCGCGCACATGGCCACGCTCGTCAAACGGCTGCGCGCGACCCGTCCCGGCGCGATCCTGTGCGATGGCGGCGACACCTGGCAGGGCTCGGGCACCGCACTGTGGACCAACGGCCAGGACATGGTCGACGCATGCCTGGCGCTGGGCGTCGACGTGATGACGCCGCACTGGGAGTCCACCCTCGGCGCTGAGCGCGTGCTCGAGATCGTCGGCAAGGACTTCAAGGGCAAGGTGGACTTCGTCGCGCAGAACATCAAGACGACCGACTTCGGCGACCAGGTGTTCGCGCCCTACACGCTGCGCGAGATGAACGGCGTCAAGGTCGCCGTGATCGGCCAGGCGTTCCCCTACACGCCGATCGCGAACCCGCGCTACCTGGTGCCCGACTGGACCTTCGGCATCCAGGACGAGCACATGCAGAAGATGGTCGACGAGGCGCGGGGCAAGGGCGCGCAGGTCGTCGTCGTGCTCAGCCACAACGGCATGGACGTCGACATCAAGATGGCGTCGCGCGTGCGCGGCATCGACGCGATCCTCGGCGGCCACACGCACGACGGCATGCCGGTGCCGGTGATCGTCAGCAACGCCGGCGGCAAGACGCTCGTCACCAACGCGGGCTCGAACACCAAGTTCCTCGGCGTGCTCGACTTCGACGTGCGCGGCGGCAAGGTGCAGGGCTACCAGTACAAGCTGCTGCCCGTGTTCGCGAACCTGCTGCCGGCCGACGCCGAGATGGCCGCGCTGGTCCAGAAGGTCCGCGCACCGTACGAGGCCAAGCTCGGCGAGAAGCTCGCGCGCACCGAGGGCCTGCTGTACCGCCGCGGCAACTTCAACGGCACCTTCGACCAGCTGATCGTCGACGCGCTGATGGAGGTGCGCGGCGCCGACCTCGCGTTCTCGCCCGGGTTCCGCTGGGGCACGTCGCTGCTGCCGAACAGCGACATCCTGATGGAGCACATACTCGACCAGACCGCCACCACCTACTCGTACTCGACGCTCACCGAGATGAGCGGCGAGATGATCAAGACGGTGATGGAAGACGTCGCCGACAACCTGTTCAACCCCGACCCGTACTACCAGCAGGGCGGCGACATGGTGCGCGTGGGCGGCATGACGTATGCGATCGACCCGATGAAGCCCGCAGGCCAGCGCATCACCGACATGCGCCTGAAGGGCCAGCCGATCGAGGCGGGCAAGACGTACAAGGTCGCCGGCTGGGCGCCGGTGTCCGAAGAGGCCAAGGCCGCCTCGGGCGGGCGCATGGTGTGGGACGACGTCGCGACGTGGCTGCGCGACAAGAAGGTCGTCACGCCGCGCAAGCTGAACACGCCGCGCATCATCGGCATGGAAGGCAACCCCGGCATCGCGCTGTGACGCGGCCACGGGCGGCGCTGTGAGGGTCAGGCTGGACCGACGGCGGCTGATGGTGGCGCTGGTCGCCGCCACCGCAGGGATGCGGGCCGTGCAGGCGCAGCCGCAAGACCGTTCGCACGGCGATGCGCTGCCCGCGGCGAAGGACCTCGCTCGCGAAACCGCGGCCGCGGCGGCGCGCGGCGAGCCGCTGGTCGTGATGGTCACGCTGGCCGGTTGCGCTTACTGCGAACTCGTTCGCCGCCACTACCTGCGGCCGCTGCTGGCCGAAGGGCGCGTGCCGGTGGTTCAGATCGACATGCGCTCGCAAGGCGAGCTGCGTTCGGCGTCGGGGCAAGCCGTGCGCGAAGCCGCGCTCGCGCGCCAGTGGAAGGTGACGATGGCGCCGACGGTGCTGTTCCTCGGCCCAGGCGGTGCCGAGCTGGCACCGCGTCTGCGCGGCTACAGCGAGGACTTCTACGGCGGCTACCTCGACAGCGCACTCGAGCAGGCGCGGGCGCGGCTCGCATCGACGACGCGCCGCGGCTGAGGCTGCGGCGTTCGACGCCGGCGCTCAGGGGCGCAGGTAGACATATCCCTCTTTGGCTTGCAGTCTGGCGACTTCGGCCACGCCCGACGGGACGATCTTGGCTTCCATCACGACCTTGTTCGGATCGATGTTGCGGCTGACCAGCGTGTTGTTGCACACGCGGAACTGCACGCCGCGGCTCGCGAGCTCGCCGATCGCGCCGGCGAACGGCTGCTCCTGCATGTTCTTCGCGCCGTCGAGCAGGAAGTCGATGCCGGGCCCGTGCGTGACGACGACGATCTTCGCGCTCGGGTCGGCGTTCAGGTGGTTGCGGATGTTGCCGATCGCGCGGCTGGCCTGCTGGACGCCCTCGTTGAGGTGGTAGACGACCTTAATCGCATCCTGCGCCCACGCCGACGTGGCAGTGGCGGCAGCGAGCAGCAGGGGCAACAGCAGACGGGCATGACGGGTCTTCATGGCGGTGTCTCCGAGCACGGGATCGCAAGGGGGGCGGGTGACCGGGGTGCCGATACCCGGCACTGCATCGGGTCCACACATCGTGCATCATTTGCGTCGATGATCACTCAGTGTTTTTACCGTTCTCTACGGGGGTGACGATGGCCGGTTTACGACGGCAGTTGGCTGCGGTGCCGCAGGTCGCCCCGGCGCTGTGGAAATGCCGATGGGCCTGGTGGGGATTTGCCGTGTGGTGCTGGACGCTGGCGGCATGGCCGGCGCACGCGCAGGACTTCGTGCTGCAGCCGCGCCAGGTCGGTACGCACAGCTGGGCCGTGTTCGGCGAGTCGGGGATGGCCACGGCCGCCAACCGCGGCTTCAACTCGAATGCCGGCTTCGTCGTGACGCCGGGCGGCGTCGTCGTGTTCGACACGCTCGGCACACCGGCGCTCGGCGAGGCACTGATCGCGGCGATCCGCCGTGTGACGCCGCAGCCGATCCGTCGCGTGATCGTCAGCCACTACCACGCCGACCACTACTATGGCGCGCAGGCGTTCAAGGCGATCGGCGCCGAGATCTGGGCGCACGACGCCGGGCGCGGTGTCGTCGGCAGTGACGACGCGAAGGCGCGGCTCGAGCAGCGCCGGCAGGACCTGTTCCCGTGGGTCGACGAGAAGACGCAGCCCGTCGAGGCCGACCGCTGGCTCGCGTTCGGCACGCGCGGCTCGATCGACTTCGAGTTCGGCGGCATGAAGTTCCGCCTGATCGACGTCAGCGGCGCGCACTCGCCGCAGGACCTGATGATGTACGTGGCCGACGACGGCGTGCTGTTTGCCGGCGACCTGTACTTCACCGGGCGCATCCCGTTCGTCGTCGGCGCGAACACGAAGCGCTGGCTGCAGGCGATGGACCGCATCGCCGAGGTGAACCCGCGCGTTGCGGTGCCGGGTCACGGCGAGGCCTCGGACCGGGTGATGGCAGACCTGACCCTCACGCGCGACTACCTGCGCCACCTGCGCGAGACGATGGGCAAGGCGGCCGAGGCGATGGACGACTTCGAGACCGCCTACGACCGCGTCGACTGGTCGCGCTGGGAAAAGCTGCCGGCGTTCCTGCCGGCCAACCGGCTCAACGCGCGCTCGGTGTACCTCGAGATGGAGCGCGAGAGCCTGCGCCGCTGAGCGCGGCTACTGCGTGAACTTGTACCACTGCTGGTTGACGAACGCGGCGACGTCGCGCTCGTCCTCGGGGAACAGGCCGAGCCGCAGCTCGCTGTTGCACAGGCTGACGTAGCGCTTGAGGTCGAAGATCGTCTTGACCTTGCGTTCGTCGCGCAGGTAGATGAAGCCCGCGTCGCGGCCCGTCTTCTCCTCGTGGCACGCGGCGCACTTGCTCTCGAAGTGGATCTTGCGCCCGTTGGCGAGGTCGGCGTCGGGAAACGGGTTGGCCGCGCCACTCGAGCCGACGGCGGCGGCGAGCAGGCCGGTGGCGAGATGGAGCAAAAGGCGCATGGGGCTCGGCGGGCGGGGACGACGCCGCAAGCGTGCGACGGTGCGCGCGCGCTGTCAAGCCGAGGCGGGGGTTGCGACTCGGGCAAGCGGGCAAGGCGCTGCGGCGTGCCAGCGGCGCAGGTCGTCGAGCGTGACCGCGCGTGCCGGGTCGTCGGGGTGGTGGTCGAGGTCGGCGAGCCGCACGGCGGCCGCGCCGAGGTCGTCGCCGGCGCTGTACGCGGTGGGGGTCACGATGCAGCGCACGCCGGCGGTCGTCGCCGCCGTGACGCCGTGGCCTGAATCCTCGAACGCGAGCGCGGCGTCGGCGGGCAGCCGCAGCCGCTCGAGCACCCAGCGGTACACCGCCGGGTCGGGCTTCTTGACCGTGACCTCCTGTGCTGTGCCCATCACGTCGAACCAGTCCGGCGCGTCGGCGCCGAGCGTGGCCTGCAGCAGCGCGATCACGTTGTCGCGCGTCGTCGTCGTCGCGATCGCCAGGCGCAGGCCCTCGCGGCGCGCCTGGCGGATCAGCCGTTCGACGCCGGGGCGCAGACGCACCGCGCCGGCGGCGACGCGCTGCACGTAGTGGCGCGTCTTGCTCGCGTGCAGCCGCTTCAGCAGTGCGGCAAGGTCGTCGTCGGCGAGCCCGAGGCCGCGATGGCGCTGCGCGTAGTGCGCCATCCGCTCGACGCCGCCGGCGACCTGCAGCAGTTCGCCGTACAGCGCCTCGTCCCAGTGCCAGTCCAGGCCGTGCTCGGCGAACGCGGCGTTGAACGCGACGCGATGGCCTTCGCGCTCGGTGTCGGCGAGCGTGCCGTCGACGTCGAAGATCAGCGCCTGCAGCGGCACCGGGTCAGCCCTCGTCGCGCCACTTGATCGAGCAGCCGATGCAGGGGTGCTGCTCCTCGGGTGCGCGGCCGGTCAGCGCGACGAGCTTCATCGCCTCGAACAGCTCGCGCGGCGTGCCTTCGGGCGCCGCTTCCTTGCGCGAGGCGTCGAGCCGGCCGCGGTAGCGCAGCCTGAGCTGCGCGTCGAAGCCGAAGAAGTCGGGCGTGCAGACGGCGCCGTAGGCGCGCGCGACCTGCTGCGTCTCGTCGTGCAGGTAGGGGAAGCCGAGCGTCGGCGCGATCTCGACCATGCGCTCGAAGCTGTCCTCGGGGTACGCGGCGGGGTCGTTCGCGTTGATGCCGACCACGTGCACGCCGAACGCGCGCAGTTCGCGCGCGTCGCGCACGAGCCGCGGCAGGATCGCCTTCACGTAGGGGCAGTGGTTGCAGATGAACGCGACGACGGTGCCGCGCGGCCCGGCGAGCTCGGCCAGCGTGTGCGTGCGGCCGTCGGTGCCACTCAGCGCGAACGGCGGCGCGGCCCAGCCGATCTCGGCGTGCGGTGCTTCGGCGGCCATCGTCGGCTCCCCGTCAGCGGTAGCGGCGGATCATGTCGTCGAGCGCGATCGGCTTGATCTTCGCCGCCTGCCCGGCGCAGCCGAAGGCCTCGAAGCGGGCCTTGCAGATCTCACGCGCGGCCTTCGTCGCGGCGGCGAGCGCCTTGCGCGGGTCGAACTCGCTCGGCTGCTCGGCGAAGACCTGCCGCATCGCGCCGGTCATCGCGAGGCGGATGTCGGTGTCGATGTTGACCTTGCGCACACCCGACCGAATGCCGCGCACGATCTCCTCGACCGGCACGCCGTAGGTCTCCTTGATGTCGCCGCCGTACTTGCGGATGATCTCGAGCCACTCCTGCGGTACGCTCGACGAGCCGTGCATCACGAGGTGCGTGTCGGGCACCGCGGCGTGGATCGCCTCGATGCGGTCGATCGCGAGGATGTCGCCGGTGGGCGGGCGGGTGAACTTGTAGGCGCCGTGGCTGGTGCCGATCGCGATCGCGAGCGCGTCGACGCCGGTCGCGGCGACGAAGTCCTTCGCCTGCGCCGGGTCGGTCAGCAGCATGTCGTGGCTGAGCTTGCCCTCGGCACCGACGCCGTCCTCCTCGCCGGCTTCGCCGGTCTCGAGCGAGCCGAGGCAGCCGAGCTCGCCCTCGACCGAGACGCCGACCGCGTGCGCGATCTCGCAGACCTTACGCGTGACCTCGACGTTGTACTCGTAGCTCGCCGGCGTCTTCGCGTCTTCCTTCAGCGAGCCGTCCATCATCACGCTCGTGAAGCCCGAGCGGATCGACTGGATGCACACCGCCGGCGACGCGCCGTGGTCCTGGTGTAGCACGACGGGGATGTCGGGGTGCGCCTCGACGGCCGCGAGCACCATGTGGCGCAGGTAGGGTTCGCCGGCGTACTTGCGCGCGCCGGCCGAGGCCTGCAGGATCACCGGCGACATCGTCTCCTGCGCCGCCTGCATGATCGCGTGGATCTGTTCGAGGTTGTTGATGTTGAACGCCGGCACGCCGTAGCCGTGTTCGGCGGCGTGGTCGAGCAGCTGTCGCAGCGAGATCAGGGCCATGGGTCGTCCTCGAAAGGTGGGGTGTGGAAGCGGATCAGGCCGGCTGCGCCTCGCGCAGCAGCAGCGCGGGCAGGTCGGCCAGCGTGTCGACGAAGGCGTCGCACGGCAGCGAGCGCGGGTCGCGGCCCTCGTTGTAGCCGTAGGGCACGCACACCACCGGGATGCCGGCGGCGCGCGCCGCCTGCACGTCGTTGATCGAGTCGCCGACCATCAGCGCCTGCGTCGGCGGCACGTGCAGCGACTCGCACGCGTACAGCAGCGGCTGCGGGTCGGGCTTGCGGCGCTCGCAGGTGTCGCCGCCGACGACGAGGTCGACCGAGCCCGACAGCCCCAGCCTCTGCAGCAGGCCGGTCGCGAAGCGCTGTTGCTTGTTCGTGACGACGGCGATGTGCAGCCCGGCGTCGTGCAGCTGCTGCAGCGACTCGGTGACGCCGCCGTACGGTTCGGCGGCGCACTCGTCGAAGTCCTGCAGCGCGCCGTAGTGGTGGAAGAAGCGCTCGAGCACGGCGGCGTGCGTCGCGTCGTCGAGCGTGCGGCCCTGCGCCGCTGCGGCGCGGTGCACCAGCATCGGTGCCCCGCGGCCGATCATGCGCCGCACGTCGGCCTCGGCGAGCGGTCCCCAGCCGTGTTCGGCCACGGCGCGGTTGAGCGCGAGCGCGATGTCGGCAGCGGTGTCGAGCAGCGTGCCGTCGAGGTCGAACAGCACCGCGCCCAGCGGCTGCCCGTGCCAGTACGCCTGCCGCTGCAGCAGGCGTCCGCCGAGGTCGAGGCGGCGGCTCATCGCGCGCCCTTCGCGGCGAGCGCCTTCGCACGCTCGACGACGCGCGCCGTCGTGACGCCCAGCGCCTCGTAGACCTGCGGGCCCGGCGCCGACTCGCCGAAGCGGTCGATGCCGATCACGTCGCCGTCGAAGCCCGTGTAGGCGCGCCAGTAGTTCGTCACGCCGGCCTCGATCGCGAGCACCGGCACGTCGCGCGGCAGCACCTGCGCGCGGTACGCGGCGTCCTGCATGTCGAAGACCTCGCAGCACGGCATCGAGACGACGCGCGCGGCGATGCCCTCCTGCGCGAGCTGTTCGCGCGCGGCCATCGCCAGTGCCACTTCGGAGCCGGTGGCCAGCAGCGTGACCTGCGCCGGCGCGTCGGCACCGGCGAGCACGTAGCCGCCGCGGCGGATCGCGTCGAGCTGCGCGTCGCTGCGCATCTGCGCCGGCAGGTTCTGCCGCGACAGGATCAGGCACGTCGGCCCGTCGCGGCGCTCGACGGCGGCTTGCCACGCGACGAAGGTCTCGACGGCGTCGCACGGGCGCCAGACGCGGTTGTTCGGGATCAGCCGCAGGCTCGCGATGTGCTCGATCGGCTGGTGCGTCGGTCCGTCCTCGCCGAGCCCGATGCTGTCGTGCGTGTAGACGTAGACGACGCCCTGGTGCATCAGCGCCGACATGCGCACCGCGTTGCGCGCGTAGTCGGAGAAGGTCAGGAACGTGCCGCCATACGGGATGAAGCCGCCGTGCAGCGCGACGCCGTTCATGATCGCGCTCATGCCGAACTCGCGCACGCCGTAGTTGACGTGGTTGCCCGCGAGGCCTTCGGGGCCGCGGCGCACCGGCACGCTCGTCTTGCCGTCGGTCAGGTTCGAGCCGGTGAGGTCGGCGCTGCCGCCGAGCAGTTCGGGCAGCAGCGGCAGCAGCGCGGTGATCGCGTTCTGCGAGGCCTTGCGGCTCGCGATCGTCGCCGCCTCGGCGACGACCTTGGCCAGCGCCTCGGCGCTGCGGCGTGGGTAGTCGGCGGGCAGCGCACGGCGCATCACGCGGCGCTCGAACTCGGCGGCCAGGTCGGGGTGGGTGGCGCGGTAGGCGTCGAAGCGCTGCGTCCACTGGCGGCGCAGGCTCGCGCCCTTTTCGCGCTGGTCCCACGCGGCACGGATCTCGGCGGGGATCTCGAACGGCGGGTGCGGCCAGCCGAGCGCGGCGCGCGTGGCGGCGACCTCTGCGGCGCCGAGCGCGGCGCCGTGCACGTCGTGCGTGCCGGCCTTGTTCGGGCTGCCGTGGCCGATCACCGTCTTGCAGCACACGAGCGTGGGCTTGCCGACGTCGTCCATCGCGGTGCGCAGCGCGGCGTCTACGGCGGCCGCGTCGTGGCCGTCGACGTCGCGGATCACGCGCCAGCCGTAGGCCTCGAAGCGCTTGGGCGTGTCGTCGCTGAACCAGGGCTCGACGTGGCCGTCGATGCTGATGCCGTTGTCGTCCCACACCGCGATCAGCTTGGAGAGGCCCAGCGTGCCGGCGAGCGAGCAGGCCTCGTGGCTGATGCCTTCCATCAGGCAGCCGTCGCCGAGGAAGACCCACGTGCGGTGGTCGACGATGCGGTGGCCGGGGCGGTTGAACGTGCTGGCGAGCAGTGCCTCGGCGAGCGCCATGCCCACCGCGTTCGTGATGCCCTGGCCGAGCGGGCCGGTGGTGGTCTCGACGCCCGGCGTGATGCCGACCTCGGGGTGGCCCGGCGTCTTGCTGTGCAGCTGGCGGAAGCGCTTGAGTTCGTCGATCGGCAGGTCGTAACCGGTCAGGTGCAGTAGCGCGTACAGCAGCATCGATCCGTGGCCGTTGCTGAGCACGAAGCGGTCGCGGTCAGGCCAGGCCGGGTCGGCCGGATCGTGCTTCAGGTGCTGGCGCCACAGCACGGTGGCGATGTCGGCCATGCCCATCGGCGCGCCGGGGTGGCCCGAGTTGGCCTGCTGCACGGCGTCGACCGCGAGCATGCGGATCGCGTCGGCGAGGGTCTTGAGGCTGGGAGTCATGGCGTCGTCGTGTCGGGGTGTCGTTTCAGGCGCAGCGGGTGGGATCGATGGCGAACCGCGCAGCGGAAGCTCTTGCCGGCGCACGCCGCCGATGCGGCTTCGCCGCTCCGTCGGCGTGGCCCCCGCGAGGGGAGGCGGCCGCAGGCCGCTTCGGCGGTGGGCCTAGCCTCGCTTCTTCATTTCCATCATGCGCAGGATCATCGGCGTGAAGATCAGCTGCATCGCCAGCCCCATCTTGCCGCCCGGGATCGCGATCGTGTTCGGCCGCGTCATCATCGAGTCGTGCAGCATCGACAGCAGGTACGGGAAGTCGATGCCCTTGGGGTTCGCGAAGCGGATCACGACCATGCTCTCGTCGGCGGTCGGGATGTCGCGCGCGATGAACGGGTTGCTGGTGTCGACTAGCGGCACGCGCTGGAAGTTGACGTGCGTCTGCGTGAACTGCGGGCAGATGTAGTTCACGTAGTCGGGCATGCGGCGCAGGATCGTGTCGACGACCGCCTCGTGGCTGTAGCCGCGCTTGGTCTTGTCGCGGATCAGCTTCTGGATCCACTCGAGGTTGATCGACGGCACGACGCCGATCAGCAGGTCCGCGTGGCGGGCGACGTTGACCTTGTCGGTCACGACAGCACCGTGCAGACCCTCGTAGAACAGCAAGTCGGTGTCGGGCGGGATGTCTTCCCAGGGCGTGAAGGTGCCGGGCGACTGCTTGTACGGCTCGGCTTCCTCCTCGTTGTGCAGGTACTTGCGGATGCGCCCGGTGCCGTTCTCGCCGTACTGACGGAACAGCTGCTCGAGCTCCTCGAACAGGTTCGCCTCGGGGCCGAAGTGGCTGAAGTGGCGGTTGCCGGCGGCCTCGGCCTCTTTCATCTTCGCGCGCATCTCGGCGCGGTCGTAGCGGTGGAACGAGTCGCCCTCGACGATGGCGGCATTGATCTTCTCGCGCCGGAAGATGTGCTGGAAGGTCTGCGTGACCGTGGTCGTACCGGCGCCCGAGGAGCCGGTGATCGCGATGACGGGATGGCGGCGGGACATGGCGTGACTCTCGAGGATGGAATTCAGTTGGCGCCGCCGGGGGCGAACGACGAGAACAGCGAGCGCGTGTTGAACAGCGGCGAGCGGAATGGCTTGTCCTGCCCGGTGTCGTACTCGTGGTGGTAGCGGTCGAGGCGGTCGACCTCGTCGCGCGAGCCGAGGATCACCGGGATGCGCTGGTGGATCGCGGTGGGCTGCACGTCGAGCATGCGCTCGCGCCCGGTCGAGCAGCGCCCGCCGGCCTGCTCGATCAGCATCGCCATCGGGTTGGCCTCGTACATCAGGCGCAGCCGGCCGGGCTTGGACGGATCCTTGGTGTCCTTCGGGTACATGAACAGACCCCCGCGCATCAGGATGCGGTGCACCTCGGCGACCATCGAGGCGACCCAGCGCATGTTGAAGTCCTTCTCGCGCGGGCCGGTCTTGCCCTGGATGCACTCCTCGACGTAGCGCGCCACCGGCGGCTCCCAGAAGCGCTCGTTGCTGGTGTTGATCGCGAACTCCTGCGTCGCGGCCGGCACCTTGAGGTGCGGGTGCGTCAGGATGAAGGCGCCGATCTCGCGGTCGAGCGTGAAGCCGTGCGTGCCGTCGCCGAGCGTGAGCACCATCATCGTCGACGGCCCGTACAGCGCGTAGCCGGCGGCGACCTGCTTGGTGCCGGGCTGCAGGAAGTCGGCCTCCACCGGCGGGCGGCTGATGTCGGGGGCGCGCAGCACCGAGAAGATCGAGCCGACCGACATGTTGATGTCGAGGTTGCTCGAGCCGTCGAGCGGGTCGAACACGAGCAGGTACGGCCCGCGCGGGATGCCCTCGCTGATCGGCAGCGGCTCGTCCATCTCCTCGCTGGCCATGCCGGCGAGGTGCCCGCCGGACTCGAGGTGGTAGATGAACAGCTCGTTGCTCAGCACGTCGAGCTTCTTCTGCTCCTCGCCCTGGATGTTCATGTTGCCGGCGTCGCCATGGTGGCCGGCGAGCACGCCGCGGCCCACCGCCGACGCGACGTACTTGCACGCGGTCTGCACGTCGTTGAGCAGCGCGGTCAGGTCGGTGTCCAGGCCCAGCCGGCGGGCCTCCTGCATCAGGAACTTGCTGAGGGTCGTGCGGCCGATTTCCATCGCGGTCTCGATACTGAATGTGGTGTCGACACCGACTTTACGGATCTGGCGCCGCAGCGCCACTCAGAACTGCTTAAGCGCAGCCTCAGCGATCGGTGAGTCGAGCGCCGTCAGGCGGCGCGTGCATCGTCGGCCGCGGCGCCGAACACGCGGCTGGCGCGGATGTCGCTCTCGGCGATCGTCGTCAGGTCGTCGCGCGTGAGCTCGCGGTCGCGCTCGGCGAACAGCCGCGAGGCCTGGCGCAGCCGCGCGCGGTCGAGCGCATTGCGCACGCTGCGCGCGTTGGCGAAGTGCGGCTGGCGGATGCGGTGGTGGATGTACTCGTCGAACGCCTCGCGCGCGCCGGGGCCGAAGTGGTAGTTCTGCGCCGCGAGCATCTTGTCGGCGATCTGCAGCAGTTCGCCCGGCGAGTAGTCCGGGAAGTCGAGGTGGTGCGCGATGCGCGAGCTCATGCCGGGGTTGGACTGGAAGAAGGTGTCCATGCGGTCCTTGTAGCCGGCGAGGATCACGACGAGGTCGTCGCGCTGGTTCTCCATCACCTGCAGCAGGATCTCGATCGCCTCCTGGCCGTAGTCGCGCTCGTTCTCGGGCCGGTACAGGTAGTACGCCTCGTCGATGAACAGCACGCCACCCATCGCCTTCTTCAGCACCTCCTTCGTCTTCGGCGCCGTGTGGCCGATGTACTGGCCGACGAGGTCGTCGCGCGTGACGGCCACCAGGTGGCCTTTGCGCACGTAGCCCAGCCGGTGCAGGATCTCGGCCATGCGCATCGCCACCGTCGTCTTGCCGGTGCCGGGGTTGCCGGTGAAGCACATGTGCAGGCTCGGCGTCTGCGCGGTCAGCCCGAGGTTCATGCGCAGCTTGTCGATCACGAGCAGCGCGGCGATGTCGCGGATGCGCTGCTTGACCGGGGCGAGTCCGATCAGGTCGCGGTCGAGCTCGTCCATCACGGCCTCGACCTGGCTTTGCGCGAGGACGTCGCCGACGGTGCGCGCGGCCGCGACGCCCTGCGCCGTCTCGGTCGCTGGCGCGGGCGCCACGGGCGCGGTGCCGGGGATCGAGTACAGCGGTGCGTTCATCGTCGTCTCCCGGAAGGGGCGGACCGCGCGCCGACTCAGGGCGACGGCGCCCGCGGTGCCGCCAGCGCGCTGCGCATCGCGTCGATGACGGCGCGGTAGTCCTTCTGGCCGAAGATCGCGCTGCCGGCGACGAAGGTGTCGGCGCCGGCGTCGGCGACGCGGCGGATGTTGTCGGCCTTGATGCCACCGTCGACCTCGAGCCGGATGTCGCGCCCGCTCGCGTCGATGAGCCTGCGCGC